>JAFRCS010000011.1 GCA_017404265.1 Mogibacterium sp. | reverse complement strand
GTTCAAATCCCCCTCTCTCCGCCATATAAGAACCGTTCGGAAGAACGGTTCTTTTTTGCATCTCATTACGTTTGAATGCCCCCCTGATGATTTATCTGAAGGGGCAGATTATGGTATAATATTTTGAATGTTTATGCGAGCAAAACGAGAGGGTGGACAATGTTTGGAGAACGTTTTGAGCTAAACGCGAATACGCTTGCCGTTGTAGAAGAAATCGGGCGTCACATGCCCGGAGGATTCTTTATCTACAAGGCATCAGGGGACGAAGAGCTGCTTTATGTGAACCGTGCGGCCATGGAAATATACGGCTGCGCGGACCTCGATGAATTCAAGGCTCTTACCGGGTATACATTCAAGGGGATGGTGTATCCGGATGATTACGATGTCATCTCATCATCCATTGATGAGCAGATAGGGACCAACACCGGCAATATGGATTACGTAGAGTACCGCATCATCAGAAAGGATGGAGCGATACGCTGGGTGGATGATTACGGTCATTATACAGACACTAAAGAATACGGAGGCATCTACTACGTATTCATTTCAGACATAACCGAGAAAAAAGAGCGTTTAGAGACCGACATGGCAATCAGGCAGGCTGTAATCAACGCGCTCAGCGAATCCTATCATACGGTGTGGCTGATCAATGACGTAGAAACCGAAGAATTCTCTCTTTACCGCGGAGATATCGCCGGAGAAGCTGATGAAGCTGAAGCTCTGCGCGATGCTTTGAGCACAATGAATTACTCTCAGGCCAAGGAATATTACATCGACGCGGCAGTGGCAGAAAGCGACCGCGAGCGCATGAGAGAAGAGCTTGATCTCAGGCTGATCGTAAAAAAGCTGAACGAGCAGCATCAGTTCAACGAGAATTATCTGCGTACAATGAAAGACGGCAGCGAAAAGTACTTCCGTATCGAATTCACCAAGGTGAAGATGCCGGGAGGAAAGATGGGAGTCGTCTGCGGATTCAAGGATGTTGACGCAGACGTGCGCCAGGGACAGGAGATACAGAGAGCCCTGAGAGAAGCGGAGCAGGCGGAAGCACGTGCAAAACAGGCAGACCTTGAGCACCAGCTTGCGCTGCAGGAGAGACTGCTCGAACAGGAGAAAAAGAGAGCGGAACTCGACAGCATGATCACCGCGATGGCATCAGACTACCGCAGCGTATATCACGTCGATCTGGATGCTGACGACGCTGTCTGCTACCGCACGGACCCGGACGATCCATGGCAGAAGCCTGAGGGGGTCCACTTCCCGTTCCTTGAGCAATTCAGGATATACTGCGACAGATATGTCGACGATGAATACAAGGATGGCTTCATGGAATTCATTGAGCCTGACAACATCCGCCTTGCGCTCTCCACAGAAAACATAATCGCCTACAGGTATCTGGCAAGACAGGGCGATTCCGAATACTACGAGATGCTGAGGATGGCCGGAGTGCGTCATCCGGCAGACAGGGATGACAACATAGTTCACGCTGTGGGCGTAGGATTCACTGTCATAGATAAGGAAATGCGCGAGTCTATCGAAAGAAACCGCGCTCTGAAGGAGGCCCTGTCAGACGCTGAGCAGGCAAACAAGGCCAAGACAGCGTTCCTGTCAAACATGAGCCATGAGATAAGGACGCCGATGAACGCCATCATCGGCCTCAACAACATAGCTCTCAACAATCCGGACCTGCCTGATGTGACGAGAGACCAGCTCAACAAGATCGGCACATCGGCCCAGCACCTGCTGAGTATAATCAACGACATACTCGACATGTCGAGGATAGAATCGGGACGCATGACCGTCAATCCGGAGGAGTTCTCACTGGTCAAGCTGCTTGAGCAAGTCAATACCATGATAGGCGGACAGTGCCGTGACCAGGACCTGACCTACGATTTCAAGGTAAACGGCAAGATAGACGGCTGGTACTTCGGCGATGACATGAAGCTGCGGCAGATACTGGTGAACATACTGGGCAACTCAGTAAAATTCACACATGACGGCGGCAAGGTCTCGCTCACTGTAGAAGAAATGAGCCGCATGGGCGGCAACGTTACGTTCCGCTTCATCATGAAAGACACCGGCATAGGCATGAGCAAGGAATTTCTGCCTAAGCTCTTCGATACATTCAGCCAGGAAGACGCACATTCAGCGAACAAATTCGGCAGCACCGGTCTTGGCATGCCTATCACCAAGAGCTTTGTAGAGCTCATGAACGGACGGATAGAGGTCGAAAGCGAAAAGGGAGTGGGCTCGACGTTCACCGTGACCATCCCGCTCAGAGAGTCAGATCATGGCACCGAAGATGAAAGCGATCTGATGCCGCGCGAGATGTCAGTACTGGTCATCGATGACGATCCGGTCGCCTGCGAGCACGCAAAAGTCATACTCGGAAAGGTAGGAGTAAGCTGCGACACCGTCACATCGGGAGAAGACGGATTGGAAATGGTTAAGGTGCGCCACGCAAGGCGTGAACCTTACAACCTCATACTCGTAGACTGGAAGATGCCGGGACTGGACGGAATAGAGACAACACGCAGGATCCGTAACGTCATAGGCCATGAGTCGGCCATCATCATACTCACATCATATGACTGGAGCGATGTCGCTGATGAGGCAAGATCAGCCGGAGTGGACACCTTTGTCCCTAAGCCTCTCTTTGCGGAAAGTGTAATGGATGAGTTCAGAGAAGCCTTCCGCAAGAAGAACGAGGCGATCCACAGGCAGGAGACAGACCTGAAGGGACGCAGGATACTCCTTGCCGAGGACGTTATGATAAATGCCGAGATCATGATGATGGTGCTTGGCATGCGCGAGATGAACGTAGAACACGCGGAAAACGGACAGATCGCCGTGGACATGTTCATGGCAGCTGAACCGGGCTATTATGACGCGATCCTGATGGACATGAGGATGCCTGTGATGGACGGACTCGAAGCCACCAGAGCCATACGCGCCTCAGGAAAGCCTGACGCAAGGACCATCCCGGTAATCGCACTGACCGCGAACGCGTTTGACGAAGACGTCCAGCGCAGCATGCAGGCGGGACTCAATGCCCACCTGTCAAAGCCGGTAGAACCGGATGCGCTCTTCGATACACTTGAAACCTTTATAGGCAGCTCGCTGCAGGAGGCCAGGAAGAATGGATAAAAGCAGAAAACCAATACGAACCATAGTAGCTACAGGTGTGGCGATAATACTGCTTCTTCTTGTCGCAGGAACTATATATATGAGCCACGCCGCCAGACTGGACACCGAAAGGGCCATAAGAAAGGTCAGTTTGCTGTACCTGGATGAGCTTGCCGGCAGGCGCGAGCAGGTCGTTGAAGCCAATCTTGACAACAGGATAGAGACCATAGAGATCGCGGTCGGACTCATGACCGATGAGGATCTCGCGACCGAAGAAAACCGTCAGGCATATCAGGCGAGAATGAAGGCTCTGTATCACCTGGACAAGTTCGCGTTCGTAGGAGAGAGCGGTACGATATACAAGGCTACCGGCCAGTCGGATGATGAGATAAACAACTACTCATTTGATTACAAAAATATGACCGGGCCGGATATCTCCATCCTCAACCTGAACAGCGAAGAGAAAAAGGTAGTCATCGCCGTTCCTATCGAGCCTAAGGATCACCTTGGCGATAAGCTGGTGGTCTGTTTCATGGAGATGGATATGGAACAGATGCTCCACGGCGTATCCATGGAGTCGAGTGAAGACAACGCGACATTCTGCAACCTGTACACCAGCAGCGGCTACCCGCTGAGCAATGCGGTACTGGGAGGATTCGCGACAGAAGACAATCTGCTCGTTGCTCTGGAGCACGCGGAATTCGAAGGCGGCTATACTCTTGACAAGGTAAAAGACGACTTCGCAAACTGCAAAGAAGGCGAGGTGTCATTCACATATAACGATACGGAAGAGACTCTGACCTATGTACCTGTAGAGAACACTGACTGGCTGCTGACATATCTGGTAAGAGAGTCGTTCATAGGAGACCAGATCAGCGATATCACAAAAGGCACGCTCATAAGAAGCACCATCCAGTCGCTGTTAACGATACTTGCCCTGCTGCTGATGTTCATGTTCATCATCCGCCAGAACCGAAAGAACGCAAAGATCCTGGCTGATCACGAGGCTTCGGAGGCAGAAGCCAGAGTAAGGCAGGAAGAGATGGAGCACCGTCTCGAGCTGCAGGGAGAGCTGCTGGCACAGAAACAGCAGAGCGAACAGCAGGATGTCATGATCAAATCACTGTCGTCTGACTACCGGAGCGTATACTACGTTGACCTCGACAAAAATGAGGGCGTATGCTACCAGGCCCGTACCGATCTGCCGGGGTTCAAGGAGGGCGATGAGTTCAACTACCTCAATGCCGTCACGTCATACTGCAATCACTACATCATGGAAGAGTACAGAGAGCCTTTCCTGGAGTTCGTACAGATAGAAAATGTAAGGGAGGCCCTGAAGGATCATCCGGTCATCTCTTACCGCTACATGATAGAGGTGGACGGCAAGCAGACATGGGAGTCCGTTAAGTTTGCCGGCGTAGAAGAAGAGGAAGAAGAAAAAGACCACGCAGTGCGCAAGGTCGGAGCATGCTTCGTTGACATCGATGATGAGACGAAGAACGAGCTTGAAACAAGGCAGGCTCTGACAGACGCTCTTAAGTCCGCCGAGGAGGCCAACAAAGCCAAGACGGCCTTCCTCTCAAGCATGAGCCATGAGATCAGAACGCCGATGAACGCCATTATCGGTCTTGACAACATAGCGCTCAACGATCCGGAAACACCGGATAAGACAAAGGAATATCTCGAAAAGATAGGGGCTTCGGCAGAGCATCTGCTGCACCTCATAAACGACATACTGGACATGTCACGCATAGAGTCCGGACGCATGGTAATAAAGAACGAGGAGTTCGCGTTCTCAGAGCTGCTCGAGATGGTAAATACCATGTTCAGCGGACAGTGCGCGGACAAGGGTCTGGAATATCAGTGCCATATCAACGGCGAAGTAGACCACTACTATGTGGGCGACAAAATGAAGCTGCGCCAGGTGCTGATCAATATCCTGGGCAACGCCGTTAAATTCACACCGGAAGGCGGCAAGGTCGATCTGACGGTCGAAAGGACCGCCAAGTATGAGAACAAATCGGCTCTGCGCTTCACCATAGCCGACACGGGCATAGGAATGAGCAAGGAATACCTGCCTAAGCTCTTTGACACATTCACTCAGGAAGACTCGTCCATGACCAACAAGTACGGAAGCTCCGGACTCGGCATGGCCATCACCAAGAGCATCGTTGAGATGATGAACGGGCACATAGAAGTCGAGAGTGAAAAGGGCAAAGGGACCACGTTCTATGTCACAGTGACGCTCATGAATGCCGCAGAACATGAAGACGCAGGGACAGGAAAAGATATCAGACCGGAAGATATGACGGTCCTGGTGGTCGATGACGATCCTGTTGCCTGCGAACATGCCAAGCTGATACTTGAGAAAGCCGGCATCGCTTCCGAGATAGCGATGTCAGGCCCTGAAGCCATCGAAAAGACTCAGCTCCGCCACGCAAGGCGCGATCCGTACAACCTGATACTGGTCGACTGGAAGATGCCTGGCATGGACGGCATAGAAACGACGCGCAGGATGCGCGAGATAATAGGCCACGAGTCTGCGATCATCATTCTGACAGCTTATCGCTGGGATGATGTGGCGGATGAAGCGCTTGCGGCCGGAGTCGACAGCTTCCTGCCTAAGCCGCTGTTCGCTAACAGCGTAATGGAGGAGTTCAAGAGCGCGATGCATGCCAAGGGCATCATCACCGCCGATAAGATCAAGGTAGATCTGGAAGGCCGCCACATACTGCTGGCAGAAGATGTCGAGATCAATGCCGAGATCATGATGATGGTACTGGCCGCGCGCGGTATGGATGCTGATCTGGCGGTAAACGGAAAGATAGCCGTAGAAAAGTTTGAGGCAAGCGAGCCGGGCCACTACGATGCCATCCTGATGGATATGAGGATGCCTGAGATGGACGGCCTTGAAGCCACACGCAGAATCCGCGCCATGGAAAGACCGGACGCGAAGGAGATCCCTATCATCGCTCTTACAGCGAACGCGTTCGATGAAGACGTACAGCGCAGTCTGCAGGCCGGACTCGACGCGCATCTCTCAAAACCGGTACAGCCTGAATCGCTCTACGAGACTCTCGAGAGCCTGATAAAAGACTAAGGGACCGCAGGAATGGAAAGGCAGAAAAGAGATATAAACAAACCTCTCGACAGATATCTTTCACCTCTTGATGTATGGGCAATGGCCTTAGGCTGCATGGTAGGCTGGGGCGTATTTGCCATGCCGGGAACGACTTTCCTGCCTGTGGCAGGTCCTCTTGGTACGGTGATAGCCATGTTTATCGGCATGATAATCATGCTGGTGGTAGCCGGAAACCTGACATATCTCATGGGAAGGACTTCCATGACCGGCGGTATCTACACTTATACCAAGGAAGCGTTCGGCAGGGACCATGCCTTTATCAGCTCGTGGTTCCTTTGCCTTTCGTACCTGACCATAGTGTTCCTGAACGGCACGGCGCTGTTCTTTGTACTGAGAACAATGCTTGGCGAGCGTGCTCATACAGGCGCGAGATACGTAGTTGCCGGAAACACCGTTTACCTTAAGGAAACACTGGCTTCGGTACTGGTGCTGGCGCTGGTCGGGATACTTTTCATAGCCGCCAAGGCCATACTGCAGCGTCTGCATACGCTGTTCGCGATAATGCTCTTTGGCGGTGTCGTGATAACCGGCGTACTCTGCGCCCCACACGCTATAACGAGCGGAGCCATAGCGTCTTTCGGGACACGCGATCTGAATCACGCGTATGCCATATTCAGCATAGTGTTCCTGGCACCATGGGCATTCGTGGGCTTTGAGATCACTTCATTCGATACGGCGCACTTTGACTTCCCGATAAGAAGATCCGGAAAGATCATAGTGGCATCCATAGTCATGGCAACCATCGCGTACTCAGTGATGGCTGTTATCAGTGTGTCCGCGGTACCTGACGGCTTCGGCTCGTGGCAGGAGTACATAGGCGGACTCGATCAGCTCAAGGGCGTCGAATCGGTACCGACATTCTTTGCCGCAAGGACATACATGGGCACAGCAGGCCTTGCTGTAATGGTCATTACAGCTGTTTCCGCTATCATGACAGGCATCATAGGAGGCTACCGCGCTACTACACGCGTACTGTCGACAATGGCGGAAGACCGCATACTTTCCGAAAAATTCAATAAGACCTCAGTAAGCATCGTGTTCATCATGATACTAGCCATAATACTGTCGATCTTCGGACGGAACACCCTTAACTGGTTCGTTGACCTTACATCTTTCGGCGCTATCGTCGGTTTCGGATACACTTCCGCAGCCGCGTACAAGATAGCGAAAACAGAGGGCAACAGAAGGGTCGTGATGACCGGCATCATAGGAGCCCTGATCTCGGTGATCTTCGTTATAGTGCAGATGGTCCCGCGTCTCACGGCTATGGAAGCGATGGGAAGCGAAGCGAATCTGCTGCTCTCGCTCTGGTGTCTGCTGGGATTCATGTTCTACTGGAGGACCGTGACCAGAAGCACCCTGACCGAGTACAGCGGCCTGTCCACGTCGGGAATAGTGCTCTTTGCGCTGCTTCTGTATTCAGCTCTGCTGTGGCTTGCAAAGAGGCTCATAACGGCATCTGATACAGATCAGGTAAGGCATCTGATCGTGTGGGATGGAGTCATACTTCTGCTTATAGTCTTCGCGGGCCTCGCGGTAATGCTTTATGTGCAGAACCTCGTAAGGGAAAAGCACGCGGAGGCGGAGCGCGAGAAGATACACGCGGTGGAGAGCAGTCTGGCCAAGAGCCAGTTCCTGTTCAACATGTCACATGACATCCGCACGCCTATGAACGCCATAATCGGATACACCAACCTCGCCAGAAAAGAGGAGTCCTCCGGTGAGGTGCGCGAATACCTCGATAAGATAGAAAATTCAAGTCAGCACCTGCTGGCTCTGATCAATGACATACTCGAGATGAGCCGCATAGAGAGCGGAAAGATAGAGCTGGAATTCGTTCCGGTCGATCTCTGCATGGTATTCGAGGGCATGAAGGACCTGTTCCATGAGCAGATGAAGGAAAAGGGCATAGACTTCAGCGTACACACTTCGCAGATAGAGGACCGCTACGTATGGTGCGACAGAAAGAACCTCAATCGCGTGCTCCTGAACCTTCTGAGCAACGCGTATAAGTTCACGCCGGAGGGAGGCTCTGTCACGGCATCCATCTGGGAATCCGGCACGAGCGAAAACGGATACGGCATATACGAGATCCGCGTGCAGGATACCGGCATAGGAATGTCAAGGGAGTTCGCCGAGAGGATGTTCAACGCATTCGAGCGTGAGCGCACTTCGACAGTAAGCGGCATAGAGGGAACGGGCCTTGGTCTTTCGATCACCAAGAGCATAGTGGACCTCATGGGAGGAACCATAGAGGTAATGACTGCTCCGGGCAGCGGTACTGAGATGGTCATCCGCCTGAGATTCAAGCTTGCGGAAGAAAAGGACGTGCCGGAAGCAGAAAGGCTGCGTGAAGGTTCAGCTGCCGACAACGCAGATACGACATCTGAGGTCGACTTCAGCACAAAGAGACTGCTGCTTGTCGAGGACAACCATATCAACATGGAGATAGCCAACATGATACTCACTCAGGCCGGATTCATGGTAGAGACAGCTGAGAACGGAAAGATAGCAGTCGACATGGTCGCGGCGTCCGAGCCGGGCTACTATGACGCGATACTCATGGACATCCAGATGCCTGAGATGGACGGCTATGAAGCAACGAGAGCGATACGCGCCATGCGCGAACCTGCGCACGCGAACATTCCTATCCTTGCCATGACAGCCAACGCGTTCAAGGAGGATGAAGAGGCTGCATTTGAGGCAGGCATGCAGGCCCATATAGCCAAGCCTATAGACGTCAACGTGATGATGAAGGCTCTTGCGAGCGTACTGAAATAACAAGGAGCTTATACAAAATGAGATACTATCTCAACAAGACGAATTACTGCGATTTCAACGTATTTGAGGACAACAAGCTGGCTCCGAGGAGCTATTTCATTCCGTATCCGGACAGGAAGTCCGCAGACGAAGTCAAGGGAAGGGACAAGAGGTATTCATCGCCTAAGGTGCTTTGCCTGAACGGAGACTGGGACTTCCGTTTTTATGCCAATCCGTCAAATCTGCCGGACATACTGGATACGGATAACGGCAGCTGGGACAAGATAGACGTTCCATCGTGCTGGCAGTTCAGGGGCTACGATAAGCCTTTCTATGTAAACTTAAGATACCAGTTTCCGTATGATCCTCCGAAGATCCCGGAAACAGATAAGGTGGGCAAAGTCTTCAGCATTCAGGGCGCCGACTATGGCCTGGGACCGAGATGGAAGGACCCGGGCAATGAGTACAACTTCGTCGGCGTCTACCGGACATTCTTCAAGACAGACGGACCGGACGCTCCATACAGGCGCTACGTTGTTTCGTTCCTTGGAGTCGCATCCTGCGCCGATGTTTATCTGAACGGCCATTATGTGGGATATACCGAAGGCTCTCACAACACGGCGGAGTTCGACGTGACGCCGTATCTTCACGACTGGAACAATGAGCTACTGGTGGTCGTGCACAGATGGTGCAACGGTTCATACCTTGAAGACCAGGACATGTTCCGCAATAACGGCATCTTCCGCGACGTGCTTCTGAGAATCTCCGAAGGCAACGAGTTTGAAGACGTGGACTTCATAACAAGAAATGTGGGACAGACCTGGTTCGGAACAGCGAGGGCCGATCTCCTTGAAGATGGGGAGGTCACTTTCACTCTTGAGGGTCCCGGCATAAAGCAGAGCAAGACGATAAAGTCGGAAGCAAAGAGAGCTGAGTTCACTTTCAGGAACCTCCATCCGGACGAGTGGAACGATGAAAGTCCAACTCTGTATAACGTCTATTACGAGATCCCGGGAAGCTGTGTAAAGGAAAAAGTGGGCTTCAGGAGCGTGGAGATAAAGGGCGACAAGTTCTACGTGAACGGAAGCCTTATCAAGTTCCATGGCGTGAACCACCACGACACAGATCCGAGGAACGGCTACACCATGTCGCCTGAAGACATTGAGCGCGACATGAAACTCTGCAAGGAGTACAACATCGATACCGTGAGGACCTCACACTATCCCCCGGACCCGTATCTGCTTGAGCTCTGTGATGAGCTTGGCATCTATGTCGTGGATGAGGCGGACATCGAGACCCACGGAACATACATACATAAGCTGCCGCCAAGCTATAACCGCATAAGCGACGATCCGAAGTGGGAGGCGCATTACGTCGACCGCGCAGCCAGGATGTATCAGAGAGACAAGATGCATCCGTCCATCGTCATGTGGAGTCTCGGCAATGAGGCGGGCGGCACGCACAATACAGACAAGGAATACGAGTATCTGAAAAACCACTCGCTTCTTCCTGTACACTACGAGAGCGCGATACACACAAAACGCAAGGCCTACGATGTGGCCAGCGAGATGTATCCGCCTTCGGAGCGTGTGCATGAGATAGGCGAGAAGAAATATAAAATAAAGCAACTCTGCGACAGGCCGTACTTCCTCTGTGAATACGCTCATGCCATGGGCGTTGGCCCGGGCGGCATGGAGGATTACTGGAAGGAGATATACAACTATGACAGTCTCATCGGAGGCTGTGTATGGGAGATGGTTGATCACGCCGTTCTGCATGAGGACGGAAGCTATACCTATGGCGGTGACCACGGTGAGTGGGAACACGACGGCAACTTCTGTGTGGACGGCATGTTCTATCCGGACCGTACACCGTCGACGGGAGCCAGGATCGCCAAGTTCATCTACAGACCTATACGCGTGAGCTGGCTCGGCGGAGATGACTTTGAGATCTTCAACACAAAGGCTTTCACTCCGGGCGTGAGATATGAGCTCAGACTCAAATGGAGCGACGGCAGCGAGGAGAAGCTGACCCCTTGGGTCGATCCTCTTGAAAAGATGAGGGTGAAGATACCGACGGCTGACCACATAAAGGCTGCTAACGAGGCCGGCCAAGACTGCCTCCTGACGATCACTACCATAGATAGAAAGACCGGAGCCGAGGCTGCAAGGGAGCAGATCGTTCTGAAAGAGAACATCGCGGGCAGACCGGCTGACGCGGGCAGGTATAACATAGCCGACATGCTTGATGAGACCGGAGGTCTTGTCAGGATCAGAGTCGGAGGGATGGAGATAACCCCTGCGGAGCCTTATACGATACTCTTCAGGGCGGCTACGGACAACGACTTCATCTTCTTTGGCACAAAGAACTGTGTCGGGGACTACGCTGACCAGAGAAACGAGATCGTCTCTGTGGAGATACTTGAAAAACGGATGACTGTAGTGACAAAGATCGTCTGCAAAAAGAACGAATTCGAGGTCACCGACACCTATGAGGCAGCCAATGGCGGCAAGGCCGTGCTGGTGACCAGCAGGCTGCGCTGCACAAAGGGTAAGGGAAACGTCCCGCGCTTCGGAAAGGCCTTCCGCTTCGATGAGAGATTCGACGATGTGAAATACTATGGCAGATGCGGAGAGTCCTATGCCGACATGAAGGACCAGTTCCCGATAGAAGAGACCACCTGCAAGGCAGGGGACATGACAGAGCCTAACATCAAGCCTCAGGAGAGCGGCAGCCGCTTCGACACAAGGTGGGCGAGCGTCAGTGACGGAAAGACCGCCGTGAAGTTCAGCGCCGTGGGCAAGGCATATGAACTTGGCATCAAGCCATACAGTGACAGGGAACTCCTTGGCATGAAGCATCGTGAGGATGAGAAGCGCACGGGCACGTATGTGACTGTATCCGCCTTCCAGCAGGGCATAGGAACGGGCATTTGCGGACCGGAGACAAAGGACGAATTCAAATATCCGGTAAAAGATGAGTACGTGCTCCGCTTCGTCATAAGCTGCGAAGAAGCATAGTAAATTATCAGTTAACAGATCGGTCAAGAAACCTGCTGAAAAGAAAACCGCAGCTGTTCTACGGAACGGCTGCGGTCTTTGATTGTCTTATTATTATGATCCTGACTTGGAACCCGACTTACAATTTGACTTATATCTTGCACTTGGCAACGTATGTAACATCCTTTGGAAGTTTGAGATCACGGTCTGTTACCGGCTCGAAGCTCCATCTTGGAGTCGTAGGCCTGACAGCCCACAAAACTGAATAGAAGTTGAACATAACGATGCCGTAGTTGAGCAGTCTGTCGGCCTCGGACGTCATGTCATCCGGAAGCCCGATCAGCGAGATCTGGTCATAATCCACGATGATCTTGTACGGCTGCAGATTCTGGAACGATTGCGAGTGGCATACGGCTCTGAGAGCATCCTCGATCGAACCGCCCCAGTGATCCGTGTCGATGTCCTGACCGTATTTGAATCCATCTGTCATATCGTCGAGAGACTTCTTGTCAACGGCCTTCTCGTCATTGTCCGGATCCCTGTAGCCAAAGGCCACGACGCATGCAACAACCTTATCTGTATCTTCCTCGAGAGCTTTCTTAGCCTCATCGGCATCGTTGATGGTCTGCCAGCAAGCGGCAAGGCCAAGCTCCGTCAGCTTGAGTGTAAGACCCTGTGCGATGTATCCGGCATTCTCCAGATAATGATCCGCGACGTCGGAGAAGATTACCATGTAAGCCGGAGCCTTGATGCAGAATCCGTTGTATCCAACGCTCTTCTTGAGCTCATCCCAGACTGTGCCTACATAGAACTTCAGCTCGGTCTCTATCTCATCGACGAGATCGCTCTCTTCATCCTCATAATATGTAAGAAGCTCGTTAAGAACGTCATCGCCAACCTTCTTGTCAGCGAAACCTCTGCAGGAGTGTCTTTTCATTACTATATCTTCGTAATACTTCATGTTCATACCTCGCTAGCATTATGCATATTGCGTTTTATACCAACGAAAATTGTACCATCAGAAGGCACTCTTTTCAATCTGCAGACGGTCAAATTGTATTTAAGCGGACACGTAATTGTGCTAAAATTGTTATGTCTGAAAAGATAAGCAAACACGTATAACTTACTGACCGAATGGGAGGAAAAAATGTTAAAGAATTTCAAGGAGATGGCCGAACTGGTAAAGGCAAACCCGGTAAAGAAAAGAATCGTTCTTTGCTGCGCTCATGACGAGCACTCACTCGACGCCGTATATGAGGCGTTCAAAGAGGGCATAGTAGAGCCTGTATTTGTCGGCAAGGAAGACGAGATCAAGGCCATCTGCAAAGAACACGGATTTGACTTCGGCGATGTCACCATCTACAACGAAGATGACGATATCGAGGCGGCCAAGAAGGCAGTCGCGCTGATCCGCGAGGGCAAAGGTGACTTCCTGATGAAGGGGCGCATGCAGACGGCTGATCTTCTGAGACAGGTAGTAAACAAAGAGACAGGCCTGCAGGTAGGAAAGATCATGTCGCACGTAGGACTCTTCCAGGTCCCTAACTATCATAAGGTAGTAGTTCTGACAGACGGCGGAATGCTTCTCCAGCCTGATCTCGAGCAGAAGGTAAAGATAATCAACAACGCTGTCGACGTACTGCACGCTCTCGGATATGAAGATCCGAAGGTAGGCGTAATGTGCGGAGCAGAGGTCCTCAACAAGAAGGCACAGGAGTCTGTAGACGCCGCGGCCCTCAAGGAGATGAACCAGAACGGAGAGATCACAGGCTGCACAGTCGAAGGACCTATCTCCTATGATATCGCTCTCAGCAAGGAGATCGCCGAGTTCAAGAAGTTCGACAGCCCTGTAGCGGGCGAGGTCGACGCGATGATCATGCCATCTATGGCAACGGGAAACATGGTAGGAAAGTCCTGGACCGTCAGCAGCAACGGAATGATGGCAGGAATCATCGTAGGAGCGAAGGCGCCTATCGTACTAACGTCAAGAGGATCCAGCGCTGAAGAGAAGTTCTACTCCATAGTACTCGCTGCCGCAGCGTCGGTATAGGTATATGTCAAATAAATGGACTGAAGTATATCCAAGGCCTCAGCTGGTCAGAGATGACTGGCTGAGCCTTGATGGCATATGGGCATTCAGCACCAAAAAAGAGGGTGAGCCGGGAATGCCGTCAAAGAGCGGCTCCATAAGGGTCCCGTTCTGCCCTGAAAGCAGGCTGTCGGGCGTCAGAAAACGCATTGAAGCTGATGACATCATGCTTTACGGGCGAAGGTTTGAAGTGCCTGAGGAATGGAACGGTAAGAAGATTATCGTCCATTTCGGAGCAGTCGATCAGACCGCAAAGATCTACGTGGACGGGAAGTATGCGGGCTCACATGAAGGAGGCTATCTGCCTTTCAGCATTGATATAACTGATATCCTGAGCTCCAGCAAGGAGGAGGACACTGGAAGGAATACAGATGAAGGCTTTTCTCACAGCCTTATAGTCGAAGCCCGTGACAGCCTGGACCATAAATATCCGTGGGGCAAGCAGAAAGTGAATAACGGCGGCATGTGGTATACTCCCGTGTCCGGCATCTGGCAGAGCGTATGGCTGGAACCTGTGCCTGAGGAGCATGTTGCCTCCCTGAAAATCGATACGGGAGCCGATTTTGCTGAAATCACGGCATACGGCATCACTGCCGGCGTTCTGGAACTCGATGGGAAAGAGTATTTTCTTGTAGATTCGTCCGACGCAGGAGTAAGATGCGCGTCAGTCCGCATCCATATGGATGATCCGCATCTCTGGAGCCCGGAAGATCCGTTCCTTTATGAGTTCAGCATAAAGAGTCCGGAAGATTTCGTTAAATCGTATTTCGCGCTGCGCACGCTGACGATAGAGTGGAGGCTCGGGCATCCTCTTCTCTGTCTGAACGGAGAGCCGTATTTCTTCAACGGCGTTCTGGATCAAGGTTACTGGCACGACGGCATATATACGCCGTCTTCGCCGGACAAGTTCGCCGAGGACATAAAGGCCATGAAATCTCTCGGTTTCAACACACTGAGAAAGCATATCAAGATAGAGCCTGAGATCTTCTATTATGAGTGCGACAGGCTCGGCATGGTCATTTTCCAGGACATGGTGAACAACTCAGACTACTCGTTCCTGAGAGATACGATACTTCCGACCATAGGCCTGACAAAGCTGAGTGACGTGAAGGCTCACAACGATCTTTCGAGACGCAGGATATTCCTTGACTCAATGGATGAGACGGTAAGACTTCTGTACAACCATCCGTCCATCTGCTACTGGACCATCTTCAATGAGGGCTGGGGACAGTTTGACGCGGACGCTGCGTATTACAGGCTGAGGGAAATCGACAAGTCGAGGTTCATCGATAGTACTTCCGGCTGGTTTTGGCAGAACAAGAGCGATGTTGACAGCTATCATGTGTACTTCAGGAAGGCCAACATGAAGCCGGGCGAAAGGCCTATGGTGCTGAGTGAATTCGGCGGCTATGCCTGCAAGATAGATGGGCACTATTACGGTGGAGCAAAGGAGTACGGTTATAGAAAATGCTCCGGCACAGATGTGTTGAAGCAGGATATAGAGAGGCTGTACAGAGAGGAGATAGAACCTCTGAAAGAGAAAGGCCTCTGCGCTGCCATCTACACGCAGCTGTCCGATGTGGAGGACGAGACGAACGGCCTGCTGACTTACGACAGACAGGTAAAGAAGTTGGACAGCATCATGTAGCTTAAGACAATAAAAAACGGACCGGTATGACCCGGTCCGTTCTTTTGTTGAATTGATTACAGAACTCTTGTCTTGATCACACAGTCGCAGCTGAACGGCTCTGTGCCCTTAGCTACGTCAACGATGAAGTATCCGTAATCGTTGGCTCTGTTCTTGTTGCCTGCGATTCCCGCGAGCTTGTCGCCGTAGAACGCTTTCATCTTTTCCTTGACTTCGTCAGCTGTCTTCTCGCACTTTACGAGGAAGCAGTGTCTCTCGTCTCCGCTCTTCTCAAGAGTTACTCTCGGGAAGTTTACGGAGTTGACGATGTTACCGTTTTCGAGATAGTCCATGAGCTGATCTGTAGCCATGATAGCGCAGTTCTCTTCAGCTTCAGATGTGGAAGCTCCGAGATGCGGTGTGGCAACGATGCCCTTCTTGCCGATGTACTCAGGCTCGAGAAGGTCTGTCATGTACTTTCTCATCTTGCCGGACTCGAGAGCCTCAACTACGTCGTCTACTACGATGAGGTCAGGTCTCGCATAGTTCATGAAGATGACTCCGTCTTTCATCTTGGCGATGAGGTCCTTGTTGACCATTCCCTTTGTTGTTGGCAGGGAAGGAACGTGGATTGTGATGAAGTCGCACTCAGGAACCATTTCTTCAGTGCTGTCCTTGAGCTCAACAGGAGCTGTCAGGCAAGGATGCGGTGTGAACGCTTCATAGCCGACTACGTTCATGCCGAGCGCGTAAGCAGCGTTGGCGATCTTTGCGCCGATGGCTCCGAGGCCGATGACTCCGAGAGTCTTGCCTGCGATCTCTGTGCCGGCGAACTGCTTCTTGCCTTTCTCAACGTTTGCCGCAACGTCGCCTTCGAGTGTCTGGCCCCATGCGATGCCTTCGTAGATGTTACGGGCACCCATGATCATTCCTGCAACTGCGAGTTCCTTTACGGCGTTGGAGTTAGCGCCAGGAGCGTTGAATACGACGATTCCTTTTTCGCTGCATTTGTCGAGAGGGATGTTGTTTACGCCTGCACCGGCTCTTCCGATAGCGAGAAGGTCGTCAGAGAGCTCCATGTCGTGCATTTTGAAGGATCTTACGATGATGCCGTTTGCCTTATCGACATCGTCTGTGAGCTCGAACTTGTCGGTGAGTCTGCACAGACCCTTCTGGGAAATGTTGTTAAGAGTACCGATGAAATACTTATCCATTATGTCCTCCGTTTGTTTCAAAAGGGTATAGTTTTTAAGAGCATGTCGACGTGTTTTTCAGCGTCTGCCCATACACAATTAGTATAACACCATGGCATGCTTTCATCAACTCGGAGAGCGCAAGTAATATGACAAATACAAGTTGAAACATTGACAGAAAATGAATAATATTATAGTGGCAAAAAAGTGGATTTTTTAGCAAAACGATAAACCAAAAAGATAACCATAAAACAACAACAGGAGGTATCTAAATGGCAAAAGTTGATCTGACTAAATACGGGATCACCGGTACTACTGAACTGGTCTACAACCCATCGTTCGAATTCCTTTTCGAAGAGGAAATGAAACCTGAGCTTGAAGGCTTTGACAAGGGAGTTCTTACTGAACTGGACGCAGTCAACGTAATGACCGGCATCTATACCGGACGTTCGCCTAAGGACAAATACATCGTCATGGATGAGAATTCCAAGGACACAGTATGGTGGACGACCGAAGGCTATAAGAACGACAACCATCCGATGTCGGAGGAAGTATGGGCAGAGGTCAAGAAGATCGCTATCGATGAGCTCTGCAATAAGAGGCTTTTCGTAGTAGACGGATTCTGCGGAACAAACAAGGATACACGCATGGCTATCCGCTTCATCATGGAGGTCGCATGGCAGGCACACTTCGTAAAGAACATGTTCATCATCCCTACAGATGAGGAGCTTGAGGACTTTGAGCCTGACTTCGTTATCTTCAACGCTTCCAAGGCAAAGATCGAAAACTACAAGGAGCTCGGTCTCAACAGTGAGACATGCGCGGCATTCAACATCACAAGCCGTGAGCAGGTCATCATCAACACATGGTACGGCGGCGAGATGAAGAAGGGCATGTTCTCGATGATGAACTACTATCTCCCTCTGAAGGGCATCGCTTCCATGCACTGCTCCGCCAATACCGATATGGAGGGCAAAAACACCGCTATCTTCTTCGGACTTTCCGGAACAGGCAAGACCACTCTTTCGACAGACCCTAAGAGACTCCTCATCGGAGACGACGAGCACGGCTGGGACGACGAAGGCGTATTCAACTTCGAGGGCGGCTGCTACGCTAAAGTAATCAACCTCGACAAAGAGTCAGAGCCTGATATCTACAACGCCATCAAGAGAGACGCTCTCCTTGAGAACGTAACTGTCGATGCAGACGGCAAGATCGACTTTGCGGACAAGAGCGTTACGGAGAACACACGTGTATCGTATCCTATCGAGCACATCCAGAACATCGCCAAGAAGGTCAACGGCAAGTCCGCAGGCCCACAGGCTGACAATGTTATCTTCCTTTCGGCTGACGCGTTCGGAGTACTGCCTCCAGTATCGATCCTGACACCGGAGCAGACACAGTACTACTTCCTCAGCGGATTCACCGCAAAGCTCGCCGGAACAGAGAGAGGCATCACTGAGCCTACACCTACATTCTCCGCTTGCTTCGGACAGGCATTCCTCGAGCTGCATCCTACAAAGTACGCAGAGGAACTGGTAAAGAGAATGGAGAAGAGCGGCGCTAAGGCTTATCTGGTCAACACAGGCTGGAACGGCACAGGCAAGAGAATCTCCATCAAGGATACAAGAGGAATCATCGACGCCATCCTGAACGGCGACGTACTCAAGGCTCCTACCAAGAAGATCCCTTACTTCGACTTCGAGGTACCTACAGAGCTTCCTGGCGTTGATCCTGGAATCCTCGATCCGAGAGATACATACGCTGATCCTGCAGAGTGGGATGCGAAGGCAAAGGATCTCGCTGGCAGATTCATCAAGAACTTCGACAAGTACACATCCAACGCAGCAGGCAAGGCGCTTGTAGCTGCAGGTCCGGCTCTCTAATTAAGGAGCGGATATCACAATAACGTCTGTAATACTTCACAAAAGTGAAGTATAATGAAACAGGTATAAAAACCCTTTATTTAAATTTTACGGAGGTATAGACCAATGGCTGATGAATATCGCGTATTTAACTTTTCTGCTGGCCCATCCGTTCTTCCGGAGCCGGTACTCAGAAAGTGTGCAGCAGAGATGCTGAACTATGAGGGAACAGGCGAGTCCGTAATGGAGATGAGCCACAGATCCCCTGAGTTCCAGAAGATCATTGATGACGCGGAAGCTAATCTGCGCAAGCTCATGAACATTCCTGATGATTATTATGTAATGTTCCTGCAGGGCGGAGCTACGCTCCAGTTCTCAATGGTTCCTATCAACCTGATGACAGGCACTGGCAAGGCTGACTACATCGTAGCAGGTCAGTGGGGAAAGAAGGCTTGGGAAGAAGCCACAAAGTTCGGTGATGCAAGATGCGTTGCTTCATCCGAGGCGGATAAGTACACATACATTCCTAAGGTAACAAAGGAAGACATCAGAGACGACGTTGACTACGTATACATCTGCTACAACAACACCGTATTCGGAACTCACTACAACGAGCTCCCTGACTTCGGTGATCACCTGCTCGTAGCTGACATGTCGTCCTGCATCCTCTCCGAGGAAGTCGATGTCAAGAAGTTCGGACTCATCTATGCGGGCGCTCAGAAGAACGTTGCTCCTGCCGGAATGACTATCGTCATTATCAGAAAGGACCTCGTAGGCAAGGCTCCTGCCAACACTCCGATCTATCTCGACTACAAGACACACGCAGAGAAGGGATCGATGTACAACACACCTCCTTGCTACACCATCTACGTAGCCGGCGAAGTGTTCAAGTATCTGCTCGCCAACGGCGGAATCCCTGCAATGCATGAGAAGGACGTCCGCAAGGCTCAGAAGATCTACGATTATCTCGATTCCTCGAAGCTCTTCAGAGGCACTGTTGCCAAGGAAGACAGATCTCTCATGAACATCCCGTTCGTTACAGGCGATCCTGAACTCGACAAGGAGTTCATCGCCGGAGCGAAGGAGAGAAACATGATCAACCTCAAGGGACACAGGATCGCAGGCGGAATGAGAGCTTCCGTATACAACGCTTTCCCTGAGGAAGGCGTAGACGCGCTCATCGAATACATGAAGGAATTTGAGGCTGCACACAAGTAATAGTTTGAGTATTATCAAGAAAGACACACTGAGAACAAGAAGACTGATGGTGGCTATCATATCGGTGATCCTGATACTGGTGACCACCATCAGTTATATTGCAGCCATTGACGTATTTGCCGTGAGCGATCACAGCGTAAAGTCGGAAAAGGCGTATTCGGTGACTGCCAGCTCATACATGGTGATGTCGGGTTCTACCAGCGAGAAAGTCGTGGAGAAGCATTCCGACCGCAAGATGCAGCCGGGAAAGATCACCATGCTGATGACGGCAATGGTCCTGCTCGACAACATATACGATGACAGTGAACTGAACAATACTGTTGAAGTCGGTGAAACCATAGCCGGGTTTGGAGACACCTTCCTTCTGGGCGAATCCATAACCGTAGGTGATCTCCTCAACGCCATGCTGGTAGGAGGAGACGTACAGGCTGCTGAACTGCTGGCAAAGTACGGAGCATCCTCAAGGAAGATCTTCGTAAAGGAAATGAACTCCAAGTGCATGGAACTTGGATTGATGGACACCCAGTTCGTGACCGCCAGCGGTGGTTACAATATCAATCAGTATTCGACTGCCGCGGATCTGGCTGTGATCACACAGGCAGCCATGAGGTATCAGGAGATAAAGGACGCGCTGAGCCTCGAGAATGCGACTGTAAAGGCAGGCGTCAAGAAACAGAAACAGAGAGAGATAGTATTTGCGGCTACGAATCCGCTGCTGACGGGCGATGAGAGCACAGCCTATGAGTTCAACAAGGGCGGTATCCTGGGTGTCGTGGGAGAACCTGCGCCGGGCGCTCAGTTTGCTGCGGCCGCGACAAAGGACGACATGCAGCTCATCGTTGTCCTCATGGACTCGGATCCTGCCACTGCTGGGGTGGAAGCCAAGTCGCTGCTCGAATACGGCGACACCAAGGTGACCAAGAACACCATAGTGAAGAAGAACAAGCTCTGCGGTTATGCCAGAGTAAAGAACGGAGCGTCGACAAGAGTCGCGGCATACACGGAGACAAAGGGTTTCGCGTACGTGCCGCCGGAAGGCAGCGACGCGCTCATACAGACACAGACATTCATGTACAGCGACCTTGAAGCTCCTTTGAAAAAGGGCGACAAGGTAGGTGAATTCAGGATATACGTGGCCGATGAGCTCAAGGGCACAGTCGACCTGATCATAAAACATAATGTACCGGTAGGCTGGTATCTGTCACAGTACTATATTTCCAATAAGGCGACCATAGTGCTTGGCGTGATTTCCGGCCTGCTTCTGATATTCCTGCTGAGAGTGGGGCATGTGAAGCGCCGCCGCGCCAGAAGGCGTGAAGCCCTGAGAAGGGCCAGGATCAGAGAACTTGCACGCATGCAGATGGAAATGGACGCTGACAGGATACGGAGGGACTGGAATTCGACCGGATACGATCCTATAGCTCCTCGCACGACAGATCTCCGGAGAGAAGCGGTCAATGAAGCGCTGAAAGAGGAAAAAGGCAAGCGCCGGCGCAGACGGGATAAACAGTGATGTTCGACATAAGTGAAGAACTCAAAAAACTGCCGAAGACACCCGGCGTATATATGCATAAGGACAGCCTGGGAGAAGTGATTTACGTAGGCAAGGCGGTGAATCTCAGAAACCGCGTAAGCAGCTACTTCAGAACTTCCCAGACAGATCCCAAAGTGAGAGCGATGGTCTCCAACATAGCTGAATTCGAATACATCAGCTGCGCGACGGAGATGGAGGCTCTCCTTTTGGAATGCAATCTTATAAAGAAGTACATGCCGCGATACAACATCCTGCTGAAGGATGACAAGTCATATCCTTACATCGAGATCACGACGAACGAGGAGTTCCCGCGCGTCATAAGCACCAGGAGACTGGAGAGGGACGGGAACCGCTACTTCGGACCGTACTCCGACGCGGGCGCGGTAAAGCGGATCCTGGGCATGATAGACGAGATGTACATGTTCAAGAAATGCCGCCAGCAGGAGTTCAAAAAAGGTGTGAGACCTTGTCTTAACTACTTTATCGGGAAGTGCCCGGGCGTGTGTACCGGAGAGGCGGATAAAGCCGAATATAACGAAAAGATAAGTGAGGTCATAGATATCCTGAGCGGCAGGGACTCGGCCGTAATGGCGAGACTCAAAGCCGACATGGAGAAAGCGTCCGAAGAGATGAGATATGAAGACGCTGCCAGATACAGGGATTACATGAGGTCGCTGAGGACTCTTGGCGAGACCCAGCGCGCTACTATGATAAAGGACAGGGACGCGGATGTTCTGGTGCCTGTAATAGCGCAGAAGACCGGCGTGGTCGCGCGCTACAAGGTGGAAGGCGGTAAGATGAGCGGCCGAGAGATCACGTATATAAGGAGCGACAGCGAAGGCAGTTCGGCAAAAGACATGCTCTCATCGTTCATAAAGCAGTACTATCCGGAGCTTTCCATACTGCCTCGCGAGATAATACTTCCGATGCACATAGAGGATGAAGAGCTCCTTGAAGACTTTCTTGACAGCATCAACGCGTCGAACGCGGAAGGAAAGACGGACGTGATGCACAGGACACGCATCATAGTGCCTGAAAGAGGAGAGAAAAAAGCGGTCCTGAAGATGGCACTGGAGGACTCGGTGAAACTCGCTGGGACACTCGACGAGAAGGCCGAACGCGAGGCCGAGAGAAGGGAAGCGCTGAAGGCGGCGATCGCAGGGCTGATAGAATACGCCTCATCCATAAGCGGAAGCGCTCCGCTGCTGATCCCTGAGGACGATGACAGGGAGTACAGGGTGGAAGCCTACGACATATCCAACTTCAACGGCCTGGATACCGTCGGAGGAATGGTCGTCTACGAGGGCAGAAAGCCTGTCAGGAACGATTACAGAAAGTTCAAGGTCAGGACTGCCGAGGGCGATGACTACGGCAGCTTAAGAGAAGTAATTTACAGGAGGCTCAAGCGCGCCAGAAAGGGCGATGAGGGCTTCAGCACATATCCGGACATCATGTTCATAGATGGAGGCCTGGGGCAGGTTCATGCCGTGAAGGCCGTCGTCGATGCGTTCCGCATCGCGATCCCGGTGGTCGGGCTCGCTAAAGACGATGCCCACCGCACGAGAGCCATCGTCTTTGACGACGGCCGCGAGATAGACCTCCGGGACGACCGCCTGCTGTTCAGCTACTGCAGCAACATACAGGAGGAGGTCCACCGCTTCGCCATCACTTACATGTCGGGAGTCAAGGGCAAGAAGATGATAAAGTCTGCTCTCGAAGATATACCGGGCATTGGACCGAAGCGCAGGACTGAACTGCTGGCGAAGTTCGGCAGCATCAAGGCTATAAAGAACGCCAGCTATGAAGAACTCATGGAGGTCGACGGCATGACAAGCAGGGCCGCTGAGAGCGTCCTGGAGTTTTTCTCCGAAAGCGACACTTGATAATTACACCTCTCCGTGTTATATTGATAAAGCATTTCAGGAAAGGAGAAACGCGCTATGGCAGAAGATATCAAGAACGTAAACGTCGAAGAAGAGGAAGAAGATATCATCACTCTGGAATTTGATGACGACACTGCAGTTGACTGCTATGTAATGGGCACATTCGAGCTCGGCGACAAGGAGTATATCGCTCTCGAACCTGAAGACGGAACGGACGATGTTTATATCTACGGATATAAGCAGATCAGCGACGATGAGTTCGAGATCATCGAGATCGAGGATGAGGAAGAATTCGACGCTGCAGCGGCAGAGTTCGATGCCATCATGGCTGATCAGGAATAATCAAAATTCGTTCTCGACAAGCTTTAACTTATAGTGTATAATCGGTGGCGTGCCACAGGGTACGCCATATATATGCGGATGTGGCGGAATTGGCAGACGCGCACGGTTCAGGTCCGTGTGAGTAACATCGTGAAGGTTCGAATCCTTTCATCCGCACCACAAAAGGCAGCCGGAAGGCTGCCATAATAATAAGGGGCGTTAGCGCAGCTGGGAGCGCGTCTGACTGGCAGTCAGGAGGTCACGAGTTCGAGCCTCGTACGCTCCACCATTCAAAATGCCAGAGTTTTCAATGACTCTGGCGTTTTTATTGTCTGTAGAACTGATGGCTTGTTGGTCAAAAATGGCACCTTTTGGCACTTTTAGTGCGGTACAAGTGCGGTACAGGGTGCGGTACAGAATACTATCCCTGTAATACAGCACTCAGATAGATTTTTATTTTGTGGCAAGGCTAATATATGTGGGATATAATTAAATCAGTTAGCTATGTATATGCAAGCAGGAAGGAAATACAAATGGCTAATGAAAGAATCAACGAAGGTAATACTATGAATATATTGATCAAAAGAGTTTTAACAATAACAGCAGTATTAGGAATCTGCATATTTGCTATTACTATAGCATCATATGAGGCATATGCTGCTGATGAAGTAGCATCAGGAACTTGTGGAGATGAACTAACATGGGTTCTTGATAACAATGGAGTATTAACAATATCTGGTAATGGATACATGGACGATTATGAAACCGCATCAGCAAGTCCCTGGTATTCTTACAGATCATCGATTGTAAAAGTTGTTGTAGATGAAGGCGTTACAAGCATCGGAGACAATGCATTTAACTATTGTAAACAGCTGAAAGGTGTTAACATCCCAGATAGTGTTGTCAGCATCGGAGACGAAGCATTCTCTAACTGTACAAGATTGATAGATATAACTATCCCTGATAACGTAGCCAGTATCGGAGCCGGAGCTTTTTGTGGTTGCAGCAGTCTGACGAGTATTACGTTGCCATTCGTGGGCGAATCGATTACAGCAACTAATTTAAAGGCGCTGTTCGGCTATGTATTTGAACCATCAAATTATCCACACCACTACAGTGGATATGAAGTTCCGTCAAGTCTCAGGAACGTTACGATAACCGGGGGGAGTATCGGAAAGGAAGCGTTTTATAACTGTACAGAATTGACGAACATAACTATCCTTGACAACGTGACGAGCATAGGAGACAGTGCTTTTTATCGGTGCAGTAGTCTAACGAGCATTACTATACCAAACAGCGTAATGAGTATCGGAAATGGCGCATTTTCTGGTTGTAGCGGTCTAACGAGCATTACGTTGCCATTCGTGGGCGAATCGATTACAGCAACTAACTTAAAGGCATTATTTGGCTATATATTCGGCTCTTCATCTTACTCTGGTGGAGTAAAAACGATACAATCGACATTTAATATAGGTGGTGCAACTTACTATATTCCAGCTAGTCTGACGAGCGTTACGATCACAGAAGTTGATAGCATCGGAAATGGTGCATTTTCCGGTTGCAGTGGCCTGACCAGCGTCACGGTTCCGAGCAGTGTAACAAGCATCGGAACTGGCGCGTTTGATGGCTGCAGCGGTCTGACCAGCATCACGATACCTGACAGCGTGACGAGCATCGGAGATAATGCATTCTCTGGCTGTAGCGGTCTGACCAGCATCACGATCCCGGACAGCGTGACAAGTATAGGAAAGGAGGCTTTTTACAACTGCAGCGGATTAACAGGTATCACGATCCCAGACAGCGTGACATGCATCCAAGATCTGACTTTTTCGGGCTGTTCAGGGCTGATGAGTATCATGATCCCAGACAGTGTGACACTTATCAAAGACAGAGCTTTTAGAGGCTGTTCAGGACTAACGAGTATCGTAATTCCTGATAGTGTTTCGGATCATCTTGAAGAATGGGTTTTCGAAGGTTGCAGCGGGTTGACGAGTATTACATTACCATCTGTGGGCAAGCTAGGCTATCTTTTTGGAACAAGTCCGTATACAGGCGGAGTAGAAACAGTTCAATTTGGAGAAACATATTATATTCCTTCCGGCCTCAGGAGTGTTGTTATCACAAGTGCTGATAGCAACATTGTACACTCAGCGTTTTGCGGTTGCAGCGGACTGACCAGTATCACGATCCCGGATGGTGTTAAGTTCATTAACGACTATGCGTTTTACGGCTGCAGCGGCCTTACCGGTATCACGATCCCGGATAGTGTTTCAGGCATTGGAAACGATGCATTTTACGGTTGCACCGGTCTTGTCGGCATCACGATCCCGGATAGCGTGACAAGTATAGGAGTGAATGCTTTTTCCAATTGCAGCAGCCTGGCCAGAATTGCGATTCCGAGCAGTGTGACTCATATCGGAGGCGATGCATTTAGTAATTGTGAAAACGTGATATTTGTTGTTCCTGATAATAGCTACGCTCTATATTTCGTTAAGCAGAAAAAGTATAAGTATGATCTGACAAGCGGCCATTGTATAGCAGTCAATGAATCGATTGAGCCGGATTGCACACATCCTGGAAATACCGGGGGCAGTTATTGTTCAACATGTGGAGAAGTATTTTCAACATCGGAGATCCTACCGGCACTTGGGCACAACTGGAATACTGAGCTAGCTGTAGATAAAGCCGCGACATGCAAAGAGGAAGGTGTTGAATCTATCCATTGTGCAAGGTGTGGTGAGATTCAGGAAGGATCTGAGCATGTCATTCCTGCAACAGGACACAATTATGAGGGTGGAGTCTGCACTTATTGTGGAGATAAGACCGGCTGGAAGAAGATCGATGGCTACTGGTACTTCTTCGAGAACGACGGCACAATGGCAACATCTACCTGGAAGAAAGACTCCAAGGGCTGGTGCTATCTCGGATCAGATGGCCGAATGGTCACCAATGATTGGGCACCTGACAGTAAGGGCTGGTGTTGGATCGGCGAGAACGGCTACATGGTCGAGAAGACTAAGTGGATCCAGTACGATGGAGGCTGGTACTACATCGAAAAAGGCTACAGAGTCCAGAACAGCTGGAGAAAGGATTCCAAAGGTTGGTGCTATCTCGGACCTGAAGGCCGCATGGTAACCAACGACTGGGTAAAAGACAGCAAGGGCTGGTGCTGGATAGGATCAGCAGGATACATGGTCGAAAAGACTCAGTGGCTAAAAGTAGGAGATGACTGGTATTACATCCAGAAGGGCTACAGAATCCAGAGCAAGTGGATGAAGGATTCAAAGGGTTGGTGCTGGCTGCAGTCAGACGGAAGGATGCTCACAAATGGATGGGCAAAAGATTCCAAAGGCTGGTGCTGGATCGCAGATAACGGATACATGCCTGAGATCACCGATTGGGTTAACTATAATGGAAACACATACTACATCATCAAGGGTTACAGGGTAGACAACAAGACGATCATGATCGATGGAGTAAAGTACATCTTTGATGCTGATGGAAAGCTGGTATCATAAATGATGCAATTATCAAAGGAGAAGAAGTCCGTAAGAATAATTAAATGGATATTATGACTATATAAATCCAGTATGGATCGGATAGAAGCTTCAATAATAATAAAGGAGTTGTTTCATGAAAACAATAAGGAAAAAACATCTTGCAAGTATCATGCTTGCAGTATTGACTCTTATCATCATATTCTCGCTTAACACAAAAATCACACATGCTGATGATCGTGATTATGCTACGGGTATTAATTGGAGAATAACAAGTGACCGGGAATTGATTATTGGAGAAACAGGAACTGACACTTATTTATATCAATACAAAGATGCAAATGGTAAGTATGCGTGGTCTGAATACGCAGGTAGCATAAAAAAAGTGTCATTTCTTGGAAATGTTAAAGCATCCTCTGGGGAATTGAGGAAGATGTTTTTTTGCTACGGTGGTCTGACAAGTATAGACCTGTCAGGATTGGATACTAGTGATGCTACATCCATGGAGAATATGTTCTGGAGGTGTAGTAGTCTGAAAAGTATAGACATGTCGGTGTTGGATACGAGTAAAGTTACTAATATGGATGCTATGTTCGATTATTGCAGTAGTTTGACAAGTGTAAACCTGTCGGGATTGGATATGAGAGAAGTTACATCCATGTGGTATATGTTCGCTAGTTGCAGTAGTCTGAAAAGTATAAACCTGTCGGGATTGGAAACGAGAGAAGTGACTAACATGACTTCGATGTTCTATCATTGCAGTAGTCTGAAAAGTTTAGACTTGTCGGGGCTGGATACGAGAAAACTTACTTACATGGCTTCGATGTTTGATGGTTGCAGTAGTCTGACAAGCTTAGACCTATCGGGATTTGATACGAGTGGTGTTACTGGCATATACATGGAGGCCTTGTTCTATGGTTGCAGTAGTCTGACAAGCTTAGACCTATCGGGATTTGATACGAGTGGTGTTACTACTATGGGTAGACTGTTCCAAGATTGCAGTAATTTGACAAGCATAGACCTGACGGGATTTGATACAAGTGATGTTACCTCCATGTCGTATATGTTCTATGGTTGCAGTAGTCTGACAAGCATAGATCTGTCGGGGTGGGATACGAGCAAAGTTACTAAAATGGATGCTATGTTCCAAGGTTGCAGTAGTCTGACAAGCATAGACCTGACAGGATGGGATACAAGAGGTGTTACCTCCATGAATTGCCTATTCTATGTTTGCGATCGTTTGACTGACATTGCACTTGACAAGGATACTGTTTTTACTAGTGGTATTAGTGCGAGTAAAAATAATTGGACAAGGTACAAATTGTTAGATGGGACAGAAGTATATGGACCATTAATCAATAAATTGTATGAATACACAGGTGAGAATCCTGGATGGTATACTACTAGGTGTCTAAATGGGCATTCATATGGAGATTGGCAGACAATAAAAGGACCAACTTGTACTGAAAAAGGCTCAAAAGAGAAGATTTGTTCAGTTTGTGGTGACGAGGTATTAGAAGAAATCCCAGAACTTGGCCACTCATGGAATAGCGAACCAACTGTAGACAAGGCAGCAACATGCACAGAGGATGGCCAGGAGTCAACCTGCTGCTCCAGATGCGGAGAGATTCAGGAAGGATCTGAGCATGTTATACCTGCAACAGGACACAATTATGAGGGTGGAGTCTGCACTTATTGTGGAGATAAGACCGGCTGGAAGAAGATCGATGGCTACTGGTACTTCTTCGAGAATGACGGTACAATGGCAACATCCACATGGAAGAAAGACAGCAAGGGCTGGTGCTATCTCGGATCAGATGGCCGCATGGTAACAAACGATTGGGCACCAGACAGCAAGGGCTGGTGCTGGATAGGATCAAATGGGTACATGGTCGAGAAGACTAAGTGGATCCAGTACGATGGAGGCTGGTACTACATCGAAAAAGGATATAGAGTCCAGAACAGCTGGAGAAAGGACAGCAAGGGCTGGTGCTACTTAGGACCTGAAGGCCGCATGGTAACCAATGACTGGGTAAAAGACAGCAAGGGCTGGTGCTGGATAGGATCGGCTGGATACATGGTAGAGAAGACCCAGTGGCTCAAGGTCGGAAATGACTGGTATTACATCCAGAAGGGTTACAGAGTCCAGAGCAAATGGATGAAAGACTCTAAGGGCTGGTGCTGGCTACAGGCAGATGGCAAGATGCTCACAAACGGATGGGCAAAAGATTCCAAAGGCTGGTGCTGGATCGGAGATAACGGTTACATGGTCGAGCAAGACATGTGGATCGGAGAAGAAGGAGCAGCCGGAAGCAGCTACATCATCAAGGGTTACCGAGTAGACAACAAGACGATCATGATCGATGGAGCAGAGTATACCTTTGATGCTGATGGAAAGCTGGTATCGTAAGAAAGTCGATAGACGGAGACTCAAACTCGGACGTAACACCAAGGACTCTCGCAGTTGGTGTCTGAAAACTTCACAAAAAGAGGGAAGGTCAACATATGGGTATGCGATTTGTTCGCTCCACGTATACCAACCCTCTTTTATTTTGCCCATTCTTCTTCAAATCCTTCGATGCGGATCACGATGTCGTTATCAGTCTTTAGTAGTTCCGACTTTTGCTTGTCCAGCTCGAGTCTGTCTCTGTCCAAGCACAATCTTGCTCTGGCAATATCCATGCGTTCCATATGTTCGATGCCTGTTATACCAAGAATGGACTCCTTGACTTCAACAAGAAGCTTGACGGTCTTCATCAGATCGAGCATAGCCCTTGTGTCAGTCTTAGATAAGATACGTTCTTCGGTCTCACCAGAAGCATTAGATACAATGTGCCTATTAAACTGCTGTGGATCTTGCATGACTCTGCTAATGATGTCAGAGAGCATATCAACAGCACGTAGCTCCTGCTCAAGAAGGTCTACCTGTGTAGTGTAGACTCTTGCTGTTACGTCTGCTGCGAGAGACTTTTGATACTGCTTTTTATCTTCGAACCAGCTGTCAGCTCTTGATCGCTTCTCAACTGTATGGATACGAATATTATATTTTTCTGAGATCTTCTTGAGACTCATCTTTTGATCATGCATGTAATCCAGCTTGATCTTGTCCCAGTCGTAATTCTGTCTGCCGTTCTTCTGCTTCATAGATGTATGCACCTCCCTTTGTTGATAGACTTGCCTAGAGCAGAATAGAGACTTGCATACTTCTCATTTACAGTGAAGATGCATCCGTCCGTCGGCATTCCCAGTCTTATCCTTTCCTGCCGGATCTTTTCGATTATCTCCAGGGCAGGAGGGACAACATCCATGGTCCTCCAGCCCTCGATATCCTTGAGCCGGCCTGTAAGGCTTTTAGTGCCGTGACTGTATGAATCGGTCAGATAAAGGCGATGCCCGTCAATATCATCAAATTTGAGAGCAACGAGTTCGCCTCGTCTGAGAGGGACGTATAGCAGGAATGCGATCGCCAACGAAGTAAATTTCTGGACATAATCTCTGCGCTTGTCATATTGCTCCATAAGCTAGCCGTCATAGAGACGCAGGATCTCGTCGGCGAGCTTTTCTTGTGACCTCATAAGGCAAACTTTGTTTTAATTGATTTATAAAAAAAATATCGTAAAACATTAAAAAACTGTTGACATACATTAATTCATATGTATAATGGGCATTGTAAGGATCCTAAATAACATATTTCACAGATCAAAACAACAAACACAGAAAGGACATTATCATGAATAAAGATACCAAGTTAGCAAATCTTCAGAAAACAAGCAAAGTCTTCGCAGTGATCGCAAAGATCATTGAGGTCGTAAACTATGTAGGAGCCGCGATCTGCGCAGCTGCCATTCCGGTGCTCTTCATAAACCAGGACAAGCTGAAATACTTCATAAGCGGACAGGAAGACGATCAGTTCTTCCAGATGCTTTCAGAGAACATGGAATTCAGGAGCGCTATGACAGTCTTTCTCGTGTTCCTGATCGTGCTCACACTCGCCAGCGCTTATCTTTTCAGAAAGATCGGTACGCTCTTCAGAAACATCAACGAAGACTATTCACCTTTCATTCCTGAGAATGTAAAACTCATCAAGATCATAGCAGTATTCGTCGCAGTGTTCATGCTGCTTGAAACAAGTATAGTCCCTGCTGTTATGAGTGGATTGATGATCTGGGCTGTGGCTCTTCTCTTTGACTACGGCTGCGAGCTCCAGACCGAATCCGACGAGATACTATAAAGGAGGGCACTATGGCGATAATACTCAGACTCGACAGAATGATGGCTGACCGCAAGATGTCCCTGAACGAGCTTGCAGAAAAAGTCGGCATCTCCAATGTCAATCTCTCAAAAATAAAGACCGGTAAGGTAAACGGGGTGAGGTTCTCCACACTGGATGGCATTTGCAAAGCGCTGGATTGCCAGCCTGGAGATATTCTGGAATACAGAAAAGACGAAGAATAATCGGAATTTAAGCTATACTACGAGCAGAAAAAGCCGTACAGTATAACATAACACAACCAGTACGAGCGAGTGATTGGATGAGTGGTTGGATGGAAAAAGATGGCGTGCTGTCCTCCTTTCATTTCAACGTGTTCAGGAATAGCGTCTAAATTCGAGCCTCGTACGCTCCACCACTTAAACCGTTGGTTTTCCAACGGTTTTTGCGTTTTTGGAATTATCCTGATGGTACAGTTGTGTTAAAATAGAGAAAAAAGCTTGAAAGGAAAAGAATAGTGTGTATGAACTATAGGAGAGGACAGGTATGGCATCAAGTAAAGACTATTTAGAATACATTCTTGAGCAGCTTTCCCGATTGGAAGATGTTTCCTATCGTGAAATGATGGGAGAATATATCATATACTATCGCGGTAAAGTGGTCGGCGGCATTTATGATGACCGTTTTCTTGTTAAGCCTACAAAGTCTGCTTTGGCAATGATGCCTAATGCAGATATGGAGCTGCCATATAAAGGCGCGAAGGAAATGTTGCTTGTTGATGATGTTGAGAACAGGGAATTCCTGCGAGAGTTGCTGGAAGCGATGTATAAGGAATTGCCTGCTTCAAAGAAGAAGAAATAGACAGATCGCAGTTTGTGAGAGTAATGATTGAAGAAAGGAAGAAATATGAGACTCAAAAACTTCCTGATAGTTGTTAAAGATATCGAAAGATCCAAACAGTTCTATCATGATCTGTTCGGCCTCGAAATGATCCTTGATAATGACGGCAACATGATTCTTACAGATGGACTGGTTCTGCAGGAAGAGAAATACTGGAAAGAGTTCCTGAAAAAAGAAATCATTCCGGAAAACAACTCCTGCGAGCTTTATTTTGAAGAAGCCGACATTGAAGGTTTTATAGAAAAGCTTGAAAGCTATTACCCGGAAGTGAAATATGTCAACAGACTCATGACGCACAGCTGGGGACAGAAGGTCATACGCTTCTATGACCCGGACGGCAATCTGATAGAAGTGGGGACTCCGGCGTAAGATGGCAGATATCATAAACGGTATTAGATTCACACGATGATATATAGGAGGAATACCGGAATGAAGGATTATATAGCATACTGTGGACTGGACTGCGAGACATGCGAAGCCCATATTGCAACTGTAAACAATGATAATGATCTGCGCATCAAGGTCGCGAGGGAATGGTCAGAGCTGAACGGAGTAGAGATCACACCGGAGATGATCAATTGCGCCGGATGCCGCATTGATGGAGTGAAGACTCCTTTCTGCGACGCACTTTGCCCGATAAGGCAGTGTGCGCTTAGCAAGGATATAGAAACATGCGGAGACTGTGACGAAATGAGCACTTGTGATAAGCTTAAAATGATAACAGGAAACAACGAGGGGGCTCTTAAAAGGCTAAAAGGGATATCCTGACGGATATGGTATTGGAGAAAGAGAGATCATGAAATAATGCGTATCTATGTTGATTTTGACGATTGCCTGTGCGAGACAGGAAGGGCCTTCACAAAGCTTGTGCTTGAAATGTTCAATAAGCATGTTTCTTATGATCAGATGCATTATTTTGAACTGGACAGGTCTTTTGGCCTGGATGCGGAACAATACGAGCGGCTTATGCTTCGGGCGCACGAGCCGGAGATACTGTTGTCGTATGATGCGACGCCGGGAGCTGCGGAGACCATAAACGAATGGATCGCCTGCGGGCACGAGGTATCCGTCATTACCGGCCGCCCATCAAGCGCTTATGATCTATCCCGTATTTGGCTGGATGAGCATGGACTTAAGAACGTCAGACTGTACTGTCTCAATAAATATGGAAGGGATCACTTTATCAAAAACAGTAACAGCACTCTTGAACTAAAAGATTATTACAGGATGAAGTTTGATTACGCAGTTGAGGATTCTCCAAAGGCGTTCAGATTCTTTGAACATCTGCCGGAACTCAAGGTTCTGGTGTTTGACAGACCATGGAACAGAGAATGCGTTTTCCCGAATGGAAACTATCAAAGATGCGCCGATTGGAAGAGCATTCGCAAGATCGTTGCAGGTGAGTGAGAAAAAGCCCGAAGATGGAAACTTCTTCGGGCTTTTTAGTATTTTGGCGCTGCTTTTACAGTCAACTTTTATGGTCTTTATCGCTATCTTTGTAATATAATAAACACGTTAGTTATATCTGCTGTTTTTTTGATTCACAGAATCGATTTGTAGGGAGATTATGGTAAAAGAAGTTAATCAAAACATTTTCGTCAATGACTGGGATTACCCTGATAAGGGTGACCACCATTGCGACGATCCTGAAAAGAAAAAGCTTATCGAGAAACTGTCCAAAATGATCACCGACAGCCTGGACCGCAAGATCCCGGGAGGCCTGAAAGAGAACCATTTCGACTTCTGGATCCTCGACAGACTGCTTACCAAAGAGGAAGTCAGGTTCATGCTCAGCTTCAAGAAGCGCCGCGTTGGCTATACGACGCGCCAGCTCGCTAAGATGAACAATATGACCAGGGAAGAGGCTCAGAAGATCATCGATCATCTGATCTGGATCGGGATCCTCGAGCAGAACAGAGACAACGAGGATAAACACATCCAGTACTGGATCCCTAAGTGGGTAATCGGTTCCGGAGAATACATGGTGGAGCATGCGACTCTCTGCGACGACCATCCTGAAGTCGCTACGATGTTTAACCTTGCTCCGCAGGAACCGCTTGAGATGACTGCGAAGATGATCCCTCCGGGGGGCGCGGGCATCGGAATGCATACCATTCCTGTTGAAAGCGCCATCGAAGCAACGCCTCAGACCGTGAGCGTCGAGTACCTTTCGCACTGGCTCCAGAAGTACGACAAATTCTGCACCATGGTATGCGCCTGCCGTAAAGCGCAGCGCTTCAGAGGAGAGGGTGTAGGCGATATCGAAGGCTATATGTGCATCGGTATCGACGATATTGCGGAATTCCTCGTGGAAACAGGCAAGGACGCCCACTATATAACAAGAGAAGAAGCCCTTGAGATCATAATGAGAGCTGAAAAGAAGGGCTATGTTCACCAGATCGTAAACGTTGACGGACCGAACAGGATCGTAGGTATCTGCAACTGCTCGCCTGGAAGCTGCTACGGACTGAGAACATCACAGCTGTTTAATACTCCAAACATGTCCGCTTCCGCGTGGCGCGCTCATGTCGATCATGAAAAGTGCGTAGCATGCGGCAAGTGCGTTGAGGTCTGCCCTGCAGGAGCGGCAAAACTCGGCCAGAAGCTCTGCCGCAAAGACGGAAGCAAGACTCTGTATCCTATGCATCTTTTGCCTGACGATACTCCTTGGGGCGAAGACAAATGGAGCAAGACTTACAGAGAAGACAATAAGATCAACTGCTACGACTCAGGAACAGCGCCATGTAAGACAGCATGTCCTGCTCATATAGCGGTACAGGGCTATATCCAGATGGCAAACGAAGGAAGATATGCCGATGCCGTACGCCTGATCCGTCAGGACAACCCGTTCCCTGCTGTCTGCGGAGCTGTATGCAACCGCCGCTGCGAGGACAGATGCACGAGAGGAACGATCGACAAGCCTGTAGCTATCGACGAGATCAAGAAATTCGTCTGCCAGTATGAGAAAGAGCATCCGGATGAATTCGTTCCGGACGATTGCTATAACATGGACGGAAAGCAGTGGACCGAGTATCCGATCGCTGTTATCGGATCGGGCCCGGCAGGTCTCAGCTGCGCTTACTACCTCCGCAAGGAAGGATATCCGGTAACTGTCTTTGAAAAGGAAGCTAAACCGGGCGGAATGATGATGAACGGGATCCCTAATTTCCGCGTAGAAAAAGATATCGTACAGAACGAGATCGACATCATCACAAAAATGGGCGCTGAGATCAAATGCGGCGTAGAAGTCGGTAAGGACGTAACTATCGAAGAACTGCGCAAGCAGGGATATAAAGCCTTTTATGTAGCGCCGGGACTTCAGTCGCCGGGCAAACTCGGCATCCCGGGTGAAGACGCTGAAGGCGTGATCGCGGGCATAGACTATGTAAAGGACATCAACCTTAACGGACCGAACAAGCTTGACGGCAGAGTCGTTGTCATCGGCGGAGGTAATATCGCTTCGGATATCGCCCGCACAATCGTAAGACAGGGCTCCAAGTCCGTTGATCTCTACTGCCTTGAATCATATGAAGAAATGCCTATGGGCGGCGAGGATCAGGAGCTCTGCGAGAGCGACGGTGTCAAACTCCACGCAGGCTGGGGCCAGACCGAGATCCTCAAGGATAAAAAAGGAAAAGTTTGCGGCATCAACTTCAGAAAGTGCCTGAGCGTCAAGGACAGCGAAGGAAGATTCGATCCTAAGTTCGACGATTCCCAGACGGAGTCTGTAGAGTGTGAGTTTGTTGTATTCTGTATCGGTCAGAAGGCTGACCATGAGGCTCTCCTCAAGGGAACAAAGGTCGAATTCAACAGGAACAAGACAATCAAGGCCGATCCTGTTACGTATCAGACGGCTGAGCCTGACATCTTCGTTGGCGGAGACGTTTATACCGGACAGAAATTCATAATCGACGCGGTCGCTGCAGGCCGTCAGGGCGCGGTCTCCATCAACCGTTATGTACACCCTGGTCAGTCGCTTACGATCGGCAGAGATCTGAGAGAGTTCATCGAACTCGACAGAGATGATATCAGCAAACCTGCATGGTATGATGACACAAGCAGACAGGTACCGGGCAGCAAGAAAGGCGATCCTGCAAAGACAATGGACGACCTCAGACTGCCTCTTACAGAGGAGCAGGTCAAAGCGGAAGCTTCCCGCTGCCTCAAGTGCGGTGCAACTACAGTCGATACAAACCAGTGCATCGGGTGCGGACTCTGTACAACAAGATGCGAATTCGACGCTATACATCTCACCAGAGACATGCCTCACGGCGCGGATATGTACACTGCCGAGGAGACGATCGGACTTGCTCTGAAGTATCAGGCAAAGAGGATTAAGAAGATCATGAAGTACAAGAAGACCGGAGTGCATGAATACCCTATCCAGCAGACGGGTGAAGAAAACTGGGAACCATATCACGGCATAGAAAAGTAGAGCCTTGTATGATCCACCAAAAACCCGAAGATTTCATCATCTTCGGGTTTTTTATTGACCGGAGAATCCGAACAGTGTACCGGGATACTGATAATTGAAAATGCTTTCGGAGTATGAGAAAATTCAACTGTAAGAAAAAAACAAAACAGGCACAATGGAGGGCTTGATTGTATGAGAGAAAGACATTATTTAAAAACCGCATTCGTCGGAGGCCAGCTTATCACAGGAAGACATAGTCCTGCCATACAGGATTCGCTGGTAATGATCGACAAAGGCGGGATCCTTTATGCCGGTGAAAGAAACTATGATATGGCTCCGAGCCTTGATGGCTTTGATGTCGTTGATATTACCGGAAAGACTTTGATGCCGGGTATCATAGATTCACATCTTCACTTCAGCGGTAATCTTAACGATAACGATTCAGACTGGGTACGCGAGCCGCTTCTTCAGAAGCAGGTCGTTGCCGTACAGCAGGCCCGTGAGTGCCTGGAGAATGGTCTGACTACTGTGGGAGAGATATCCAGATTCGGTATCCCTATAAGGGACATGATCAATACCAACCAGATGCAGGGCCCGAGAATAATCGCGACAGGAAGAGGTTTCTGCGCTACAGCTTCGCATGGTGATTCGCACAACTGCTCCATAGAGGAAGTCAGAGAAGGACATCCATGGGCTGAGGCGGTAGACGGACCTTGGGAACTCCGCATGGCTGTAAGACGCAGACTGAGAGAGTGTCCTGACGCCATTAAAATTTGGGCGACGGGCGGAGGCATCTACCGCTGGGATACTTCGCGCGACCATCACTACACTTTGGAAGAGATCAAAGCGGTAGTAGAGGAATCCGCCATGAGAGGTATCCCTGTATGGTCACACACGTACGGAACCACGGGCCCATCTGTAGATGCCGGAGTTGATTTCATTATTCACGGATTTGAGATCGATGATGATTCGATGGAGAAGATGTATAAGAAGGGCATCTATTTCTGCCCGACGATCAACTTCCTGCCTGCGTGGCTCGCAACATATCCTCCTCAGTATATTCCGGGTGTTCACGACAAGTATGAAGGTGCAACTCTTGTGGATAAAGAACTTGCGAGATTATACGACAACGTAAACAAGGCATATAAGATGGGGGTCATCATCACCACCGGCTCAGACAGTTTCAATCTGGATTCAACTCCTTACGGTATCACCACCATCGGAGAGATCCACAGATTCGTTGACTGCTGCGGCATGAGCGAGATGGATGCTATCATTGCGGGAACAGCTAACGGCGCCAGAGCTCTCGGCTGCTATCATATCACCGGATCGATCACCAGAGGCAAGAACGCCGACATGCTGCTCATCGACGGCGATCCGCTCAAGAGCATCTACGATATCTGCGTTGAAAAAATGGAAATGGTCATCAAGGATGGCGAAGAGATCCTTCGCTACAGAGATAAGAAGTAAAAAGGGAGGCAGTGAAAAATGGAAAACAAAAGAGATAAGATCTTGAAAGAACTAGGACAGCTGCTGACTTTTCAATATGACTATCCGCCAAACGGTGAGGGCTCGTTAGGATATAAGGGCTTTAACATGTACAGGTTCAAAGTATCCGACAGAGACGCGATCTCGGCATATCTAGAGAAAAGGGCAGACAGTTACGAGCATTCATATAATGCTCAGGTCCTTGCGCAGGAAATCATTACTGATCTGCTGGATGAAGGACTGATCACCTACGGAGGGTATGAATTCAAGAAGCAGCAGAAAGACCATCACAGCATCTGATAAAGTCTGTGCATGAAAATGTGATTGGAAGTCAGGAAAAAGGGACAGAACCATGAGTTATTATTTACTGGCTGATACCATGCGGCCGTGTACAGGTGAGGAACTGCATGCTCAGAATGAATGCAAATATGTAGCTGTTCTGACAACGCCTGAATGGAACAGGGAACGGGAACGTTTCGACATGGGAATAGAGCTGGAACCGGAAGCCGGGAACATCCACAACACCAAGGCGGAGGTGAACTATGACTCCCTTACTGGGACCTTTCAGCTGTGATCATAGTAAGCATTTCGGTTGCAGTCGCATGCCTTCTGTATTTCAAAAGGAAGAAGTGGCTATAGCAATCGTCCGAAGGAGGGTAATGAAACATGGAGAAACGAACAGGTAAAAAAAGCTTGCTAATGCTCATAATACTGACAATGAGCTTATGCCTCATAAGCGCGTGCGGGCAGACACCGGCTCCGGATCCGGGTGAAGCGGACGGATATACGCTGGACAACATCAGAAATTACGTTGTCGGTATCGATGAGGAGATGGAGCTCGACAACGGCAGCAAGAAGGCCGTAACGAACTTTGATAATGCCGCCACTACTCCGGCGCTTCAGCCTGTCACGGACGAGGTGAATGAAAAACTGCAGAAGTACGGATCTATAGGCAGAGGCTATTCCCAAAAGTCAAATTATTCTACGGAACTCTACAACGACACTAGGGACAAGGTGCTGGAGTTTGTCGGAGCGGACCCGGCAAACTACACTGTTTTCTATGTCAATAACACCACGGACGGCCTTAATAAGCTGGCGACCGCGCTTGTGGAAGACAAGAGCGATGTGATACTTACGACACGCATAGAACATCACTCCAACGACCTTCCGTGGCGTGAAAACGCTACCGTCATATACGCGGAAGTGGATGATCAGGGCCGCGTGATGTATGACGAGATAGAGAAGCAGCTGCAGAACAACGATGTCAAGTACGTATCCGTTACAGCGGCTTCAAACGTCACGGGCTATGTGACCGACGTACACAGAGTCGCGAAGCTTGCGCACAAGTACGGAGCAAAGATCATAGTAGACGGAGCTCAGATAGTTGCTCACAGAAAGTTCTCTATGCTGGGTAAGACTGAAGATGAGAATATCGATTTCTTCGTATTCTCCGCCCACAAGATGTATTCGCCTTACGGCGGAGGCGCGGTGGTAGGCCTGTCGGATGTCCTGATGGAGCACATGCCTAAGTTCTACGGCGGCGGCACGATAAACATAGTCGGTGATGACTGGGTGGAATATGCCGAAGCGCCTAAGAGCTATGAAGCCGGTTCGCCTAATTATCCGGGAGTCGTAGGCCTGGGCAAGGCGATAGACATTCTGGAAGAGATCGGATTCGATAATATCGAAGCGCATGAGAAAGTCCTTAATCAGAAGCTCGTTGACGGTTTGCTGAAGATGGACAATATCATAGTATACGGAGACTATGAGGATCTGAGCGACCGTGTTGGTGTCATCACATTCAACTTCAGTGACGCGAATTCATCTCTTGTAGCGGAAGAACTGTCGCAGCATTACGGCATCGCGACAAGACGCGGAGCGTTCTGCGCCAATCCGTATGTATGGAGACTGTACGGACTTACAGATGAACAGGTCCATAACTTTGCTGAGTGCTCAGACGTCAACACGCCGGGAATGATCCGCGTAAGCTTTGGCATCTACAACACGGAAGAAGAAGTCGACTATCTTCTGAAGGTGCTGCCTGACGCAGTCAAGAGGGCAAAGAAAACAAACGAAAAGAACTGGAACATGGCGAATCCGGAATATTAAATCGCAGAAGGGAAAGAACATGTCTGTAGTACAGAATCTCAATTCATCATTCATGTACATGCTCTGCGGCAGTATCATCCTTGTTGTCGCCCTGATATGCGTGCTGTTTCTTGTGCGCGCGTGGAGGGCGGGTATCGCCATAGGAATGGAGAAGGAGAAGATGCGCAGGGTAGTCGTGTCAAGCGCCGCGTTCACGGTGCTGCCAAGCATCGGCATACTTCTGGGCGTCATAGCGCTGTCGGGCAGCCTCGGTGTACCGTGGCCATGGCTCCGCCTGTCGGTCATCGGAGCGCTCCACTATGAGACCCAGGTAGCGCAGGCCGCGGCGGAAGCTTCGGGACTGAGCGCTCTGTCCATGTCTCAGATGACGATGGGGGCATTCACCACCATCTGCCTGCTCATGAGCATGTGCATCATGTGGTCACTCATCCTCAGCCTTATCTTCGGCAAGGCGTATTCCAACCGCCTGCTGAAGGTAAAGAAAGGCAGCAAAAAAGAGGGGAGTCCTGCGGGAGGCGGCTTCGGAGACCTTGCCATGACGGCGATGTTTGTAGGTCTGATCAGTGCTTATGTCGGAAGTTACATCGGAGGACTGATCAGCGGAAACGGACGCTTCAGCTTCAGCGGAGACTGGATGCCTCTTGCCGTGGCAGCGGTCGGCGCTCTGGCCATGGCTGTATTCGTATGGCTGTATGAGAAAAAGAAACATGTCTGGGCGGAGAGCTTTTCCGTCGCGGGAAGCATGCTTATCGCCATGATAGCTGCGGTAGTGCTGAAGATGATCGTCTGAAAGGGGTGAGGATATGGAAGAACAGAAATACCTTCAGTTTGAAAAGTACAATCAGACGACTCACCGCATCGGAAGGCTTGCCTGCGCGCTGATGACAGTTCTGCTTCTCGGAGCTCCTTTCGTGATAGGATGGCGTTACGGCGCCATGCCTGACTTCGGTGCTGTTTCAAGGGCATATCTTGCCATCGGTCTGGTATGGATGATATCCAGCGCCGCCGAATTTCTGATATATTTCCCGATGCTCGGCGCGGGCGGAAGCTACATGAGCTTCATAACGGGAAACATCATAAACCTGAAGCTGCCGTGTGCGGTCAACTCGAGGGACCTTGTCGAAGTCAAGGCCGGCACACCGGAAAACGAGATCGTATCGACCATTTCAATCGCTGTGAGCGCTCTTGTGACGATAACCATTCTCGCAATCGGCGTGATGATACTGATCCCGCTGCAGCCTATACTTCAGGCCCCGGTGCTGCAGCCTGCCTTTGACAATGTGGTGCCGGCTCTGTTCGGAGCACTTGCTTACAAATATTACCGCGGACATCTGGATATAGCTCTGCCGCCGCTGCTGGTGATGTGCATCTTGTTCACACTCGTTCCGGGACTCATCTCATCCACCAGCATGATGATAATCCCAAGTGGCGCGCTCGCTATACTTCTGGCATGGCTCAGCTACAGAAAAACCAATGGAGGTCTGCAATGAAAAAGTCTTTAGTTCTGTTATTATCGTTCGCTTTACTGACAACAACAGTCTTTCTCGCGGGCTGCAAAAGCAGGAGGAGCCTGAGGAAACGACTGAAGAAACATCGGGGATCGACTACATGGCGCTGGTAAACAAGGAAAACATCCTTCCTGACGGATGGGAGGAAGCTTTGAATATCACGACCATCACAAATTCCGTAGGCGATGAAGTGCAGGTTGAGAGCAAAGCTTATGAGGAGTACTGCGCGCTGAAGGAGGAAGTCGAAAAAGACCTTGAGGGTTATGAAAAAGGAGAAGTAAAGCTCGAACTCGACTCCGCGCGCAGAAGCATAGAGGAACAGCAGAAGATATGGGATGACTTCATGGAGAAGTACGGTGAAGAATATACGGTCTCGCACGTCGCGGTACCGGGATTCTCCGAACATCAGACCGGTCTTGCGCTGGATCTGTATTTCACCATCGACGGCAAGGATATATATGAGAACGAAGACCTTGTCCAGTATCCGGACATATGGGAAGCTATCCACGCAAGGCTGGCGGAGCATGGATTCATCCTGCGCTACCTCGACGGCAAGGACGATATCACCGGATACGCGTACGAACCGTGGCACATCCGCTATATCGATGATCCTGAAGTTGCCAAAGAAATAATGGACAAAGGGATAACTTTTGAAGAGTATCTCGGCAAATAGGAAAAGGAAAAATGGAATTGCATCCCGTAGAACACTTTAAAACGATCACTGAGCACAGGAGACTTGTGAGGACATACTGCTTCAGGCTCGGCCTGTACAGGCAGGGGCTTTTGCATGACCTCACAAAATACTCTCCGGTGGAGTTCTGGCGCGGAGCCAGATACTATCAGGGGAACCGCAGCCCTAACAATAAGGAGAGGGAGGAGACCGGCGTCTCGATGGCATGGCTCCACCACAAAGGCCGCAACAAGCACCACTTCGAATACTGGATCGACTATACGCTTGACGAAAACGGCAAGGTAGGTTTTGGCGGAAACAGAATGCCTAAACGCTACGTGGCGGAGATGTTCTGTGACCGCATAGCCGCGTGCAGGATCTACATGGGTGACAAGTATACTGACGCGTCGGCTTACGATTACTACAAAAAAGGAACGGGAACCAGGATAGGTGAGGTCATACATCCGGAGACCGCGGCAGAGCTCGAGAAGATGCTTAAAGTACTCAAGGATAAAGGGGAGGACGCAGCGTTTGCATACGTCCGCAAATGGCTGAAGGAATAGTAATTATCAATATTGTTTTCCTTTGTTTTACTACGCCGATTGTGTTGAGAAACACAGGCGTTTTTTTGTAAAATATATTCGTAGAAATTTGTTTTCTTAATCAACTAACGGTATTGTCATTAGCTCATAGGGGGTACTTATGAAGGTAATTGCAAGTGATGAAAGAACTGCCGTGATCTCCAAAGTCATTGAACTTCTGGATCCGGGCAGCTTCATGGAGATGGGCGAGCGTGTATCGGCCAGGTATACCGAGTTCTATCATCCGGACTCCGTTCTGGAGTCGGATGGCGTAGTGACCGGTTACGGTACGATAAACGGCAGCCTTGTTTTTGTCTACGCCCAGGACAATGAAGTGATGGGCGGCACATTCGGTGAACAGCACGGCCGCAAGATAGTCGATATTTACGAACATGCTCTCAAGGCAAACGCTCCTGTTATCGGACTTCTTGACTGTGCGGGATTCCGTATCGAAGAGGGCCTTGACGGACTGTATCAGTTCGCGAAGCTTTACAGAAAGCAGACAGAGGCCTCCAAACTTATCCCTCAGATCGTGGCTGTAATAGGCCAGTGCGGAGGAGGAATGTCGATAGCAGCGCAGCTTGCTGACTTCGTCTACATCGAGAAGGACAAGGGCAGCATATTCGTCAACCCGCAGGCTGTCGTAACCAACGCTATAGGCGACAATCCTTATGTAGAAGCTACTGACGACGGCACATTCGAGTGGGCGGAGATCGTAAGCAATATCCGCCGCGTAGTAGACATCCTGCCATCGAGCAGCAAGTTCACGCCTGATATCCTTGACGTAAGCGACGCGGATCTTAATCGCAGCTGCGACGGCATCGAGGACTGCCTCGGAGATGCCAGAGGCATGCTCGCTGAACTGTCCGATGACGGAAGCTTCATCGAGTGCAGGAGCGACGTTGACCAGAGCATGGTCACAGCGTTCATCAGACTTGGCGGAATGCCGGTAGGAGTGGTTGCCTGCAATGAATATGAAGGCAAGAAGCGTCTTACCGCTGCGGGCTGCAACAAGGCCGCAAAGATGATAGAACTTTGCACAAGATTCCACATTCCTCTGCTGACCATTACGGATACAGACGGCTACAACACAGACTCGGCAACTGAAAAGTTCCTGCCTGGAGCCGCGGAGAGAATGGTAAGAGCGCTGACAGCTTCGGATGTTCCTAAGATCAACCTTGTAACGGGATCCATCGTCGGAAGCGCATACAGCATGATGAACTCAAAGGGGATCGGCGCAGACTACGTATTCATGTGGGAAGATGCCAACGTAAGCATCGTTGAGCCGCGTCAGGCCACAGAAGTCATTTTCGGAAAGTGGTCATCTGATCTTGAGAAGCAGTTCCGCGACACTCAGTCGAGCGCTGTAGCTCTGGCAAGACACGGTTTCGCAGACAAGGTAATCGCGCCTGAGGACTCAAGAAAGTATCTGATCGGAGCGCTTCAGACGTTCGTTAACAGCAGGTAGGTGATGTTATGAGTTTAGGACAGATTTTCATAACAGCGCTGTTATATACGCTGATCGGAATGGGTACGGTATTCTGTGTACTGATATTCATTTCGATATGCATATGGCTGCTGGGCAAAGCGTTCGGACCAAAAAAACCGGCAGCTCAGGCCGCGGCAGCTGCAGCAGCAGTTACAGCCGCTGAGCCTGAAGAGCCTGAGGGGATCAGGCCTGAAGTCGTTGCCGCCATCATGGCAGCGATACACCAGCAATTAAAGGATGAAGAGGGTGTAGAAGAAGGAGACTACATCGTCAGGAATGTACGGAGGGCAACATGGAGACATACATCGTAAGAGTAAACGGCGAAGAATTCGAAGTTGAAATAGAAAGAGCAGACGGAAGCGCAGCTCCTGCAGCACCGGCTAAGGCGGCAGCAGCACCTGCACCTAAGAAAGCACCGGCCAAGTCCGGCGGCGGAAAAGGAAAGGGCGAGCCGGTCGTTTGCGGTACAGCAGGCAAGGTCTTCAAGATCGTTGCGCAGGAAGGCCAGGAGGTCAAGAGCGGTGATACGGTCATCGTGCTCGAGGCCATGAAGATGGAGATCCCTGTCGTTTCGCCTAAGGACGGCACGGTCAGCAAGATCGTCGTTTCAGAAGGAGATGCCACCACATCAGGCCAGACTGTAGCTTACGTAGAATAGTACCCGGGAGGTAAGAAAATGGGAGATACCTTATTCAACCTGGCTCACCAGACCGGCTTCATGAACCTGACCCTCGGCAATGCGATAATGTGCGTAGTTGCCCTCGGACTGCTGTATCTGGCCATCGTCAAGGAATATGAGCCACTCCTGCTCCTTCCGATATCTTTCGGCATGCTGCTGGTAAACCTGTACCCGCCTATCATGGAAGAAGGCGGATTGCTGCATTACTTCTTCATGCTCGATGAGTGGACGATTCTTCCGTCTCTTATATTCCTGGGAGTCGGAGCATTGACAGACTTCGGACCGCTGATCGCCAACCCTAAGAGCTTCCTGCTCGGAGCCGCAGCGCAGTTCGGAGTATTCGGAGCTTTCCTGCTGGCTATGCTAATGGGATTCACTGAACCCCAGGCAGCCGCAGTCAGCATCATCGGAGGAGCTGACGGACCTACATCAATCTTCCTGGCAATGAAGCTGGGACAGAGAGAACTCATGGGTCCTATAGCCGTAGCGGCGTATTCATACATGTCGCTCGTCCCTATTATTCAGCCGCCTATCATGAAGGCGCTCACTACTGAAGAGGAGCGCAAGATCAAGATGGAGCAGCTCAGGGAAGTTTCAAAGAGAGAGCGCATACTGTTCCCGATAGTTGTAACGATCGTCGTTTGTCTGATCCTGCCTTCAACGGCACCTCTTATCGGAATGCTGATGCTCGGAAACCTCTTCCGCGAGAGCGGAGTCGTACGCCAGCTTCAGGAGACAGCTTCAAACGCGCTCATGTACATTGTAGTCATCTTCCTGGGAACATCCGTCGGTGCAACGACCAGCGCGGAAGCATTCCTTAAGTGGACTACCATCAAGATCGTTGTTCTCGGTCTGATAGCGTTCAGCTTCGGAACAGCTGCCGGAGTACTCTTCGGCAAGCTGATGTGCAAGCTGACAGGCGGAAAGATCAATCCGCTCATCGGGTCCGCCGGAGTATCCGCGGTACCTATGGCGGCGAGAGTTTCGCAGAAGGTCGGCGCTGAAGCCGATCCTACGAACTTCCTGCTCATGCACGCAATGGGACCAAACGTAGCCGGAGTTATCGGTACAGCCGTCGCAGCCGGTGCGTTCATGGCGATCTTCGGTGTCTGATATCAATGGAGGAATAAAATGGGAAAGAAAATTAGAATAATGGAGACTGCTATCAGAGACGGTCAGCAGTCACTGATAGCTACTAGGATGCCATTCGAAGACATGGAACCGGCGCTGGCTCTGATGGACGAGGTTGGCTATGAAGCCATCGAGTGCTGGGGCGGAGCTACTTTCGACTCATGCATAAGATTCCTCGATGAGGATCCATGGGAAAGACTCAGAAAGCTTCGTGCCGCGATGCCTAACACGCAGCTCCAGATGCTGCTCAGAGGCCAGAACCTTCTCGGATACAGGCACTATTCGGACGACGTAGTTGACTATTTTGTCAAGAAGTCGATCGACAACGGTATCGACAGGATCAGGATATTCGACGCGCTTAACGACCTTCGCAACGTTGAGACGGCAGTCAAGGCAACCAAGGAATACGGCGCTCACGCTCAGGTAGCGATGTCCTATACGATCGGCGAGCCGTACACACCTGAATACTGGAAGGGACGCGCTCTTCGCATACAGGAACTCGGCGCAGACTCGATCTGCATCAAGGACATGGCGGGCCTCATGGTACCGACAGCTGCAGGCGAGATGATCAAGATGCTCAAGGAGACAGTGGATATTCCTATCCAGCTGCACACTCACTGCACCAGCGGCGTAGCTCCTATCACTTATTACGTGGCAGCCCTGAACGGAGTGGACATCATCGATACCGCGATATCTCCGTTCTCCGGCGGTACGAGCCAGCCGTCTACAGAGGTAATGGTAGAGACATTCAAAGGAACTGAGTTTGACACAGGTCTCGACATCAGCAAGCTCGAGAAGATCGCCGCTCACTTCCAGACCATCAGAGACAAGGACCTCAAGAGCGGTCTCATGAACACCAAGGTTCTGGGCACGGACATCAAGACACTTATCTATCAGGTCCCTGGCGGAATGCTTTCGAACCTGGTATCGCAGCTGAAAGATCAGAATGCAGAAGACAAGTACCTTGAAGTGCTTCAGGAAGTGCCTCGCGTAAGGAACGACCTCGGAATGCCGCCTCTCGTAACACCGTCATCGCAGATCGTAGGAACACAGGCTGTTCTCAACGTTCTGATGGGTGAGAGATACAAAGTGCTGTCCAAGGAGACTCAGGAGATCCTAAAGGGCAAGTACGGCGAAACACCTATGCCTATGAATCCTGACGTACTCGCGAAGATCGATCAGAGCGAGAGGATCACATGCCGTCCTGCAGACCTTCTTGAGCCTGAACTCGAGAAACTCACCGCGGAGGTAGGCGATTACAAGGAGCAGGATGAAGACGTTCTGACATACGCTCTGTTCGGACAGGTAGCGCTCGATTACTTCAAGAGAAGAGCGGCGCTCCGCAGCAAGGTGGACCCGGGCTCCATGGACATGAAGAACAAGGCATACCCGGTATAGCAGCGAAGGAGAGTGGAAAATGATTTTTGTAAAAGAAAACGGAAGAACCATCCCGGTCGCAGATAAAGTGTTCGCTCTGAGCGGACGCGCCAAAGCGGCTATCGCAGAAAAGGGTAAGGACGCAGTTATCAATGCTACGGTAGGAGCGCTGCTTGATGACAACGGTGATCTTGTAGTAATGTCATCGGTCACAGAAGCGATCCGCTCGCTCACGCCTGCGGATTACGCTGAATATGCTCCGATCACAGGCACACCGGCATTCAAGGAAGCTGTAGTCAAGGCTCTGTTCGGCAGCTACGGCCCATCCGGTCATGTCCGTTTATGCGTGACTCCGGGAGGTACCGGAAGCCTTACAAGCGTTATCCAGAACTACTCTAACTACGGCGACAGCGTGCTAACACATGACTGGTGCTGGGCAAACTACAAGAATATTGCCATTTCACAGGGGCGCAAATTCAAGACCTTCAGGTTCTTCAACGAAGACGGCGCCTTTGATGCGGAAGACCTTGAAAAACAGCTGGGCGAACTCGCAGCTGTTCAGGATCAGGTAGTTCTTCTTATCAACACGCCTGCGCACAATCCTACGGGTTACTCGCTCAGCCTTGATGACTGGGACAAGATGATCGCAGTCCTCAACAGGGCAAAATGCAATGTGGTGCTTTTCCTTGACATCGCTTACATCGACTACGCAGGTGAAGAGGATGAGGTGCGCGCATTCATACCAAAGCTCGATGGACTCAAAGACCATGTGCTCACTATCTTCGGCTACAGCGCATCCAAGACTCTTACCGCATACGGAATGAGACTCGGAGCGATCGTCTGCATGTCAAAGAACGAGGAGATCGTCGAGGAATTCAGACGCGCGTCAGAATACGCCGCCCGTTCCACATGGTCGAACTGCAACCGTTCAGCCATGGTGACCATGGGCAAGATCTACAGCGATCCTGAGCTCAGGGCAAAGGTAGATGAAGAGAGAAGAGGCTACCGCGACATGCTGCTCGAGCGCGGACGCATTTTCGAAAAGACTCTTAACGACAATGGAGTAAAGTGCGTGCCGTTCACTGCCGGATTCTTTGTGACCATCGCATGTGATGATCCTGAAGCGGTAGGCAAAAAGCTCGAGGAACAGGACATCTTCTGCCTGGCTCTCGCAAAGGGCATCCGCGTATCCATCGCATCCATCTCGAAGGAGAAGTGCGTGAAGTGCGCCGAGGCCATTGCGGCACTCCTTAAATAATAGACGCCTTCAGTGGGTCTGCTGATCATAGTTAACAGTTATTGTTATATATAGAAAGAGGTGTTTTATGGAGAAAATCAAAAAATCGCTGCCGCTTCAGATATTCATCGCCCTTGGCCTTGGTATCGTAGTGGGACTCATCATGCTTGCGGCAGGTGAAGGGGCTGTCAACTTTGCCAACGAGTATATCAAGCCCTTCGGTACGATATTCCTCAACCTGCTCAAGTTCATCGTCGTACCGATCGTAATCACTTCGATCATACAGGGTGTAGTATCACTCTCCGACATCAAGAAAGTAGGAACGATCGGCCTTCGTACCATCCTTTACTACTTCTGCACAACGGCATTCGCCATCATTATCGGTCTGATCTTCGCTAACCTGTTCAAGGGAGCATATGCGGTACTTGAGACATCAGGCCTTGAGTATGAGGCTGCAGAGCCGACAAAATTCATGGATACCCTCGTGAACATCTTCCCTTCGAACCTGTTCCAGCCGATGGTAGACGCTACGATGCTTCAGGTCATCGTGATCGCGCTCTTTGTCGGATTCGGCATCATCATCGCGGGTGAAAAGGGACTTCCGTTCAAGACATGGATCGACAGCGCTTATGAAGTATTCATGGTGATCATGAGCGGGATCATCAAGATCACTCCGATCGCCGTATTCTGCATGATGGTTCCTGTGGTCGCATCCAACGGACCGCAGATCCTCGGATCACTGGCAATGGTACTGCTGACAGCTTACATCGCGTACATCGTGCACGTTATGTTCACATATTCGATCGCTGTCAAGACGCTCGGTCACATGAGCCCGATAGCGTTCCTCAAGGGAGCTCTTCCGGCATTCCTGTTCGCGTTCTCCAGCACATCTTCGATCGGAACTCTTCCGGTCACGATGGAGTGCGCAGAGAATCTGGGCGCCCGCAAGGACGTCGCAAGCTTCACGCTTCCGCTCGGAGCTACGATCAACATGGACGGAACCGCGATCTATCAGGGCGTAGCCGCGATCTTCATCGCGACATGCTTCGGCATCAACCTGACACTCGGCCAGATGGTCACCATCATACTGACAGCTACTCTGGCATCGATTGGAACCGCAGGAACACCTGGCGCCGGCATGATCATGCTCGCTATGGTACTCCAGTCTGTAGGCCTGCCTGTTGAAGGTATCGCTCTCATTATGGGTGTTGATAAGATCTTCGATATGGGACGTACCGGAGTCAACGTAGTAGGCGACCTGTCTGCTGCCGTGATCATCAGCGACTACGAGACAAGAAGAGAGGCAAAGGAAGCCGCAAAATAATCTATTCATGATCTATTAATTCAAATCAGCCGTTTACGCCTCGCTGGTCGTTGTGTAATCGATCGGCGGGGCGTTGGTTTTGGAAATCACTCTTTGAAAGAAGGTAAGTAAAAAAATGTCGGTAAGAGATACAGGGATGAATGAGCACGGAGCAGGAAGAAGAATGGATACCAGGGATATTACCATGATCGCGGTGTGTACAGCGATGATGGTGATATGCTCATGGATATCTATCCCGGCAACCGTACCGTTCACCATGCAGACATTCGGAGTGTTTCTCTGCGTAGGCCTTTTGGGTGGCAGAAGAGGTACTCTGGCCGTATCGGTATACCTTTTGCTCGGAGCTGTCGGGCTACCTGTATTCTCAGGATTCACGGGTGGCTTAGGGCACTTATTCGGAGCGACCGGAGGCTATATAATAGGCTTCCTGTTTTCCGCTTTGGTGATGTGGCTCATTGAGCATCTGCATGGCAGGAACTTAAAGACTCTTGTGCTGTCCATGATAGCCGGACTCATTACATGCTATGCCTTCGGAACAGCATGGTTCATGGTTGTATACGCAAAAGACTCCGGAAGCGTAGGCCTTATGACTGCTCTTGGCTGGTGCGTATTCCCGTATGTGGTCCCGGATGCTGTAAAGATCGGGCTTGCCACTGTGATCACACGCAGGGTAAGGCAGATCACCGGCATGTGATACGGTATTAGAAAGGGTATTCCATGGACTTTGATCTCAGTATCATAACTTTTCTTATAGTCTGTCCTCTGACTTTTCTCGGAGGCTTTGTCGACGCAGTCGCCGGAGGAGGCGGTCTTATTTCGCTGCCTGCCTACATGATAGCGGGCCTGCCGGTCCACAACGCCATCGCGACAAACAAGCTGAGTTCAGGCATGGGAACGACAGTCGCTACATACAGACTGGCGAGTCTTGGGTATATCCCATGGCGCAAGGCAGCTCTCTGCATCGTGATGGCGATAATAGGATCGTCCACGGGAGCAAAGCTGGCCCTGATGGTCGACGCCGATTTGTTCAAAAAGCTGATGCTGGTCATCATACCGGCAACGGCCATCTATGTCATGCGAAACAAAAACATGGATGAGCCGAAGGAACCTCTCGCTGACCGGAAGACCGTGATCAGAGCTTCGCTGGTAGCTCTTCTGATAGGAGTATACGACGGCTTTTACGGGCCGGGGACAGGGACGTTCCTGATACTGCTACTGTCCGGATTTGCGCACATAAGCCTGAAAGAGTCCAACGGGATAGCCAAATCGATCAATCTGACCACGAATCTGTCATCTCTGGCGGTATACCTGATGAACGGTAAGGTGATAATACTGCTGGGGCTTGCGGGCGGACTGTTCGGCATAGTGGGCAACTACATCGGTGTTACGTTCTTCAAGAACAAGGGCGCCAAGGCCGTAAGACCGCTTATGATAATCGTACTGGTCATATTCTTCATAAAGATACTGACAGAGATCATCTGAAAACGATACAAAAGAAACAGGCCCGGATTTGATCCGGGCCTGTTTCTTTTTTTCTGATATAACGTTTTGTTGAAGGTATTTAAGAGAGTATGGAGAGATTATTATGAAGATTTCTTAACCTTCTATCATAATGGTCTTCTTCTCAGGGAGTTCCGGCTCCTTTTCCTTAGGGAAGGTGAGGCTCAGAACGCCGTCTTCGAATTTGGCCTTTACATCGTTCTCATCGATGCCTTCGCCTACATAGAAGCTTCTCTGCATTGCGCCTGAGTAACGCTCCTTGCGAAGCAGCTTGCCGCTGTCATCCTTTTCTTCCTCATTTACGGACTTGCATGCGCCGACTACCAGGTAACCGTTGTCAAGAGTGAGGGAAATCTCATCCTTCTTGAAGCCAGGAAGATCGATATCAAGCTCATAATTGCCATCCTTGTCGCGGATGTCGGTCTTCATAAGTCCCGTTACGTGTTTGCCGTAGAGCTTTCTCTCTACATCATCAGCCGGTCTGAGACGAGGGAAGTCGAATCCCATGAAGTCATCAAAGAAATCATCGTGGAAAAGTTTTGGATAAAACATAGTGTGCCTCCTTTATATGTAAGTCATTTTTAACTGTTTTGGTGCGGCCTGAAATGTGCCGCTTTCGTTTGACAACCGTAATATAACACTTTTGTTAGCACTCGTCAATAGTGAGTGCTAACATTTCTCAAAAATTTTTTGAATTGTGATTTTGCTGTGAATAAAAGGTATTCCATGCAGATTTGTAGTATAATTTACACGGATATTTATGTAATTTGCGCAAATGTCTCAAAATATGCTCGTCGATCGGGCTGACAGCGGAGGTTTTTTATGCAAATCACTTTTATAGGAGCCACTCATGAGGTAACAGGCTCGTGTACTTTACTCGAAGTCGGCGGTAAAAACATTCTTGTCGACTGCGGAATGGAGCAGGGAGCGGATATCTTTGAAAATATCGAGATCCCTGTCGCTCCGGCGTATATCGACGCGGTAGTATTGACCCATGCCCATATCGACCATACCGGCAAGCTGCCGTTTCTGGTCGCAAACGGATACAGAGGACCCGTCTATTCAACGGAGGCCACACGCCAGCTCTGCGACATAATGCTCAGAGATTCGGCGCACATACAGGAATTTGAAGCTACATGGCGCAACCGCAAGGGCAAGAGGGCCGATGACGAAGAATACGTTCCTCTCTATACGACGGAGGACGTTCTCAAGACCATGCCTCTCTTCAGGACCGCGGGATACGATACAGAAGTTACGCTGTTTGACGGTGTGACCATCAGATATATCGACGCCGGGCATCTGCTCGGATCGGCCAACGTACTGTTCACTATCAGGGAAGGGGATATCAAAAGAACGCTGTTGTTCTCGGGAGACCTTGGCAATGTGGATAAGCCTCTCATACGCTCCCCGCAGGATCCTCCTCAGGCAGATTACGTCGTATGTGAATCCACCTACGGCGACAGGGTCCATCCTGAGAAGCCTGACTACGTGAAGCAGCTCACCAACATCATACAGACAACTCTTGACAGGGGCGGAAACCTGGTCGTGCCGGCATTCGCTGTCGGCAGGACGCAGGAGTTCCTGTACTACATCAGGATAATCAAGGAAGAAGGCCTGATAAAAGGCCATGACGGTTTCCCGGTTTATGTAGACAGCCCTCTCGCTATTGAAGCTACAAATATTTACAGTACGGAGATGTACGAGTATTACGATGATGATGCGCTCCAGCTTCTGCGTGAGGGCATCAATCCTGTAACATTCCCGGATCTTGAGGTCACAGTATCCAGCGAGGAATCCATGGCGATAAACTCGGATCCTGAACCGAAGATCATCATCTCTGCGTCCGGCATGTGTGAGGCCGGCAGGATACGCCACCACCTGAAGCACAATCTCTGGAGGCCGGAATGCACCATACTCTTCATCGGATACCAGAGCCCGGGCACTGTCGGTGGCAAGCTCCTTGACGGAGCTGACATGGTCAAGCTCTTTGGCGAGGAGATAGCCGTCAAGGCAGAGATACTGAGGATAGATTCGTTCAGCAGCCACGCTGATGAACCTCATCTTTGCGAGTGGGTCAAGAAGACCGATCCTGGGGTCAGGGTATTCATCAACCACGGCGAGGATGCTGTGACAGAAAAGTTTGCTGCTGAAGTTGCGGCGGCCACCGGAAAACCTGCGGTCGCACCGTACAGCGGCGAGGTATGGGATCTGGCGACGGATGAACTCATCCAGAGGGCTGAGATAGTACCGGTCGTCAAGAAGACAGTACACGAGGGCAGGACCGACCATGTCACTGATCACAGATTCGAGCAATACGCTTCGCCTGCACTGCGTGAACTCAGAAGATCCGGAGCGGAACTCACGCAGCTCATCGAAGCCAGCAGAGAATGCTCAAACAAGGAACTGAACAAGATGAGACGGGAAATAGAAGAAATCATCAAAAAATACGGGCCGCAGGAGGGCACCGATGGACAATAGACCGATTGGAGTACTGGATTCGGGCCTTGGCGGTCTGACTTCCGTGCAGGAACTGCACAGGCAGCTGCCCGAAGAAAAAGTTATATATTACGGTGATACAGCAAGGACCCCTTACGGTTCAAAGTCGCCGGAAACCATAGTGAAGTTCGCTACACAGATTGTGGACTATCTTGTGGCGCGCAATACAAAGATGATCATCATCGCATGCAACACCATAACGGCGCTGGCCCTCGATTCACTCAGGGAGCGATATCCATCCATCCCTATCATAGGCGTTATAGGGCCTACAGTACGCAAGGTAGTGAGCGACGGATGCAAGAACGTGGGGGTCATCGCGACCAAGGCGACCATAGGAAGTGACGTTTACGGAAAGGAGCTCAGAAAGCTCGATCCGGACATCGAGGTACATAACGCGGCATGCCCTGCCATCGTACCGCTTGTCGAGGACGGTCTGACAGACACCGAGATCATGGAGCTTACCGTCAGGCACTACATGGACGATTTCGTTAGGGACGGCGGATTCAAGGATCTGATCCTGGGGTGCACGCACTATCCGCTCCTGACCAAACACTTCAAAAAGCTCTATCCGGATCTTCGTCTGTACAGCTCGTCAGCAGAGGTTGTCAGAGAGGCGGCGGAGATACTGAAAGAGAAAAACATGCTGGCGTCCGGATCGGAATTCACTGACAGGTATTACGCCAGCGATATGTCCGACAACTTCATTGCGATGACCGACAGGCTGTTCGCGGACACGGATTTCAAGATACATCTTCTAAAACTTGAAGAATAATGACTTTTCCTGTAGAATCTACAAGTTCGGAGGAACTGTTATATGGAGACAGAATTTAAATACAATCTTAAAGATACCTCTATATTCGACAGCATAGTCGAGACGGCCGGAGCCAGGAACCTGAGACTCGAGGACGTAGAGGTAATAGACATGCACGCTGCTTACTTTGATACGGAGGATTTCGACTTCCGCAAGAGGGGCATAGCGTACAGGATAAGGCAGGAAGACGACAGATGTACGGCCACCATCAAGTGGGACGTCAACGTCAAGGAAGGTCTTCACAGGCGCGAGGAGTTCAATCTCGTTGTCAATGACGAGAGGTTCGCGCTGAATCCTAACATCGACATCTTCGTATCCAGCGACGCGTACGATGTGCTGCTGGAAGCAGCGGGCGACAAGCCGCTGAAGCCGACCATCTCCATGGACTACCAGAGAAAGCAGTTCAAGGTAGATACCGGCAGATCCATCAGCTGCATATCGCTCGATGAAGGCGTGATACACCACATCGACGGTCATACCGTGCCTATTTCCGAGCTCGAGATAGAGTGGTACTACGGCGCGGAAGAGGATTTCATGGATCTGGCATACAGGATACAGAGCAAATACGGGCTTGTATCTGAAGACAGATCAAAGCTCCAGAGAGCATTCGAGTAAGATAACACAAACGATCAATATATAAAAAGGAGAACAATTCAAATGAAGGCTACACAGGTTTCAAAAGAGAACGGAGTCGTAAAATTCAACATCGAATTCTCGGTAGAGGAATTCAAGGACGCTATCAACAAGGCGTATCTGGCAAACAGAAGCAAGTTCCAGATCGACGGTTTCCGCAAGGGCAAAGCGCCTCGCAAGATCATCGAGAGCCACTATGGCCATGACATTTTCTGGGATGAAGCTCTCAACGAGCTGCTTGACAAGGGATATTACGACGCTCTGAAGGAAATGGATCTCGAAGTCGTTTCCCAGCCGTCCTTTGAATCGCCTGAGATCAAGAAGGATGAGCCTGTCGTGCTTACAGGTACGGTACAGGTATTCCCTGAAATGGAAGTAGAGAACTACAAGGGACTCGAGGTAGAGAAGGTAGAGACCAAGATCGGAGAGAAGGAAGTCAAGGCAGAGCTCGAGAAGGTACAGAAGAGCCAGGCCAGGATGGAAGCTGTTGAGGACCGCAAGACCGAGATGGGCGACACTCTTGTCTTCGATTTTGAGGGATTCGTGGACGACAAGCCGTTCAGCGGCGGAAGCGCGGAGAACTATGAGCTGAAGCTGGGCTCGGGCCAGTTCATTCCTGGATTCGAGGATCAGCTGGTCGGCAAGGACGCAGGTGAGGAAGTCGACGTTCAGGTAGTATTCCCTGGAGACTATCATGCTGAGGAACTCGCGGGCAAGCCGGCGCTCTTCAAGTGCAAGATCCATGAGATCAAGAAGGAGATCCTGCCTGAGATCGACGATGAGCTCGCAAGCGACGTAAGCGAATTCGAGACACTCGCAGAGTACAAGAAGGACCTCAAGAAGAAACTTCAGGAAGCTGCCAAGGAAACAGACCTTTCGGTCATGAAGGACAGAGTCCTCGAGAAGCTCTACAACGAGAACAATATCAAGGTCCCTGAAGTAATGATCAATAACGAAGTCGAGAACATGCTCTACGACATGAACCAGAGCCTTTCCGCACAGGGTCTCGGACTCCAGCAGTACGTTGAGTGGACAGGAAAGACCATCGATGAGCTCAGAGAAGAAACAAAGCCTGAGGCTGAGAAGAGGATCAGAACAAGAGTCCTTCTGAAGAACATCATCAGAATGGAAAAGCTGGATGTTGAAGACGAAGAGATCAACGAGCTGATGGAGGACTTCGGAAAGCAGTACGGCATGACTGTAGACCAGGTCAAGGAAATGGCCGGTTCAGAGACCGAGAACTACTTCAGAGAAGACGCCCAGACAAAGAAGGCCATCGACTGGCTCCTCGACAACGCCAAACTGATCGAGAAGAAGGCCGAGAAGAAAGCAAAGGCCAAGAAAGAAGAGAAAAAGGAAGACTAAGAGCGGAAAAGGCGGTAAGGCATGAATTACGTACCTTATGTAGTCGAGCAGACAGGCCAGGGGGAGAGGACTTATGACATCTACTCCAGGCTGCTGATCGACAGGATCATTTTCATTGACGAAGAGATAACACAGCACACGGCCAGCATCGTGGTGGCCGAGCTTTTGTTCCTCGAAGCGCAGGATCCGGACAAGGATATAAATATATATATCAATTCTCCGGGCGGAGAGGTGGCAGCGGGACTCGCCATCTATGACACGATGCGCTTCATCAAGCCGGATATCAGCACGATATGCGTAGGCAGAGCCGCCAGTATGGCTGCGGTACTGCTTTCGGCGGGCACAAAGGGAAAGAGATACGCTCTTCCTAACGCTGAGATAATGATCCATCAGCCGCTCGGAGGATTCCAGGGGCAGGCGTCGGATATCAAGATCACTGCCGACCATATCCTGGATCTCAAGGAGAGGCTGAACCGCATCCTGGCGGAGAACACCGGTCAGGAGCTTTCCGTGATCGAAAGGGATACGGACAGAGACAACTACATGACTTCAGCCGATGCGGCCGCATACGGCCTGGTCGACAAGGTCATCGAGAGGAGCACAAATGCCTAATAACGAAGCAAAATGTTCATTTTGCGGTAAGTCAACATCTCAGGTCCGAAGCATGATGGTCGGACCTGATGTCTATATCTGCAACGAATGCGTCGATCTGATCAAGTCCATGATGGATGAAGAGAAGAGCCCGGCTCCGAAGAGGAAGAAAGGCAAGCTGCCTACACCTGCGGAGATCAAGGCTCAGCTCGATCAGTATGTCATAGAGCAGGATCCTGCAAAGAGGAGCCTGGCTGTAGCGGTATACAACCACTACAAGAGGATCAGACATCTCGACAGATACAAGAACAGCGATGTAGACAGAGTGGAGCTTCAGAAGAGCAACATACTGATGCTGGGCCCGACGGGCTGCGGCAAGACTTTGCTTGCTCAGACACTGGCCCGCATACTTGACGTACCGTTCGCCATTGTTGACGCCACATCACTGACAGAAGCGGGCTATGTAGGCGAAGACGTCGAGAACATTCTGCTGAGGCTCTATCAGGCCGCCGACGGCGACCTCGACAGGGCACAGAGGGGCATCATTTACGTCGATGAGATAGACAAGATAGCGCGCAAGTCCGAGAACACGTCCATCACAAGGGACGTAAGCGGTGAGGGCGTGCAGCAGGCTCTTCTTAAGATCATAGAAGGCACGGTCGCAAACGTACCTCCTCAGGGCGGCAGAAAGCACCCTAACCAGGAGTTCATCCATTTCGACACCAAGGACGTGCTGTTCATCTGCGGAGGCGCGTTCACAGGTCTCGACAAGATCATCAAGGTCAGGATGGGCAACAAGGTCATCGGCTTCAACAAGGAAGAGAAGAAAGTAGATCTGGATGAGGCGGACATACTGCTGAATACACAGCCGGAAGACCTTCTGAAGTTTGGACTCATTCCGGAACTCATCGGAAGACTGCCTGTGACAGTGGCTCTCAGCGAATTAAGCAAAGAGGCGCTGGTCAGGATCATCACCGAGCCTAAGAACTCGCTGGTGAAGCAGTATCAGACCCTGTTTGCCATGGATGATGTAGACCTCATAGTCGAGGACGAGGCTGTTGAAGCCATAGCCGAAAAAGCGCTCTCACTCAACACGGGAGCCAGAGGTCTCAGGGGCATATTCGAGAGCCTCATGACGGACATAATGTACGAGCTTCCGTCGAGACCTGATGTAGACAAGTGCATCATCACAGCAGCCGTCGTAAACGGCGATGCCGAGCCTGTGCTGATGCTCAGAAAAGAAGCAAAAGAAAACGAACAACTCACATTGGAGAAAGAAGCATAATGAACGGATACGAAACAAAGCGTGTCCCATATATCCCGCTGAGAGGGCAGGCCTTCTTTCCGGGCACTATAGTGGGATTCGATATCGGAAGAGACAAGTCACTTGCCGCCGTTGATCTAGCGATGAACGGCGACAAATATATTGCGGTGTCTGCGCAGAGAGATCCGTCCGTGAGCGAGCCTCATCAGGACGACTGTTACCTGACGGGCGTGATCGTCAGAGTACGCCAGGTAGTCAAAAGAAACGAAGACTTTGTGCGCATACTCGTAGTGGTGGAGCAGAGGATAAGGATCGAAGAGATCTATGAAGCGGGCGACATGCTTGCCTGCGATTTTACCGTTGCGGAAGACTACGACAATGACACCGATGATATCAGCATGCAGGCCAATATCCGCGTGCTGAGACAGCTGTACATGAAATACGTTGAACTGACGGGACAGGGCGAGTCCGCCGGAAGGACACTCATAGATGACATCGACGATCCGTCGCTGCTCTGCAGTCTGATCGCCAATGAGATCGATGTGTCATTCGACATCAAACAGACATTGCTCGAGATCGACTCCGTCAAGCTCAGAGTCAGCCACCTTGTGGATATAATCGGCAAGGAGAACAACATTCTCTCCATCGCCAAGAGGATCAACAACCGCGTAGTCAAGAACATGAACCGCGGGCAGAGGGAGTATTACCTCAGAGAGCAGCTCCAGGTCATCAAGGAAGAGCTGGGCGAAGATGAGGATACCGATGACGAGATCCGTCAGTGGAGAGAGAAGCTGGACGAACTCAAGCTCGAAGAAAAGACCGACACAAAGGTCAGAAAAGAGATAGACAAGTTCAGCAAGATGAGCCCGATGAGCCCTGACGCCAACGTTTCCAGGACATACATCGAGACCATACTCGACCTGCCGTGGCACAAGGCCAGCAAGGTGAACCGCAATATCAACAAGGCTGAGAAGATCCTCAACGAGGACCACTACGGACTTGAGAAGGTGAAGGAGAGGATACTCGAGTGCCTCGCCGTGCAGCACCTCACAAAGAACAACAAGGGACCTATCATCTGTCTGGTCGGCCCTCCGGGAGTCGGCAAGACCTCGATAGCCAGGTCCATCGCCCGCGCTACAAACAGGGAATTCGTAAGGATGTCCCTGGGCGGAGTAAGAGATGAGGCTGAGATCAGGGGCCACAGGCGCACCTACATCGGAGCCATCCCGGGAAGAGTCATCAACGGCATTACGGAGTGCGGCACAAACAATCCGCTCTTCCTCTTTGACGAGGTGGATAAGATAGGAAGCGACTTCAGGGGCGACCCGGCTTCGGCTCTTCTTGAAGTGCTGGATCCTGAGCAGAACAACACCTTCACCGATCACTACCTTGAGATACCGTTCGACCTCTCGGACGTAATGTTCATCACGACAGCTAACACCACAGCCACGATACCGGCGCCGCTGCTTGACAGGATGGAGGTCATAGAGCTGACCAGCTACACCGAAGAGGAGAAGGTCCACATCGCGACAGGCTATCTGGTGCCTAAGAAGATGAAGGAGAACGGCCTTAAGAAGACGCAGTTTTCCATCACTTCCGCCGCGATAAGGGACATCATCGAGTACTACACCCGCGAGGCGGGAGTCAGGAACCTCGAAAGAGAGATAGGAAACGCCTGCCGCAAGGCTGCGCGCAACATTGTCAGCGGAAAGCAGAAGAAAAACAATGTCACACCTAGGAATCTGAAGTCGTACATCGGCAAGAGGGTATTCATAGACGACATCGGCTCACTGGAGCCGGAGATCGGCGTGACTACCGGCATGGCATGGACCACAGTCGGCGGAGTCACGCTCACCATAGAGACGGTCAAGATGCCGGGCACGGGCAAGCTGATACTCACCGGCCAGATGGGCGATGTTATGAGAGAATCCGCTACAACGGCTCTCGGATATATCAAGTCCATATCCGGCAAGTACAAGATAGGCAAGGACGTCTTCAAGGATTACGACATTCAGATCCACATCCCTGAAGGCGCTACACCTAAGGACGGACCGTCCGCAGGCATCACGATGTGCAGCGCGCTGTTCTCACTGCTGACCGACCGCAAGGCAGACAAGACGGTCGCCATGACGGGTGAGATTACCCTGAGGGGCAAGGTTCTGAGGATAGGCGGTCTCAAGGAGAAGTCGCTCGCCGCATACAGACAGGGCATAAGAAAGATCATCATCCCGAAGGAGAACGAGCCTGATCTCGAAGAGATACCGGCATCGGTCAGAAAGGAGATCGAATTCATACCGGTCTCCGACTTCGAAGAGGTGATACCGGTAGTCATACAATGATCATCAACAAAGCAGAACTCGAAGCCGTCGCCGTAAAGGCGTCGCAATATCCGCCGGAAGACCTGCCTGAGATAGCGTTCGCGGGCAGATCCAACGTCGGCAAGTCATCGCTGCTGAACCTCATCACCGGCAGAAAGAGCCTGGCAAGGGTCTCGGGAAGTCCGGGCAAGACCAGGACCATAAACTTCTACAGGTGCAATGATGAGTTCAGGATAGTTGACCTGCCCGGATACGGGTTCGCGAAGGTAAGCAGGGCCGAGAGCGAGAAGTGGGGCGCAATGATCGAGGGTTATCTCGAGAACAGAAGCAACCTGCGCAAGGTGGTGCAGCTTGTGGACATAAGGCACAGGCCGAGCGCTCAGGACGTTCAGATGTATGATTATCTGAAGTACTACGGTCTCGACGGTATAGTAGTGGCTACCAAGGCCGACAAGGTCAGCAGCAATCAGAGAGCTGCTTGCATAAAAGAGATAAGACAAACACTGGGGATGGGAAAAGAGGACACGGTCGTACCGGTATCCGCGCTGAAGAGGACCGGCTACGACAAGCTGCTCGAAGTTATTGAAACACTGATTTAGACAAGGAGGAGACATGTCTGAAAAGATCGGCAAGATCCTGTATACGCAGGAGGACATTTTAAAAAGAGCTAAGGAGATCGCGGACGAGATAAACCGTGACTATGACGGAGAAGAAGTGATATTGCTGTGCACACTCAAGGGCTCCCTTCTTTGGATAGCTGATGTCATGAAGAACCTTACAGTGAACACTAAACTCGACTTCATATCCGCTAGCAGCTACGGTGCGTCCAAGACCAGCTCCGGTGTCGTAAAGATCAAATTCGATCCTGAGATCAACATGTATAACGCCAATATCCTCGTAGTGGAGGACATCGTTGACACAGGCAATACTCTCAAGTACGTGCTGGCAAAGCTGCAGGAGAGAGGACCTAAGTCCATCAAGGTCTGCACCATGCTCAACAAGGAGTCGCGCAGAACGACGGATCTCCACGCTGACTATGTCGGATTCGAGATCGACGACCTCTTTGTGATCGGCTACGGACTGGACTTTGACCAGAAATACAGAAACCTGCCTTATATTTCATACCTGCAAGAGGACGACGTTGAATCACTGTAAGATCTCTGAAGAATTCAATAAGGAAGACATGCGGGCTCTCATAGAATCGGACCTCAAGAAAGATCTCCACATGCACACCCGCTTCTCTGACGGCGAACTGACGCCTAAGAAGCTTATTGACATGCGCGCTGCGGAAGGATATGAACTGCTCGCTATCACAGACCATGATGGAATAGGCGGTTCGGTGGCCGGAGCTCCGTATGCGGAAAGTCTCGGACTGCAGTTCATCTATGGGATCGAATTTGACTCTGTAGACAAACTCGGCAAAGATCTTCACATACTGGGCTATGGGTTCGACCCTGAAAACGAGATCCTCATGGATACTCTCATTTACGTGCTTGAAGAAAGAAGGGAACGCAACGACAGATTCAGGGAATGCCTGAACAGTAAAGGATATGACGTCAGGCCCGAAGAGGTATGGTCGGTAAACAACGGCCGTTATGTGGGAAAGCCTACTTTCGCGACGGTACTGATGCAGAAAGGCTACGTCAAGGATGTAAGGGAAGCGTTCAGCACCATCTTCCAGGACCCCGACCTGAAAGCCATAAAAAAGGTCACCATGGAGAGCCGGGATGTCATCGATGTCATCCATACCGCTAACGGTCTCGCTGTAATGGCTCATCCGATGGAGCAGCGACGCCCCGATGAGTCTTTCGAAGAGTTCAAACCGAGGATGTACGCCATCATGGACAGAATGATTGAGTACGGCATCGACGGGATCGAATGTTTCCACCCGTCGGCCAGTCCGGAGCAGTCTGAACTGCTGGTCGCGTACGCTAAGGAGCACGGGCTGATGATCACTCGCGGGTCGGATTTCCACACTATGGACCCTCGCGAATACGATATCTATCACAGACCGTGAGTATGAGGAGGATGCGCAGGATGCATCCTTTTTTTCTGTCTGAAAACGGGAGCGCGCCCGGCCACATACACGGAAATCCGCAATAAATGACCTTTTTCCCGCAGTAAAAGACCTCCTCACAGATTCTTCAAAATTGCATATGCCTTCAACGCTACAATGTGCGCAGCAAAGGTACGCGAAAGGAGGAAAGACATGACAGACAGAAAGGAACGGGTGCCAAAGCAGGTATACTTTCAATGCCTATGGACGGTAAAAGACATAGAAAGGCTGAAAAGGCTTGAGGCCATAAGCAATTATTCGCAGGAAGGCAACGAGATGGTCTTCTTCGTGGATGAGGAAGACGTGATAAGGGACGCGGCGGTGCTCAAACAGGCTGCGTGGAAACTGGAATGCATCAGAAAAGCGATCGTGAAACTGCCAAAGGAATACCGGCAGGCGACCATAGACAACATAGTGTTCAATGTTCCGTATGGGGACATTGCGCACGAGAACACATGGCGCAAATGGAGACAGGTTTTTATCAGGGAATTGGCCAAAAATCTTCTGCTGATATGATACTTTATGTGCTAAAATGTAATAGGATAATATTGTTATTGTAAAGGTGCGTAATGGTATTCGAAGAAAAGACTCTGAAGAGCGAAATAGTATATGAGGGACCTGTCTTCAAGGTAAGAAAACACCTTGTTGAGACCAGGGGAGGCGCGTCCGTCCGGGACATAGTTGAGCATAACGGCGGAGGCATAATGATAGGCATCACCGATGAGGGCAAGGTGCTCATGGTGAGGCAGTACAGGAAGGCGTTCGAGGAATCTCTGCTTGAACTGCCGGCGGGAAAGACCGATCCGGGAGAAGACCGTGAGGTGACCGCGGCCAGAGAGTTCCGCGAGGAGACAGGTTACATCCCGGCTTCCGTGAAGCATCTGCTCACGTTCTATCCTACATGCGGATATTCTGCCGAGAAACTGGACATTTTCATTTGCAGAGATCTGACTCCGGGCGAGACCCATTGGGATGACACCGAGAGCCTGGACGTGCTCGAATTCGATGTTGAAGAACTGATCGGAATGATCATGCGTAACGAGATAAAGGACGCAAAGACCATAATCGGCCTGCTGTACGCAAGGCAGGCGGGAGAACTGTAAGAGGTGCGAGATGAGAGATTTCATTGATTACATGAAGAACGAGAAGCGCAAAGCTGAGAACACGCTTATTGCGTATGAGAGAGACCTTACCGCGTTTGAGAAGTATCTGACCGGCCGCGGAGCAAAGGGACTTGAGGACTGCACGGACAACGACGCCATAGCGTACGTGCTGCAGCTCAGCAATGAGAACAAGTCCAAGCCGACCATAAACAGAAAGGTCTCCGCTCTGAGGACTTATTACGAATACCTCATCGGAAAGGGCGTGATGAGCAGCAATCCGTTCAATAAAATCAAGGCAGTCAAGAGCGATAAGAGACAGATAAACTACCTTACCCAGGACGAAGCCGCAAGGCTCATGGACCTTCCTTTGGATGATGTGAAAGGCCTGAGAGACAAGGCGCTTCTGGAGTTCATGTACGGTACGGGAGCCAGAGTCACAGAAGTCGTAAGACTGAGATTCAGCGATGTGAACCTGAGAATGAACTTCGTAACTCTAAGGGACGTCAACGATGAGAGCAGGATCGTTCCGCTCGGAAGCTACGCGTCGGCCGCGATGGCTGAATACATCAACAATTCTTACGATCACATCAAGGGAAGACCGCATAACGACGATGACTTCGTATTCATCAACTTCAGAGGAGACCCGCTGACAAGACAGGGCATATGGAAGATCCTCAAAGATTACGGTCAGATGCTCGGCATCGAGTCGCGCATGACACCGCAGATCCTGAGGGACAGCTTTGCGGTCCATATCCTTCAGAACGGAGGCGACCTCAAGACTCTGCAGGAGCTTATGGGATTTGAAGACATGACGGTCGGTATCGCATATCTGGCGGTGATCGATATCCGTGTCAGAGAAGTATTCAGAAGCTGCCATCCGAGAGCATAGACATATAAGCGGCCTAAATGCTATCGCCAGGCACGCGCTCGCTAAGATTCGAACACAGCGGTACTAAGCTCTGACTTCGCTGACGCTTGTCAATCGCCAAGTGCCGGCGTTCTCGACTTACCTGTCGACAGCATTTAGGCCGCTTTTTATTAAAAAATGCTTGAAATCCAGTAATTGGTATAGTATTCTATTAGGGCTGTCGGTTTCCGGCAGCCCACAGTTATTACGGGCGGTCCTCTGGGGACGGCATTCGGCCGGAGGCTCCAAGAACGTCTTGAGAGGAAGGAGAGAATAACGTGAATATTTTAGATCAGGTCACAATGGATTACAGAAGGGACGATATCCCTGAATTCAAAGTCGGCGACACACTCAGAGTACACGTAAAGATCATCGAGGGCCAGAGAGAAAGAATCCAGGTCTTCGAAGGCTATGTGCTTAAGAGACAGCACGGCGGCGTAAATGAGACTTTCACAGTAAGAAAGCTGTCAAACGGAATCGGCGTAGAGAAGACATTCCCGCTGCACTCGCCAAAGATCGAGAAGATCGAGGTAGTCAGAAAGGGCAGAGTCAGAAGAGCTAAGCTCAACTACATGCGTCAGAGAACCGGTAAGGCAGCCAGGATCAGAAGCGCTGAATAGTGACATGATGCATACCTTAAGCACGGGCTTGGGTATGCATTTTTCTTTATAATGAGTGCAGCGCACATAGCGCGTGCACTCGCCTCTCTCGGATCTGCCATTGCATCCTCAGTCGTTCCGTGTCCCGGGACGTTTGCGGAACTCGCTTCGCTCAGACATCCGCACAACGTCAGCCAGTCCACGTTCACTTCATCGGTGCAGCTGGCAAGATCCTCGAGAAACGCTCATGCCCGCGCTATGTGCGCTGCTAATTATAAAAAAGAAATGATAGACAACATCAACTGGTACCCGGGTCACATGAAAAAGACCCGCGAATTGATACAGGAAAACCTCAAGGCTGTTGATCTCGTTATAGAGATAGTAGACAGCCGTATTCCTGTGTCCAGCAGAAATCCTATCATTGACGATATAGTTTCGGGAAAACCGCGCATCATAGTTCTGGGCAAGGCGGATCTGGCTGATGAAGAGGAGACCTCAAAATGGGCGGACTGCCTTTCAAAAGGTGAAGGCGTAAGGCGTGTCATGGCCCTCAATCTGCAGTCCGGCGAAAACATCAAAAAGCTTCTGAAGGCTCTTGAGGCCGAGCAGAAGAAGAGAGACGAGGTAAAGTCCGTCAAGAGACCTCTTCGCATCATGATAGTCGGAGTGCCTAATGTCGGAAAGTCTTCACTCATCAACAGGCTTACCGGAAAGAAGTCGGCTCAGACCGGTGACAAGCCGGGTGTGACAAAGGGCAAGCAGTGGCTGTCACTGTCGAATGGCATGCAGCTTCTGGATACCCCGGGAATACTCTGGCCTAAGTTTGAGGATCCCCAGGTGGGGCTGGACCTTGCGTTCTGCGGAAGCATAAAGGATGACATTATCGGCGTGCAGGATCTTGGATATGAGCTTATCAAGGTGCTTGGAAGTGAGTACCCGGATATGCTGAAGGAAAGATACAAGCTTGATGAGATATCCGAGGACGCTCTGGAGAACATGGACAATATAGCGAGAAAGCGCGGGTTCATCCTTTCAGGCAACAGGATAGATTATGAAAGAACGGCAAGAGCCGTGCTGGACGAGTTCAGAGGCGGTAAGATAGGCAGGATCACTTTAGAACATGTAAAGTAGACTTTACTGTAAAGAAAACTTTACATAGAAACAGATGACAAAAGCAGAGAGACAGGAAAGAGACATAGCTAAGCTGGCCGAGATGAAGGCTCATGAAGATGAGCTGAGATCGCAGGGCTACAGATACATAGCCGGTATCGACGAGGTGGGCAGGGGCCCGCTCGCGGGACCTGTTTATGCTGCGTGTGTCATCCTTCCTGAGGATTTCGATGTCATCGGCATCAACGATTCCAAGAAACTTTCTGCCAGGAAGCGTGAAGAGCTGTCGGATATCATCAAGGAGAGAGCAGTAGCCTGGGGGATCGGCACAGCCGATAACAATGAGATCGACGAGGTCAACATACTCGAGGCGACAAAGCACGCGATGAAGAAGGCGATCGCGGCCACAAGGCGCATGCTGGCTGAACGCGGACTTTTGAGCGGAGAGGATGAAGAACATAAGAAAGACATGCTGCTGATCGATGCCGTAAAGCTCGACGCGGGCATGCCGAGTGAATCGATCATCAAGGGCGATGAGAAGTGCCTCTGCATAGCCGCGGCCTCAATAGTTGCCAAAGTCGCAAGGGACGCGTACATGACAGAGATGGATGAAATCTATCCGGGATACGACTTCGCGGGAAACAAGGGCTACGGCACGGCAAAGCATTACGAAGGACTCAGAACTTTTGGAAAGACTCCTATACACAGGCTGACGTTCCTTAAGAAGTTTGATGAAAATCCCGAGACAGGTCATACAGCCGGGAAAGCGGACAAGGAGAGCAAGGCAGTGGCAAAAAAGGTATATGCGGTAAGAAAGGGCAGGACGACAGGCATATTCATGAACTGGGATGACTGCAAGGCGCAGGTGGACGGTTTTGCAGGAGCTGAATATAAGAGCTTTGCGGATCCCGCGGAAGCGATGGCATACCTCGGTCTGGCTGAGAACCCTGAAGGCGAAGACAAGTTCCCTGCAGGCATCAGAGCTTATGTGGATGGCAGCTATGACAGCGGCAGCGGCAGGTTCTCATGCGGAGTCGTGATCGTTGAGACAGACTCGAACGGAAAGAGCGAGAAGACCGAACTCAATTCCGCATTCGATGATGAAGAAGCAGCTCAGCAGAGGAACGTAGCAGGCGAGATCATGGGATCCAAGATCGCGATCGACTGGTGCAGGGCCAACGGTGTCAAAGCAGTTGAGATCTATCACGACTATGAAGGCATAGGGGCCTGGGCAGACAGAAAATGGAAGGCAAACAATCCTCTGACTCAGGGATACAGGGACTTTGTGGAAGAGGCCAGAAAGAGCATGGACATCACATTCGTGAAGGTCAAGGCTCACGCGGGAAACAAGTACAATGAACTCGCTGATAAGCTGGCAAAGAAAGCCCTTTCAGAATAGTCAAAAATAGGGGTGGAAATCGAAGCTGTTCTTCGCTATAATAGAGAACAGCGACGCGGTCTATTAGCTCAGTTGGGAGAGCGACAGGGTGACAACCTGTAGGTCATTGGTTCAAGTCCAATATAGGCCACCATGAAGACGGGACTCATGAAGTCCCGTCTTTTTTATTTCCAAGTAGGGCTCTTTTCATTGAGAAAAGGGCAAAAAATAGGTATAATTAACAAGTTATAACTATAAAACACAGCAGGCAAACAATGTTCAGAAACGATTACAATAATACATCTGACGGAGCGGCCGCAAAGGTCGCTTTCATGAATAAGGATCCGCTGGCGTACTTTGTGGTATCCATGCTGGCAGGAGCATACATAGGCATCGGCGTGCTGCTCGCATTCACATCGGGCGGACTGCTCACGGGACAGCCTCACGCAAGGATAGTCATGGGACTCACATTCGGAGTCGCCCTGAGCCTCGTGGTCATGGCCGGAGCCGAGCTCTTTACCGGAAACAACCTGGCGATGGCGGCGGGACTTCTGGATAAGAAGGTGAGCTGGAAGGACGCGCTCAAGCTCTGGTGCATCTGCTGGATAGGCAATCTCGCGGGAGGCATCATCCTCGGAGGTATTTACAGCCTTACGGGACTCTGCACCGGACCGGTAGGAGAGTTCATGGTATCCGCAGCCGCGACCAAGATGGGGCTTGGACCTGTTGCTCTCCTTGCCAGAGGCATACTCTGCAACTTCCTGGTATGCCTGGCAGTGTGGTGCGCGGGCAGGGCTACATCCGACGCAGGCAAACTTATAATGGTGTTCTGGTGCCTTTTCGCGTTCATCACAACGGGATTTGAGCACAGCATAGCCAATATGACACTTTTCACTGTGGCGCTGCTGCAGCCGGTGCATGAGGCGGTCACCATTGGCGGATCCTTCTATAATCTGATCATCGTGACCCTGGGCAATATAGTCGGCGGAGCGGTCTTTGTGGCTGTCCCGTACTATATTGCAGGCAGGCGAGACAAATAAGAAAGGCAGGGGACAATGAATTTCATTTTTGTATCACCGAATTTTCCGCATACTTACTGGCAGTTCTGCGACAGACTCAAGAGAAACGGCATCAACGTGCTCGGAATAGGCGACGCACCTTATGACAGCCTTGAAGAACCGCTTAAGGCCGCGCTTACTGAGTATTACAAGGTCGATAACATGGAGGATTACGACCAGATGTACCGCGCTGTGGCATATCTGGCGTTCAGACACGGAAAGATCGACTGGCTCGAGTCCAACACGGAATACTGGCTGGAGCAGGATGCCAGACTCAGAAAAGACTTCAACATCGATTCCGGCGTGCAGCCTGAAGAACTTGCCATGTGGAAAAGCAAGTCCGCGATGAAGCCGTTCTATAAAGAAGCAGGCGTACCGACAGCGCGCAACCACAAGGTGACGACCATTGAGGCAGCAAGAAAATTCCTCGATGAGATAGGCGGCTTTCCGGTCATCGTAAAGCCTGACATCGGAGTCGGAGCGGCAGATACATGGAAGCTCGAGAACGACGCTGACCTCGAATGGTTCTACGGAAATCTTCCACAGCATCCTTACGTTATGGAAGAATTCGTATATGGCTACATATATTCTTATGACGCGATAGTGACCTCAGAGGGAGAGGTGCTCTTCGAAAGCTCCAACTGGTTCCCGCCATCGATAGCGGATCTGGTCAACAAAGGCCTTGAGCTTTCGTACTATACACTTCCTGAGGTGCCAAAGCAGTTAAAGGAATTCGGACGCGCGACCATAAAGGCGTTCAAGGTCAGGAGCAGATTCGTTCACTTCGAGTTTTTCCGCCTGACTCAGGCCAGAAAGAACCTTGGCGAGGTAGGCGACTTTGTAGGCCTCGAGGTCAATATGAGACCTGCCGGCGGGTATACTCCTGACATGATGAACTACTCGCATAACACGGATGTATATGAGATCTGGGCTGAGATGGTAGCCTACAACGAACGCAGACTGCCTGACATCGGAGGAGATCAGTACTGCGCATACGCATCCCAGAAAGACATCCATAAGTATAAGAACAGTCATGAAGAGATCATGGCAAAGTACGGACACTGCATGAAGATGGCAGAGCGCATGCCTGATGTGCTGTCCGGCGCAATGGGCAATCAGATGTACACGGCAGTATTTAAAACATTTGAAGAGGTAGAGGAATTCTTCAGCTTCGTGCAGGAACGCGCAGAATAGGGGAAACAGAATGAACGATTATTACAAAAAAGAGTACAGTTGGATAATGGACAGAGAGATGGAACACGCGGTCTTTGGAGACAGCGGAGTTCTGTGCGTGGCTTTCGGACCGCAGAACGGTCACACATATGATTTCAGAAACTTCGGAATGATCGATACGATCGCGCCTTGGATCGAGTCAGGAAAGCTCAGAGTACTCTGCGTTGACAGCATTGACGAGGAGACATGGTCAGCAGAGGGACGGAACGAGCGAGAAAGGCTCGAGCTCCAGGAGAGATGGTTCCGCTATGTCACTGATGAGCTGATCCCGCAGTACACTGACAGAGAAAGGGCTCTCACGACAGGATGCAGCATGGGCGCTACACATGCGATGAATTTCTTCTGCCGCCGCCCTGACATCTTTGGCGGAGTTATCGCCATGAGCGGTCTCTATGACACGAATTACTTCTTCCATGCATACAAGGACGATCTTACATACGCGAATTCGCCGATAGAATTCATTCCGGGTATGCCTGACAATCACCCATGGCTTGAGCTCTACAGGGAAAGCAGCATCATTTTCTGCTCCGGTCAGGGCGCATGGGAAGATGAGATGAGGGTCGACCTTCAGAAACTGCATGAGGCATTTGAAAGCAAAGGCGTACCGCATTGGGCAGACTACTGGGGCTATGATGTAAACCACGACTGGCCATGGTGGAGAAAACAGCTTCCGTACTTCATGAGCAGCATACTGGGTGCACCATAAAACACACTTATAACCGGTCCCGAGCAGGTGCGCGGGGCCGCTTTTTATGTTGCTGAAAATACTGAAAAATAGGTGTTGACAAGCAGCGCGGGTAAGAGTATATTATGCGTAGTGATTAGCACTCTCGATAGGCGAGTGCTAACAAAACAAAAACTAACAGCAGGAGGAAAGACATGGATCTGAGCGAAAGACAATTACAGATACTGCAGGCGATCATAACAGACTATGTAGAGAACGCCGAGCCGGTCGGATCAAGATCGATCGCAAAGAAATATGACCTTGGCGTCAGCCCTGCAACCATCAGAAACGAGATGTCAGATCTTGAGGAGATGGGCTATTTGACGCATCCTCATACTTCGGCGGGCAGAGTTCCATCGGACAAGGCATACAGACTGTATGTAAATGACCTGATGAAAAAGAAGAACCTCTCCGCCAAGGACAAGCGCATGATCAACGAGCGCCTGGTCGCTAGCAGAGACGAATTTGACCGTACGATAAGGCACGCGGCGGAGCTGCTCTCAGAGATAACGCATCTGGCATCGTTTGCGATGACACCTGCGACCAACGAGGAAACGATAAGCTTCATAAGGCTGCTGCCGGTGGACGAGCGCACGCTCATCCTGATGATAGTAGGAGACAGCGGCAATGTGACAAACACGACGCTGAGATTGAATGTGCCGTACACTCAGGAATCACTTGAGCTTCTGAGCAAGAACATGACGGTGAGCTACAAAGGCCGCACGCTCGATGATGTACTCAAGAACGAGATCGCAGAGGATGTCGGTTCGGACATTGAAGCCCTTGCTCAGCTGAAAGGCAATGTAATGCCTAGCTTTATCAGGACTCTTGAGGACATGCTGAATGTCAATCTGTACATGGAAGGCATGACAAACATCTTCAACCTGCCTGAGTACACAAGCATTGACAGGGCGAGAGACTTCATGGAGCTCTTCGCGAGAAAAGACTGGTTCACCCAGAAGATGCTGGCCAGAGAAGACGGTGTCGTGGTCACCATAGGCGAAGAAAACGACAAGATGAAGGACTGCACGCTGATCACAGCGACATACCATGTAGACGGCAAGCTGGTCGGAAAGATCGGAGTCATAGGACCGACAAGGATGAAATACGATGAGATAACGTCGATCATGGAATACCTGACCAATAACCTGAGCGAGAGTTTCAGGCTGCCGGGAGACACCGGCGACGGGAATGCCGGTAAGGATGAATAGCCCGGAAAATAACAGACTAACTACGCGAAAGGAAACATGCTGATGTCAGAAGAAAAGAAAAAGCACATCAAGATTGAAGACGGAAAAGACGAGGCCGAAGAAGTAAAGACTGAGGATAAGGCTCCTGAAGAAGAGGTGCCTGAAGAAGCCTCCGGAGAAGACAAGGCCGGCGAGGCCGAAACCGCGGAGAAGGCAGCAGCAGACGAAAAGGCTGCCGCAGAAGCTGAATCCGAAAGATACATGAGGCTGATGGCCGAATTCCAGAACTACAAGAAGAGGGCCGCGAAGGAGAAGACCGACACGCTGCAATACGCAAACGAAAAGATAGTCGGAGATCTTCTGCCGGTGATAGACAACTTCGAAAGAGCGCTCGCGACTGAGACTGACGATCTCGAGGGATACGCGAAGGGAATGCAGCTCATATTCGAGCAGTTCAAAAAAGCGCTTGAGAATGCAGGCCTTGAAGAGATAAAGGCCATGGATGAGGATTTCGATCCGAACGTCCACAACGCGGTAATGACTGACAACATAGAAGATAAGGATGACGGCAAGATAACGAAAGTCCTTCAGAAGGGCTACAAACTCAGAGACAAAGTCGTAAGGCCGTCGATGGTAGCAGTAAACAAAAAGTGATCTGCTCCGGACAAAATAGTTAATAAATCTCATTCACATACAGGAGGATACAATTATGAGCAAAGTAATAGGAATCGATCTGGGCACCACCAACAGCTGCGTAGCAGTACTCGAAGGCGGAGAGCCTACAGTTATCACAAACTCCGAGGGCATGAGAACCACACCTTCGGTAGTATCATTCACAAAGAGCGGCGAGAGACTCGTCGGAGAGACAGCAAAGAGAATCGCCATCACAGAGCCTGAGGGCACTGTTGCTTCGATCAAGAGGCACATGGGCGAGAACTACAAGGTAAACCTCCGCGGCAAGGACTACACACCGCAGGAGATCTCCGCTATGATCCTTCAGAAGCTGAAAGCAGACGCTGAGGCTTATCTGGGCGAAAAGGTCACAGAGGCTGTCATCACAGTACCGGCTTACTTCAGCGACGCTCAGAAGCAGGCTACAAAGGACGCAGGCAAGATCGCCGGTCTCGAAGTAAAGAGGATCATCAACGAGCCTACAGCAGCTTCGCTGGCATACGGACTCGATAAGGATACAGGAAGCCACAAGATCCTGGTCTATGACCTGGGCGGCGGCACATTCGACGTATCCGTACTCGAACTCGGCGACGGAGTATTCGAAGTACTTGCTACAAACGGCGATACACATCTGGGCGGCGATGATTTCGACAACGCTCTGATGAACTTCCTTGCTGACAGCTTCCAGAAGGAGAACGGCATCGATCTCAGACAGGACAAGATGGCTCTCCAGAGACTGAAAGAGGCTGCTGAGAAGGCAAAGAAGGAGCTTTCCACAGCTCAGACCACAAAGGTCAACCTGCCGTTCATCGCTGCAAACGCTTCAGGTCCTCTCCACATGGACATGGACGTTACAAGAGCAAGATTCGAGCAGCTGACAAAGAATCTCGTAGACAGGACTATCGAGCCTATGCATAAGGCCATGAAGGATGCAGGCGTCACATCGGCTGACCTTGAGAAGGTCATCCTGGTAGGCGGTTCCACAAGGATCCCGGCTGTTCAGGAAGCAGTAAAGAGCGTAACAGGCAAGGAGCCGTTCAAGGGAATCAACCCTGACGAATGCGTAGCCATCGGAGCTGCCATCCAGGCGGGCGTTCTGACAGGCGAAGTCAACGACATCCTGCTCCTCGATGTTACACCGCTGTCGCTGTCCATCGAGACACTCGGCGGAGTAGCTACAAAGCTGATCGAGAGAAATACAACTATCCCTACAAAGAAGAGCCAGATCTTCTCCACAGCGGCCGACAACCAGACTGCTGTAGACATCCACGTAATGCAGGGTGAGAGAGAAATGGCAGCCGGCAACATCACGCTCGGAAGATTCCAGCTCAGCGGTATCGCACCGGCTCCTCGCGGCATCCCTCAGATCGAGGTAACATTCGATATCGACGCGAACGGTATCGTCAATGTAAGCGCAAAGGACATGGCTACAGGCAAAGAGCAGAAGATCACTATCACTTCTTCGACAAAGCTCTCTGACGAAGAGATCAATGCCAAGATCAAAGAGGCTGAGCAGTTCGCAGAGCAGGACAAGAAGCAGAAGGAAGCTGTTGAGACAAAGAACCAGTCCGAGGGAATGATCTTCGAGATCGACAAGCAGCTCAAGGATCTTGGAGACAAGGTCACAGAGAGCGAGAAGTCTGCTGTAGAGTCCGCTAAGGCAGACCTGCAGGCAGCTATCGATGCAAACGACGTCGAGGGCATGAAGACAAAGATGGAAGCTCTCACAAACGCTTTCTATCCGATCTCGACAAGGATCTACCAGGAAGCTCAGGCAGCTCAGGGAGCAGCCGGCGGACAGGGGTTCGATCCTAACATGGGCGGCTTTGGCGGCGCAGGATTCGACCCTAACAACATGGGCGGCTTCAACGCCGGCGGCAGCGCTCCTCATGATGACGGAACAGTCGACGCAGATTATGAGGTAGTAGATGACGAAAACTAATCTGGAAGGATTGGCATAATGGCAGATAAAAGGGATTACTATGAAGTCCTTGGGGTCAATAAGGGATCTTCGGAAGCGGAGATAAAGAAGGCTTATCATAAGCTGGCCATGAAGTATCATCCGGACAAGAATCCGGGAGATAAGACAGCTGAAGAGAAGTTCAAGGAGGTCAATGAGGCTTACGAAGTCCTTTCAGATCCCGATAAAAAGGATAAATATGACAGATTCGGATTCGCGGGCGTAGACCCGAATTTCGGAGCGGGCCAGGGCGGCTTCGGCGGTTTTGGAGGCTTCGGGAACTTCGGCGGCGGCTTCGGCGGAGCCGGCATGAACTTCGATGACATATTCGATATGTTCGGAGGCATGGGAGGCGGCAGGAGCAGCAGGCGCAGAGGCGGTCCGCAGAAGGGCAGAGACCTGCAGAAGACGGTCACCATCGATTTCACTGATGCGCTCTTCGGGTGCAGCAAGCAGATCGAGCTTTCAAAGAACGTCAAGTGTAAGACCTGCGGCGGAAGCGGATGCAAGCCTGGCACAGGCAAGAAGACCTGCGACCAGTGCGGAGGAAGCGGCCAGATATCCCAGGTAAGCAACACGCCTTTCGGAAGGTTCCAGAACGTCACTACATGTCCTAAGTGCGGAGGCACAGGGCAGATGATCGAGACACCGTGCACAGACTGCGGAGGCTCGGGAGTGAACCGCAAGACAGTCAAGATCAAGGTGGACATCCCTGCGGGAGTTGATACCGACAGCATCGTGACAGTCAGAGGACAGGGCGAGCCGGGGATCAACGGCGGACCTGACGGAGATCTCTATATCGTCGTCAACGTAAGGCCTCACAGCACCTACAAGAGGAGAGGAGACGACCTCTACCTCGACCTGCCTATCACATTCGATGTGGCGGCGCTTGGCGGAAAGGTGCAGGTGCCGGGATTCGGCGAGACCTACAGCTACACGATCACTCCGGGAACTCAGACAGGATCATCGTTCAGACTGAGAGGCAAGGGCGTACCTAACGTCAGGACGAGGCGCAAGGGCGACCTGTACGTGAAGGTAGTAGTGGAAGTCCCAAGCAAGCTAAGCCGCAAGGAAAAGAAAGCTATCGAGGAAATGGCAAAGCAACTGGGAAACGATGCTTATCCGAAAAAACAGAGATTCGAAAAGCTCAAATTCTAAACAACATAAAACCGGCGCGCATGACACGCCGGTTTTTTATTTGCTGATAATGGAGTATCGTCTACTTGCCGTATTTCTCGATGAGTCTCTTGAATCCAGGCATCGAATTCTTTATGGTCTCGTTGGATACGCAGTACGCGAGCCTGAGGTATCCCGGGCATCCGAATCCGGTTCCCGGTACGATGAGGATGTTCTCCTCAAGCTTTGCCGCATCGCTGAATGCAAGGTCGTCTCCGTTAGGTGCTTTCATGAAGAGATAGAAGGCTCCGTCAGGCTTTGCGCATTCATAACCCATGGCGGTCAGACCATTGTAGAGGTCGTTTCTGTTCTCATCGTATGCAACAAGGTCAGGCTCGCAGTCTACGCACTCTTCCACGACTCTCTGGATGAGGGTAGGAGGGCAGACAGAACCGATCTCTCTGGCTGCTCCTGCGACTGCGCTGAGCACTCCTTTCTGATCGTGGCATGTTGCCGGAACGTATACATATCCGATACGCTCGCCCGGAAGTGACAGGCTCTTTGACCATGAATAGCAGACTATGGTGTCTTCGTATACTTCAGGGATGAATGTCACGACAGCGTCGCCGTAAACGAGTTCTCTGTATGGTTCATCAGCGATGATATAAATAGGATGATCGTATTTCAGAGCTTTCTTTCTGAGCACAGCAGCTATCTTCTCGAGTGTCTCTCTGGTATAGACTACTCCGGATGGGTTGTTAGGGGAGTTGATGACCAGAGCAACGGTGTCATGATTTATGGTCTCCTCGAGAGCTTCCAGGTTGATCTGGAAATCAGGAATGTCAGGATCGACTCTTCTGACTTTGCCGCCGCCGGCTTTGAAGAAAACGTTGTATTCAGGGAAGTATGGAGCGATGACGACAAAATTGTCATCAGGCTTGGTGGTGAGAGCGCACGCGACGGATACAAGAGCCGGAGCGCATCCGCAGGTCATAAAGAGTTCGTTTGCCTGCGCGTTGGTATTGAATCTTTTTCTGAGATTTGCCGCGATAGCCTCTCTTGTGCTCTCAAATCCCGGAGCCATCGAGTAGCCGTGCAGCAGGATGGAACTTTCTTCATCAACGAGCTTCTTGATAGACTCGTTTACTTTTTTAGGAGCAGGTATGCTCGGGTTGCCCAGTGAATAATCATAGACTTTGTCCCTACCGAGTTTTTTGGCCTGCTCCAGTCCGTAGGCGAAGAGCTCGCGGATGATGCTAGGCGCCGTGCCGTAGCCGTAATACTTCTCATTTACCATGGCGATTCTCCTTTATCTGATTTATCTTTTACACTTTCAGTGCCGAAGGCTTTCCTTCTTTTGTCTCTATTTTAGCACATACCTTTGTATGTGAGTGTTTTTATTTCGACCGCCGCAGTCCGTTATGCTACAATGAGGTAACTAATATTCCTGACTGATCAAAAAAAGGGGGAACCATGCTGTTCGGACATGAAAAGACAGAGATGCTGCATCTGCCGACACCGCTTGAGCATCTTAAGAACGTGTCGGAAGATCTCGGCATAAGCGTGTACTGCAAAAGAGATGACCTGACGAATCTGGCGACGGGAGGCAACAAGCTGCGCAAGCTTGAATACTTTCTGAAGGACGCTCAGTACAAGGGGGCTACGATGCTCATCACTGAGGGCGGTGCTCAGACCAACCACGGCAGGCTGACAGCGGCTGTGGCGGCCAAATACGGCATGAAGAGCGCCATAGTGACTTCGGATCCTTATCCGGGCGAGATAAGCGCCAACCTGCTGCTGGACGGCATGCTCGGCTGCAACGTACACTTCGTAAAGGACATGGAGACCGGCAGGCAGGCGGTCATAGACAAATACACCGCCAAGGGAGAGAAGGTATATTATGTGCCTATGGGAGGATCCAACGAGCTTGGAATCCTCGGTTATGCCGAGTGCGCTTCCGAGCTTGATGCCCAGGCAAAGGAGATGGGCATAGATGATGCCGAGATCTACGTAACGGTCGGCAGCATGTCAACGTACATGGGTCTTCTGATAGGCCTGAAGGAATGCGGATCGTCTCTACGCGTAAAGGGAGTTAACGTGCTTCCGTACTCTGAGAACGCTGCTGATGAGAAGGGCAACGAAGCAGCTCTGCGTGAGGCGCTGAGTGATTACTATAAAAGGATATGTGAGTTCTACGGCAGAGACTTCAATGTTTCCCCGGATGACTTTGACATAACCACATCTTGCATCCACGGGGCGTACAACAACGCCGTCGAAGAAGTCAGAGAGGTCATGTACTATCTTGCCCGCAAGGAAGCCATAATAATCGACCCATGCTACACGGGCAAGACTTTCGAGGCGATAGTTGACAGAGCCAGGAGGGGAGATATAAAGCAGGGCACAAACGTGATATTCATGCACACAGGAGGACTTCCGGGCATTTACACGCTGCACCACAGGGTGGAGTTTGAACGCGAACTCATGCCGTACATGCATATAGAAGAGTAGGAGAACACGGTTTTGGCTGACACGGAAGAAAAACAGGTCCTGACAGAAGAAAAACAGACCCAAACAACTGAAGAAAAGAAGAAACCGGCAAAGCGCATCAGTAAGCTGAAACTGGCAGTCATCATCCTCGCGGCCTGCCTCGTGACCGCGGGCGTGATAAGACTGGCTGTCTATCTCGGCAGTTTTTCGCATACTCATCTTTCAGAAGATGGACTTACTCATGCCATACGTTTCCAGAACAGCGTCGTGGTACACGGCATAGACGTGTCGCAGTTCCAGGACGATATCAATTGGAAAAGAGTCAAGTCGAGCGAGGCGGATTTCGTGTTCATACGCGCGGGATACCGCAAGGCTGAGACAGGCGAACTCAAAGAGGATGAAGAGTTCAGAGAAAACATCAGGAAGGCGAATCGTGCAGGCATCATGACCGGCGCGTACTTCTTCTCGCAGGCTGTGAACGAGAACGAAGCTATCGAGGAAGCCGACTACCTGCTCGATCTTGTGAAGAAATACGATATAGACATGCCGCTGGTCATAGACTACGAGATCTATCACGGAGGCAGGCTTGAGAAAGCCATCGAGGCCGGGGACCTCCCTGCTGCATCGCTCTATCATGACATAGTGATCGCATTCTGCAGGAGAGTCGAGGAGGCCGGCTACGAATCCGCGGTCTATGCCAACTATGACATGCTCACGAATTACATGGATGCATCCATACTGGATGACGATGTTACCATCTGGGCTGCGCAGTACGGCGGAGAATGCACTGTAAAGGGCGACTATCTGTTCTGGCAGTGCTCTGAGGAAACGGCCATAGACGGCATCAAGGATCCTGTAGACCATGATGTCTGGTACATAGAGCCGGGCAAGATCTATGAGACAAAAGCCGCGGGCAAAAAGGATCAGACGTCGATAGGCGAATGCGAGATACTGATGGACTCCGGAAGCTGCAAGCTGAGAAACAACAGGGCAAAGCCTAAAGTCGTTGTGATGAACGGAGATAAAAAGCTGCATCCGGGAAAGGATTACATATTATCGTATGTCCGCAATACCGTGAGCGGCACCGGATACGTGATAGTGCACGGCATCGGAAAGTATAAAGACTGGACGACCAAGGCATTCACCATAGAATAAGAGGTAAACATGAGATTTGTAAGCTGGAACGTCAACGGCTTCAGGGCCGTGCTCAAAAAAGGATTCGAAGATATATTCGCCGGTCTTGACGCGGACTTTTTCTGCCTGCAGGAGACCAAGATGCAGGAGGGTCAGGCGGACTTCCACCCGGAAGGCTACTATGAGTTCTACAACTACGCGGAGAAAAAAGGCTACTCAGGCACCGCAATATTCGCGAAGAAGTCTGCAGGCGAGCCGCTCTCTGTCGCGTACGGCATCAACGGCGAGCATGACGATGAGGGCAGGGTGATCACTCTTGAGTACCCTGAGTTCTATCTGATCTGCTGCTATGTACCTAACGCTCAGGACGGCCTTGCCCGCATAGGCTACAGATGCGAATTCGAGGACGCGATGAGAGAGTACATGCGTGAGCTAGACAAAACAAAACCGGTGATCTACTGCGGTGATCTGAATGTGGCTCACAACGAGATCGACCTGAAGAACCCGGGTCCAAACAGAGGGAATGCGGGCTTCTCCGATGAAGAGCGTGGCAAGATGACGGACCTTCTTGGCGCGGGCTTCACGGACAGCTTCCGCTACATGTATCCTGAAACTGTCACATACTCCTGGTGGTCATACCGAATGAAGGCCAGAGAGAGGAACGCAGGGTGGAGAATAGACTATTTCATCATCTCCGACCGCCTGAAAGACCGCCTCAAAGATGCGGAAATCCTCACGGATATCTACGGCAGTGACCATTGCCCTGTATCCATTGAAATATTCTGATTTTCCTCTTGCTTTTCCTGTTTGTATTTCATATAATACCCGTTGCGAATTAATGCATTAATAATTGAAAGTGGGGTAAAATAATGGCAAACATTAAATCCGCAAAGAAAAGAATCAAGGTTATCGACAAGAAGACAGCACGCAATATCAGAGTAAAGAATCACATCAAGGAAGCTGAAAAGGCATTCCTCGCTGCGATCGAATCCGGTAATGCGGATGAAGCCAAGAAGGCTTTCGAGCATGTTGAGAAGAAGCTCATGCAGGCAGCTGCAAAGGGCACATTCCACAAGAACACTGTCGCAAGAAAGATTTCCAGATTCGCGAGCAAACTGAACGCGCTTAGCGCAAAGTAGTCTCACCCGTCCCCACACAGCGTATAAGTTAAATGCGCATTCAGCCGGAGTGTCTCCCGGCTGTTTTTCTTTGCGAAGAAAAAGGTCATAAACAAAAACGATTACTGACAAGCAAGGCGCTTTTCCTTTATAATTAATTGGTTAGAGTTTAAAGAAAAGAGACGCAAATGAGTTATCTGGATAACATAAGAAATTTCAGCATAATAGCCCACATAGACCACGGCAAGTCGACGCTTGCCGACCGTCTGATAGAGAAGACCGGCCTTGTCGAGGCCCGCGACATGAAGGAGCAGTACCTCGACAACATGGACATAGAGCGTGAGCGCGGAATTACCATCAAGCTGCAGACAACACGTCTTAAGTATCAGGCGAAGGACGGGCAGGAGTATATCCTGAACCTCATAGATACACCGGGACATGTGGACTTCAACTATGAGGTCTCGCGCTCGCTTGCCGCATGCGACGGGGCTGTGCTTGTCGTTGACGCAACGCAGGGCGTAGAGGCGCAGACGCTTGGCAACGTATATCTGGCTCTCGACGAAGACCTCGAGATAATGCCTGTGCTTAACAAGATGGACCTTGATTCCGCCCGTCCGGCAGACGCGAGGGCAGAGATAGAGGACATTATAGGCCTTGACGCTTCTGAGGCGCCGGAGATCTCCGCCAAGACCGGCATGGGCATCGATGAGATGCTGGAGAAGCTCGTCGAGGTGATACCACCTCCTAAGGGCGACCCGGACGGCAAGCTGAAAGCTCTCATATTCGATTCGTACTATGACAGCTACAAGGGTGTCATCATCTATACCCGCATCTTTGACGGAAGGGTCAGGAAGGGCGACGTTATACGCATGATGAACACCGGCAAGAACTACGAAGTCACAGAGGTAGGCTACTGCATACCGGGCACCGTGCCTTCGGATGAGCTGAAGGCAGGTGAGGTAGGCTATATCTGCGGAAGCATCAAGCAGGTGGCTGACGCCCGCGTAGGTGATACCATAACTCTGGCATCGGATCCGGCGGAAGAGCCGCTCAAGGGCTATAAAAAAGCCCAGTCCATGGTGTACTGCGGGATATTCCCGGCTGAGGGCGAAAAGTACGAGAACGTCAAGGACGCTCTTGAGAAGCTGCAGGTAAACGACGCGGCATTCAATTTCGAGCCTGAGAACTCAGCAGCCCTGGGATACGGCTTCAGATGCGGCTTCCTGGGACTCCTGCACATGGATGTCATCACGGAAAGGCTCGCAAGAGAGTTTGACCTGGATATAATCACGACGCTGCCTTCGGTAGTCTACAAGGTTGTGATGAAGGATGGAAGTGTTCTCGACATACAGAACCCGTCGAACCTGCCTGATCCTATACTCATATCCCGCATAGAGGAGCCTATAGTAAAGGCGGATATCATGACTCCGAACGATTACGTCGGAAGCATCATGACGCTGTGCCAGAACCGCCGCGGAAAGATGATCCACATGGAATATCTGACCAAGACCAGGGTACAGCTGCACTACGAGATGCCGCTCAACGAGGTCATCTACGACTTTTTTGACGCTCTCAAGTCACGTACCAGAGGCTACGCCTCGCTCGACTACGAGTTTTTGAGATATCAGCCGGCCAAGCTGGTCAAGCTCGACATACTGCTTAACCGTGAGCAGATAGACGCGCTGTCTACCATCGTGCCTGAAGAGGAAGCCATGGCCAAGGGAAGAGGCATCTGCGAGAAGCTGAAGGATATAATTCCAAGGCATCAGTTCGAGGTGCCGATCCAGGCTGCAATAGGGCAGAAGATAATCGCCCGCGAGACGGTAAGGGCGTACCGCAAGGACGTTCTGGCCAAGTGCTATGGAGGCGACGTCTCGAGAAAGAAGAAACTTCTGGAAAAGCAGAAAGCAGGCAAGAAGAGGATGCGCCAGTTCGGCCAGGTAACGGTGCCGCAGGAGGCGTTTACAGAAGTCCTCAAGCTTGATGACGGCAAGTAGAGACTAAATATGTAAAGATTACTTTACGTCTTGATACAGATATGTAAAGATCACTTTACATAATAACGACACAATAATGTAAAGGACACTTTACATATCGACTGATAATGATAAAAAAAACAGGACTTTATATTCACATACCTTTCTGTGTCAGGAAGTGCAATTACTGCGCTTTTCTGTCTTTCGACGCAGAGACTTCGCCGCGGAAGGAATACACCGACGCTCTTGTGAACGAGATCACATACAGGGGAGAGCAGCTGGGACACCCTGAGATCGACACCGTATATGTCGGAGGCGGAACGCCGTCTGTGCTGGACATTTCACAGATGCGCGACATAATGCACGCTGTCTGCAAGTCGTTCAGGGTAAAGGAGGGCGCCGAGATCACCATCGAGGCCAATCCGGCGACTCTGGGGCGCAAGGACGGAGTCATGCTTGCCAAGCTGCAGGCATACAGATTCATGGGTTTCAACAGGCTGTCCATGGGTGTCCAGGCGATGGACAACGACAGGCTGCATTACATGGGCCGCTTACATACCGCTGAGAACGTTGTCAGGGACATGGAGCTCATAAGGCGAAAAGGCTTTGACAATGTCAATCTCGATCTCATGTTTTCTATACCGGGAGAGACTACTGAGGATGCCCTGAGCGATCTTGAAAGGATACTCGGACTGGATCCTGAACATATATCCTGCTACAGCCTGCAGATAGAAGAGGGAACGCCTTTCGGCGACATGGCGGAAGCAGGTGAGCTGACTGAGGTGCCGGATGAAGAAGACAGACGGACATACCATGAGATCTGCAGGGTACTGAGGGAAGCCGGCTATGAGCATTATGAGATAAGCAATTTCGCTAAGCCGGGATTCAGATCGCGCCATAACAGCCTTTACTGGGACATGTCCGACTACATAGGCGTCGGCCTTGGGGCGAGCGGTTTCACAGATGGACGCAGGTATAAGAACATATCGGATATAGAGGCATATATAGAGGCTTTCGCGAAGCTGCCTGAAGAAGGCGGCCGCATCGAAATACCTCTCGAAGAAGACCATCTGAACAGCAGCTTCGACAACATAAGCGAGGCGGTATTCACGGGACTAAGGCGCTCAGAAGGCATCAGCTATGAGGAAGCGTTAGACGCTTATATGAGATGCGCCGAAGGACCGATGCATGAGGATCCTCAGGCCGCGTTCTGGCGCATATTCGCGGAAGCGAAGGAGGAGGCGGAAGACTATGTAAGGCGCGGTCTTCTCATAATAGATGACAAAGGCCTTAAGCTCACAGAGCAGGGCATAGATATAAGCAACCAAATAATGTCACTGTTTGTATAGGAAAGGACAGAAGCATGGAAAAATACATAATGGCGCTCGATCAGGGTACAACAAGCTCAAGAACTATCATCTACGACAGGGCGGGCAACATGATATCCGTGGTCCAGAGGGAGTTCACCCAGATATTTCCGCATGAAGGATGGGTAGAACACGACGCGATGGAGATATGGGCTTCCCAGATGGGTACCGCTCAGGAGGCGCTGCTCAAGGCGGGACTGACATACAAGAACATCGCCGCCATAGGCATCACGAATCAGAGAGAGACGACCATAGTATGGGACAAGAAGACGGGCATCCCTGTCTACAACGCCATAGTATGGCAGTGCCGCAGGACAGCCGACTATGCTGCGAAGCTGAAACCGCATGAAGAAATGATCAGACAGAAGACGGGACTTCTCGCAGATCCTTACTTCAGCGGAACAAAACTTGCATGGATACTTGAGAATGTACCGGGCGTAAGAGCCAGGGCAGAGAAGGGCGAGCTGCTGTTCGGAACGATAGAAAGCTGGCTCATCTGGAAGCTGACAGGCGGCAAGGTTCACGTATCCGACTACTCGAACGCCTGCAGGACCATGCTTTTTGACATCAATACGCTGAAGTGGGACGAGGAGCTCTGCGGGCTCCTGAATATTCCGATGTGCATGCTGCCTGAACCGGTGGAGTGCTCATCATACTACGGCGACACCATCGACGAGATCTTTGGAGGCCCGATACCTATCACCGGGGCTGCCGGAGACCAGCAGGCCGCTCTCTTTGGCGAAGCGTGCTTCAATGAGGGAGACGTAAAGAGCACATACGGAACGGGCAACTTCCTGCTGCTCAATACGGGAGACAAGCCTGTGATGTCCAAGAACGGACTGCTCACAACCATCGCGTGGGGTCTCGACTGCAAGGTCACATACGCTCTCGAGGGTTCGGTATTCGTATGTGGAGCAGCCGTTCAGTGGCTGAGAGACCAGCTGCGTTTCTTCCGTGATGCGTCGGAGTCTGAGGATCTCGCCAATCAGGTCCCTGATGCAGGCGGAGTATTCGTAGTTCCGGCCTTTGTGGGACTGGGCGCTCCTTACTGGGATCCGGAAGCAAGAGGATCCATGTTCGGTATTACAAGAGGAACCACACGCGAACATATCGTAAGGGCGACTCTACAGTCTCTGGTTTATCAGAATGAAGACCTCCTCGCAGCCATGAAAGCAGATACCGGAAAGGAGATCACCTCGCTCAAGGTCGACGGCGGCGCTGCAATGAATAACCTGCTGATGCAGTTCCAGGCAGATATCTCGGATGTGGATATCGTCAGGTACGCTTCCATCGAATCCACATCGCTAGGAGCGGCATATCTGGCAGGCCTTGCGGTCGGGTATTACGAAAGCCTTGCGGATATCGTTGCAAGCAAGGAGATCGCGATGACGTTCAAGCCTTCTCTCGGTGAAAAGGAGAGAAAAGAAAAACTGAACGGATGGCACAGAGCGGTCAAAGCAACGATTGCGTTCCGCGAAGAATAGAAAACAAAAAAGATTCCCGTACTGACGGGAATCTTTTATATTGCTTAAATATTCCTTATTTTGTAAGTTCGCCTCTCAGGTCGTCCTGCATGAGCCTTCGGATCTCCTCCTTTGGCAGCCCTTTGCTTAGAAGGTATGTAAGTTTTGTGATAACAGCTTCGGTGGTCATGTTGCCTCCGCTGACTGCGCCGGCCTCCACAAGAGCCGAACCTGCCTTGTAAGTGCCGAGACTCACCGTGCCCGCAGGACACTGGGTGCATACCACGACGATAGTACCGTATCTGCTGGCCTCGGAAATAAGACGCGAAAGAGCAGGGTCATAATCAGGTATATTGCCTTTGCCGAAAGTCTCGAGCACGAGTCCATCAAGCGATTCAAGCATTATAGGCTCAAATATGTCAAACTGTATGCCCGGAACGATCTTGATGACGGCGATACGGCTTTCTTTCAGCTTGACGATATTAAGGGGGCCTGAATGCAGACCGGTCTTTTCATATTCGTTTATCGAAGCATGGTTATATTCGATCGTGATCCCGGCATCACCGAGCCTGTTGAAGTTAGGTGATGTGAAGGCCATCATGCCGTCAGCTGAGTACTTGATGGCGCGGTTGCCGCGCAGTATCGAGTCTCCAAAGCACAGGCTTACTTCACGAATGACTCCGTCGGCCGCGATCATCATCGAAGTGATCAGATTGTCGCGCCCGTCACTCCTGAGTTGGCAGAGCGGGATCTGTGCTCCTGTAAAAACGACAGGCTTGTCCAGCCCCTCAAGCATGAATGAAAGGGCAGAAGCGCTGTAGGCCAGAGTGTCGGTCCCGTGAAGTACTACAAATCCGTCATATTTATCATAATATAGGGCTATCGCGTCAGCTATGGAATTCCATTGCTCATATCTGATATTGGTCGAATCAAGAAGGGGCTCGAATTCTATGAGATCCCATCCGGGCATATCAGGAGAGCTGAGGTCACGGATGTTCTTAAGTTCCTCCAGAAGCACTCCCGGCTTAGGAGCAAAACCGTTTTCCGTGGGAACCATGCCTATGGTGCCGCCGGTATGAATAATGAGTATTTTTTTCTTTTCCATATTAGAATGATACCATATAAGACTTAATGAAACTTGACAACTTTTTTCATAATTTTGTAGACAAGAGGGGGCCTTTTGTTTATAATACTACTTGCGCATGTAAAAAATGTGGCGCATTGGTCAAGAGGTCAAGACGTCGCCCTCTCACGGCGGAATCCAGGGTTCGATTCCCTGATGCGCTACCACGAAAAACGGCTCAGGCCGTTTTTTTTATGTTTTGAATAGGATATAATATATACGGATTATTTTGGCCCTTAGGGTATCACATAAAGAGTTCTAATTCCCAAAGGAGGAGTTCAATATGATAAACAAGATCCTTGTTGAAGCATGCGTGAAAGCATTCAAAACCATCCTTGAAAGAGAGAATGTACCGTATTTCATAAGAGATGATGAAGAGGCTCAGTACTTCTACAATCTATGGGAAGAGACTGATGAAGAAAAAGAACTGGCATACAGACAGGCTGCTCCTGCGATCGAACGCATAGTATCGCACGAACCATATATTTTCGAAACCGGCGGAGAACCGCTTTGCATACGTTTAAACTATCTGGACAGAAAACTCGAAAGGGACTCATTCGGAGAGATCCTGCTTGAGCGCCCTGACCTTGACTGGCGTTTCTCCATATCCGTAAAGAATGATGCCAGGATCCTTTCCGCTTTGCCGGTCGCGGACCGCGAGCTCGACATGGACAAGGATGTGATCAAGAATTCATTCAACGGGATCGATGATTTCGGCGACCGTATTTTCGGTGTACCGTGCTCAAACGAGTATTTCGATGATGTGAATGATATCCTCTTGAACATTGCTCCGCGCGACAGTGAAAACTGGGCAGAGCTGATCAAGGACGAAAAGTTCATATACGGATCGCTCATCACACCTATGCTTCAGGCATTCAGCCGCGAATTCCCGCGCATATTCAAGTTCCATCCTGAAGCTGCTCAGAAACTGTACGATTACTTCTACGGCACGATAGACTATTATTTCATCAAGCCTATAGAAGAATTCGAGGTGACGCGCATAGGCTGCGTGAATGCCCACGGCGGTCTCGGACGCATGCCAAACAACACAAATCTGATGACACCTAAAACAGGATTCCCTTCGGAACTTCTTGAAGTCAGATTCGCCACAGGCAAATACGGCGAGGTATCCAGAGACACGATCCAGCTTAACTTTGACGGCGGCTGGGCATTATGCCTCACAATGAAGCCGGTATATGATACTTATGGAGAGTTCGGATTCGATGTTCAGGTATACATTCCTGTAACACCGTTCGGAAGCTACCGCGATCAGGTAGATTGGAAATAACAGATGTTGAAGACTCCTAAGACAAAAGCAGGCAGATTCATAAGAGAGACGCTGATAGTTCTTACATCAGCGTTTTTCGGTTCATCGGTGCAGATATTCGTCATGATACCAAATGGCATGACATCGGGCGGGATGCCGGGTATCGCCAGACTGATCACTCACTTTTTACCGGTAAGCTATTCACTGGTCTACTATACACTGTCAATGGTGGTGCTGGTGATCGCATGGATAACCATGGGGAAGGGCGAAGTGAAACGCATAGTGGCTCTGGGTTTCGCGTACCCGATAATGCTTTTCATATTTGAACATATCGATTACGAATTCCTGAATTCGCCTGACCCGTTTCTCGCAGCCATACTTATTGGTCTGTTTTACGGGATCGCGACCGGTGTCGGATATATAGGGGGCTATTCTTCAGGCGGCACCGATACGCTTGCCAGAGTAGTCAAATTCAAACTGTTCAATCATCTGCGTACAGGGGACATACAGATGGCCATGGATGTGGCAATCATCGCCATATCGGCATTCGTATTCGATACAAATATCGCGATGTACGCCATCATCACAGCTGTAGTGGCAGCCAGAGTGATCTCGCTGATCACGGTTGGATACAGCGGAAGGTTCGTGCAGTTTGACATAATTGCAAGCTCAAAAGAAAAGTCCGATCAGATAACGGAATATGTGCTGAATGACGTGAACAGGGCAGTCACGTCACATGTCTCACGAGGCGAGTATACTCATGAGGAGCGCAGGACGCTTTCCGTGATCTGCACACCGGCGGAGAGCATCAAGATCAAAAAGTATGTCGCGGATGTCGATCCTGATTCGTTCGCGACGGTAATGTCCCTGACAAATGTATGGGGCAAGCGCTTCCAGGACATCAATGAAGCGGATAATACATAAAAGAAAGTGAGAAGAACATGGTAGACAACAAATACTTAGCGCCATTATACCTTATAGCGTTCATCGCATGCCTTGTGGTGTTCTTCGGAAAGCATCAGTGGGGCTGGCTCGCAGCATCGGTCATCTGGCTGGTGCTTGGCATTTATTCTTTTATCAGGTATAACAGGAACGGCAACGACCTGGATAAATAGAGCCGGCGCGAAACAAAGAGAAAGAGTCTCAGGGGAATAGCCTAAAAGGCTATTCTTTTTTTACAAAAATTTTCAGAAGGGGCTTGACAGGGAAGCAAGCATGTATTATTGTACTAAGTAGTTAATACAATAATACAAATCAAACGTATATACGTAACACAATACACGGCCGATAACAGCTGCCGGACAGCAGAAAGGAAGTAAGGAATGGAATGGGATTTCAAAGGCGGAGTGCCGATCTACTCCCAGATCATCGATGAGATGACGATGCGGATCGCCAGCGGGGCATACGAGCCCGGCGAGAAACTGCCGTCGGTCAGGGATCTGGCAATGGATGCGGGAGTCAATCCCAACACGATGCAGAAAGCGCTGGCAGAGCTCGAACGCAAAGGACTGGTTTTCTCAGAGCGCACCAGCGGAAGATTCGTCACTAAGGAGGAAAAAGTTTTGAAGGCTTTGCATGAGGAACTTGCCAGAAAGTATTTCGAGGAGTTTGCTGACAAGCTCCGCAAGATAGGGATGTCGGGCGAAGACATCGTCGGAGCCGTGAAGAAATGGCTCGAGGACATCAGGTAGAGGAGGCGAGAAAAATGGCAAGAATAGAGATCAATCACGTAACAAAACAATTCGGAAGCCTGACTGCGCTGGACAGCGTAGCGCTCAAGCTCGAGAAGGGACAGATAGTCGGTCTGCTGGGACCTAACGGAAGCGGTAAGACAACGCTTATAAAGATATTGAACGGACTGCTCCAGCCGACAGCAGGCAATGTGACCATAAACGGCATGGAGCCGGGCGTAGGGACAAAGAGAGTCGTAGCCTATCTGCCGGACAGGAACGCTCTTCCTGACTACATGACATCTTCGCAGCTCATGGATATCTATCAGGACTTCTTTGAGGACTTTGACAGACAGAAAGCGGAAGCGATGGTAGATGATCTGGGCATCGACCGCAGTCAGACGATGAAGAAGATGTCCAAGGGAACAAAAGAAAAACTGCAGCTCTGCCTGGTGATGGCAAGACAGGCTGAGGTATATCTCCTGGATGAGCCTATCGGCGGAGTCGACCCGGCAACGAGAGATTACATCCTCAGGACCATCATCTCAAACTACAACGAGGACGCGGTCGTGATCATCTCGACTCATCTGATCGCGGACGTTGAGTCGGTACTTGATGACGTAGTGTTCATCAAGGAAGGCAGGGTAGTCCTTCATAAGGCCGCGGACGAGATCCGCGAGGAGAAGGGAGAAAGCGTAGATAAACTCTTCAGGGAGGTATTCAAATGTTAGGTAAACTGCTCAAATATGAGATCCCTGCAATGGGACGCAAACTGGTGCCGCTGTACGCGGCCTGGGCTGCGACGGCATTGTTCCTTGGCCTGGCGACTCAGTCATCAGACTCAAAAACTGAATTCATGGTAGTCATTTCCGCGCTGCTTTATACGGCCGTCGCGACAGCCATCTTCGTAATGACGATCATCCTGATAGTCCAGAGATACAGCAACAGCCTGCTGGGAGACGAAGCGTATTTCAACCACGTTCTGCCGGTAAGTGTGACCGCTCACATAGGCAACAAGGCTATATCCGCAACACTGTGGATCTTCGTGACAGTGCTGGTAGCGATATTGACAGGGATACTGATAGCCATCGGAGCCACCATAGTATCTTCCGATGTCGGGTTCATAGAGCTGATCCGCGATCTGATAAGCGTTCAGATCGACTGGCCTGAACATATCGGGATCTACATCATAGAAGTCCTGCTCATGGTGGTCGCAGGCGTGGTAAAGACCATCATGCAGATCTACGCTGCCATCACGATCGGACATCAGGCGCAGAACCGCACGACGCTCGCGTCTATCGGAGCATACATCGCGATCATGGTCTTTGAATCGACGGTCGGCAGGATGCTGCTCCCTCTGTTCGATAAGCTGATCACATTCGACGCGGACAGCTTCCAGAACTTCAGCAGGATAGCCATAATAGCCATAATAGCCGCAGCAGCGTTCTCGGTGATATACTTCTTCATCTGCAAGTATCTTATGGAGAAAAGGCTCAACCTCAACTAGAAACAGGGACATGTCAATAAGACAGAGCCCCGAAAAGGGCACAAAAAGACGCGAAGGACCTCATATCCTTCGCATCTTTTTTTGCATTGCTGTTACATCGATGTGTATCCGCCGTCTACCGGAAGCATCACGCCTGTCACATATGTGGTGGCAGGGGAGGCAAGGAAGATGGCTGCCGTGTCGAGTTCGCCCTCGTCACCGTATCTTTCCATAGGGATCATGGTCCTGGCGTTTTCCTGGAAGAACTCGCTGTCGAGAGTCTCTCTTGTGAGCGGTGAGTAGAAATATCCCGGGCAGATCGCGTTTACCGCAATGCCGTACTTGCCCCATTCAGCAGCGAGAGCGCGTGTCAGGTTGACTACGCCGCCCTTTGCCGCGTGGTAAGGCGAAGCAGGGGCTACCTTGTTGCCTACGAGTCCGTACATGGAAGCGATGTTGATGATGCGGCCGTACTTTGCAGGGATCATTGCCTGCTTTGCTACCGCGCGGGCCATCTTGAACGTTCCGAAGAGGTCGATGTTGAGCTCGTTCATGAACTGGTCATCAGTGATATCCTCAGCGGGAGCCACAGCGCCTGTGCCTGCATTGTTGATGAGGATGTCGATGCGGCCGAACTTATCCATCACGGTCTTGACGGCATTCTCTACCATCTCTGTATCTGTGATGTCGCATCTTACAGCGAGAGTCTCGACACCATACTTCTCTGCGATGTCTGCAGCGACTTCTTCGATAAGATTCTGACGGCGAGCAACTGCCACTATATTGCAGCCCTGGCGTGCCAGCGCATTTGCCATCTGTACTCCGAGTCCTGTGGAGCAGCCTGTCACAATGGCGACATTGCCTTTAAGATCGAAAAGATCACTCATGGGTATTACCTCCTTGTTTTCTGCATAAATAAAAGAAATTTTACAAGCTTATTATTACACTGGTTTACAACAATGTAAACTCGTTAATTAATTAACGGGGAAAAGTGACGATTGTGGAGCAAAAGGGGAGTTAAACCGTTGAAATTTCAACGGCCAGTTCATCACGCTAAAGCGAAAACGTGCAAATAATCCTTGTCAAAACGATAACTAAATATCAAATTAAGATTGACTTAAAGCAAAAAAGGACCGATAATAGATACATAATTGTATATTGTCACCAACCCCATTCTTGCGACGATTCGAATCAATAAAGATAAACCGGATCTGACCATGCCGTAAAAAATAAAAGTCGAAAAAAGCTAAGAGGTGACAATAGAAAAGGAGTATTATATGAATTCTGAAATGTTAACTTTTATTCTGTACTTTGTGGCCCTTATGGGAGTAGTAATCTACTTCTATATCAAGGATAAGCAGAGAAGCCAGGAGGACTACTTCCTCGGCGGACGTGCGATGGGCCCTTGGGTAGCTGCTCTCTCAGCACAGGCTTCCGATATGTCGGCCTGGCTGCTGATGGGACTTCCTGGATCGATCCTCGCATTCGGATTCGGCCAGATCTGGATCGGTATCGGACTTGCTCTCGGTACTGCCGCAAACTGGATCCTCTGCGCAAGAAGGCTGAGAGTATTCTCGGAGGAAGCTAACGATTCGATCACGATCCCGCAGTTCCTCGCAAACAGATTCGATGCTGACAGCAAGACACTGCAGGTCATCTGCGCTCTGATCTTCCTCTTCGCATATACCATCTATGTTGCTTCCGCATTCGTAGCGGGCACAACGGTATTCGGAACACTGTTCCCTAATATCTCGACAACAACTGCGATGGTCATATTCGCTCTGCTGATCGTGTTCTATACGATCTTCGGCGGATTCACTGCTGTATGCTGGACAGACTTCTTCCAGGGCATGCTGATGATGATCGCTCTGATGGCAGTTCCTATTGCTGTATGGGTTACACACACAAACCTCGACACCTCGCTTCTTTCACAAGTGTATGAGTACACAGACGCAAGCGGAGCGGTAGTAACATGCGACTTCGGAAGCGGTATCTTCAGCGCGAGCCTGCCTGACGTTCTGACAGGCCTTGCATGGGGTCTCGGATACTTCGGTATGCCGCACATTATCGTAAGATTCATGTCGATCGAGAAGCCTTCGGAAATCAAGAAGTCCTCAACGATCGCCATCATCTGGGTAGTTATTTCGCTCGGAAGTGCATGCCTCATCGCTTACATGGGCAGAATGCTCGTAGCAGACGAGCTGCTCCCGATCGGAATGCAGAAGATCGTATTCATCACAATGGCAAGGAAGTTCTTCCCGGCAGCTCTTTCCGGACTGCTGCTGGCGGCTATCATTGCTGCATCCGTATCGACTGCAGACTCACAGTTGCTCGTAGCATCCAGTTCGTTCACTGCTGACCTCTACACACAGTTCAAGAAGAACGTAAGCGAGAAGGAAGCCGTAATGGTAGGACGTATCGTAGTAGTAGTCATTGCTGTCATCGCTTACCTGATCGCATCCTCAAAGGGAGCCGGAGCACAGGCTATCATGAACCTGGTAGAGAACGCCTGGGGCGCATTCGGCGCTTCGTTCGGACCGGTCATCATCCTGTCGCTCTTCTGGAGAGAGTTCAACTACAAGGGAGCTATCGCGGGTATTCTCGCTGGCTTCATCGTAGACCTCGGCTGGCTCTTTGGCGGACTTTCCGCTTCGACAGGTATATATGAGCTCCTGCCTGGATTCATCTGTGGCGGACTCGTAGCGTTCATCGTTGCCAAGGTTACACCTACACTCGACAAGGAGAGAGCGGTATTCGACAAGGCAAGAGAAAGAGATGCTGTAGCTGAATAATTACTCAAGACAGTTACAGACAAATAAACAGAATTAAAAGATGCAGGCTTACAAGCCTGCATCTTTTTAGTTATACAGATTACATATGGGCCGTCCGGGAGAGGGCGGCAAACATAAGAACAGGCCTGAAGGCCTTTTTTGCTTATATTTCATTCTGTTAAGAAAGAGCATAACAAGCATTTAGATTCGTTTACGTATAGGGACAGCGTGATTATTCTGTGTAATCGTGGGGGACTATTACTCAAAAAAGGAGGTTATCACCATGAAAAAGAGAATGATCACTGCATTTCTGATGTTTGCATTGCTGGTGCTGGGTGTACCGGGTCAGGCTTTTGCCGATGATGATCCGCTCCTGAGCAACGCGACATATCACACTGAGGAATCCGATTACATACCGGGTGACTGCGTGCTGACAGCGACCAAGATGATGATAAAGAGAGCTGCCATCATGAACGGTCAGTCGGAGTGGGGCGATATCACGAATGAGTTGCTCCGGCCAACGGCCACATATGAAGACGGATGCCTTATAAGTGATTTCCGCTTCGTAGATGAAGGACTCTCATACAGAGTCAGATACGCGGAGTTCAGCGGCAGTTCCGATGGCGAAAGGATAGAGGAGTTCAGGCAGCTTCTTAAGGAGCATCCTGAAGGAATTGTCGTGCACGGAGAAGGCGCCGCAGAAACAGGGACTCATGGAGTTCTGGTCGTAGGAGTCGACGGTTATCAGGTTTACGCGGTCGACGCTACGTACAATAAGGGAGACTTCAACAAAGGCATACAGAAGTGGCAGGATACCACGATGCTGGATCCGTGGATGGTCACACAGTACTGGTATATAGACGAAATAGTACGCACTGAACCTGAAACAAAGATAAAGCCGATAAAGGAATTGTATTTCAATATATTAAGGCGGGCATAACAAGTGTTTAGATTGGTTTACCGGAAAAGGGCAAGAGTTTATCCTTTATAATGCGGAGGAATCTGTATGAAAAAAAGGTTTACGACATTATTGATAGCCCTGGCGCTTCTGGTAACGGTCATGCCGGCGCCTGCTTTTGCCGCGCAATCATCGCTTGATGACAAGGCGGTATACTATACGCCTGCCTCGGATTACAAGAGCGGGGACTGCATACTCACGGCATCAAAGATCATGATCAGAAGAGCGTGCATCATTAAAGGCAGGGGCGACTGGACAAAGATAAGCAATGAGTCGCTGCGCAGCATCGCCACGATCTTCGGATTGCTGCTCAATTCATTCAAGGTAGATGTAGAAGGCCTTGTCTACAAGGTAGACTGTGGATACTTCAACGGGAATGGAGACGCGGCAAGGGTAAAGGAGATAGAGGATCTTCTCAGGGTGCATCCGGAAGGCATTGTCGTGCATGGAGATAACGCTGCGGTTTCAGGAACGCACGGAGTGCTGGTAGTAAGCGTAAAGAACGGAGTGCTTTACGCCGCGGACTCGTCACGCAACACCGGTCTCAACAACAAAGGCATCCAGAAATGGGAAGACACTACCATGCTCAATGTGAGCAGAGTGACAAAATACTGGTACATAAGCGAGATCAATGCTTCTACCAGGACAAAACCAAGCAGCACGTCTTCTGCGGCGGCAGTCCCTACAAGTACGCTCAAGATCAAATCGGTCAAAGCTCCTTCCAGGGTGAAGAAGGGCAAGGCATTCACTATAAAGGGAACGGTCAAGTCCAACAAAAAGATCAAGAAGGTGACCGTACAGGTGCTCGACAGCGCGGGTACAGCGGTGCTGAAGGCATCTAAAAAGCCTAACGCAAAATCTTACAGTGTAAAAAAGCTGGATAGTAAGATAAAGTTCAAGAAGCTCAAAAGAGGTTCATATACTTATCAGGTGATAGCCACGGATTCTGTACAGACCCTCACACTGGTCAACAAGCCGTTCAACGTATATTGACTTATAAAGCGAGTAAATAACAAAACTGACGCAGATATCAGTCTGCGTCAGTTTTTCTGTTACAAACGATTTTAAGCCGATTTACTTGGCGATGTAACGGGATTCGATATAGTATCTCTTCTCGTTAGCTTCACCCATCGAGAATGTCTTGCGAGGAAGAGCTCCGTCAGCGGCAACAGCAGGGAAGAGCATGAACTTGTCCATTGGAGGCAGCAGGAATCCTGCATTGCCGTCCTTTGCGGACAGTCTCTCAACGACAGCAGCGCCGTGGATGTAGTCGATATCGCAGACTTTCTCTTCCTTGACCATGATGTCAAGGGCTGCCTGAAGCGCGCCGACTTCCAGCTTGCTCTCAGGCTTCTCGATAATGATCTTGCCTCTCTTTTCACCAGTGATGTAAGGGATCTCGAATGCGCCTTCAGGTACGGCGGCATCAGCGTCAGCCAGATATGCCTTGCCGTTCAGCTTATTGAGGTGGCCAAGAAGCTTGTCTACGAGATCCATTCCGGACTGGCCTTCCTTAGCGAAGATAACTCTGTGGATAGGCTCGAATACGATGCCGTCATCATGGATGTTTTCGATCTCGCAAAGAGCGTATCTTGCAGGGTGTCCCTCGATCTCTTCAGGAGAGAGAGTCTTCTTGATGTTTTCCCATGCAGTCTTGGCTGTAGCCAGCGAGTGGTTGCCGTCTCCCATGGCCTGGAAGATGACATGGCCTGCGCCGTATTTCTCTTCAGCCTTGTCATAGAGAGCGGAAAGAGCTTCCTTAGCGCCCTCAAGGTTCTTCTCTTCAATGAAAGAACCTGTGATGTGTCCGCCATCCATCATGAGGTCTGTGTCATAGATGACTTCCCTAGGCTGGTCAACGAGCGGCTCGATGACTGTCTTGTCAGGGTCGTCGATAAGGATGAGGATGTGAGGCATCTCAATAGGAGCGTCTCCTCTGATCCTCAGGCGAGGCGGTATACGTTCTACTACTGTGCCCTCAGTCGCTCTTGTGAGAGAAGTCGAGCCCTTGTTGAAGTCATATGCCTCGAGGTCTGTAGCGATGACCAGGCCGAGACGTGTACGGCCTTCAGCAGTCCTCTTTACGAGCATGCAGCCGGGATCCATCTTTCTGAGAGTGCCGTCTGCAAGATACTTGTCCATGGCTGCGCGGATATCTTTGATCCTCTCAGCTTCACCCGGCTTGTCGAGGTAAAGCTCAGGAAGCATCAGTCTGAGTGTCGACGGCGCGTCACCTACGATCTCCTCGACTTTGTCCCAGTACTCAGGCTCGGATGTGAACTGGTCGCATGCTACGACAGCCCATTTGAAATAGTCCGTTCCTTCTTTCGGCAGCATGATCTGAGGTACATGCAGACCGAACTTGCTCCAATCATATTTTGCCATTTGTATTCCTCCAAATTTTGAATAAACAGCATCAGGAAACGTCCGCCGCACATGCTGCGGCAGCGCTTGTTTACTGTACTTATTATCGACCAAAAAGGGATTATTTGCAAGGTCATATGTGGTACAATTATGATAAGAAGAAAGGGCTCGCGCGGCCTTGATAAATAAGTGTTTTATATGCATTTGCTCAGGAGGGATTTCAATGATTTCCAAAGCAATGGAGCCTTTCCTCGCGGGCAGCTCACAGATAAGAGCTATGTTCGAGGAAGGCAAGAGAATGGCTAAGGTCTATGGTGCTGAAAACGTTTATGATTTCAGCATAGGAAACCCGGGACTTAAGCCGCCACAGGAAGTTTTTGACGCAATAGATGAGATCAATCACGAACTCGATCCGCTCTATGTTCACGGGTATCCGTCTAATGCCGGCTACGAATCCACAAGAAAGGCGATAGCTGATGACCTAAACGAGAGGGCAGGCGGCGACTATTTCGATGTGGATCACATAATCATGTCGTGCGGAGCGGCATATTCCATAAACATGATCAACAAGTGCATCTTCGATCCGGGCGACAAGCTGGTAGTGTTTGCGCCGTACTTTGTCGAATATGCCAACTGGGCTCGTAACTGGGGCGCTGGGACCATCGTAGTCCCGGCAAATGAAGAACTGGACTTCGACCCTGACGCGGAAGCTCTAAGAAAGCTCCTCGTTCCGGAGGTCAAGGGCGTCATGCTCAACAATCCTAACAACCCGACGGGCAAGATCTATTCCAGAAAGGCCCTGGACGCTGTAGCGGACGTGCTGAGAGAGGCAGAGGAAAGGTTCGGACATACCATTTATCTGATCTGTGATGAACCGTACAGAGAACTGGTATATGACGGCAGTGATGTTCCGTTCCCGGGAGATTACTACGCTGACTCGCTGATCGCATATTCCTGGTCGAAGTCACTTTCGATGCCGGGCGACCGTATAGGCTATGTGGCTGTTCCGAAATGCGCTGAAGGCCATGCTGAACTTAGTGAAGCTCTCATAGTCGCAGGCAGGGTGCTCGGAGGCACGAATGCTCCGACCATACAGGAACTGGTAGTTGAAAGATGCCTTAAAGCGAGATCTGATCTTGATTACTACAAGAAAAACGCAAAGGATCTTTATGAGATAGTGACCGGCGCAGGGCTTGAAGCGCTTTATCCTCAGGGCGCGTTCTACATGTGGATCAAGTCGCCGGTAGAGAACGAATATGACTTCGTATCGGCAGCCAAGGAGGAGAGGATACTGATCACACCGGGAAGTGCGTTCAACGGACCGGGCTGGGTAAGAGCTTCTTTCTGTGGAAAGAACGAGACCATACAGAACTCAAAGGAATCCTGGATGAATCTCGGAAAAAGATTCAATCTGATATAATGTAAAGATAACTTTACATTATATTACCAACAAAAACACGCTTCCTGAAGAAGCGTGTTTTATATTGCCCGGTTATGTAAAGAAGACTTTACATAAACTTAACGCTTTGGAGCTATGTACGGTTCAACGCCCGGGTAGATGCGGATGCGGTCCTTTGCGGTCGCTGCGATCTCGCCGAAGTCCTGCAGCTTTTCTTCGCCGCGCAGAACTCTGAGGCAGCCGGCTGCGAGAGCTTCCATCTCGTACTCGCCGGCCATGACCTCGACAGGGCAGATGAAACTGACATGCTCAGTGATGTAATCGGCAACATACTTCGAATAGGAGATGCCGCCGGTGAGGATTATCCTGTCGACCTTGCCGGAGACAGTAGCCGCCAGTTTGGCGATATCCTTTGCGACATTGAGGCACATGGCTTCATAAACTATGGCCGCGTAGCCATCGCCGTCATCGATCATCTTTTCTACGTCACGCGCGTCTGCTGTACCGAGGTGGGCGATGAGTCCGCCCTTGCCGTGGAAGAGCTTCATGGCTTCTTTATATGTATACTTGCCGCTGTAGCAGAGATCTACGAGCCCTTTGGCTCCTACTCCGCCTCCGCGCTCCGGTGTGAAGTTGCCTTCGTCATCGTTGGCGCTGTCGATGTTGACTCCGTTCTTGTACAGTCTGATAGAACTGCCTCCGCCCAGATGAGCCACGATGAAAGTGCACTCGTCGAATCTTTTGCCGAGCTTTTCCTCTGCGCACTTGATGGCCATTGCGCGCGTGTTGAGAGTGTGGCCTACGGTGAAGTGAGGAAGTTCAGGCACTCCGCTGACTCTGCAGACAGGGATTTTCTCATCCGTGCCTATCGCGTCATAGATGCATACAGGGATGCCTTTCTCCTTGTTGAGGTCAAAGGCTATCATGCTTCCGATGAGCGAAGGGTGCTTGGCCATATCCTCAGGTCTGGTCAGGTAGTCTATCATAGCCTGATCGATGCCGATGGCGCCGTGAGGGCAGGCTATGATGTTGCCGCCTCTGGATACCGCGGCTGTGAGTGAGTCGACCGGAACGCCGTTTTTTTCCATGGATTCGAATATCTTGTCCCTTCTGAATTCGAACTGCTCTACAACGTCTCCGAAAGGAGCGAGCTCTTCTGTCGAGTGGCGTATGGTGTCGTTGAACACTTCCTTGTCATCGTCGTAAACCGCGATCTTGCTCGAAGTGGAGCCGAGGTTCATGACGAGGATCCTTTCTTTTTTCATCTTTATTCCTCCGCAATAGTTTGCTATATCTAAGTACAAGAGGATTGTATCACAGAAACCGGCAAAAAAATGAGCCGTTTGTGAAAACGGCTCACTTATTATTTTCTGTTTTTATCTTGTCGAAGCGAAGGTCTTGAGTTTTTCCTGATCTTCGTCAGCATCTTCTTCTTCATACTCGTTCGTGAGTTTGAACTTGTCAAGCAGGTACATTACGAGTCCGAGTACCATTCCGACTACGGCTGCCAGGCTCATTCCCTTGAGCTGGACCTGTCCGAGGTTGATGGCGATGCCGGAGAGTCCGACTACGAATACCACTGAAGTAAGCGCCAGGTTGCGTGCCTTGGAGTAGTCTATCTTGGAATCAACCATCAGTCTGATACCGGAAGCTCCGATCATTCCGTAGAGCAGGAAGCTCACGCCGCCCATTACAGGGCCAGGGATGGTCTGGATGAGAGCCGAAGCCTTGCCGATGAAGGAGAGCAGGATGGAGAAACATGCCGCTCCGCCGATAACATATACGCTGTAGACCTTTGTGATGGCCATTACGCCGATGTTCTCACCGTATGTGGTGGTAGGGCAGGATCCGCAGAATCCGGAGAGCGCTGTCGAAAATCCGTCAGCGAACATCGATCTGTGGAGACCAGGGTCCTTCAGGAGGTCTTTTCCAACGACCTCGGATGTGACTACCTGGTGTCCGATGTGCTCGGATACGACTACCAGCGTCGCAGGGATTATGATGGCAATTGCCTGTCCGCTCCACTGCGGTGTCTGGAATGCAGGGAGTTCGAACAATCCCGCGGTCCCGACTGCCGAGAAGTCCACAAGCCCGAATATGAGAGCCAGGACATAGCCTGCGCAGATCGCGATCAGGATAGCTATGGCGCTCGCGAATCCTCTGTAGAGGACTCCGCCGAATATGGCCAGCAGCAGTGTTACGAGGAATACTATCAGGACCTTTGGGTCGAGGTCAGCGACCATGCTTCCGTCATCGCCCAGGATGCCGGCTGTCTGAGCGGCGCTGCCCGCAAGCTCAAGACCGATGAGCGCTACGATAGGGCCCATGGCTGCAGGAGGCAGGATGGCATCGATCCATCTGGTGCCCACGAACTTTATCAGTATCGCGACGGCGCACATCATCAGTCCAGTTACCACGAATCCGCCTAGCGCGTATCTGTAGCCGAGCTCAGGGTTGTTCATTACGATGAGCGCAGGGGATATGAACGCGAATGAGGAACCGAGGTAAGCCGGAGCTTTGCCCTGGGTGACAAAAATAAAGATAAGCGTTCCGATACCGTTCATGAGAAGGGCGATGGAAGGGCTTATCCCGAAGATGTAAGGTACCAGCACGGATGCGCTGAACATAGCGAATGTGTGCTGGATGGAGAGAGGAATACCTTTACTCAAAGGAACTTTCTCCTGGATCTGGATGATCTGTCTCTGTTTAGCCATGATAGTCTCTCTTTCGTTAGGGTTGAAATTTTTATTGCGTAAATTATATATAAACATATATTGAGAAGACAATAGAGAAAAACACAATATCTTGTATTAAAAAAAGTGAAAAGGTGTTATCATATATACATCTATGGGAAAAGAGATCGATGAGAAAACACTGAAAGAGGCAAAAGAAAAGCTCGCCTGCAAGATAGAGCCCGCCACATACGGAGACGGCAGTTCTTCAGGCGCTTCTTCACGTGTCTCTGTAGGACAGACAGACTTCATCGACTCGACCGGAAAGGTGCTGCTCACGCAGATGACAAGTGCAGGCGGTTGAGGCGCCAAAATAGGGCCGGGAGTCCTATCTAATCTTTTGGCGGGCCTGCCTAAGATAAGCGACCCGCGCATACTCGTCGGTTTTGAGAGCAGCGATGACGCATGTGTCTATAAACTGACCGACGACATAGCGGTCATAAATACAGTGGATTTCTTCCCGCCTATAGTGGACGATCCGTACATGTTCGGACAGATTGCCGCCGCTAACGCCCTGAGCGATGTCTACGCGATGGGAGGGCAGCCTAAGCTCGCCATGAATCTCCTGACTTTCCCTAACGGAAAGCTTCCGCTTGAAGCGGTAAAGGGAATACTCGAGGGAGGTAACGACAAGGTGAGCGAGGCCGGAGCTACCATAGTAGGCGGTCACAGCATAGATGATAAAGAGCCTAAGTATGGCCTGTCCGTCACAGGATTCGCTCATCCGGACGATATACTCAGCAACAGCGCCAATGCCGGCAATCTGCTGGTCATCACAAAGAAGATCGGAACAGGCATCCTTACTACGGCCGCCAAGGCGGATCTCCTGACTGAAGAGGAGAACGCCGAGATAGAGGCGACAATGGCTTTCCTGAACAAATATGCCTGGGAGGCCATGCAGGGTGTCAAGATCGACGGATGTACAGACATCACGGGCTTTGGTCTTATTGGACATGCCGCGGAGATGGCAAGGGCAGGAAATGTGACACTCGAGCTTTACAGCCACAAGGTGCCTGTATTCTCAAGAGCTATAGAGATGGCGTCCATGGGAATAATACCGGCAGGGGCTTACCGCAACAGAGACTATACGGGTAAGGAAGTCATAGAATTCCTCTCGAAGGATCCGGATAAAGACGCGGAACTGAGAGCAAGGATCGACTGCCTGTACGATCCGCAGTCATCCGGAGGCCTGCTGATAGCCGTGAACGAAAGCGAACTGCCGAGGCTCACGGAACAGCTGGGAGAGAAGGGATGCGAGACCGCTGTCATAGGCTGTTTCAAGCCGAAGACAGGAAAATTCTCGATAGAGATCCACGATTAAGGGTCGTAAATAACATTAAAAAAAGCTGCAGAGTCATGTGATCACAAGGTTCTGCAGTTTTTTAGTCTTATAAGATCTATTTAACAATAAGCCTGTATTTGTCTATTCGCTTAGCTTGCTTTTGACATAAGACGCGAAAGCTTCAGCGGCAGGAGAGAGCGATATGCTTCTGAGCCTGATCATGTAGAAACTGCGGTCTTCGTTGAAATCCTTGATGTTCGCGACCCTGACCCTGCCTCCGAGAGACGAAGCTATCTTCTCGGATATGATGGCGCATCCAAGTCCGGCCTCCACCGAGCGGATTATCGCGTCCATGTCATCCACCAGCGCGGCGACTTCAAAGTCTTCCTTGCCGAATCCGGAGTCGAGAGCGGCCTGCTCAAAGGTCCTTCTGGTTGCTGAACCTGTCTCGCGCCAGATGAAAGGATATGAAACGGCATCAGTCAGCCTGATCTCGGATGGGATGTCGTAGGACACAGGAGCGATGAGAACGGATTTGTCGGCAGCTACTTTGGTGCATTCTATTGAGGATGATGTAACTTTTTCCCCTACGAAGCCGATCTCACCTCTGCGGTCGCTGATGTTGTCTATGACAGACTGGGTGTCGGATACTGACACATAGTACTGTATGCCTTTGTGCTCACTGCGAAAGCCCGCAAGAAGGTCGGGCAGGAAGGTGACGCCCGGTATGGATGATGCCTGTATCTCAAGTATGCCGCCGAGGCTTTCGCTGTCGTCGTTGATCGCCTCGAACGCCAAAGCTCTGGCGTTGATCATCTCAACGGCGTACTTGTAGAACTTGCTGCCTTGCGGAGTCATTTCAACAGTCCTGCTCTTTCTGTCGAGCAGTTTAACTCCGAGTTCCTTCTCCAGATTGCGTATGTGGGTGCTGATGGTGGGTTGTGTGAAGAAAGTCGCGTCTGCGGCCTTGCTGAAGCTCTTGTATCGCACTACATTGACAAAAGCCTCGATCTGTTTGAAATCCATTAAAAATGATCCTCCTAGTCCATACCAAGAAGCTGTACCTTGGAAAGTCCCGGCACATCTGTAATATCGCTCAACATACTGTCGAGCCTTCCTGGATCCTCTCCAAGCTCAAGCGTGATGACCACGTTTGCCCTGGAGTCTACGGGAGGATTCTGAGTTATGGTCCATACGCTGTATCCGTAGCGTGAGATGATGCTCAGTACAGAAGAAAGGGTACCGACTCTGTGACTCATCATCATGGAAATGATGGCGTGACGGCCCATCGAGACTGTGCTTATGTCTCTTACCATGTCCCGGTACTTGTAGAAAGTGCTGCGGGATATGCCGACCATTTTCACTGCTTCACTTACATCAGCGGCCTTGCCCTCATCCAGCAGTTCTTTGGCGAGAGCGACCTTCTCACAATATGACGGCAGAAGCGCCTTGTCTACGATCAGGTATTTACCTTCCATATGATTTTATTCCTATCTAGTGCATTTTTCAATAACGTAAGATTCCATATCGCTTATCTCGATGACGTCTTTGTGAATGACAGGCCGTGAGAAGATTCCCGCAAGTCCGGAAGGGACCTGCGCGCCTGTGATATCGCGGACCTTCTGCATATTGCCTTCATCGCTTCCCGTGAGTTCTTCTCCCAGAGCCTCAAGCACGGCAGCAGAGAACTTATATGGTGACGCCGTCGAGAGAACGACAGTCGCCGCAGCATCGCTTCCGAAAGGAACAGTATCGGCAGGCGCGTCTCCTGATCTGTATTTCTCCATGCACGCCCATGCGATTGAGGTGTGAGTATCCATCAGATACTTATCTGACTCAAACACGCTTCTGATAGCTGCAGCGCCTTCGTCGTCATTGGAGAACACGCCGGTGAATACTTTCTGTATCTCAAAGAGCTCATCATCCGTTATCTGATACTCGCCGGTCTGTTCGAGCCGCTTCATGTACTCAAGCGTGTGTGCGGGTCCGCAAACATACCAGAGCAGACGTTCCAGATTGCTGGATACCAGGATGTCCATGGAAGGCGAGGTCGTCTTGTAGAACTCGCGCTTTCTGTCGTAATGTCCTGTATTGAGAAACTCGGTAAGCACATCATTTTTGTTTGACGCGCATACCAGCCTGCCGACAGGGAGCCCCATCTTAAGAGCATACCAGCCTGCCATTATGTCGCCGAAGTTACCCGTTGGCACAATATAATCTACCTTGTCGTCTTCTTTGATCACGCCTTTTTCTATCAGCTGGGCATATGCCGAGAAGTAATAGACTATCTGCGGAACGAGTCTTCCTATATTGATCGAGTTAGCGCTCGAAAGCGACACGCCCTTTACAGGTTTAGGGATCTCTCGGAAGAGTTTCTTTACTCCTGTCTGGGCATCGTCAAAGTTGCCTCGTATAGCGCAGGCAGTAACGTTGGAACTGTCCGGAGTCACCATCTGCAGTCTCTGAGTGTCCGAGACTCCTCCGTGAGGGTAGAACACGATTATGCCTGTACCCGGCACGTCTCTGAATCCCTGTATCGCGGCGCTTCCCGTGTCTCCGGATGTCGCTGTGAGTATCATTATGTCATCCGCGAATCCGTTCATTCCGCGCGCAGCGCTCATAAGGTTTGGAAGGGCAGAAAGAGCGACGTCCTTGAAAGCCGATGTAGGCCCGTGCCAGAGTTCCAGCACATACGCGTCACCTACCTTTACCAGCGGGGTTATGTCAGGCGCTGAGAATTTGTCTTTATAACTGACTTCTACCAGCCTGTCTATTTCTTCTTTACCGTAATCATCGAAGAAGACGTTCCAGACGGCCTTAGCCATACTCCTGAAATCGCCTCTGATGATGCTGCGCCAGTCCGCTTTTAGCGCCTCAGGATCGGCAGGGACGTAAAGACCGCCGCCTGCTGCCTGGCCATCGAGGATGGCTTTGCTTGAACTGACTTTTATAGATTGATCTCTGGTGCTTACGTATTCGATCATTATTTGCCTTTCCGTTTTATGCGGCTGGGGCCGCGAAACTAACAAGATGTTGAAATCCATTGAAATAATACCTTGATTATGTTACATTACTTTTGACCTAAAGACAAGTGTTTTCAGTACACGGACATAGAACGATATTTTGTCCATGACACACGGAATACATTACAAGAAGCACACAATTTTTGTGTAATGTGCCAAAAATAGAACAAACTCCAGTACAATAATGGGTAGTGCAAATTGGACGTTTTTTCGTACAAGACACTTGGTCAAGCAAGAGGCATTGCTGATGAGGGCTGTTGTTACACCCATCAGCACTGCCTGAATAAACACGGGAAAGGGGAAAAATGTTAAAGGTACTGAAATTCGGCGGATCGAGTCTGGCGGACAGCACGCAGTTTGCAAAAGTAAAAAAGATAGTTGAGAGCGACAGCTCACGCGAAGTGGTCATAGTATCGGCTCCGGGAAAGAGATGCAGCAGCGACAACAAGATCACCGACCTGCTTTATCTGATACATGCTCACATCAAGTACGGCGTAGCATATGACGGCGTACTCTCCATGATCAGGGAAAGATACACAGAGATCAAAGAAGGCTGCGGTCTGGATATCGATATCGCGGCTGTCATAGATGATACCTTTGCCGGGGTCGACAAAAAGACATCCGTAGACTTCCTGGCTTCAAGGGGTGAATACTTCAGCGCGAGACTGATGGCTGAGTATCTTGGATATCAGTTTGTTGACGCGGTCGACTGGCTCTGCTTCGAGTACAGCGGAAAGGTGAATGCCGCAAAGTCTGAGGAGAAACTCAGAGAACTCAAGAGCATCTACGGAAGGATAGTTACTCCGGGATTCTACGGAGCGCTGCCGAACGGCGACATCAAGGTGTTCCCGAGAGGCGGATCCGATATAACAGGAGCTCTGGCCGCAGGCTATCTCGGTGCTGACGTATATGAGAACTGGACGGACGTATCGGGCATACTCATGGTGGATCCGAGGATCGTAAAAGATCCGAAGACCATAGCCAGAGTAACGTATGATGAACTGAGAGAACTCAGTTACATGGGCGCTTCAGTGCTGCACGAAGACACTGTCTTCCCTGTGAGAGTCAGGGATATCCCGGTCAACATCCGCAACACCAATGCGCCGGACGACCCGGGCACCATCATCGGAGAACGGTTTGACGATGAACTTGAGGAAGAGACGGAAAGATTCATCACCGGAATAGCCGGCAAACGGAATTTCTCGATCATCAATATTTATAAGAGCAGGATAGGCGAGGAGAAGCTCGGTCTGCTCAGGCAGGTCCTGGAGATATTCGCCCGATATGACATACCGGTTGAGCAGATACCTAGCGGCGTTGACAGTTTCTCAGTGGTGTTCCCGTCGGAGAGCATGAAGAGCAGAAAACATGAGCTCATGCATGAATTGTCTGAGCTTGAGAGCATCGACGACTGCACGCTCACAGAGGGCATCAGCCTGATCGCCATAGTAGGACGTCAAATGGCTTACAGGACCGGCATCTCAGGCAAGATATTCAAAACGCTCGGAGAAAACAAGATAAACATCAGAACGATAGAGCAGGGCGCTGACGAGATCAACATCATGGTAGGCGTTTACGACGAAGACTTCGAAAAGGCGATACGTCTGCTCTATGAAAGCTTTGCTAAGTAATGTTGCGAACCAACTTAAAAACAGAAAGAGGAAAAGAGATGAAAAAGTACAACGTAGGAATTATGGGCGCGACCGGAGCGGTCGGACAGCAGATGATCAAAGTCCTTGGTGAAAGGGAATTCCCGGTAGGTGAGCTGAGATGTCTCGCGAGCGAAAGGTCTGCAGGCAAGACTCTGAGCACACCTTTCGGTGATGTGGTCATACAAAAAACATGTGAGACCGCGTTTGACGGACTTGACATAGTGCTCGGCGCGTCGGAGAACGACATAGCAGAGGCCATGGCGCCTCATATCAAGGCTGCCGGAGCGGTATTCGTGGACAATTCCTCGGCATTCAGACTTTGTGATGATGTGCCGCTGGTTGTTCCTGAGATCAATCCTGAAGATGTAGAGTGGAACAACGGAATAATCAGCAACCCTAACTGCACCACTATAATCTCGCTCGTTGCGATCAACGCGATCAACAAGCTGTCAAAGATTGAAGCGATCTATGCTTCGTCCTATCAGGCTACAAGCGGCGCGGGCGCTGCGGGTCCTGTGGAAATGTATGATCAGTCCGAAGCCATCCTGAAGGCAAGAGCGGCAGGCGGCGAGGGCAATTCGTACGGTGCGGATATCGATCCGAAGGTTTTCCAGTACCAGATCGCGTATAACGTTATCCCTCAGATCGGCGGATTCGGCGAGAACCTGTATTCATCTGAAGAGATGAAGCTGCAGAATGAAGGGCGCAAGATCATGCACCTTCCTGAGCTCAAAGTCAGCTGCACCTGCGTCAGAGTGCCGGTAGAGAGATCGCACGCGGTATCGATCGACGTGATCACTGAGAAGAAACTCGAGCTTTCCGAAGTAAGAGCGGCTGTCATGCAGGCTCCGGGATGCAGGCTTTACGATGAACCGAATGACAAGATCTATCCGATGCCTATCCTCACATCCAATCAGGATATCGTATATGTCGGCAGGATCCGCCGCGACCTCGTCAACGAAAACGGCATCAACCTCTGGTGCTGCGGCGACCAGGTGCGCAAAGGCGCTGCGACCAACGCGGTCCAGATCGCGGAATTGCTGATAGAAGCGGAATAAAAACAGCCTAAGGAGGGATCACGTGGGAGTCAAAGTTATAAAATTCGGAGGATCATCAGTAGCGGACGCGGATCAGCTCAGGAAGATCAGAACTATCGTTGAGGCTGATCCGGAAAGGCGTTATATAGTCGTTTCGGCTCCCGGAAAAAGGCATAAGGCTGACAACAAAGTAACGGATATGCTGATCATGCTCAATGCCCAGGCGGAGGGCAACATACCTTACGATCAGCTTTTCGGAGCAGTCAAAGAGAGATATACATCGATAGCCGAAGGCCTTGGACTGGATACCGGTCTGGAGGACTGGTTTGAAGAGATAGCAGAGAACATCAGAAAAGGCTGCTCCGAGGCATATATAGTGAGCCGCGGAGAGTATCTGTCCGCCAGGCTGATTTCTGAGTATCTGGGCTATGATTTTGTTGACACCAAAAACCTTGTCCTCTTTGATTCCAGGGGAAGATTGTTGGTCGATGAGACAAACGAGGCGATCAGGGCGGAGATAGGCAGGCACGAGAGAGCGGTATTTCCGGGTTTCTATGGCGGTTATGCCGGTACGGATGAGATATGCCTGCTCTCAAGAGGCGGTTCTGACGTGACGGGCTCACTGGTTGCTCGCGCGGCGGATGCTTCCATGTATGAGAACTGGACAGATGTATCCGGCATGCTCATGGCAGACCCGAGGGTAGTCAGCTCGCCGCTCCCGATCAAATACATCTCATACGCGGAGCTCAGAGAGCTTTCGTATATGGGCGCCAGCGTCCTGCATGAGGACGCGGTGTTCCCCGCGAGGATGGCCGGTATCCCGATCAATATCAGGAACACGAATGTGCCTGATGATCCGGGTACAGTCATCTCCCGTGAGGGAGGAGAAGACGGTGAGTACATCATCAGCGGAATAGCAGGCAAGCCTGATTTCACAGTCATTTCAATTTACAAGAACATGATGAACAAAGAGATCGGATTTGTTCGCCGGGCGCTGGCTATCATCGAGGATCAGAGGATCAATTTCGATCATATCCCGACCGGGATCGATTCGCTTTCCATGGTTATCGAGAGCAAAGAACTGGAGGACAAGCTGGACGATGTTCTGGATGCGTTCAGGCAGCAGCTCAAGCCTGATGAGATAATCGTTGAGGACAGGATCGCTCTGGTCGCTGTAGTAGGACGCAGGATGCACAGATCCATTGGAGTGTCCGCCAGGATCTGTACCGCGCTTGCGAACAAGGACATCAACATCAAGATGCTCAATCAGGGCACCAATGAGATCAACGTCATTGTCGGTGTGGAAGCCGGTGATTTCGAAGAGGCCGTCAGAGTGTTATACACGGAGTTTGTACACTGAATATTGACTTCCGGGCAAATTAATATTAAAATTCCACCATTGAGATAGAGGACGCACCCAGCCATCAGTAGCCGCTGTGGAACTGTGCAGAGTACAACGAGTGAAAGGGGCAGGTGCCGAAGTGAGGAAGGACTGCATCTCCGACCGATCTGGGCGGACGGAATAATATCCGTACGACTGTCGCGACAACGCGGAGAGCTATCCTTGATTATTAGCCATTATTTTGATGAGTAATGTCAAGCAGCTGATCGCGTGTCGGCTGCTTTTTTCATTCAAATCAAGGAGGCAAAAACATGGCAAGAACCAACACTATTTTTGAAGGAGTAGCAACGGCACTGATCACTCCGATGACGGAGGACGGGGTCAATTTTGAACAATACGGCAGACTGATCGACTGGCAGATCGAACAGGGCATCGATGCTCTGGTAGTAGTCGGTACGACAGGAGAGGGCTCAACGCTCACTGATGAAGAACACAAAGAATGCATAAGCTTTGCTGTTGAGAGGGCTGCTCACCGTGTACCTATAATCGCCGGAACAGGCAGCAACCATACTGAATACGGCAAGCAGCTGACTAAATTTGCCAGCGACGCCGGAGCGGACGCGTGTCTGATAGTTACCTCGTATTACAACAAAGCCACACAGAACGGGCTCGTCAAACTCTTTGAGGAGTATGCAAGCGTCAGTGATGTTCCGATCATAGCGTATAATGTTCCATCCAGAACAGGACTCAATATTGAACCATCAACATATGCAAAACTTGCACAGATAGATAAGGTCGCCGCGATCAAGGAGGCAAACTCCAACATTTCCAAGATAGTAGACACATTTGCGCTGGTAGGTGATCAGCTGGATATCTATTCCGGAAATGACGACCAGATAGTCCCGTTCCTCTCGATGGGAAGCAAGGGCGTTATCTCGGTCCTGTCAAATGTCATCCCTGCGGAGACCCGCGAGATCTGCACCAGATTCTGGAACGGAGATGTAGCAGGCGCCGCAGCGCTCCAGTGCAAGTACAATGAACTTGTAAAAGCGCTCTTCTGCGAGGTAAATCCTATACCGGTCAAGGAAGCGCTCGCGATGATGGGATACTGCGATCCGATCATCAGATCGCCGCTCTACAGGATGGAAGAGGCAAACCTCGCAAGGCTCGCCAAGGCCATGAGGGATCTGGGAATAATCGACTGATATCGAACTGAGTTTAAGGAGACGGAATGATAAGAGTAATAATAAACGGAGCCAGCGGAGCCATGGGGAAACTTCTGTCGCAGACCATTGACAGGACGGAAGGCATGGAAGTCGCCGCCGGAGCCGCGCTCAACGGAGAAGGCGGTTTTTACAGCAAACTGGAGGAGTATCAGGGCCCGGCGGACATAGTCATAGATTTCTCCCACCACAGTGATACGGTCCCTCTGATGGATTACTGCGTATCAAGAGGACTTCCCGCGGTAGTATGCACTACAGGCCAGACTGAGGAAGAACTGGAATACATAACTAAGGCGGCTGAGAGCATTCCTGTCTTCAAGTCCGCAAACATGTCGGTCGGAGTCGCGCTGACCGCAAAGATCGTCAGGGAAGTAGCGGCAAAATTCGGAGCGTGCGACATCGAGATACTTGAGATCCATCATAACAGGAAAGTGGATGCTCCGAGCGGTACCGCGATAATGCTGGCTGACGCAGTCAGGGAAGCCAGACCGGAACTCCATTACAATCTTGGACGCAGCGGGATGGCAAAGCGCGAGGCTGACGAGATAGGCATCAGCGCCGTCAGGATGGGAAATATTGTCGGAACTCACGAAGTGATGTTCGGAACAAATACCCAGACGATCACGATCAGCCACCAGGCTCATGACAGAGCGCTGTTCGCGGACGGCGCCGTGGCGGCTGCAAAGTTCCTTTTGGGCAAACCGGCAGGGCTGTATAATATGGATGACCTGCTGGCAGACTGATGGTACGATAGAATAAAAAAGGGACATAGAGAGAAGAGAGAAAGGAAAAACCAAATGATAAGAATAGGCATAGTGGGATACGGAAATATCGGCAGAGGTGTTGAGAGCGCGGTCACTGCCGCTCCGGACATGGAGATAGCGGCAGTATTCACACGCAGGGATCCGGCATCGGTAAACCCTGCTTCGGGAGCGACTGTGAGATCATATGACAGCATAGCCGGAATGAAGGATGACATCGACGTGCTTATCATCTGCGGGGGGAGCGCGACGGATCTTCCGTGGATGACGCCTGAACTCGCGGGACTGTGCAATGTGGTCGACAGCTTCGATACTCATGCCAGGATACCCGAACATTTCGCGAATGTCGATGAAGCGGCTAAGAAATCAGGCAAAGTCGGCATCATTTCATGCGGATGGGATCCGGGATATTTCTCGCTGGCCAGGATATACGCAGACGCGGCTCTTCCGGACGGAGACAGCTACACGTTCTGGGGACGCGGCGTCAGTCAGGGTCACTCGGATGCCATAAGGCGCATAGAAGGTGTTGCTGACGCGAGACAGTACACTGTCCCTATACAGGACGCGGTAGACAGAGTGAGGAACAATGAACATCCTGTCTTCTGCGCGCGTGACATGCATCTGCGCGCGTGCTATGTAGTTGCTGAGGAAGGCGCGGACAGGGAAGCCATAGAGCAGGCGATCAAGACCATGCCTAATTATTTCGACGAATATGACACGAGCGTGACTTTCGTTACTCAGGAAGAACTTGACCGCGAACACAGCGGGCTGCCGCATGGCGGCAGTGTGCTGAGAAGCGGCCGTACTGGCAATGACCTTGAATTCAATAACACAATAGAGTACAGACTCGATCTTGACTCTAATCCTTTCTTTACAGGAAGTATACTTGCAGCTGCTGCAAGGGCAGCATACAGGATGAATGAAGAGGGGCAAAGCGGAGCAAAGGCGCTTTTTGACGTTCCTCCGGCATACCTGTCGCAGCATGACAGAAGTGAGCTGCTTGCTCATATGCTCTAAATGACATAAAAGGGGAAAACAATGAAACTCTTATACGACAACCTGTCTGTAAACGAACAGGGCCATCTGGCGGTCGGAGGCATAGACACAGCAGATCTTGCGGCAGAATACGGTACTCCGCTGTATATCCTCGATGAAGATGTGATAAGAAAGAACTGCAGGACCTACACGCAGGCCATGCACCGTTATTTCGGCGAAGACGCGGCTCCGCTGTATGCGAGCAAGGCGCTTTGTGTAAAGAGCATATATCCTGTAATACAGTCAGAGGGGATGTGCGTGGATACCGTTTCGCCCGGAGAGATCTATACTGCACTGGCAGCAGGGTTTCCTCCGGAGAAGATGTTCTTTCACGGGACTAATAAGACGGATGAAGATATCGCCTACGGCGTAGAGTCTGGAGTAGGTTTTTTCGTGGTCGACAACCTGAATGAACTGAGGACTCTTGACAGCATCGCGGGTGTAAAGGGCGTGTGTCAAAACGTACTTCTGAGACTTACCGTAGGGCTCGATCCGCACACTCTTGAGGCGATCAATACCGGAAGAGTAGACTCTCAGTTCGGAGTCCCGATCGATACCGGACAGGCAGATGCATTTGTCAGGGAAGCTCTGGGATGCGGCAATATAAGAGTCGCGGGATTCCACAGCCACATCGGATCCCAGATATTCGAGAGCGATTCATTCGTCAGGCAGATAGACATACTCACGGGATTTGCCGCCCGCATTGAGCAGGAGACCGGACATCATACTGAGATCCTCAATATAGGCGGAGGATTCGGAGTAAGATATACCGCCGACGATCCGGAGATGGATATAGAAGGAAGGATCAAAGAGATATCAGAACATCTGGAACGTAAGTGCAAAGAGTACGGGATACGAAAACCTGTAATTTACATGGAGCCCGGACGCAGTATCGCAGCCGATGCGGGAGTAACTCTTTATACTGCCGGCGGCGTAAAGGAGATTCCCGGATACCGCAACTATGTCACTGTTGACGGCGGAATGACCGATAATCCGAGATATGCTTTGTATAAATCACAGTATACCGTTCTAAATGCTTCCAGAATGAACGAAGCGGCAGACTACGAGTGCACGGTCGCGGGCAGATGCTGCGAGAGCGGTGACAGGATAGCAGAGAATATAAGAATTGCCAGACCGGAGAGGGGAGATCTGATAGCAGTTCTCACTACCGGCGCGTATAACTATTCCATGGCTTCCAATTACAACAGGGTCCCGAGACCGGCCATGGTCATGATAAGCGGGGGCAAGGCAAGACTGATCGTCAGACGCGAATCCTTTGAGGACATGATCAGAAACGAGATCTGAACCTGCAAATAAAATGTCATTACTCAGGACCGGTATGGTCCTGAGTTTTTAATAGACAGTTTCTGACTTTGAAGTTATAATTATTTTCAAATTTTACTCACAGAAGACTAAGGGGACAGGAACAATGAAAAAGCAGATCAAAGCAGGCATGCTCGGGATAGGAAATGTCGGAACAGGCACTTACCGGACTCTCGAGATGAACCGCCGTAAGATTTACGAAACTACGGGACTCGATATCGAGATCGTGAAAATACTGAACCGCAGTCCTGAGAAAGACCGCGGCATTTACATTCCTCCGGAAAAATACACTCAGAATGTAGATGACATACTGAACGATCCTGAGATAGATATAGTGATCGAACTGATCGGAGGGATAGAGCCTGCGACCGAGTATATGGCAAAAGCACTTGCAAACGGCAAGAGCGTAGTAACAGCCAACAAGGCGGCTCTTGCGGCAAACGGCAGCAAGCTCGCAAAGATAGCGCAGGAGAATCATGTGCTGCTCAGATTTGAAGCTGCCGTAGCCGGCGGCATCCCAATCCTGACTTCTCTGACGACTGCTCTGCTGTCCAACCGCTTTACAGAAGTCCATGGCATCCTCAACGGAACCACCAACTACATACTCACTCAGATGAGCGAGCACGGAACGCCTTATGAAGAGGTGCTCAAGGACGCCCAGGCTAAAGGATTTGCCGAAGCGGACCCGACCGCTGATGTAGAAGGCTTTGATGCGGCAAATAAATTATCGATCCTGATGTCTCTTGTATTCGGGATCGGCGCAGGACCGGATGTCATACCTACCGTTGGAATAACATCTGTCGGTCTTGAAGATATAGAATACGCGTCCGAGAACGGGTACAGGATCAAACTGCTTGCCAGCGCAAAGGAGATAGACGGCAAAGTGTACGGAAATGTTGAGCCTGCGCTCGTGCCGGTCAGTCATCCTCTCGCGTCTGTCAGCAACGAATTCAACGCTGTCTTTGTATCCGGCAACGCAGTAGACAACCTTATGTTTTACGGCCGCGGCGCGGGACCTCTGCCGACGGGCAGTGCTGTACTTGGTGATGTGATAGGCATAGCACGCAAGCTGGCGAAGGACTCCGCGTATGATCTTGTACCTCAGCTCCGCTATGATTCAGGACTTGAATTCGCCGGCGAAGGATCCAATAAGTACTATATCAGGATGATGGTCCCGGAAAGGACCGGCGTTCTCGGCAAAATCGCAAGCACGTTCGGAGAATACGGTATCAGTATCGAAGCAATGCAGCAGAAGTCTCCGTATGAGGTGAACGGAGAAGATGCCGCTCCGATCATCTTCATAGTATTCGAAGTCGAAAAGTCCAGACTGCTCGAAGCGCTTGAAGCGATCAGGAAGGAAGGCGTTATACTTTCAATAGACAATATAATGAAAGTAGAATAAAAAAAGCATGCTGTGATATTCAGCAATTACTCAATATCAACATAACAATAAGGGGACGGGCTTTGCCCGTCCCTCGTTACTTCCTGATATTCAGTTGTTTGCCGTACATGTCTGCAATACGGCTTATTTTGTTTTGTCTTGTTTGTGTTTCTGAGGCTGCCCCGTGATCGCATCTGCTGATTAGATCTTTTGTGTCCGGCTTCTTTCACTCCCGGTTGCCACTAAGTAGGCATGCCTTGCAGAGGATTTATACCGGAACAGCCTCCTTATAAATTGCACCCATTGGTCTGCTCCTCCGTTTCTGCGCGTCCCGCGCTTTTGTAGTTTGCCGGATCACTTCGTCGACTTCCGATTATAAAGTCTTTCCTTGGTTTCTTTTCCGTCCGGCTATTGCGTCCCTTCTTCTTGTCTTGATTGTACTGATTTAAAAACACGATTGCAATGCTTTTCCGGCAATATAAATGTATTTAAAAAATACAAAATGAAACCTTCTTTTTTGTTCAGGTTAACAATAAATGCCTAAAACGATAATCTGTGACAGCGGCACAAAACAACTTATGTGTGGTATCATAATATTTGGTGAAAAAGGCTAAGACAGTACAGGAGACAGCGGAAATGGTCGAAACGAAAATATATGTGGGAATGAATGATTCTGTTGAGAAAAAACAGCTCTTTGAAACGGAAACGTTCATAGGCATAATGAGGAATGTCTGCTATGCGTATAAAACGCCGTTTTCCTTCGACCTGGAGGAGGGCGGATATATCCATGAAGACGGGACATATACCAGAGAAAACACTCTGGTGCTTACACTGATAGATGCTGAGAAACCGGTCGTGGAGGAAATCGCAAAGGATCTCTGTGTGTTCTTCCATCAGGAGTCAGTCCTCATAACCGAAGGCCATGTAAATGCGTATTACATCAGCGAGTCGCTTGAGTGATAATAATGAAACTTGACGGATTCTTCGAAGAAAACAAAAGAATAGCGGTCGCTTTTTCCGGAGGAGTCGATTCGGCGTATCTGCTCTATGCGGCAGTCAGGGCGGGAGCGGATGTCAAGGCCTATTGTGTCAGATCTGCATTCCAGCCCGGATTTGAGTTTGAAGACGCACGGAAACTGGCTGAGCAGATAGGCGCGGAGTTTGAAGTGATAGAAGTCGATGTTTTGTCGGATGAGATGGTCATCGCGAATCCCGCTGACCGCTGCTACTACTGCAAGATCCACATCATGACCGCGATAAAAGCCGCTGCCGGAGAGGACGGCTATGACACAGTGTGTGACGGGACCAACGCGTCCGATGATGTCTCTGACAGACCGGGAACCAAGGCTCTGCAGGAGCTTGGCATAAGATCGCCTCTCAGGGAGTGCGGGCTCAGCAAGACAGATATCAGAAGGCTGTCAAAGGAAGCCGGGCTTCCGACCTGGAGCAAGCCTGCCTACGCGTGCCTTGCCACACGTATCAGGACCGGAGAAAAGATCACATCGGATAAGCTCCTGACTACCGAAAAAGCCGAAGCCATCATGCAGGACATGGGCTTCAGGGACTTCAGGGTCAGGATGAGAGGAAAGGACGCGCTCGTGCAGATCGCGGAGGGCCAGCACGCTGACGCGCTGATGCGTGAAAGCGAAATCAAAGCAGCTCTGGCTGGTCTGTACGAAGAGGTCGAAATAGATAAAACCCCAAGGCTTCGCAATATTGACCTTAAGGAACTTGGATTATAAAATAAATAAGTTAGAGCACAAATCGGAGGAGACTGCAAAATGGATTGTCTGATCATTGGTGTTGCCGGCGGGACCGGTTCCGGCAAATCGACTTTCACAAACCGTATCAAGGATGAGTTCGGCGACAGAGTAACGGTCATTTATTATGACAACTACTACAAGGCTCACTATGATATCCCGTTCGAAGAGCGTAAGCTTATCAATTACGACCACCCGGACGCTTTCGAGACTGACCTCTTCATAGAACATCTCAGAAAGCTGAGGAACGGAGAATCTGTTGAGTGTCCGGTGTATGACTACACCATCCACAACAGGAGCCAGGAGACAGTCACCATCAAGCCGTCTCCCGTCATAATCGTAGAGGGTATCATGGTGCTGCAGAATCCTGATCTCAGGGACCTGCTGGACATCAAGATCTACGTTGAAGCGGACGCCGACGAGAGGATACTCCGACGCGTTATCCGTGACGTAAAATACCGCGGAAGGGATGTGGAGGGCATCGCCCAGCAGTATCTGACGACGGTAAAGCCTATGCACTACATCTACGTGGAGCCGACCAAGTATCTGGCGGACATCGTGCTCAACAGCGGCATGAACGACGTCGTATTTGACGTTATCAAGGTCAAGATACTCTCACATCTGGCCAGGGTAGAACAGCAGGGATAAATGAAGGACAGGATCTGCGAATTCGAATGCAATATCGATGATATGACGGCGGAGGAGCTCGCTTTCGCGGTCGAAAGGCTGATGGAAGAGGGTGCCAGGGACGTTACGCTTGCACCTATAGAGATGAAGAAGGGGCGTCCGGCTACTCTGCTTACTGTGATGTGCGCCGATGAAGAGGCTGAGAAGGAGCGTTTCATCGGACTCATCTTCAAATACACTACAACCATCGGCATACGCGAGCTCATATCCGAAAGGCATATCCTTGAAAGGAGCGAAAAGACTCTGGACACTCCGTACGGACCAGTAAGGGTCAAGGAAGTCAGCGGATACGGAGTCAAAAGAAGCAAGGCGGAGTATGAAGACCTTGCGCGAATAGCAAAGGAACAGGGCATAAGCATAGCCGAGGCGAGAAAGCTCATTTCGGAGCTTATCTGACGGGGGTATGGAATGGAACTCAGAGAAAAGATAAAAGAGACTGTCACGTTTCTGAATGAGAACGGTGTTAAGGACCCGGAGATAGGCATCATACTCGGATCCGGACTGAACGACTTCGCGGACAGGATGTCCGATCCGGTCATCTTCTCATACAACGACATCCCTAACATGCAGTCCGGCAAGGTCTCAGATCACAGAGGCCAGCTGGTCTTTGGCACATATAAGGGCAAGAAGATAGTGATGCTGGCAGGCCGCTTCCACTACTATGAGAGCGGCGACATGCAGAAAGCCGCGTATCCCGCGAGAGTGCTGGTCGGTCTTGGTGTAAAGCGCTTCATAATCACCAATGCCGCGGGCTGCGTCAATAAGGACTGGAATGTCGGAGACCTGATGCTTATCAGCGATCATATCAATTTATCGGGAAGCAACCCTTTGATAGGCGACAATCTGGACGATTTTGGCGCCAGGTTCCCGGACATGACATATACATACGACAGGGATCTCAGGGAAAAACTGAAGAAGGCGGCCGCAGCCGAAGGAATAAGGCTCCGCGAGGGCGTTTACACCATGTTCAGCGGCCCAAGCTTTGAGACTCCGGCTGAGATCAGGTATTCAAGGACCATAGGAGGCGACGCGGCGGGCATGTCGACAGTGCCTGAGGCCATAATTGCCAATCACGCCAAACGCGAGATAATCGGCATCTCTCTGATGACCAACATGGCTGCCGGAGTCCTGGACCAGCCGCTCTCGGGCGCCGAGGTCAATGAAGCTGCCGGCAAGGCAAGAGAAGTATTCGCCAAGGTCGTCGATCTTGCGATAGAAATATAAAAGCACTATACGGTAAAGGAGATAAGAACCCCAAATGGAAGCAAAACTCACTAGAGAGCAGGCTAACGAACTGCTGCACAAGTACGTCAAAGGCGAGCACTACATAATTCACTGTTACGCGGTCGAGGCTATAATGAGAGGCCTGGCTGAGAAACTGGCACCGGAAGATGTCGAATACTGGGGCATCGTCGGACTGCTGCACGATCTGGACGAGGAGACATGCCCGTGGAGAGAGGACATGGCGACTCACGGACCGACTTCAGCAAAGATCCTCAGAGACGAGGGCTTTGGCGATCCTGTGATGGAGAACGCCATCATGTCGCACAATCCTATTTGCGGCAAGAACCCTGAGACGACTCTTGAATACGCGATCATAGCAGCAGATCCTATGTCGGGATTTCTGAAGGCTATCGCTCAGATCTATCCGGACAAGAAGATCGCGAGCGTCAAGCATAAATCAGTCAACAAGAGGTTCAAGGAGACGCGCTTCGCGGCGGGAGCCAACAGGCAGTACATGAGCCTTATCGAAAAAACGGGAATGGATTGGGATACATTCGTAGATGTATCTCTAGAGGCGATGAGAGGCGTCGCGGACGAGATAGGACTTTAGGAGATCAATATGACAATCAAAAAGAAGGGCGCTGTGGCGGGACATCTGGAAGATCTCGCGTACAGGATGACGGAGATAGATACAAGGCCAAACGACGGCTCGCTTCTCGGAATGAAGCAGAAGGTCGCTGAAGCCATAGATCATCTATTAAGGGCGATGTTTCCGTATCACTTCGGAAAGTCGCGCGCCAGATTCGTTGAGACGGAGAAGAGGACATATGAGCTTATGCAGGCTTATGACGCGCTGGATCAGTGCCTTGAGCTGGTCGTGGACGATCATGAAGAGGCCGCTGAAAAGGTGAATGAGATCATAGACGCTCTGCCGGGGATACTTGAGATCCTTAAGACCGACATCCAGGCGGGCTACGAAGGCGACCCTGCCGCGAAGAGCCCGGACGAGGTGATCATCACATATCCGGCGTTCTACGCGATAGCGATATACAGGATCGCCCATAAGCTCTATGAGATGGGGATCCCTATGATCCCGAGGATCATGACGGAGCTGGCCCATCAGACAACCGGTATCGACATACATCCGGGCGCTACGATCGGAAGATACTTCTTCATAGACCATGGCACCGGTGTTGTAATAGGCGAGACCACAACCATAGGCGAGCACGTGAAGATATATCAGCACGTGACGCTCGGAGCCAAGAGCTTTGCTCTTACGGAGTCCGGCACTCCTGTAAAGGGAGTGAAGCGTCATCCTGACATAGGAAACAATGTCATCATCTATGCCGGAGCTACGATACTCGGCGGTGACACAAAGATAGGAGACGACTGCGTGGTAGGCGGCAACGTCTGGCTGACAACATCGATGGAGCCGGGCGAGACCATTGTTACCAACGCCTGCGGACAGCACAGATCCAAGGACAGAAAACTGCTTGAGGAGAGCATAGAGTGGTTCATCTGAACCAATGTAAAAACAAGCGCCGCACTGTTGAATGAGCGGCGCTTTTTTAGTATAATTTTTTGAGTGCGGTCAGCACTTATTTTGTGCTGCTTGTACCGCGACCTGGGGGTAGATAGGTGCTGGTGTGCCTCGCGGTCTTCAAAACCGTTTGCAGGGGGTTAGGAGCCTCCCGGGTGGGTTCGATTCCCACGTACTCCCGCCAAAAAGATTACGGAGGTCGATGCCATGACAAAGAAAGAATTACTGAGAGGACTCCCTAAGATCGATGAGGTGCTTAAGCAGGAGTCTCTTGTTGTATTGTCAGAAGAGAAAGGCGACCTTATGGTCACTGAGGCCGTCCGCGCGGTGATAGCCGGACTGAGAGCTTCCATACTGGACCTCAGCGACAAAAAGGCTGAGGAATTCGACGCGTCAGCGCTTGAGATCGAAGCCGTTGCAGAAGCAGCGGAAGCGAAAGTACTGCGTGATGAAGAGCTCAATCTCTATCCTCTGATCAACGCGACAGGCACCATACTCCACACGAACCTCGGAAGAGCGCCTCTTTGCAGGGACGCCGTCGAGAACGTAGCGAGAGTATCAAAAGGCTATTCCGACCTTGAATATAACGTGCCGAAAGGCAAGCGCGGTTCGCGCCACGATCTTGTAGGCGATCTGATAGCAGAACTCACGGGCGCGGAAGACGCGATGGTGGTAAACAACAACGCGGCCGCCACGATGATAGTGCTTGCCACGATAGGCGCCGGCAAGGAGATAGTGGTATCCAGGGGCGAGCTTGTCGAGATAGGCGGAGCCTTCAGGATCCCTGACATCATGAGGCAGTCGGGAGCTTACCTGCAGGAGGTAGGCACCAGCAACAAGACAAAGGCATCGGACTACGAGAGCGCGATAATCACCAAACAGCAGGCTGAAGAAGCCAAGCTCAATATGGACCCGAGGGGCGGCATGCGTTTTGAGACGGGCGCTCTGATGAAGGTGCACAAGTCCAACTACGACATAGTCGGATTCACTGAAGAAGCGAGCCTTGAAGAACTCGTGGAGATAGGCAGGAAGTATGACCTTCCGGTCATATTCGACATGGGAAACGGCCTGATGCTGGACATGTCGGCATACGGACTCAACGAGCCTAACATTCCGGCTTCGCTGGCGACGGGCATCGACGTGATGCTTTTTTCCGGCGACAAGCTGCTGGGAGGTCCCCAGGCGGGCATCATCGTAGGTAAAAAGAAATACATCAAAGCAATGAAGAAGCATCCGCTTGCGAGGGCGATGAGGGTAGACAAGATGACATTTGCCGCGCTCGAAGCGACGCTCATGAAATACAGAGACCCTAAAGTGGCCCTGAGAGATATCCCGGTGCTCAACATGATCTCCGCTTCAGGAGAAGAAATGAGAGCAAAGGCGGAGAGACTCGCGGATGCCATCAAGAGGGTCAATCCGGCGCTGTCGCTGGAGCTCGTGCCGGTAGAAGACCAGATAGGCGGCGGTTCGGCTCCTATGGTGAGACTCCCGGGATGGGCAGTCTCGGTAAAGGACGGCATGAAGTCAGCCGACAGGACCGAGAGAAAACTCCGCAAGGCGGAGGTACCTGTGGTGGCACGCATAAACGAAGACAGGCTGCTTCTATGCGTCCGCACCATAGCAGAGGACGAGCTCGAGACTGTCGCAGAGGCACTCAGAAAATGAAGAACATAATCATCGGCACAGCCGGTCATGTCGATCACGGCAAGACAACGCTCATAAAGGCGCTCTCCGGCATCGACACTGACAGGCTCGAAGAAGAGAAAAAGCGCGGCATCACCATAGAACTGGGCTTTGCCCACATACCTAACGATGCCGGATACAACATCGGAGTCATCGATGTACCGGGGCATGAGAAATTCATAAAGCACATGCTCGCCGGCATTGGAGGCATAGACTTCGTGCTCTTCGTAGTGGCTGCCGATGAGGGCATAATGCCTCAGACAAGGGAGCACTTCGAGATACTGCAGTCCCTAGGCATAGACGACGGCATAATAGCCGTGACCAAGAAAGACATGGTAGAGGAGGACTGGCTCGAGATGCTGCTTGAGGAGGTCGATGATTACTTCAAAGGCTCGTTCCTTGAGGGAAAACCGGTCATCCCGGTAAGCGCAGTGACAGGCGAAGGCCTTGAAGAATTAAAGGCCGGGATCATAGCCAAGTGCGACAGGGAGAACAAGCGCCGCGAGGAGAAAGAACTCTTCAGGCTGCCGGTAGACAGGGTGTTCACTATGCAGGGCTTCGGCACTGTCGTGACCGGGACTCTGATGGACGGCAACGTGAAGGTCGGAAACGACGTGATCATCTATCCTAGGGGCACTAAGGCTAAGGTAAGAGGCATACAGACCTACGGAAAAGACACGGACACGGCAGTGGCGGGGCAGAGGACGGCGATAAACCTGTCCGGCATCGCCAAGGAAGACATAGACAGGGGCGATGTGATAGCATATCCGGACGCTGTCACGGTCACCAGCATGATAGACGCTGAGATCAGCATATTCAGCTCGACCGACAGGGTGGTGCTGAACAACAGCAGGGTCCACCTGTACTGCGGATCGGATGAAGTGCTCTGCAAGGTGATACTTCTTGACAGGGACGCTGTCTCCGCCGGCGAGACATGCTACGCGCAGCTCAGGCTCGAGGAGCCGGCAGCCGTAAGGCGGGGCGACAGATTCATCATAAGATTCTACTCGCCTATAATCACGGTCGGAGGCGGACGCATACTGGACGCTCAGCCTGTCAAGCATAAAAGGAACAAGTCTGAAGTGTTTGCCGGCATGGAAGTGCTGTCCAAAGGTGCTATAGACGAGATCATCTATGCCAAGGCAGGCGAGAGGCGCTTCGTAAGACAGAGAGAACTTGCGCGCGAGCTTGGACTTCTGGACGGGGAGATGAAGACTGCTTCGGAAAAAGGCATCGGAGCAGGAATTTTGACACTTCTGCCGGATGATACGCTGGTGAATGATGTCAAGATGGCCCGTCTTAAAGATGACATGATCAGGATGGCCGAGGATTACCACGCGGACAATCCTCTTGCAGACGGCATACCCCGCCAGGAACTTCTCTCGAGGCTGAGGGAGAGATGGTTCACGGAAGATGACAAGCTGGTGCAGGCATTCGTAAAGCACATGCTGGCTCAGGGCGTCATAGAAGACAAGGGGAAGTCCATAGCCATAAGCGGCTTCAGCATCGAGTATACGGAAGAGCAGAAGGCGCTGAAAGATAAGATCGCCGGCATGTATGAAGACGCCGGAATAGAGATGATCAAAAATGAAGAGGTGTTCGCGCTGTATAAGGATGGCAGGATAGTCCGGGCCATACTGGAAGACCTCGAAGGCGAAGGGAAGATATATAAGGTCAATCCTTCGTACTACATAGCAAAGGAAGCCTGGGACAGGGCCGTGGAAGCGGCAAAGTCGTTCGAAGGCGGCTTCACGCTCGCGGAGTACAGGGACAGGCTTGGGACCTCGCGCAAGTACGCGGCGGAGTTCCTGCCGGCAATGGACAAGGCGGGCATAACGTTATTTGACGGTGAGACACGCAAGGTGGTCAAGAGACAGTAATGACAGAGAAAAGGACAGCAAAACTGAATAGGATGAAGCGCGCGGCTTCGGTCATTGCTCTTTTGCTGTGCGTCCTGATCGCTGCCGGCTGCTCCGCCAAAAGCGAGCCTGAAAAGAAGGTGGCCAAAGAACTGGATGCTCTCAAGACGTCGGAGTCGGTCGGAAGCGAAGTGTCTGACATGGAGAAACTGCTTTCCGATGAGGGAAAGGACAACTTCGACACATTCCTCAAAAAGCTGAGAGACTTTGACTATGAGCTGACGGGAGTGAAGGAAGGAGGCGACCAGGCCACTGTCACGGTGAGGATAAAGACCTACGATTTCGGCAGGGCCTACCTCGCGGAGTGGACAGAGTATCTCAGAGAACACGGCGATTCACTGGCCGGAGATGAAGAGCTTATCGGGTTCTACGAAGAGCTTTTCGCGAAACTCGCCGCTCTCGATAAAAAGGAGAGCATCAAGGATGTGGACATTGTCTGCGTAAAGCCTCTCGACAACGGAGAGTGGATAGCAAACATAAAGGATAATGAACAGCTCCAGGATGCCGTTTTCGGCGGCATGATGAGCGAGATGAAAACACTCGCCGGGGAGTAAAAAACATACAAACGGAGGAAATAAGATGATCAACAAGTACAGGAATTTCTGCATGCATGAAGGCGGACATGAGGGCGGAGCCGCTCCTGAGGACTGCACACACGACTGCAGCACCTGCGGAGCCGACTGCGCGTCGAGAGACGGCGGGATACAGAAGGCCGAACTCAACCCATACAGCTCAGTAAAGAAAGTCATAGCTGTAGTCTCGGGCAAGGGCGGAGTAGGAAAGTCGATGGTAACGGCTCTTTCAGCTATCGCTGCCACAAGAAACGGTTTCAAGACCGGTATCATGGACGCGGATATCACAGGTCCGTCCATTCCTAAGATGTTTGGCGTAAAGACCAAGGCTTACGGCAGTGATTACGGCATCCTTCCTGAAGAGACACCGCTGGATATCAAGATGATGTCCATCAACCTGCTTGTAGAGAATGAGACAGACCCTGTAGTCTGGAGAGGACCGGTCATCGGCGGAGTCGTCGAGCAGTTCTGGACAGACGTATACTGGGGAGATCTTGACGTCCTCTTCATCGACATGCCTCCGGGGACAGGCGACGTGCCTCTGACGGTATTCCAGTCGCTCCCTGTGGACGGCATCATCGTAGTCACATCGCCTCAGGATCTTGTCAGCATGATAGTCGGCAAGGCCGTTAAGATGGCGAAACTCATGAACATACCTGTTCTCGGCATCGTAGAGAACATGAGCTATATCACATGTCCGGACTGCGGACGCAAAATAGAGATGTTCGGACCTAGCAAGGCTGAAGAAGTCGCGGCTGAATACGGTCTCAAGCTTCTTGAGAGACTTCCAATCGATCCATTGCTTTCGCAGGAGGCGGACATGGGCAAGATCGAGTTCAACGAGGGCACACAGATGGAATCCGTTCTGGAGGTGCTCGAAGATCTTGGACTAAAGGCGGAATAAGTATTGGTTATAACCCGGTGTTTTAAAGAAAGGGAACTTCATTGGGCGAACTGATAAGACTTGAAGGAATAGTCAAAAGTTTTGACGACACCATGGTGCTGAACGGCATAGACCTCAGCGTTGACGAGAATGAATTCGTAACGCTGCTGGGTCCTTCGGGCTGCGGAAAAACGACTACACTGCGTATAATCGCGGGTTTTGAGAAGCCTGATCAGGGCAGGGTCTACTTTGAAGGCAAGGACATCACGGACATGCCTGCAAACCAGAGACCGGTCAACACGGTGTTCCAGAATTACGCGCTTTTCCCGCATATGAGCGTGGGAGAGAACATAGCTTTCAGCCTCAGGGTCAAAAACAGACCGGAAGCCGAGATAAAGAAAAAAGTGGCTAACGCTCTCAAGCTCGTGAACCTCAAGGGTTTCGAGAACCGCCGCATAGACCAGCTCTCGGGCGGTCAGCAGCAGAGGATAGCCATGGCCAGAGCCATCGTGAACGAGCCGAGAGTGCTGCTCCTTGACGAGCCGCTTGGCGCGCTCGATCTGAAGCTCCGTCAGGAGATGGAGTATGAGCTTGTGCGCCTCAAAAAAGAGCTTGGCATCACGTTTATCTACATCACCCACGATCAGGAAGAAGCCCTTACGATGTCAGACAAGGTAGTCGTCATGAACGAGGGCTACATCCAGCAGGAAGGCACTCCTCAGGAGATCTACGATGAGCCTGTCAACGCCTTCGTTGCCGACTTTATCGGAGACAGCAACATCCTGTCAGGCCAGATGGTGGATGAGAAAGTCGTACGCATAGACGGAGTCGACTATCCTTGCATCGACGGAAGGAAGGAAGGCTTCCCGCCGCGCCGCAGGGTGGACGTCGTAATAAGGCCGGAGGACATCGACATAGTGCCTTATGGCAAGGGACAGTGGAACGGGACCATCATTTCCAAGCTGTTCATTGGCGTACACTATGAGATGCTGGTACAGAGCGAGCACGGAAAGGTGGAATGGCTGCTGCAGAACTATGACCAGCATGACGTAGGAGAGAAGATCGGCATGAAAGTCGATCCGGAAAACATACAGATTATGCACAAACCTAAGAGCGAGGCGGAATCCGCCATAGAACTCGATCTATGACAGCAAACAAGAAAAGCTACTCAATACCGTTCATATTATGGATAATCGCCGGGACAGTCATCCCGCTGGCTTCGATTGCCTACTACGGCTTCACCAGCAGGGAAGGCGGTTTCACTTTCGCCAACATAGCGGCGATGTTCAGGGGCGATCACATGCAGGCGCTTGGTCTTTCACTTTCGCTTGCGCTCATAAGCACGGCCATATGTCTGGTGCTGGCTTTTCCTATGGCCATGATCCTGAGGGAAAGCAAGTACGGCAAGCAGGGCTTCCTCATCTTTGTCATCATACTGCCGATGTGGATGAACTTCCTGCTCCGTACCATGGCATGGCAGGTTCTGCTTGAAAGACAGGGCGTAATAAACGCGATAATCACAGCGATAGGGCTGCCGCGCCAGGAGATGATGAATACTCCGGGAGCTATCGTGCTGGGCATGGTCTATGACTTTTTGCCGTTTATGATACTCCCAATATACAACACGGTCTCCAAGATCGATAACCACCTCATAGAGGCGGCCTACGACCTGGGAGCCACGAAGGGCAAGGTATATACCAGAGTCATACTGCCGCTTTCGGTGCCGGGCATCGTTTCGGGCATAACCATGGTATTCATCCCGGCCCTCACGACATTCGTTATTTCCAACATGCTGGGCGGCGGCAAGATAAACCTGATAGGAAATATCATAGAGCAGGAGTTCACGGTAAACTCAAACTGGTACCTGGGCTCCGGACTGTCGCTGGTAATGATGGTATTCATCATATTCAGCATGCTGATGCTCCAGAAGTTCGATAAGACAGGAGGGGCAAACCTGATATAGCATGAAAAAGACACTGGGACGTATTTACATCTTAATAATCATGCTGTTCCTGTATCTGCCGATACTGACGCTTATCGTGCTTTCTTTCAACGATGTGAAGTCGATGTCGGTATGGGGAGGCTTCAGCCTGCACTGGTACGCGGAGCTGTTCCAGAGCAGGCTCATGATGGGCGCTATCGTGAATACGTTCTCGATAGCCATTCTGGCAGCCCTGATAGCGACCATCGTGGGGACGCTTGCGGTTCTTGGAATGGCGTCCATGAAGCCGCGCACGCAGAACGTTCTGCTGGGATTCAACAACATCCCTATGCTGAATGCAGATATAGTCACGGGTATAGCGCTGATGCTGTTCTTCCTCATGATAAAGGCGCCGCGCGGATACATGACCATACTCTTCAGCCACGCGACCTTCTGCATACCGTACGTGATACTTTCAGTCAGGCCTCGAGTAAACAAGAACACCGACAGGCTGTATGAGGCCGCGCTCGATCTCGGAGCGACTGAAAAATACGCTTTCAGAAAGATAGTATTGCCTGAACTCAAGCCGGGCATAATGTCGGGATTCCTTCTGAGCTTCACGATGTCTGTAGATGATTTCATCATCACATACTTCACAAGGGGAGCCGGCATAAATACCATCTCGACACTCATTTACAGCGAGGTCAAGATCGGGATCAGGCCAAGCCTTTTCGCTCTGTCGACCATCATATTCGTGGTCGCGCTCGCTGTGCTTCTGATCGCCAACATCAGGCAGGACAAGGCAAACAATCTGAAAGACGCAAGGGCAGCATAAAAAGTAAAGAAAACTTTACATTAACGATAACACTGTTACCGAAGGAACTCGATAATGCTCAAAGAACTGACCGTAGACGGAGTAAAAAGAGAATTAGACAAGCATATAAGGGAGTCTGTCAGAAGCTTTGCGGAGCTTGACATAGTCCCTAAGCTTGCCGTGATCAGAGCGGGCGATGATGACGGCCAGTCTTTCTATGAGAACGCAATAATCCGCCAGAGCAGGAATTTCGGCATCGAGACCCAGTCCATCAGCTTCCCTAGTAACGCGAACCAGGCGCTGCTGGAGGTGGCGCTAAGGGCCGTCAATGAAGACGAGAGCGTACACGGGGTCATACTGCTGAGACCTTTCCCTGACAATATAGACGGTGAGCGCCTCAGGACCATGCTCAACCCTGAAAAGGACGTCGATGCCATAACGGATATGTCCATATCCGACCTCTTCGTAGGCAAGGAAGACGCTTTCTTTGCCTGCACGGCTGAAGCCATAATGGAGATAGCGCGCTATCATGGCATAGATCTGGCTGGAAAGAATGTTACGGTCCTTGGACGCAGCATCACTGTAGGAAAGCCTATAGCGCTGATGATGCTGGCGAGGAACGCGACAGTGACCATCTGCCACTCCGGAACGCCTAAGAAAGACACCATAAAGGCCTGCAGGAATGCCGACATAGTGGTGCTCGCCACGGGCCTTACCGGGCAGTTCGGAAGCGAGTACTTCAGCGACGGTCAGATCATTTTCGACGTAGGAACAGGAAAGGGAGCTGACGGCAAGATGCACGGCGACCTGAACATTGAAGAGATAAAGGCGGGCGGCAAGATAAGCGACCTGACATACACGCCGGTACCGGGAGGCATCGGCAGGGTCACCACATCCATACTGCTCCGCAATATCATAAAGGCTGCCGGAAAAGCGGCGGACGAGAAAAGGGCAAAACGGGACGGAATGATGAGTTTGATGGAGATGATGTAATGGGATTCAGATACTACTATGCTGACAGGATACGCGAAAAGATGCCTGAATTCAGAGGCACGGATGAAGAACTCCAGTCGGCGATAGATGACGTAAGCCTGCTGTACAAATCCGCCATAAGAGAGGTGGAGACCAGGCTGAGCATACTTTCCGATGATTTTGACAAGAAGCATTCATACATGCCTATACACCACGTGCAGTCGAGGCTGAAGACATTTGAAAGCTTAATGGAAAAGGCCGGCAGATACGGCATCGAGGATCCTCTGAACAACCTCGGTACCGTGATGCGCGAGATACTTGATATCGCGGGCATCCGCGTGGTGTGCAACTACGAAGAGGATATAGCCACGATGTCAAGGCTGCTTCTTTCACAGGAAGACATCGAGATGATAAGGGTAAGGGACTACTGCGACAAGCCTAAGGAAAGCGGCTACCGCAGCGTGCACGTGGTAATAGCCGTACCGGTATACCTCGTTAACAAGAGAAAGATGGTCCCGGTGGAGATACAGTTCCGCAGCGTCATGATGGACGCCTGGGCCAGCCTGGAGCACGAGCTCAGATACAAGAACAAGGGCGAACTCACGCCGGACATCACCAATTACCTGAAGACATGCGCGGAGACGCTGCACAAGGTGGACGAGCAGATGAGCCGCGTACGCCATGAAGTTTTGAAGAATGACAGCAAATACAGCGATTACTAAGGAGAACACGTTAAAATGAAGAACCTCGCAAAGACATACGATCCTAAAGAATTCGAAGAGCGCATCTATGAGATGTGGGAATCCGAGGGCGCTTTCGACGCGGATATAGACAGAGACAAAGAGCCGTTCACCATCGTGATGCCGCCTCCGAACATAACGGGACAGCTTCATATGGGACATGCTCTCGACCATACTCTGCAGGACGTCCTCACAAGATGGAAGAGGATGCAGGGTTATGCCGCTCTGTGGCTCCCGGGCTCAGACCATGCGAGCATCGCCACCGAGGTAAAGGTAGCGAATGAGCTCAGGGAAAAGACCGGCCGCGACAAGAGGGATTTCGGCAGAGAAGAGTTTTTGAAGCACGCATGGGTGTGGAAGGAAGAATACGGCGGACGCATTACAAAGCAGTGCCGCAAGCTTGGCGACTCCTGCGACTGGAGACGCGAGCGCTTTACCATGGACGAGCAGTGCAACAGGGCGGTCGTAAAGTATTTCATCGACCTCTACGAGAAGGGATGGATATACAAGGGCAACCGTCTGATCAACTGGTGTCCGTGCTGCAAGACCTCTCTTTCCGACGCGGAAGTAGAGCACGAGGATGAAAACGGCAAGTACTGGTACTTCAGATATCCTGCAAAGGACGGAGGCGAGGGCATAACCGTCGCCACATCCAGACCTGAGACAATGTTCGGAGATATCGCCATAGCGGTGCATCCGAGCGACGAGAGATATAAAGACCTCGTAGGAAAGACAGTCATCCTGCCTATAGTGGGCAGGGAGATCCCGGTGATCGCGGACGAATATCCGGATCCTGAAAAGGGTACCGGAGCCGTTAAGATCACGCCGGCACACGACCCTAACGACTTCGAAGTCGGCCAGAGACACGATCTCGAGATCATCAGCTGCATGAACGATGACGCGACGATGAACGAATACGCCGGCAAATACGAGGGCATGGACAGATATGAATGCCGCAGGGCATGGGTCAAGGATCTCGAAGAAGCGGGATTCCTCGTAAAGACGGAAGAACTTACCATACCTGTCGGAAAGTGCTACAGATGTCACAGCGCCGTTGAGCCTATGATGAGCGACCAGTGGTTCGTAAAGATGGACGAGCTGGCAAAACCTGCCATAGCCGCGGTAGAAACTGGCCGCATGAAGTTTGTTCCTGAGAGATTCTCCAAGGTCTACCTCAACTGGCTCTATGAAATAAGAGACTGGTGCATCAGCCGTCAGCTCTGGTGGGGACACAGGATCCCTGCGTATTACTGCGATGAATGCGGCGAGATAGTGGTAGCCGACCATATGCCTGAAGTCTGCCCTAAGTGCGGATGCAAACACTTTACTCAGGATGAGGACGTTCTGGACACATGGTTCAGCTCAGCGCTCTGGCCGTTCTCGACACTAGGCTGGCCTGAAAAGACCGACGCCCTGGATTATTTCTATCCTAACTCGGTGCTCGTCACGGGCTACGATATCATCTTCTTCTGGGTAGTCAGGATGGTATTCTCAGGATATGAGTGCATGGGAGACGCTCCGTATGATTACGTCTTTGTCCACGGACTGGTCAGAGATGAACTCGGCCGCAAGATGAGCAAGTCCCTCGGCAACGGCGTCGATCCTCTGGATTCGATCGCCCAGTACGGCGCGGACGCCCTGAGATTCATGCTGTGCACGGGAATCTCGCCGGGTAATGACACCAGATACATCCCTAAGAGGATCGAGGCCGCGAGAAACTTCGCAAACAAGCTCTGGAACGCTTCCAGATTCACGATAATGAACCTGCAGGATGAAGAGGGCAAATGGCTCCCGATGGAATTCGATGAGACAAGGCTCGCTGACGAGGATAAATGGATACTGCAGATGGCCAATGACGGCGCTAAGTACATCACAGAGCAGCTCGACAAGTTTGAGCTGGGCATGGCGGGCCAGAGAGTTTATGAGCTCATCTGGGACGTCTTCTGCGACTGGTACATCGAGCTCGTCAAGGGCAGGCTCTATGGAGATGATGAAGAAGACAAGAAAGTAGCCAGATTCGTACTGACCAAGGTGCTCAAGGATCTTCTGAAGTTCCTGCACCCGTTCATGCCTTTCATCACAGAGGAGATATGGGGATTCCTGCCTCAGGATGAAGAAAAGACAGGCCGCGACGCCATGCTCATCAGAGCCGAGTGGCCGGTATGTGATCCTGACATGGATTACGCCGACTCCGTAAGGAGGATAGAGACCGCGATGGCAGTGATAAAGGCTGTCCGTAACATAAGAGCGGAAGCTGAGGCTGCACCGGGAAGAAAGCTCAATCTCATCATCAGGACCGACAGTCTGAAAGACGATATAGAGGCGGTCGCGGAGCGCATCAGAAAGCTGGCCAACGTCGTGGATATCGACATAAAGGACAGCAGATTCGACATGCCTGATGACGTCATGACAGCTGTCATAAACGGTGCTGAGATAGCCGTAAAGCTGGATGACCTGGTCGACAGAGAGGCGGAGATAGAGAGACTGACGAAAGAACAGAAGAGGCTTGAGTCTGAGGTCGAAAGAGTAGAGAAGAAGCTCGCAAACAAGGGATTCACGGACAAGGCCCCTGCAAAGCTCGTTGAAGAGGAGCGCGCCAAGGGCGAGAAGTACCGCAGCATGCTTGAGACAGTGCTTGCGAGACTGGAGTCGCTTAAAAAGTAATGGCAAGCTTTGACGGACTTGAGAGAATGAAGGCTCTGCTGGCGGCTCTGGGCGATCCGGAAGCCGGCTTCAGGGCTATACATATTGCAGGCACCAACGGAAAGGGCTCTACCGCGGTGATGACCGCTTCCATACTTGAGGAGGCGGGATACAGCGTGGGTCTTTTCACTTCGCCGCATCTTGAGGACGAATGCGAGAGAGTGCAGATATGGGATGGCACTCACCGCATGATAGAGCAGGCGGAGCTTGACTCGCTTAAGGAGAGAGTATATTCCGTCGAGGAAGATGTAAAGAAAACTTTACATAATGCCGGGCTCGAGTACGGCAAACTGACCGTCTTTGAAGTGTACACGGCAGCGGCCTATCTGTACTTTGCAAAGGAACAGCCTGACTATGTAGTCCTGGAGACAGGACTCGGCGGAAGGCTGGATTCAACGAATACCCTTGAAAAGCCTCTCGTGAGCGTTATAACTCAGGTCGGGCTCGATCACACTGCCCAGCTCGGCAATACCATCTTCAAGATAGCGCGAGAGAAGGCAGGCATCATAAAGCCGGGCGTTCCGGTCGTTTCACAGACAGGCGACATGAATACCAAGAACATATTCAGGCGTGTGGCCGCTGAGAACGGAAGCAAGTTCATCGACGTGTCGGAAGTGGCAGACAGCTACAGGAAATATGAGCTGGCCATGAAAGGCGGGCATCAGACAAGGAACGCAGCGACAGCCGTGGAAGCCATAAAGGCTGCAGGTATAGAAGTGTCCGAAGAAGCCATAGAAAACGGCCTGGCAAATGCCTGGCTGCCGGGCAGATTTGAGATACTGAATGATGAGCCGGGTGAAGAGCCTGTCTTCATCATAGACGGAGCCCATAATCCTGACGCCATATCTGAGCTGGTAAAGACATATGAGGCATTCTCCCGTACAAATAAAATCAAAAGAACGCTGGTAATTTTTGGCTGTATGAAAGACAAAAATTCGGTTCGTATGGTACAATTACTTACGGGAGGTCTCAAGGGATGCTCCTACGCGGCAGCAGCCGTGGATTATGAAAGAGCAGAAGATCCTGAGCGGATAGGCGAGCTCATCGCCGGATGCGGACACGGGTGCATGGTATTCGAGTCGACCCGTGAGGCATACGAATACGCTAAGGACTCGTCTTTTCAGTGCATCCTGACGACCGGATCTATATATCTGGCCGGAGAAATGAGGACCCTGTTCATGAAGGATCATTAAAAATCCCGAATATATATCAAGTCATCACTAAATCATTTCCAAATCAATAATGTGGAGAAAGGACCGGTACCATGTTTGACAGAAACGGAAACGACAACAGCAACTATAACCAGATGATAGTTGAGGAGATCCGCAAGAGTTCAGAAAGAGTTGCAGACCTCGTAAACAGAGAGTATCTGAGACAGAAGAACAACGTGGAGCTCATCGCATCTGAGAACTACTGCTCCGAGGCCGTAATGGCCGCCTGCGGAAGCTGCCTTTCGTGGAAGTATGCTGAGGGATATCCTCAGGCTCCTATCGTAAGGACATCAGGCAACAAGGGCAGATACTACGGCGGAACTATCGTCGTAGACGAACTCGAAGAGTACTGCTGCGATCTGTGGAGAAAGGTATTCAACACAGACTATCACGTAAACGTACAGCCACACTCGGGTTCACAGGCTAACTTCGCTGCTTATAAGTCAGTACTTGAGCCGGGTGACACCATCCTCGGTCTCAGCCTTGACAACGGCGGACACCTCACACATGGTTCCGGCGTAAACTTCAGCGGCAAGCTTTACAACGTAGTCTCCTATGATGTTGACGACAACGGCCGTATCGACATGGAAGACGTAAGAAAGAAAGCTCATGAAGTAAAGCCTAAACTGATCCTCACAGGAGCATCGGCATACGCAAGGATCATCGACTTCCCTGCATTTGCTGAGATCGCAAAGGAAGTAGGAGCTTACTTCATGGTAGACATGGCACACATTGCCGGTCTCGTAGCTGCCGGAGAGCATCCAACGCCGTTCGGTTATGCTGACATCGTTACTACAACTACACATAAGACACTCAGAGGACCTCGCGGCGGACTGATCTTCGCAAGACCGGAGCTCGCAAAGGCTGTTGACTCCGCTGTATTCCCATACGCACAGGGCGGCCCGCTCTGCCACATCATCGCAGGCAAGGCTGTATGCGCTGAGGAAGCTCTGAAGCCTGAGTTCAAGGCATACGCTCATCAGGTAAGACTCAACTGCGCTGCACTTGCTGACGAGTTCATCAAGATGGGTTACAAGATCGTTACAGGCGGAACAGACAACCACGTATTCCTGGTAGACCTCAGCGATGAGCCGTTCTCGGGCAAAGAGCTGCAGGCAGCATGCGACGAGGTAGGCATCACGCTCAACAAGAACTGCGTTCCTAATGAAAAGAGATCACCGTTCCAGACATCCGGCGTACGTGTGGGAACTGCTCCTATGACTACAAGAGGATTCCTCGAAGATGACTTCCGTAAAGTCGTTCACAGAATTGATGACGTAGTAAAGGAACTCAGAGCAAAGAAGGCAGCAGAGGCAGCAGAAGCAAAATAAACTAAAGGGGAGGTACTGACCTATGGTCAAATTATTGATTGGACATAAAGGAAGCGGCAAGACCAAAAGAATGATTGAGCTGGCGAATGAAACTGTCCAGACAGCCAGAGGAAGTATCGTATTTATCAACAAGAATTCAAGACTCATCTACGACCTTGACTACAAGATCAGAGTCGTATGCATGGAGGATTTTCCGCACATCACCAATGAGGACGAGTATATCGGATTCCTGTTCGGTATCATGAGTTCTGACAATGATATCGAAACGATCTTCCTTGACGGCATCATGAGACACAGAGATTTCGCTCTGGACGTTTTGCCGAGCTTCATTGAGAAGATCAAGATCATTTCGAAGGAATCCGGGATCGACTTCGTTCTCAGCGTGAGCGCAGAGCTTGAAGAGATGATCGGCGTCGTATTCGAAGGTGTCGAAGTACTCAACTGATATGACAACGACAGAACAGATTCTTGAAGGACTTAAAAAGGGCAGAGCCATGTACGAGGAAGTGCATGGCTCTCCTTCACTTGCAGAAGACGGCATGACAGGTGCAAACGAACTGTGCCTGGGCGACAACCTCGAATACATGAAGGGACTGCTCTCGAGGGGCTATGCGGGCGCTTTCAGGCTGATCTATATCGATCCGCCTTTCTTTACGCGCTCAAGCTTCAACGCCTCTGTCAGCGTAAAAGACAGCGCCGGAGCCAGCCACAAGGTGCACCATCTGGCATACGACGACAAGTTCGACCGAAGCCTCGAATACTATATTGAGAACATGGCCGTCCGCCTGCTGCTGATGAAGGATCTTCTGGCGGATGACGGTCTCATGTGGATACACCTTGACTGGCATTCGTCGCACTACATCAAGCTTGTGCTTGACGAGCTGATGGGAGAGAAGAACTTCGTCAACGAGATCATCTGGCAGTATAAGTCGGGCGGATCCGGCAAGCGCCATTTCGCCAGAAAGCACGACAGCATCCTTGTATATTCAAAAACTTCGAAATATTATCTTGACGTTCCGAAGGAAAAGTCCTATAACAGAGACCGCAAACCTTACAGGTTCAGGGGCGTCGCGGAGTACAAGGACGAGGGCGGCTGGTACACTCTCGTAAACATGAAGGACGTCTGGAGCATAGACATGGTAGGACGAACCTCGTCCGAACGCACAGGCTACGCCACTCAGAAACCGCTTGAACTCATGAAGCGCATCGTTCTGGCGTCGACGGAAGAGGGCGACCTCGCGGGCGATTTCTTCTGCGGAAGCGGAAGCCTGCTTGAGGCTGCCCAGATGCTCGGCAGAAGGTGGATAGGCTGCGACAGCGAGGAGATAGCGACTTCGATGGCAAGGCGCAGGCTCAGAAAGGCCGGCGCGGAGTTCGGCTTTATGAGACAGGAGCCTGTAAAACTTCAGAGGGGCAGGGCTGACATAGCCATACTGAGCGTTGACCGTCTTGAGGACGGAAGAGACCTGTACAAGTGCAGGCTCATCGATCTGGTGCCGGACATAGATACCGGATCAGTGCAGATGAAGGACCGCATACATGTAGAAAACGCGCTGAAGGCTGACAGACTGCAGTTTGCGGACCATGTGATAATAGATCCCGAATACGACGGAACCTTTGAGGCTAAAAACGTATTTGACGCTGATGATGAAAGCATGAGCTTCATCTCGGGCGGCAGCTTTGAGGCTGTCGTTGTTGACATTTTCGGCAAGGAGTATGAAGCATCCTTTGTCATGGAAGGATGATCACAATAAAAAATGAGTGATAAAGAAAAGAAAAAAGCAGATATAGCTATGAGCAGCCTTGACAGGAAGCTCGAGAAAGAGGTCGCAGAAAACAAGGAGGCAAACGCCAGATATTTTCATGACCCTGAATTTCACGGACATTCAAAGCTCCGGATCAGAGCACGTGAGATAGGGATGGCGCTTCTTGGAGTTGTAATGGGCTCGCTCGCGACGGTATCCATCATGATCCCAAACGGGCTGACTTTTGGCGGCATCACGGGTATCGCAAGGATCATACAAAACTACACACACTGGAACTATTCGCTTGTTTACTATGCTTTGGCTCTTATCATAACCGCGATAGTATGGATATTTCTTGGGTGGAAGGAGGTCAGAAAGATACTTCTGATGTCCTTGACTTACCCGGTCGTGATGTTCGTACTTGAAGTCAATAATGTAGTTATCGTAAAGAGCGATGACCTCTTCCTTGTTTCGGTATTCTGCGGTGTAGTAATGGGTATTTCCGGAGGACTCACGTTCAGAGCCGGCTTCTCATCGGGCGGGACCGATTCTCTCGCTAAGGTCATCAAGTTCCGCTGGCTGCCTCATCTTGGCATAAACGACATAACTTTCGCGATCAACTCCCTGATCGTAATAGCCAGCGCGTTCGTATTCGGAGTAAACATTGCTCTCTACGCTGTAATCATCATTTACATGTCGATGAGAGTAAGCGAGGCTGTTATGTACGGTCTCAGCAATAAGATAGTAGAGCTGGATATCATCCCTGGTGATGCAGATGCTCTGACCGATTTCATAATGAATGAACTCGGCCGTGGCGTTTCAAGTATTGAGATCACCGGAGAGTATACAGGAGACAAGAGAAAGCAGCTCAAGATACTCTGCTCGCCACGCGAGAGCTTTCTTATAAAAAGGCACCTGGCCAAGGAAGATCCGAAGTCCTTCGTTTCGGTAATCAGTGTCAAGTCCGTATGGGGAGTGGGAAGAGGATTCTCGGACATCCACAAAATAGACGGATAAAAGTGAATGCAAATCAAAATGCTGCCTCAGAAGGGCAGCATTTATTATGCGCAATTATGTAAAGAAAACTTTACATATCGTAATACTTTTCAGCAAGATAGCGTGAGACAAGATTCGTTGTACGCGCGTTGAGTATCAGGTAGTTGTTGACACAGTCCGGATCATCCCTGAACGCGTCAGCGCCAAGGAGAGATGTGTCCATGAACAACGATTCCGGATGAGTGTTTACAGGCACATCTATCTCGAATGAGCGGCTCTCTGAATTGAATACAGCTGTTACAGGACTGTTTCCATCAGGGAAGTACGCGCAGGATACAGGATCCTTTATCTGTTCGCCTGTTATCTTCAGGACAGGGTCCGCTTTTTTGCCTGAAGCAGCTCTTTTTATCGTATGTCTGACGCTGAGCCTGCCGCCCGCGGCAGGGAGGCCGTAAACGGCCAGTGCCTGATGGATATCAGGCACCTCAGCAAGCGTGAGATACATCAGCCTGTGAAGGTGCAGCACGTCTTCTCGGTTATGAGTCAGTATTATCTTTTCTACCGTACTGTTGCCGGACAGAGCGTACTGATCAAATAGAGCAACGCTTTCGCGACCTGTGATGGTGTCTCCGCGGTCTGAGAATATGCCGTAGTGGTCTTCTATGGACATCTGGCTCATCCTTTCGACGCGTTTTCTCATATCCGTACACTTGCAGAGGAACCTGTACAGGTCAAAATGATACATCCCGATGTGTCTGCCCATGAAGTTGGCATCCAGCCTCGCATTCAGGAAAGGGACGTCATAGGCACAGCCGTTGTATGTCACCAGATAGCCCGCGTTGTTTTTCTCAAGATAGTCCATCGCGGCGTCCAGCACCTTATCTTCTTCATAATGGTTCTCCGCAAGAAACTGTGTGATAGTGACGCCCTTGTCCGTGCGCATCAAAAGACCGATGAGCACGGCCTTGCATCTGCTGCGGTCAAGGCCGGTAGCCTCTATGTCCAATACGCATGGCTCCATGCCATCGAAATAATCTCCCCAAAGAGGGTGGTATTCGCCTGTTATCCTGTAGTCTCTCGTAAAAACTTTCATCTGTTTGATTTTAACTTATCTTCGTGATAGAGTAAATCGGCATACAGAAAAGGAGATATGACAAAATGAAACTCGGAATCGTAGGACTTCCTAACGTAGGCAAGAGCACACTGTTCAACGCCATCACAAAGGCGGGCGCTGAGGCGGCAAACTATCCGTTCTGTACCATAGAGCCTAACGTAGGCGTGGTAACAGTGCCTGACGAGCGCGTAACGACGCTCTCAAAGGTCTATAACTCAAGGAAGACCATTTACACTACAATAGAATTCAGCGATATCGCAGGCCTTGTAAAAGGCGCGTCTAAGGGCGAGGGCCTGGGCAACAAATTCCTCGGACACATAAGGGAAGTAGAAGCCATAGTCCATGTAGTCAGATGCTTCGTAGATGACAACGTGGTGCATGTAGACGGAAGGATCGATCCTGTAAACGACATCGATGTCATTAACACCGAGCTCATAATCGCTGACATGGAAGTCATGGAGCGCAGGATAGCAAAAACCGAGAAACAGGCCAAGGCCGACAAGTCGGCAAGAGGGGAGCTGGATCTTCTGAAGCGCATCTATGACCTCCTTTCCGAAGGCAGGCGCGCAAGAGAAATAGAAGATCTCAGCGATGAGGAAGCGGCTTTCGTGAAGTCGCTCGACCTTCTGACATATAAGCCTGTCATATACGCTGCTAATGTAGCTGAGGATGAAGCGTCCGGAGAGGACAACGAATACGTGAAGGCTGTAAGGGAATATGCCGCCAATGAGGGTTCGGAAGTCGTAGTCATCAGCGCCAAGGTAGAGGCGGAACTGGCTGAACTCGAAGACGACGAGAGGGAAATGTTCCTTGAAGAGCTTGGCATAGAAGAATCCGGACTCGATAAGCTGATCAAATCATCCTACGCATTGCTCGATCTCATAAGCTTCCTCACGACAGGTGAGGATGAGACCAGGGCATGGACGATAAAGCGCGGCACACTGGCGCCTCAGGCTGCAGGAAAGATCCATACGGACTTTGAAAAGGGCTTTATCCGCGCTGAGACCATATCCTATGACAAACTCATGGAGGTGGGCGGAAAGATATCCGCAGCCAAGGAAAAAGGATGGCTCAGGTCGGAAGGAAAGGAGTACGTCGTAAAGGACGGCGACGTCATGCACTTCCTCTTCAATGTCTAAAGGGTTGACAATTCAAGCTTTTGAGGTTCAGATTGTACTTAAAGCACGGATATTGTTTTTTTGAAGTACACAATCATTGAAAAAGGTCATAAGGGCCTTTATAATGCAAATAGGGATCGCAGAAGCGATCCTATCTCTAGTCCCAATACCCTTTTTCGAAAGAGACCGCACCCCTTGCGGTTTCTTTCATTTTTTGATGATATGGAATTCTGTGGCTGCATTTGTAAGTAAAAAGAGAAGGCCGCGGCCTTCTCTTTATGTATTACGATTATAAAATCATATGCGTTTGTTTATGCTTGAGTATCTGTAGAGCAATATGCCGAAGACTATGGCGCAAACGCTGATGACCTGAGCCTGCCTGAACGGACCTATCATCAGCGAGTCCGTACGGAGCGACTCCACAAAGAAACGCTCAAGAGAATAGAATATGAGATACAGCGAAAGGGTCTGGCCATGCGCAGTCCTTTTGTTTTTATCGAACCAGCTGAGCGCAAAGAAGAGTATCACGCACCATATCGATTCATAAAGGAAGGTAGGGTGTACCATCTCGCCGTCGACCAGTATGGCCCAGGGCAGGTCGGTTGGACCGCCGTGAGCTTCGCCGTTGAAGAAATTGCCCCATCTGCCGATGGCCTGGGCCAGAGCTACTGTAGGGATGAAACAGTCCAGAACGTTAAGCGGTTCAATATTCTTCCGCCTCGCAATCACTATAACGGTGAGTATGCCGAATATGAGTCCGCCGTGTATCGCCAGTCCGCCGCTCCTGATGTCGAGCATTGACCTGAGTGTTGTATAATAGTCAAGGTTGAACAGGACGTAATAGGCTCTGGCTCCTATGACACCGATAGGGAGCATCCAGAGGGCTATATCCAGCACGTCATCGCCGGTGAAGCCGTGGCGCGGAGCTCTCCTGCATGACAAAAGAACGGCGAGCAGCATTCCGCATGCTATGAGGATGCCGTACCATCTTATGTCGATGCCGAATATGGTGAACGCTATAGGATCGGGATGACCCATTCAGAACCTCCTGTTTGATCTGTTTTGAGTCTGTAACAGACACTGCAATAGTATAACACAAATTTGTGAAATTTGTTGACAAGGCTTTTTACTTTTGTTAGTATAATCAAGCGCGATTAAGGAAATCACGCGATGCGGCGGCGTAGCTTAGCTGGCTAGAGCGTCCGGTTCATACCCGGAAGGTCACTGGTTCAAGTCCAGTCGCCGCTACCAGATGTGGGATCATAGCTCAGCTGGGAGAGCACCTGCCTTACAAGCAGGGGGTCATAGGTTCGAGCCCTATTGGTCCCACCATTACGCGGCCGGGTAGTTCAGCTGGTTAGAATGCCAGCCTGTCACGCTGGAGGTCGACGGTTCGAGCCCGTTCCCGGTCGCCATTTTTTTTAAAAGACCCGTGGTGGGTGTCGTCAAGTGGTTAAGACCCTGGGTTGTGGCTCCAGTATTCGTGGGTTCGAATCCCACCATCCACCCCAATTTCTTCTTTTAATCAACTGAACGATATGCTAGAATATCAATGCTGATGGGGTATAGCCAAGCGGTAAGGCAACGGATTCTGATTCCGTCATTCGTAGGTTCGAATCCTACTACCCTAGCCAGGAAATGAGGGACTCTAGCGAGTCCCTCATCTATAAGGCGACATAGCCAAGTGGTAAGGCAGAGGTCTGCAAAACCTTCACCCCCGGTTCAAATCCGGGTGTCGCCTCCAGCAAAAGACTGCGGAAGCAGTCTTTTTTCTTTGTGCTATCTAAAACCGCCGTAAATAGTATATAATCATCATTGAGTATTACGTGATGAGCGAGGTCAAAAAATGGCGCAAAGCAACACATCGCAACAAATGACAGATGACAGGAAACTGATCCTGATAGTAGAGGACGAATTCGTAAGCCGCGAGATCCTCAAGATGACGATCGAACAGAATTACGACGTTCTGCTGGCTGAAAACGGAAGCCAGGCTCTCAAACATATCGAAGAGAGCGGAGACCGGCTGAGCCTTATCCTCCTGGATCTTAATCTTCCGGACATGCACGGCGTGGACATCCTTAACATGATCAATGAAAAAGAGGAGGTCCACAGGATACCTGTCATAGTCCTGACGGCAGATAAAGAGGCTGAGGTCGAGTGCCTGGACATAGGCGCAGCCGACTTCATACCTAAGCCGTATCCGGACATCAAGATCATACAGGCTAGGATACGCCACACCATAGAGCTTTTTGAAAAGCGCGTCATCATCGGACAGACTGAATTTGACGAGCTGACAGGGCTGTATAACAAGGAGTTCTTCTACCTATATGCTGAGCGCAGCGATGCTCACAACAGCGAAAGCCTGATGGATGCGATAGTTATCGACATCAATCACTTCCGCATGATAAATGAGCGCTACGGCAAGGATTATTCCAACGAGGTCCTTAGGCGCATCGGAAACAGGCTGGGCGCTCTGACGGCAGAGGCCGGAGGACTGGCATGCAGAAGAGACGCAGACCACTTCATGGTCTACTGCCCGCACCTCGATGATTATGAGAAGGTGTTTGGCACTTTGTCGGAAGGCATATCCGGAGAGGGCAATGCCGAAAGCATCGTAAGGCTGAGGATGGGCGTATACCCTGAGGCGGACAAGAGCATTGAAATAGAAAGGCGCTTCGACAGGGCAAAGCTGGCCGCTGATTCCGTCAAGAGCAACTATGCCACGCCTATAGGGACATATGACAGCGAGCTGAACGAAAAGAACATGTACAGCGAGCAGCTGATAGTAGCCTTCCCTGAGGCTATTGAGAAGCAGCAGTTCCAGGTATACTTCCAGCCGAAGTTCGATATCAGGGGTGACAAGCCGGTGCTCTGCAGCGCTGAGGCTCTGGTCAGGTGGATACATCCCGAATACGGCTTCATAAGCCCGGGAGCCTTCATAAGCACCTTTGAGACTAACGGACTTATAAACCGCCTCGACAACTACGTGTGGAGAGCGGCAGCCAGGCAGATAAGGGAATGGAGCGACAGACTGGGCGCGGAAGTACCTGTAGGTGTCAGCGTGAATGTGTCCAGGGTCGACCTCTTTGACCCTGATATTTGTGAAACCCTGCTGGGCATAGTCGAGGAGTGCGGCATCTCGCAGGATAAACTTCTGCTTGAGATAACCGAATCGGCATATTCCGAGGATTCGAAACACATAATAGATACAGTCCACAGACTGAGGAGCGCGGGCTTCCGCATAGAGATGGATGACTTCGGAACAGGTTATTCATCGCTCAACATGCTGACGAGCCTGCCGATAGATGCGCTCAAGCTGGACATGCAGTTCGTAAGGACCGCGTTCAGAGAGGGTGGAGATACCGGCATGATAGCAATAATCATAGAGATAGCCGATCTGCTGGGCGTTCCGGTCATAGCAGAGGGCGTTGAAACTGAAGAGCAGATGATCGCTCTGAAAGAAATGGGATGTGACATCGCTCAGGGATATTACTTCTCCAAGCCGGTACCGGCAGAGGAGTTTGAAAGGTTCCTGGCAGACAGATAAGAGTGGATACGAAAGGGGAAAAATAATGATCACAATCGAAAAGCTGAACGAATACGGCGCAGATACAAAGGACGGTCTCGCTCGCTGCCTCGGCATGGAGGAGTTCTACCTTAAGCTGGTCAATACTATGCTTGGTGATGAGAACTTCGATAAGCTTGACGCCGCCGTTGAAGCCGGAGAAGTAAAGAAGGCATTTGAAGCCGCCCACGCGCTTAAGGGGACTCTCGGCAATCTGGCTATCACGCCTATTCTCGATCCTGTCGTGGAGATGACGGAGAGATTCAGAAACGCTGAAGAGATGGTAGACGTATCGGATGTATATCCTCAGTATAAGGATGCGCTGGAGAGATTCAGAGCGCTGGCTGAGTAAAAGCACTGGGAACAGTAAAAAAATGAGAAAAAACAACAGACGCTTCAGAAGGCTGGCTGCGATGATGGCCGTGCTGATGATGCTCGTTTCCGTGACTGCTCTGATGAGCGGCTGCAGGAGCGGCGAAAACGGCTCGGTATACGTTTATTGCTATGGCGATTACTTTGACATGACGCTCCTTGACAAGTTCGAAGAGGAAACCGGGATTATGGTCATCCCGGATTATTTTGATACTGCCGAGGAGATGATCACCGTGCTCGAGAACAACGCGACCACGTACGACTGCGTATGTACCTCGGACTACATGATACAGCGCATGATCTCAAATGACATGCTGTCCGAACTCGACATGAACAACATCCCTGAGATAAAGAACATAGGGGATGTATACATGGAGAAATCCGAGTCGTTCGATCCGGGCAACAAATATTCCGTGCCATACCAGGCCGGGATCGCGGGCATTCTTTATAACAAGACCATGACGAATGGTGTTGAGATCGATTCATGGGACGATCTCTGGAATGAGAAATTCAAGAACAGCCTTGTCATGCCTGACAGCGTACGTGACGCCTTCATGATAGGCCTAAAGAAGCTGGGCTATTCCGAGAATACCACAAGTGAAGCTGAGATAAAGGCGGCTGCCGATGAACTCATCAGGCAGAAACCGCTGGTCTATAAATACGCCAACGATTCCGCGCGAGACCTGCTCGCGAACGGTTCCGCGGCTGTAGGCGTGGTATGGAACGGTGAATACATTTACACGAAAGAGCTGAACGAGGACGTTGAGTTCGTGATCCCAAAAGAAGGATCGGAGTTCTTTATAGACTCATGGGTGATCCCTAAGGACGCGTCCAACAAGGCAAACGCTGAAGCATGGATCAATTTCCTTTGCAGGCCGGACATAGCGGCCATCAACTTCGACTACCTCTATTACACGACTCCGAATGAGGCAGCTTTAGATCTCATAGATGAGGAGTATCTTGAAGAAGCGTCGGTCTTCCCTGATGAGGAGACCATAAACCGCTGCGAATCGCTGGTAACTCTCGACCCGGCGACTACGGAGCTGTACAGTAACTATTGGAAGAAGGTAAAAGCAGAATGAGGCAGAAATGGGCTGAAAGGCTCGACACTCCGGAAAAGAAAAAGCACATGCTTTACAGGGTTGCTCTCGTTATCGGGGGAAACCTTCTTTTCGCGATCGGAATCAACAGGATAATCACGCCGATGAACCTCTACAGCAGCGGCTTCACGGGCATTTCCATGCTCCTCCGCATGCTTATCGTTGACGTTCTGAATATACCTGAGCCTGCGGGCATAAGCTATCTGGGCATCATATACTGGATAGTCAATATGCCTCTCTTTTATCTGGCATATAAATCGCTCGGCAAGGAGTTCTGCATAACCACGGCAGTCTCGATAGGCATTGCTTCCGCGTGCATGTCTCTGGTGCCTGTAGCCAAAACTCCGCTGTTTGATGATTATCTGACGGCAGTACTTGTAGGAGGCATCATATCCGGTACGGGCGCCGGGCTCGTTCTCAAAGGCGGAACCTCCGGCGGAGGGCAGGACATCATCGGAGTAGCAATGTCAAAAACTCATCCGAATTTCAGCGTAGGCAAGATCTCCATAGCGATCAATACCTTGGTTTACGGAGTATGCTTCTTCCTGTTCGACATCCAGACGGTCGTATATTCCATGATATTTGCTGTGATCAACGGTCTTGCGCTGGATTATCAGCATACGCAGAATATAAACGTACAGGTCATGATATTCACAAAGAAAGAGGGCATAACAAATAAGGTCATAAACGAGGTAAAGCGCGGACTCACATACTGGAACGGAGCAGGAGGCTATACGGATGAAGACACATACATCCTGATGACCATGGTCACCAAGTATGAACTGCCGAGACTCATAGAGATAGTAAAGAAGATCGACCCTGACGCCTTCGTGATGGTGAACGAGGGGACCAAGATATACGGCAGGTTTGAAAAGCGATTCACAGAATAAAAAAGAGCAAGCAAAAACTCCCTCGCGGACTGAAGTGAACCCCTTTTGTTAGACAGAATTGAAGTGAACCCCTTTTGTTAGACAGAATCTGACGAAAGGGGTTTTGTTATGTCAAGAAAAAGAAAGTATTCAGATGAGTTTAGACTTAGCGTAGTCAAAGAGTACCTATCAGGAACGAATGGTGGATTTGAAACGTTGT
>JAFRCS010000010.1 GCA_017404265.1 Mogibacterium sp. | reverse complement strand
TGAAGGGAATCGAACCCTCGACGTAAGCTTGGGAAGCTCAAGTTTTGCCATTAAACTACACCTGCATATCCGGCGCTGCGCGCCGATCAGTTTGTGCCTATACAGTATACCGCAGAAACCCTGCTTTGTCAGTTTGTTTTTTCTTTCGCGACCGTCAGTATCGCGATTCCCGCAAGTATGGCCGCAGTTCCGCAGATCTCTGTGATGTGGTAGCTCTGACTGAGCCATAGCGCCGATGCCGCCAGCGCGGTAACCGGTTCGAAGAGATTGTAGACTCCTCCTCTGACGGGACCGACTATGCTGGTGCCGTACAGGAAGAGCGCAAAGGCAAACGCGGCGCCCGGAAGGATTATGAATATCATGCCCCAGATCATCGAGGCATCCCATACTGCCGGGAAGTTCCAGAGCTTGCAGAACGGAGCGATGACTATGCCTCCGATGAAAAGCCCCCAGCCCACCGTTTCAAAAGTTCCGTAGCGCTTTATGAGGTCAGACGGAAGCGTGATGTACAGGGCGCAGCAGAGAGCGGATATGAGACCGGAGATCAGCGCGACCGGGCTGATCGCCAGAGCGCTTATGTCCCCGTGAGTGGATATGAGAAACGACCCCGCTATAACAAGAACGAGTGCCGCCAGCTCCGCTGAAGCAGGTTTTCTGTGTTCTTTTATTATGACATAAATCAGCACGAACACAGGCGCGGTCTGCTGTATGGCAGACGCGATGCCTGCGTTGCTGTAATCGATCGAAATATAGTAAGTCGGCTGGCAGAGCCCGAACGCGAATACCGCGATAACGAGCAGTCTGATGACCGCCTTCCTGTCTTTCCATATGTCAAATATGCCATGCGGGTTTTTAAATAGCGCAAATATCAGCAGCACAAAGCCCGATGCGATCATGCGGAAGTTCACCATCCACATCGTGTCCACGCCGTGGGCCATAAGGTACTTGCTGACTACCGCGTTCAGTCCCCAAAGCCCCGCGCCCAGCAAAGTTATGAGTGTGCCACTTAACATCTTCTTATCGACCTTCGATCATCAGACCAGCTCATCCATTGCCGCTTTTATCAGCGACGGAAGTCGCCTGCATTTCTCTTCTGAGCTGGCCGCTACGGATACCCTCACGCCCCGGTCGAGCGGTATCAGGAATACGTTCTTCTCATTGAGTTTTTCGCAGAGCCTGTCCGGTTCTCCGCACGGTACTGTCACGAAGAATCCTCCGCTGAACGGTACTGTCTCAAGCCCGCATTTCGCGGCTTCCTCTTCGAAAGCCCTTCCTCTCGCGAGCAGCATGTCACGCGCTTTTGCCCTTTCAGCCTCTACCTCGGCCAACAGGTCCTCGTCAGCGTAGATGCGTTCTATCACTTCCTGAGGAGCTCTTGGAGGATTCGACCATGTAGCTCTCGCGGAGTACGTGTTGATACGTCCGAATTCCTCGGCGACTTCAGGGCTGTGAGCCAGGCATATCATTGCCGCGCATCTTGCTCCATAGAACGTGAAAGTCTTAGAGGCGCTGTAGGCTATGATCGGCAGAATATTCGATCTGAGATTGTCCACGACAGTGTAGAACTGCCGTACTTCTTCAGGCTCTCCGGCAAAGTCGATGTATGCCGTATCCAGAACGAGCGCGATCTTTTTATCCAGCGGCACTTCATCGAGGACCCTCTTCACTCCGTACCAGTCGTCCATCGTGAGCGAGTAACCTGTCGGGTTGTTTGCCGGAGTGTTGAGTATTATGACCAGATGCTCCTGGTTCCTTGTAAGTTTCTTTACCTTGTAATCGAAATCCGTTATGTTGAAGCGTCCCTCATCATCGAACATCTCAAAGCGCTCGATACCGCGGTACAGTTCAGCCGCTATGCTTTTATACGGAGCCCAGTGCCAGCTGTGCGTGAGTATCCTGTCTCCCGGGCACGAATAGTTTGCCACGGCGTTCCTTATCGCGCCGGTGCCTCCCGGTGTGCCCACCACGCAGACATAACTCTTAGGCTCGTAGCTGCCGAGAGCAGCTTTCAGTATTGCCCTTTTGAATCCCGGAGTCCCCGCGATAGGCGCGTACGCTGCGAACTTGTCCGCAGGAAGGTTCTTCATCTCCTTCTCTACCGATTTCAGTACCAGGAGCTTTCCCTCATCATCGTAAAGCGCTCCGACAGTAGCGTTGATAACATCTGCCGGCCCGTACTTCGCGACCGCGTCAAGAGCCTTTCCGCTCGCGGCGAAAACTTTATCTTCTTTAGGTATCTCCCGTCCGTTATATGCAGCCATGCTTTTCATAGTCGTTTCCTCTGTCTGCAGTTATCTTCCAATCACTACTCTTTTTATCGTTTCACCGAAGCCGCTGTACTTGGCTTCGTATTCGGTTTCTATATTGTTTGCGGCTGCCTCTGGATCCGCGTGCAGGTCTCTCGTTATATCCAGTATCTTCAGGTCCGCCGCGATGATCTCAAGGACCGACCAGTTGAACAGATCGGTATTGTCAGTCTTGAAAGTGACTGTTCCCTCCGACTTCAGTACCCTGAAATATGACTTCAGTCTGTCCCTGTAAGTGAGTCTCCTCTTGTACCAGTAATTCTTAGGGAGCGGATCGCTGAAGTTGAGGTAGATGCCGTCGGCTTCAGCATTGCCGAACCATTCCGAAAGGTCTCCCGCCAGCTCCGGCACGAAGGCAACATTCTTGAGACCGAGCCTGCGCACCTTTTCCATGGCACGCAGCATCACGCTCTTATTGCCTTCGACCGCAACAAAAAAGTGCTGCGGTTCGCGCGCCGCCAGCTCTGAAATGAACTTGCCCTTGCCGCATCCGATCTCAATGAAAAGCGGCGCGCCGCCGGAGCGTTCACCCCAGCGCCCGCGCATCGCAGCCGGATCGTCGATGAGCAGATCCGCGTAGGCTTCGTATTTAGCATCCAGATTTTTGAGTTTTCTCTGTCTCATGTATGACCTTTCGCCGGCTATACACTTATATAAACCGCGACGCGATTATCACAGCGAGGAAAACCACCATCAGGACCGCCGCGACCGCGTCGCCGCGCCTGAACTTTATCTCATTCATGCGGGTACGTCCGCCTCCGCCGCGGTAGCACCTGGCTTCCATGGCCAGCGCGAGATCCTGCGCGATACGGAACGAGCTTACAAAAAGCGGCACAAGAATAGGTATGAGGCTCTTTGCCCTCTGCAGCAGGTTGCCGGACTCAAAGTCCGCGCCCCTTGCCTGCTGAGCCTTGATGATCTTGTCGGTCTCCTCCATCAGTGTCGGGATGAACCTTAAAGCTATGGTCATCATCAGCGCTATCTCATGGCTCGGCAGTCCGATCTTTGAGAACGGCTTAAGCAGTTTCTCCAGGCCGTCGGTCAGCTCTACAGGCTTTGTTGTCAGCGTCATTACCGAAGATCCGATGATGAGAAGCACGAGCCTGACCGCCATGAAGAACGCGCGGTGCACGCCTTCATACGTGATAGTCAGGAACTTCCAGTGCCACAGCACCCTGCCCTCTACCATAAACAGGTTCAGGACGAACGTGAAAGCTATGATAAGGAATACCGCCGTGAGTCCCCTGAAGATGAACTTCAGCGGCACCCTCGATACCGCGATCACCGCGAACAGCGCGGCCGCGGCAATGAGGAATCCCCAGAAATTGTTCACGACAAAGAGCTCTATTATATAGAGCAGTGTCGCGATTATCTTGGTCCTGGCATCGAGCCTGTGGACTGCGGAATCGCCCGGATAATACTGACCCAGAGTGATGTCTCTTATCATCCGCGGGCTTCCTCCATATAAGTCTTTATATCTTCTGCCGCCTCATCGATGGTGAGAGCGTCGCTCCTGAATGCCGGCGCCTTGCTCTTTATGAGTTCGGTGATCTCCCTTGCAGGCGGCAGAGCCAGTCCCATTACCTCGAGTCTTTCCCTTTGAGAGAACACCTCCTTAGGTGTTCCGGAAAGCGCTATCGTTCCCTCACTCATCACGATGACCTTGTCCGAGAGCATAGCTATGTCTGCCATGTTATGAGATACAAAGATAAGTATGATGCCCATCTCATCGTGTATGCGTCTCACCATGGCGAGTATGTCTCTGTGAGCGGAAGGATCGAGTCCCGCTGTTGGCTCATCAAGAATAAGTATCTCAGGCCCCATCGCGATGACTCCCGCTATAGCTACGCGGCGCTTCATTCCGCCGGAAAGCTCGAACGGCGACATATCCTTTATCTCTTCATAGTCAAGACCCACAAGTCCGACAGCGTTCCTGACCTTCTCCTCGATCTCCTCTTCTTCCATGCCGAGGTTCTTAGGTCCGAACGCCACATCCTTTGCGACGGTCTCCTCAAAGAGCTGGTACTCAGGGTACTGGAAGACCAGTCCCACCTTGCGCCTGACCTCGGTCATCTTTGTCTTACCGTCCGTGATGCACTGCCCGTTCACGATTATCTCGCCCGAAGCCGGCCTGATCAGTCCGTTCAGATGCTGAAGCAGGGTCGACTTGCCGGATCCGGTATGGCCGATTATGCCCAGGATCTCCCCGTCACACACATCAAAAGAGACGTCGCGGAGCGCGACTGTCTCGCCCGGTATGCCGGCATTGTATATGTAATTGAGGTCCCTTACTTCTATCGACATTTCTGTATATAGTCCGCTATATCCTCAGCAGTCGTCAGTTTCTCAGGCAGGCCCGCCTTGTCACGCAGCTCTATCTCAGGCGGCATCTCAAGTCCGGCTCTCTCTATCATCTCCTTATCGGAGAAAAGAGCCGCCGGCGTCCTGTCGCACAGCACCTTGCCGTTCTTAAGGACTATTACACGCTCCGCCTGCTCTGCCTCGCTCATGAAATGCGTTATGAGTATGCAGGTAATGCCTTCCGAGTGAAGCTCTTTGATTATATCCATCACACCTGCGCGGCCCTTAGGGTCGAGCATCGCGGTCGGCTCGTCAAAGACTATGCAGTCCGGCATCATTGCTATCGCTCCTGCGATCGCTATGCGCTGCTTCTGTCCACCGGAAAGCATGTGGGCTCCCTTGTCCTTCAGCTCAAACATGCCTACCCTTATGAGCGCGTTGTCTACACGCTCTCTTATCTCTGCCGGATCGATGCCGAGGTTCTCAGGGCCAAAAGCCACGTCATCCTCGACTATGGTCGACACCAGCTGATTGTCAGGATTCTGAAAGACCATGCCCACGCGGCTCCTGACATCCCAGATGGTTTCGTAATCAGCTGTATCAAAACCATCCACGACAACAGTACCCGCCGTAGGTGTCAGCAGGCCGTTGAGGCACTTGGCAAGCGTTGATTTGCCCGAGCCGTTCATGCCGACGATGGCAACGAAGCTGCCCTTCTCGATGTCCAGAGTGACACCGTCCAGAGCTACCTTTCCGGGTACTTCATTACCGCCTTCGTCGATCTTAGTAAATTCGATTTTAAGGTCTTTTATCTCAATGAATCCCATCCTGTTGAGTATATCACAATCATCTGTATAATCACTCAAATAATTGCAGACAACGAAAAAGCCGGCATATGCCGGCCCAACGTAAGTGCTTTATATGTTAACCCTTTTGCTAGTCGTATTTTACTCCCATGCAAATAACAAGTCAACAAATTTATAGTGTTTTTTCACAAAAACTTTTGAAGTTTCTTTGTGAATAATCACAAATTTTCCAGGTCGCAGCAACACTATTTGTTCTCAAACACTTCGCCCGCGTATACCTTGGAAGCGTCCACTTTTGCTTTTACTTCCTCGTTCCACTTAGCAGGATCAATGTCGTGTATCGCAACGGACAGATGACTTCTCTCGCAGCCGAGCGACTCCATCATGGCTTCCACAACAGCCTCAGCTACCTCTTTCTTTTTCTCCTCTGTCCTTCCGGCGAACATGCTGATATCGATATGCGGCATTTTTATACCCCCTTTTTAGTCCTATGATCAACCTAAAGAAGCGCTTCGAGCTGTGCCTTCTGCATCAGGCCGGCTTCCTTGAACGTGATCTCTCCGTTCTTTACGACCATGATAGTCGGAATGCTCATGATGCCAAGCTGCATGGCTATAGGCATAGCCTCGTCGATGTTCAGCTTGCAGAACTTTACGTCAGTTCTCTCCTCGGAAAGCTGCTCAACGATAGGCCCCTGCATCTTGCAAGGTCCGCACCAGTCAGCGTAAAAATCTACGAGCACAGTGCCATCAGCCTTCATGACTTCATTTTCATAAGTATCTCCAGTCAGTTTGATTACCATTTTTGTTTCCTCCTTTATCAAGTGATTCTTACAGTCGGATTATAGCACACTGTGTCCGTCAATTGTGAACGTGTGATGAATGTAAGCTTAACAAAAAGGACGCTGCCGAAACAGCGCCCTTATTATTTGTAAAACGCAGGATTTTTTGTTCGTAGCGAGGCGGCAAGCGTCTGAGGAACGGAACGTACCTCGATTGTACGTGAGTACCGAAGACGCGCAGCCAACAAAGCTACGGGCAAAAAAGACAAGTTTTACTCGATAACCTCTACTACTACGCCAGATCCAACTGTTCTTCCGCCTTCTCTGATAGCGAATCTCAGTCCTTCCTCGATAGCGATCGGTGTGATCAGCTCGATCGTCATGACGACGTTGTCGCCAGGCATGCACATCTCTGTGCCTTCCGGAAGACTCAGGTCACCTGTTACGTCTGTAGTTCTGAAGTAGAACTGCGGTCTGTATCCGTTGAAGAACGGTGTGTGGCGTCCGCCTTCCTCTTTCTTCAGTACGTAGACCTGGCCCTTGAACTTTGTATGCGGATGGATCGTACCAGGCTTTGCGAGTACCTGTCCTCTTTCGATCTCTGTTCTCTGTACGCCTCTCAGCAGTGCGCCGATGTTGTCGCCTGTCTCTGCCTCGTCGAGTGTCTTTCTGAACATCTCTACGCCTGTTACTACGACTGTTCTCTTCTCGTCTGTAAGTCCTACGATCTCTACGCTGTCACCAACCTTGAGCATTCCTCTTTCGACTCTGCCTGTTGCTACTGTTCCACGGCCTGTGATCGAGAATACGTCCTCGACCGGCATCAGGAACGGCTGGTCGTTTGCTCTCTGTGGTTCCGGGATGTAGTTGTCTACTGCGTCCATCAGCTCGAGTACGGCATCTGCCCACTCACCTGTAGGATCTTCGAGTGCCTTGAGGGCGGATCCTCTGATGACTGGTGTGTCGTCGCCAGGGAACTCATACTCGTCGAGGAGCTCTCTGATCTCCATCTCGACCAGGTCGAGGAGCTCTTCGTCGTCTACCATGTCACACTTGTTCATGAACACGATGATATAAGGTACGCCTACCTGACGGGACAGCAGGATGTGCTCTCTTGTCTGTGGCATCGGGCCGTCTGTTGCTGCTACTACCAGGATCGCTCCGTCCATCTGAGCTGCTCCTGTGATCATGTTCTTTACATAGTCAGCGTGTCCCGGGCAGTCTACGTGTGCATAGTGTCTGTTCGGTGTCTCATACTCTACGTGTGCTGTCGAGATAGTGATTCCTCTTTCTCTCTCTTCAGGTGCCTTGTCGATCTGATCGAATGCTACGTCAGAGCCGAGTCCGTACTTTCTGTTAAGTACTGATGTGATCGCTGCTGTAAGAGTCGTTTTGCCGTGGTCAACGTGGCCGATCGTGCCGATGTTGAT
>JAFRCS010000009.1 GCA_017404265.1 Mogibacterium sp. | reverse complement strand
TTGTCCACTTTCTATTCTTTCCACCTTTTGGCCTAGCCATAAAATCACCTCCTTAAGCAAATCCTAGCATAAGAAAAGTAGACATGCTTTTTTAACATGTCTACTTTCATCTTACTAGTTCACAGACGCGGTGACTGTTTCATATCATATGCTTTTACATCATACAGGTACTACTCTTCTACGTTTTTCTTGAGCAGGGCGAGCATCAGAGCTCCAACGACCGAACCTACTACAAGCGCTACGAGATACATAGCTACGTTACCAACTACAGGGAATACGAAGATTCCTCCGTGAGGTGCCATGAGTGTGCACTTGAATGCCATCGAGAGTGCGCCTGCGATTCCGGAGCCGACCATCAGTGAAGGTATCACGTGCAGCGGGTCAGCAGCTGCGAACGGGATAGCGCCCTCTGTGATGAAGCTGAGACCCATAACGATGTTTGCAGGTCCTGTCTTTCTTTCAGCTTCTGTGTATTTCTTCTTGGATACCATTGTGGAAATAGCGATAGCGATAGGAGGTACCATTCCGCCGACCATTACCGCAGCCATGATCATATATCCGATCTCGTTCTGGTTTGCGAGAGCCGCAGTACCGAATACATATGCAGCCTTATTGAGCGGGCCGCCCATGTCAGTAGCCATCATGGCTCCGAGGATAAGTCCCAGAACAACACTGGAGCCCGAGCTCATTCCCATAAGAACGTTTGAGATCCAGCTGTTGAGCGCACCGACAATAGGGTTGATCAGGCACATAAGCACACCGATTATCAATGTTCCGCACAACGGATATATGAGTACCGGTTTGATTCCTTCCAATGACGCAGGAAGTTTATCACAGACTTTCTGCATGCCTTTGACGATGAATCCAGCCGCGAATCCGGCAACAAGAGCGCCGAGGAATGCGGATGGGACGTCGCCGCCCGGATTTGCGAATGTAGAACCGGATGCAGCGAGAGCGCCTCCTACGAAACCGACTACGAGAGCCGGACGGTCAGCGATACTGCGTGCGATGAATCCCGCAAGGATAGGAAGCATGAAGCCAAACGCTGTGCCTCCGATAGACTTGAACCATGCAGCGACCGGAGTGTTGGAACCAAAGTTGCTCGGGTCTATCGAGTAGTCGTCCAGGAGGAACGCTATTGCGATCATGATTCCTCCGCCGATAACGAACGGAAGCATGTGCGATACGCCGTCCATCAGGCTCTTGTAGATGAATCTTCCTACACTCTCTTTATCGGATGAACCGCTGTCTGCTGCAGCTGCGCCGGTGTGCTGATATACAGCAGCATCTCCTGCTACAGCGCGGTCAACGAGACCCTCAGCGCGGTGGATGGCATCAGCTGTCGAAGCATTGATGAGTTTCTTTCCATTGAAGCGCGCCAGGTCGACTTTCTTGTCGGCCGCGATGATGACAGCGTCAGCAGCCTGAATGTCTTCAGCGGTTAGCACGTTCTTGGCTCCGCCGGATCCCTGTGTCTCTACCTTGATGCTGACTCCCTTTTTACCAGCAGTCTGTTCAAGCGCTTCGGCCGCCATGTATGTATGCGCTATGCCTGTCGGGCAAGCGGTGATGGCGACGAGCTTTTTGCCATTGGAAGCTGCGGACGCAGCAGCTGCAGCAGGCGCAGCTTCCTCTGTCTTGTCTTCTGCTCTCTCATCTTCCTTAGCGTCGATCAGTGCCAGGAATTCCTCAGGTGTCTTGGCAGCGACGAGTGACTGTGAGAATTCCGGATCCATGAGCATCGTCATGAGACCAGCAAGAACTTCGAGGTGAGTATCGGCAGCTCCTCCCGGTGCCGCGATCATGAAGAACAGGTTGCTGTCCGTTCCGTCAGCGCACTCGTAGTCTATGCCGTCCGGTACAGTGATAGCCGTCAGTCCCGGATGCTTGGCCGCATCGGTCTTTGCATGAGGTACAGCGATACCCATGCCTACAGCAGTCGAACCCTGAGCTTCTCTGGCCAGGATAGCTTCTTTATAGGCTGCCTTGTCGTTAAGGTTGCCTACCTTGTCGTGGAGATCTACCATGATGTCTATGACCTCGGCTTTATCAGCCGGCTTAAGACCCAGGGAGATTCCCTCCTTCTTCAGTAAGTCTTTTATCTTCATAAGTTGTCCTTTCTGCGCGCAGCGCGTGCTTTAAGTTATGCTTCTCAATACCTTTTTTATATATTCACGAAACCATTTGGTAAGTGCCTACAGGGTTTCGTAAATGCTGTTGATCAGTTCTCCTGTCGCGAGATCATCGGAGAAAGCGGTCGCGGATCCCGCTGCTGTACCCATATTGAGGGCTACGCGGTAATCGTGCGACTTCATGTAGCCTGCTACAAAGCCTGCCACCATGGAATCACCGGCGCCTACGGAATTCTTTACCTTTCCCTTCGGAACGCCTACGCGGAACCTCTGGCCGTCCTCGGTTATGAGCATCGCGCCGTCCTTAGCCATTGAGATGAGTACGTTCCTGGCGCCCATTTCCTGGAGCTTCCTTGCGTATTCTTCGATCTCATCATCTGTTTTCAGGACGACTCCGAACATCTCGCCAAGCTCGTGATTGTTTGGCTTGATCAGGAACGGTTTGTACTTCAGGACTTTCAGGAGAAGGTCCTTTGTGGCGTCAACCACGAACATGATGCCCTTGCCGTAAAGTCTTTCAAGGATGATCTCGTAGACATTGCTCGGAAGTGTTTTAGGGATGCTTCCGGCAAGGATGAGTACATCTCCCTCCTGCAGCTTATCCAGCTTCTGAAGCAGCTCATCGTATGCCTCGTCGCTGATCTTAGGACCCTGGCCGTTGATCTCGGTCTCCTCGTCGGATTTGATCTTGACGTTGATCCTGGAAATGCCTTCCTTCAACATTATGAAGTCCGCGATTATCCCCTTTTCGTTCACGCTCTTCACAATGGCCTCTCCCGTGAAGCCCGCCGCGAATCCGAGAGCTGTGTTCTCTATCCCAAGGTTCTTGAGGACCGTGGATACGTTGATCCCCTTACCTCCGAAATAGCATTCTTCGGACGCGGATCTGTTGGTCATTCCCGGATCGAGCGGCTTGTCCATTCTGACAATGTAATCGATTGCCGGGTTGAATGTTACTGTATAGATCATGTTGACCTCCCTTTGACCGGTGTCTCAGACACCATTTACTTCTGTAATTGAGTTGATCCTACTGGTTATCTTCTATTCGTCTTTTGGGTTCTCGTCTGACTTTTTGTTGCCTTTCTCATCATTCTCATTCTTTTTATTGGCTTTTGCGGAAAGCGCAAAGAACGCGAATGCAAGTACAAAGTCACCATACGCCATGACTCTGGAACCCGTACCGGTCATAAGCATGGTTATTCCTATAGCAAGAAATACAACTCCGAATATAAGGTACTTTTTTCCGTTCATTTGTATCAGCTCCTTTAATACAGCTTAGCTCCTGCAGGGATCCTGTCGTCTACAAGCAGCAGGTTGAGCATCTCCTCACCGTCATACTCGTTGACCGCGCTTATCAGCATTCCGTTTGAGTACTCGCCCATCATCTTTCTCGGTGGAAGGTTCACGATCGCTATCGCAGTCTTTCCAACGAGCTCTTCAGGATCATAATACTGCTTGATGCCGCTCAGGATGACTCTGTCCTCTCCGGATCCGTCGTTCAGGACAAACTTCAGCAGCTTGTCGCTCTTTTTGACCTCTTCGCAGCTCTTGATCTTCACTGCTCTGAAATCCGACTTGCTGAATGTGTCAAAGTCCACTTCCTCTTCAAAGAGCGGCTCTACCTTGACCTTGCTGAAATCGATCTCGACGCGCTCCTTCTTTGCGCCGCCTTTTCCTTCCGGCTTCATTGTCGGGAAGAGCTGGACATCACGTATCGTTGCGCTGTCTGTCAGCAGCATGACAAGCCTGTCGACTCCGATGCCGATGCCTCCTGTCGGCGGCATGCCGACTTCAAGAGCATTGACGAAGTCGGTATCCATAGGATGGGCTTCGGCGTCTATTCCCAGATCGAGCTGCCTCTGCTGCTCGGCGAATCTCTCATACTGATCGATAGGGTCGTTGAGCTCGCTGAACGCGTTGGACATTTCCCAGCCATTGATGTATGACTCAAACCTGCGCGTGATGCGAGGGTCTTTAGGGTCTTTCTTTGCGAGCGGCGATACCTCTACCGGATGTCCGCACACGAAGCAAGGTCCATCCAGGAATCCCGGGATATCCTCGCAATAGTCTTCGAACATTTCCGCGATCAGCTTGCCGCGTGTCCACTCGGACTCGTCCTCGAAGGTCATGCCGTATTTCTTTGCGGCTTCGATGGCCTCTTCATCGCTGTCGATCTTATCGAACGGGATGCCTGTCACCTTGATGACCGCCTCAGTCATGTCGATCTTGTTCCACGGCGGTGTCACGTCGAATTCCTTGTCGCCATACTTGATGATAGGCGTGCCGTTGACTGCCATGGCGCACTTGTATGTCACCTGCTCCATGAGATCCATCATGGTCTCGAGGTTGACGTAAGCCTTGTATGCCTCCATCGAGGTGAACTCAGGGCTGTGGTTCTTGTCCATGCCCTCGTTTCTGAAGACCTTGCCTATCTCATAGACTCCGTCGAGTCCGCCTACGATAAGTCTCTTGAGGTGGAGCTCAAGGGAGATTCTGAGCGTCATGTCGAGATCCAGAGTGTTATGGTGGGTCAGGAACGGTCTTGCGGCAGCTCCTCCCGCGATGTTACCGAGCACCGGTGTCTCGACCTCGATAAGGTCGTAATCCTCTTCAAGTACCCTGCGCATCGTGCTTATGATCTTAGCGCGCTTCATGAACGTGTCTCTGACATCCTCGTTCATGATGAGGTCGACGTATCTCTGGCGGTATCTCAGGTCTGTGTCCTTGAGGCCATGCCACTTGTTAGGCAGCACCTGAAGGGACTTGCAGAGCAGTTTTACCTCGCGGGCCCTGATGCTTATCTCGCCGGTCTTGGTCCTGAAGACCTCGCCCGTGATGCCCAGTATGTCGCCCGTGTCATAAGTCTTGAAGATGTTGTACTCGTCCTGGCCGATGTTGTCGCGCGCCACAAAGACCTGGATGCGTCCCTGCTTGTCCTGCAGATCTACGAACGCTACCTTGCCCATGCGGCGGAACGCCATGATACGGCCGGCCACTCTGACCTCCTGATCTTCCATGGCATCGAAGTTGTCCTTGATGTCCTTTGACCAGGCAGTCACGTCAAAGGTCTCCTCGAGATACGGGTCCCTTCCCATCTCGCGGAGCTCTTCGAGCTTCTTCCTTTTGATCTGCCTCTGTTCGCCTATCTCCTTTTCGGTGAGCTCCCGCTCTTCCGCAGGCACCTGAGGATTGTTCTGATTGTCAGCCATTATCTCTTGACCTCCACGACCTTGTATCTGGCAATACCGTCAGGGATGGCGAATTCGACCTTCTCGCCGGCCTTCATGCCCAGAAGATGAGCTCCTACCAGAGACGCGTTGGACAGTTTGCCGTTCAGAGGGTCTGCCTCTGTCGTTCCCACAATCTTATATGTGCTCTTCTCTTTTGTGTCGAGATTCTGGATCGTGACCGTGCGGCCTGTCTGTACCGTGTCGTCGTTTTCGTCTGTCTCCTCGACGATGACCGCTGTACGCAGGATCTCCTCGATGTTTGAGATGCGCTCTTCGGTCTCCGCCTGAGCGTCCTTTGCCGCGTCGTACTCGGCGTTCTCGCTGATGTCTCCGAGGGAGATGGCTTCCTTGAGCCTCTCAGCGTTTTCCTTACGGACTACGGTAATAAGGTGTTCCAGTTCGGCGTTCAGACTGTCATAACCTTCCCTGGTCATTTCATTTGACTTTGCTGCTGCCATTGTTATCTTCCTTTCTCTTTTATTGTTACGTTTTCGCTTGCTGTCAGTCTCAGTATCGCGGAGTATCTGAGCTTGAATCTCATGATGTCTCCGACGCGTATGAATTCCTTGCAGTCTTCTATATCTACTATCGTGTGATCGCCGGATGCCATGACGACCTCTGCCCCCTCAAGCTGCGGGACCAGGTCGCCTATGTCTCCGTAATCGGCCCGGCCTATCGCGAGTATGGCGCGTCTTCTTCGGCCCCTGTCCACGTAATGCGGCTTCTGGCCAAAGGCGTCTACCCCGAGTTCTCCTATAGGATGCGTCGGCTTGGTGTTGGTCTCTATGACCTCGGCCTCGAGGATGAATACCTCATCGCTCAGCACGTCGGCCTCTTCCCTGCCATAGCAGGTGCGGAGGTCTTCCATCGGTCCGCAGAAAACCAGGGCGCCTATCCTCAGCATGTTGATCTTCTTTGGCATCACGCCGTCAAAGAGCGGGATAAGGCTCGATGTCGCGCCGCCGGATACTATCTCGAGCGGCCTTCCGATCGCCTCTTCTACCGCCGCTGCCCAGTCGCATAGCATCAGCATCTTCTCTTCAGTCGGCTTTACGGATCCGACGCAGCCGAGGTTGGTGCCGATGCCCGCCAGATGCACGCCGTCGAGCTTGTTCTCGACATATTCGGCGACATCCACCAGCTCCTCCTTTTCGAAGAAGCCTTCTCTCAGGTCTCCGAGGTCGGCCATCAGGATGACGTTGTGCGTCCTGTCCTGCTTCAGCGCTTCTGTCTCGAGGGCTTTCAGTGTGTCGAGGCTGCTCTGCAGACTGTAGTCGCATACCCGGACCATGTCTTCCAGTTCGGATATCATCGGGACTCTTATCATCAGGAGCGGCAACTTCACGCCGGCCGCCTTAGCCCTTTCGAGCTGCTCGAGCCTTGATGAGGCGATCCACTTTGCGCCGCATTCCTCGTAATCGAGCGCGGCCGTTGCCATTCCCGTCGTAGCCTTGGTGACTCCCGCTACATCTATGCCTGCCTCTTTACACCATCCTACCACAGTCCGCATATTATAGCGAAGATTATTATGGTCGACAATTAATGTAGGTCTTTTGATCATGCGATCACCTTTCCTGATATCGGCCGCGGGCCTAGTCGGCGAGTTTGTTCTCCTCGACGAACCTTCTTATCTTCATGCCCGTCGTCTTGTTGAACTCGCTCTTCTTTATGACTATATGCTTGACTCTCTTCCAGTCAGGCCAGTTGGCGTTGCGCCTGTCTATCTCACTGCTGATGAGCGCTCTCACGGCGCTTTCGTCGGATGCTCTGTCGCCGAGCGCTTCCTTCACGGCCTCCATGTCCGGACGCAGGGTCACGTAGATGCCTCTCTGCATCCTGTCTTCGTTGTCCTCATCGGCCCATACCATGCACTCGCTGATGTAAGGGCTGCGGCCGATCTGCTCCTCGAGTTCCTCAGGGAACACGTTCTTGCCGTTTGCAGCGATTATGACATTCTTCTTGCGGCCCGTGATATAGATATAGTTGTCGTCGTCCAGGTAGCCGATGTCGCCGGTGTGGAACCAGCCGTCTTCCATGCATGCCGCGGTGGCTTCAGGGTTCTTGTAGTAACCCATCATGACCATAGGTCCGCGGAAGCAGATCTCGCCGTTGCCGTCCTCATCCTTGTCGATGATCTTGCACTCGGTGAACTGGAAGAGCTTGCCTGCCGACTCGTTTCTCATGTATTTCCACTGGTCAGGGTTGAGCGCCACCATCGGAGAGGTCTCCGTGAGGCCATAGCCCTGCAGGCACGGAATGCCCATGCTGCGGAAGAACGCGAGCACCTTAGGGTCTACCCTGGCTCCGCCCGCGATGAACATGTCGATGTTGCCGCCGAACTGCGCCATGATCTTGGTGGCTATCGGCTTCGCGATGTTGAGACCAAACTTGCTGGTGAAGTTGTTGGCCGCAAACAGAGTGTTGACCAGCTTGTCCTGACCCTGCTTTTTGAGGGTCTTCTGGATGGTGCTGTAGAACTTCTCATAGATGAGAGGCACCGCGAGCAGGAATGTCGGGTGCACCATCTGCATGTCCTTGGTTATGTATTTGAGTCCCCTGCAGAATGCCATCGAGGCTCCCATGAAGATGCCCTCAAGCATGGTGCAGGTGCATTCGTATGTATGATGTATCGGAAGCACGCTGAAGAAGATGTCGCTTGGGCATACCTCGAGGTATGTCTGGGCTATCAGTACGTCCGTGCAGAGATTGCGGTGTGAGAGCATTACGCCCTTGCTGACTCCCGTGGTTCCCGAAGTGAAAATGATCGAGACCATGTCGGATGCCCTGACTCTCGCGTCGAGATAGCTCCTGTCGCCTGCTTCTACCTTGGCCTTGCCGTCCGCTCTGAGAAGGTCCCAAGAATACAGTCCGGCAGCCGGATCTTCGTGAGCTTCCTTGCCTACGCCTATTACGAACTTGAGACCGGTCTTTCCTTCTGCCTTTATCGCCTTGAACGTGTCGTAGAACTTGTCCTGGCAGCAGATCACCGCGTCTATCTCTCCCATGCTGCAGAGAGTTTCGAGCTCTTCCTTTGAGAGCTCCTTGTCCAGCGGAACTACCACGCCTACGCCGCCTGTGACCGCGAAGTATGACTCCGCCCACTGATAGCAGTTAGCGCCGATGACTCCGATATGAGCTCCCCTGAGACCGAGGTCCAGAAGCGATGTTCCCAGTCCTCTGACATCATCTCTGACAGTGCCGTAGCTGAACTCGGTGAAGTGGTCGTCGCCCGGCATTATCTGGTGGTAGAGCACCTTGTCGCCAAAGGCTTCTACGCCGCTCTCCATCATCATCTTGAGATCAGTGATCGGCCTTCCGATGCGGTACATCACCTCAGGCACTGTGCTTGCTGTGATGCCGTCTACGTATGTTTGCATGTCGGCCAGTTCGGCCGCCTTTAATTCCCTATACTCCTCTTCTGACAGACTGTAAAGGTCTGCGTCTTTGTACTTTGCTATAACTTCTTTGTAATTCAATTCAGCACTTCCTTTTAACTGTAAAAAAATCGGTAGCCACCAGTTATTCCTCGGTGGCCGCCGTTTATTTTACCATTTTTTTGGGTCTTATTACAAGGTAAGTATACGATATCGTCAGCTGCTCTTTCGCAGTAAAAAGCATCTAGTCCCCGCCTTTATTTCAGAGTTAAAGAGCCATATAAAACCGTGCGTCCGATGTCCGGATCGGATGTCACTCTGAGGCTGCCGGCCGGCTCGCTGAAAGTCACGTCGACAGGCTCGCCTTCCTTTGCCGCAAGGTACATGCCGGCCGCCGCGGAGCCGCTCGCGCAGGAGTTCTCCCAGAACATGGTGTCCGCTCCCGGAACATAGACGAGCGGCGTAAGCGCGCGCACGCCTTTGCCCTCATCAAGGAACATCATGCCCAGGCATTCGGCTCCGAGTACGCCGCACCAGCCCCTCAGCAGGGTCTCGGCAAGCGCGCTGTCATCCTTAAGCCCAAAGAAGCCGGAGTCCGGCTCTATGATGACATGGGCTATGCCCTCCATCCTGACGACAGGCAGTCTCAGCACATCGTTTCCCGGAAGCATGCCGTCTGACAGCTTGAGCTCGTCTATCCCCACCGCAGGTGGCATGGTGACTGAAGCGTCAAAACTGACAGCGTCCCTTCTGACCAGCCTCACATCAAGAGGCCCCATAGTCCCGGATACCCTGACTTTCACATTCGCTTCACCGGGCATGTCATTGACGATCATGTAGAGGGCCGCGGAGCACATGGTGGCGTTTCCGCAGAACTCGCCGCCCGCCATGCGCAGGCTGACGGGTACGTCAGCCACGGGCGTGCCAGCGCCCGCCGCGGCAAACGTCACAAAACCGACTTGCTCCACCTCCGGATTCTGCGCCATTATCCATGACGCGGCCGCTGGCTGATCCGCCGGATCCACCTGCGTCTCAACGAGCGCGGTTATATTTCCCGTCGGATCAAATACCCTGTATTCAAGATCCTGATATATGTTCTTCCCTTTTTCCAATTCTATCTCTCAAACACTCTGAGGAACTGCTTGGTCCTCTCTTCTTTCGGATCATCAAAGACGTCCCTTGGATCGCCCTGCTCGACTATGACTCCGCCGTCCATGAATATGACGCGGTTGCTGACCGCCTTAGCGAACGGCATCTCGTGCGTGACGACTACCATGGTCATCTTCTCCTCCGCCAGCTGGCGTATTACCTTCAGAACCTCGCCTGTCAGCTCAGGATCGAGCGCGGAAGTCGGCTCGTCAAAGAAGAGTATCTCCGGCTTCATCGCCATGGCGCGCGCAATCGCGACCCTCTGCTGCTGTCCGCCGGACAGCTGGTAAGGATAAGCGTTCGCCTTGTCCTCTATACCCATCTTTTTGAGCAATCCCATCGCCGTTTCCTCGGCTTCCTCGCGGCTCACGCCCTGAACGTGCATAGGCGCGTCGATCAGGTTCTTCAGAATGCTGTAATGCGGAAAGAGATTGAACTGCTGGAATACCAGGCCGCAGTAACTTCTGAAGTGTTTAAGCTCCTGCGGGCTCGCATATACCGCGACGCCGTCCGCTCCGGTGTGCGCCGCCGTCTCGCCCATGTAGATGATCTCTCCGCCGTCGATGGTCTCCAGGAAGGTCGCGCATCTGAGCAGTGTCGACTTGCCGGATCCTGATGGTCCTATTATGCTGACGACCTCGCCGCTGTCCACGCTGAAGCTTATGTCCTCAAGGACCTCGAGTCCGTCAAAGTGTTTTCTGATGTTTTTCATTTCGAGTATCATGCCGCGCCTCCTATTTGTAGTAATCCATAGACTTTTCGATCCGCGCCATGACTACCTCGACCAGGTAGTTGGCAACGAAATAGAAGACACCCGCGATAACGAAAGGCATGAATGACGTCTGCGACGCCGATATCTGCTTGGCCAGCGAGAACACTTCCTGATATGCCAGCGTGAACGCAAGCGACGTGTCCTTGACCAGAGTGATCACCTCGTTGGTGACCGACGGCATGATGATCTTCGCTACCTGAGGCAGTATGATGCGCATGAAGGTCTGGAACTTTGTGTAGCCCAGCACCTCGGCCGCCTCGTACTGTCCCTTCGGTATGGACTCGATGCCGCCGCGGTAGATCTCAGCAAAATACGCGGCATAGTTGAGGACGAATCCGGTGATGATGGCCGGGAACCTCCAGTTGCCGATGTTCCAGCCAAAGAGATAGTACGGCCCGAAGTACCATACCAGAAGCTGCAGCATCAGCGGCGTGCCGCGCATGATGGATATGTACCCCTTGATGATGCCGCGCACCGGCGCAAACTTTGATTTACGCAGAAGCGCGACTACCATGCCAAGAGGGAGGGAACCGACAAGCGTGAGCACAAAGATCAATGCGGTTTTGATCATGCCCGCGCTCATCGTACTTAGCATTGTAGAGAATGTCATTTAGACTCCTTGCCTCGACACACAAGCCGGCGCAGGTTCGACCCTACGCCGGTTTGTGATCGATATGAAAGTTATTTTTAATAAAGAGGGAGCTTATTCACTTGTTGTCGCAGTTGACGTGAGTGTGATGTACTCTGCGATCTCCGGATAGTTGGCCGCGATCTTGTCGACTGTGCCGTCTGCTGCCAGAGCCAGGAGAGCCGCATTGACCAGGTCGCAAAGTTCGGTGTCATCCTTGCGGAAACCAATGCCGTACTGCTCACTTCCGAGGTTTTCATCGAGGCATACCAGAGTATCATCTGCTGCCATCGCCTCAGCCGCTCTTGTAGCGTCTACTGCTACCGCGTCGACAGCTCCTGCGTTGAGGTCTGTGATAGCGATGGTGTATGTGTCATATACCATCAGCTCTTCGAATGTGTCGAGCAGCGCCTTCTGGCCTTCTTCATCATTCAGCAGATCATAAGCGGATGTAGCTGTCTGTACGCCTACCTTCTTTCCTGCGAGATCCGCAAGTGTGGATATGCCGGAGTCTGCCTTTACCATTATCTTCTGAGTGTTGTCGGAATATGGGATGCTCCAGAGGTAGTCATCCTCTCTTCCGTTGATGGTGAAGCCTGACCAGATGCAGTCGCAGCTGCCTGCCTGAAGCTCAGCATCCTTAGCGTCCCAGTTGAATGGAACAGGTTCATATTCCCATCCGTAGTATTCGCATACAGCCTGAGCAAGCTCTACGTCGAAGCCGCCGTTCTGGCCGTCGTCACCTACGAATGAATACGGTCTGTAGTCAAGGTCAAAACCCTGCTTGAATACATAGCCCTCGCCATACTGTCCTGTTTCCGCGGCTTCTTCACTCCCGCCACCGCCACCTCCGCAGGCTGTGATGACCATCATTGTGAATACCATTGTGAACGCGAGTAAAAGTACTGTAAATTTCTTTTTCATTTTATTGATCCTTTCTGTGATTCCTGTTTTTCGCTTTTGTCAAATAAGCGTATTTTTCTTTTTCGTTTTCAGTTTTAGATTCAGTCCGGATCTTCAATGTCGTATAAATACCTGATAAAACATTGTTCCTTTTCCCTCTTTCTTTTCTGTCTCTCTGACCCTTTCAGGTTGGATTATTCTTTCTTTATTACTTTAGCGTACTAAAGTATTAAAATGATAAAGCAATAATAGCAAACAAGTCCCCTTTGGTCAAGCCTTGCAATGCTTTTTTACAAGTACAATCGCGCGGACCGGTTGAGGTTGGTGCTTAAGGGCCAAAACAATACACAGAAGCACCAATAAATTGGTGCTTCACATCTATTTTCAGAGTTTGAGGCACCAACTTTCGCCCATTTCTAACATCTCCAGAAAGTCATTTGATGGCCGTTTTGAGTATTAATTCAATTTTTCTTTTATAATCTCGCGATAATTGATGAATCTACCGGGAAGGAGCTACTAAAACCGTTCATTCTTTCTGATCGGTCACCTGAATCAGATGCTCATTGAATGGTATGTTGGTACTTGGTACGCGTAAAACCACCTACAAGCACCAAAAAATTGGTGCCTCTTGCCCGGTTTCAGGGTTTGAAGCACCAATGTTTAGCCGATTGACTGATGAATATTTGATGAATAGCCGATAATTGCTATCTACTCCGGTATCAGGCCTCCTGATCCGGCAGTTTGGAAATGTCTATCCAGGCAAGTGAACGCGAGACCTCAAAGAGCTCGTCAGGCGTGAATTCGGCGCAGGAGTTGGAAGATCCGCAGGCCGGAAATACTGTGTCGAATCTCAGCATCGACTCATCGCAGTATACCTTCACGTCATCTCTGGTGACACCGAAGGCGCAGACGCCGCCGATCTCATGATTGGTGTACTGAGGCACTTCCTCAGGTGGAAGCATCTTGGCCTTCTCGCCAAAGTAGTCCTTGTATTTCTTATTATCGACCCTGGCATCGCCGGCGACCTGGATGAGAATGCCGGTACCGTCCTTCAGTTTGAAACTGAGGGTCTTGCAGATGCGCGCCGGCTCGACGCCGACTGCCTTGGCGGCCAGTTCGACAGTAGCGCTTGATACTTCGAATTCCCTGATGCGGTCCTCGTATCCCAGCGGTCTTAGATATGCTCTTGCTGTTTCGATTGACATTTTGCTCCCCTTTTCCTATTTCCCTTTTTAAAAGGACAGCGCTGCCTTAGCAGCGCCGTTTATCTTTCTTATTGCTCTATGCGGCAGCTTTACCTGCTTTATTGCGGTTAGCGACTGTCAGCACGAGGCCGATAACAAGTCCGATCAGCGCCGGCACGACCCAGCCAAGTCCGAGGCCGAAGAACGGGAAGATCTTCTGACCAAGAGCTGTCATAGCCGGGATGTTGAGAGCTGTCTGGATCCCCTCAGGCAGCGTCTTGCAGAAGTCGAAAACTGCCGGGATAAAGGCTCCGAGTGTAACCCAACCGTAGACGTATTTGCTCTTGCCGAAAGCCTTCTCTGTGAGCGCCATGATGATAAGTACCGTAACGAGCGGATAGAGCAGCATCAGAACAGGGATAGCGTAGGTGATGATGGCTGTGAGCCCTACGTTCGAAACGATGAACGAGAACAGTGTGAACACCATAGCCCAGCCTCTGTAGTTGAGCTTGCCCGGTACCAGCTTGACAAACATTTCGCCGCAGCTGGTGACAAGTCCGATCGCTGTCTTGAGGCAGGCGAATGTGATCGTCAGCGCGAGCACGAGGCTTCCGATGCCGCCGAGGTAGTGGTTCGAGATCTGCGCGAGCGCGATACCGCCGTTGTCGGACACATCGAAGAGTCCTCTTGACTGAGCTCCCATAATGATGGTCAGCGCGTAGATGACCAGCATCAGCAGGCCGGTGAACACTCCGGATTTCAGGGTCTCTCTTGCAACGTCGTTGTCCTTGGTCACTCCCAGGTCTCTGACGACGTTGATGATGACGATACCGAACGCGAGTCCCGCGATGGCATCCATCGTACCGTAGCCTTCAATGAATCCGTTGAAGAGAGCTCCGCTCTGGTATGCCTCGATAGGCTCTACCTCAGACATCGCTGCGCCCGGATGGATAATGGCTACCACGACGAGTATGCCGAGGAACACGAGGAAGAGCGGGTTGATGACTTTGCCGATCCATGTGGTGATCTTGCCCGGTCTGAGCGAGAAGTACATGACGAAAGCAAAGAATATGAACGTGAATATGAGCTGCCACAGCTTGTAGTGCGATTCACCTACGATAGGTGCGACGCCCGTCGTGAACGATACGGAAGCGCATCTCGGGATCGCGAAGAACGGTCCGATCGTAAGGTAGAGCACAGCTGTGAATACTCTGCCGTACCAGCCCGAGACCTTACTTGAAAGCTCCATCAGGTTGTCGCTGTGAGTGTTACCTATGGCCGCTACCGCAAGGATAGGGATGGTCACCGCCGTAATGCAGAATCCGATGATCGCCGGCCACGAATTGCTGCCTGCCATCTGTCCGAGGTGCACCGGGAAGATCAGGTTTCCGGCGCCGAAGAACATGCCGAACAGCGTGCTCGCCACGACGATGGTCTCTCTCATCGTCAGTTTTCTTTTCATAATTCTCTTCTCCCTTCTATCGCCTTCAGAAGCGTTACTTCATCAGCGTATTCGAGATCGCCGCCGACAGGTATGCCGTGCGCGATCCTTGTGACCTTGATGCCTGCCGGCTTGATCAGCCTGGAAATGTACATCGCGGTCGCTTCACCCTCAATGTTCGGGTTGGTTGCTATTATCACTTCTTTAACTTCGTCCGAGCTCTGAAGTCTCTCGATGAGGCTCTTCAGATTGATGTCGGCAGGGCCTATGCCCTCCGCCGGAGAGATAGCACCGTGCAGCACGTGGTATGTGCCGTGGTACTCGCGTATCCTCTCCATCGCCAGCACGTCCTGAGGTGTCTCGACCACGCAAATGGTGCTCCTGTCCCTTGCTTCGTCAGCGCAGATGCTGCAGACTTCCTTGTCCGTCAGGTTGCCGCAGACGCTGCAGTAATGGAGCGAATTCTTTGCCTCGACTATGGCCTCGGCAAGGGATTCGGCTTCGCGGTCAGTCAGGCTGAGTATGTGGAACGCCAGCCTCTGCGCGGTCTTGCCGCCTATGCCCGGCAGCTTGCCGAGTTCGTTGATCAGTTTGTTGAGTGAGCGCGGATACTGCCTCATCAGAAACCGAAGCCTCCCATTCCGCCCAGAGCACCCGTGATGCTGTTCATCTCGGACTCTTCAAGCTCTGTGATCTGTCTGATAGCCTCATTCACGGCAGCCGTGACGAGGTCCTGCAGCATTTCAACATCATCAGGATCCACGACGTCCTTGTCGATGACCAGCTTGGTGATCTCCTTCTTGCCGTTGATGGTGACCTGTACGGCTCCTCCTCCGGCCGTCGTGGTGAGCTCCTTAGTCTCGAGCTCCGCCTGCTTCTGCTCCATCTCGGCCTGCATCGCCTGGAGCTGTCTCAGCTGCTTGTTCATGTCTTTTGCGCCGCCGGCTGCCCTGTTTTTAGGCTTCTTGCCGGCCTTCATTCCTTTACCCATTATGTCCTCCCGTCAGGTCAGTCTTCTATGATCGGAGTTATACCGAAAAGGTTCTGTATGTCTTCGATCACTTCATTCGCATTTATATCTTCGTCTATTATCTTTGACGCCTCTGCCTCGCTCATCTCAGCGGGACCTTCCGCGGCGCCTGTCTTTGTTATCTCACCGCTTTTGAAAACGACGTATACTTCGTTTCCGTACAGGCTCTTTGCCGTCTTGGCGATCTCTTCGGATCTGTCCTCGGCAAGCCTCAGCTTGTTAGGTCTGACGATGACCTGCAGCTTTTCGCCGTTGAATTCGGTACCGGTGGAATTGCGCCCCACCAGGCTCATGAATGTGCGGTCATGAGCGCTTATCTCCCGGACTATCCTGTCCCACATCTCTTCCGGGCTGCCTGCCTGCTCTCTCGGAGCAGACGCTATCATCTCGGCGAGCGCGTCCGCAGCATTCTCTTCTTCTATAGGTGCAGGAGCCGGCTTTTTCCCGGCTGCAGGTGAAGCTGCAGCAGGTGCTGCTGCCGGTTTAGCCTCTTTCTTTTGAGGCGCAGCTGCCCGTCTTGGTGCCGGTTCTGCCGTCTCGGGCATCGCCAGCCTTACGGCCGCCGTCTCCAGCAGGATGCGCGGTCTCTCGGAATACCTGCCCAGATTGATATATTCGGATATGAGGCGTATTGCCCTTTCTATGAAGGCGGTATCCGTCTTGTCAGCCTGGGCTCTGAGCCTCGCTATATTCTCGCCGGAAGCACCGACGATGCGCTCAGCCTTTCCCACGTACTTGACTATCATGAGGTCGCGCATGTGCCTCAGCCAGTCTTTGAGAATCTGTCTGCCGTCCTTGCCGCGCTTTATAATCTCGTCTATGTATACCAGCGCCTTGCCGGCTTCGCCGTCTATGACGGCGCCCGTGAGCGCCAGGAAGAAGTCCTCGCCTGCCGCTCCCGTGTATTCGAGCACGGAAGCCCTGCTGAGCTCTTTATCGCCGGCCGCGGCGCACTGCTCAAGTATGCTCAGTGCGTCTCTTACCGAGCCGTCCGCTCTGGAAGCGATGGTCGCAAGCGCGTCGTCCGAAGCACCTATGCCGCGCTTCGCGCAGATCCTCTTCATTCCTTCTATAAGCTCGCCCTCCGTGACGCGCCTGAAGTTGAGCTGCATGCAGCGCGATCTTATGGTTGCCCTCACCTTCTGAGGGTCTGTGGTCGCGAGAATGAATATGGCGTGTTCAGGCGGCTCTTCAAGCGTCTTGAGAAATGCGTTCTCTGCCGCCGTGCTCAGCATGTGTACCTCGTCTATGATGTACACCTTGTACCTGCCTACCGTCGGCGGATACTTGACCATGTCGATGATGGACCTCAGATCGTCCACGCCGTTGTTTGACGCGGCGTCCAGCTCTACGCAGTCTACGAACCTGCCCTCGCGTATCGCTTCGCAGTTCTCGCACTTGCCGCACGGAAGGTTCACTCCCGGATCTCCCGGTTCGCCCTCAAGACAGTTGACCGCCTTCGCGAGTATTCGCGCCGTGCTGGTCTTGCCCGTGCCGTGAGTTCCGGCAAATAAATAAGCCTGGCTCACCGTGCCCGTCCTGATCTGGTTCTGCAGGATGCGTACGATGTGCTTCTGGCCTATTACATCTTCGAAAACTTCAGGCCTCTCGGCTCTGTATAATGCGGGCTGCATCTGGTCGGTTCCTCTCTATAAAAAAGCGGGCGATCTGCAGTACGCAGAGGCTGGTCTGCGGCACACAAGACAGATCGCTTAATGCTGCTACCTCTCGGTCCTGACATGGTTCACGGAGCCCCGTTGCGCAGGGCCCCCGCGCACAGCAGGTCGCCCGCCGATTAAACGTTATTTTAACATAAATCACGCTGTTATTACAGCATTATCTCGCTGCCTTCCTTACTTCTTGCTATCACCTCATTCAGCTTTCTTGCAGGCCTGTAGAACGCCAGGCCGAAGGCGATCGAGAAGAGGAAGATGAGCATCAGGATGCCTATGCATCTCCAGTATGTGCCGTCGTACATACCGCCTATGCATTCGCGCATCGCGTCCATCGCGTAGTGGAAAGGCATCAGAGGATACAGCGTCCTGAATATGCCTGGCAGCACCTCCACCGGATACGTTCCTCCTGAACCCGCAACCTGCAGCACAAGTATGATGACGCCAGCAGCAAGCCCGATGTTGTCCAGAGCGAATACCAGAGCGTAGTTGATCATCATGAACACCAGTCCGTTGACTATGGCCGCCAGTACAAAACGTACCGGTGATACGCACTGGATGCCGATGTACAGAATGTCTCCGAGCGATACTATCAGCGCCTGGGCGAGTCCAATCAGCATGAAGAGCCCGAATCTGCCGAAGTACCACTGATGCAGTCTGAGTTTTTCAGGACCTTCGCGTTTTCTTAGTCTTACCTTGATGAGAACGGCTGTCAGCAGAGCGCCTACCCACTGGGCCAGCACCGTGTAGAACGGAGCCATCACCGAGCCGAATGTCGCTATAGGCCATATCACCTCGGTCTTCATCTTTATAGGGTTAGCCAGATATTCCGCTACAGCTGCCTCGTCGCCGCCCATGAGGGTGCTGAGTTCCTGAAGCAGGTCGTTTCCGGAAGCGTTCATCAGAAGACCCGCTACCGAATCAGCTCCGTCACGCAGATCCTCAAGACCCTTCGAGGTCTTCTCGATGCTTTTCTTCAGGCCGGCAATGGCGCTTTCATATGAGCCCATCGTCCTGCTGAGCGAGCCGAGTCCCTTCTGCGCGCCTGACATGGTGCTGCGGAAATCCGAGAGCGATGTCCTGGCGTTTTTGAGAGCCGTTTCAAGATCCTCATCTATGTCGGTCTTTATCTGCTTCAGTATCTTTTCGGTAAGAGCCACCGCCTTGTCGTGGTCATCGGATATCTTTGTAAGAGCGGCCAGACGCTCATCATGGCTCATGCCTGTATTGAGCGCGCTGAGTTCTGATGAAATGCGAGCGAGCGTTTTTGAGAGCTCTTCAAATTCGGAAGCGAGAGCTGTGAATCCTTCTGACTTGACTATGGCTCCCTGCTCGTCGGCAGCGTTCTTCAGTTTATTGACCTTCGTGACCAGATCATCCCTGTTTAAGTCGAGGAACACATCGAAGGCGAGCTCGCCGCTCATCACCTGCACCACTATCGTCTTGAAGGTCTCCAGCGATCCGGCTATCTCCTCCGCCTTGTCTATCGCCGCGTCGATCTCCGACGTATCCGGCTTTTTGACTTTGTTGAGCTCCTCCTGAGCTTCCTTAAGAAGCTTGTCGTTCGACGCCAGCACGTCCTGGGTGCTTCCAATAAACGTGTCCGAAACGTCAAGCAGGCTGCCGGCCGCGTCGGTAAGGCCTGCCGCGGAATCAGCAAGCGTTATGCAGCTGTCCAGATCTCCGCTGAGATCCTCTATCCTGTCAGATATGTCTGCCAGAAGACTTGCCGGGTCGATGCCGTTCGCGTCCGCTATGGCTGCCGCATCCGAAACATAGCCCGCGAGGGTCTCGACAAATGCGGCGTTGATTTCATCCTGCAGGGCTTCCTGAGCCTTGTTCGTTATCTTAGGCGCGATCGCGTTCTTCTTTTCGTTCTCGTAATACTTTATAGTCGGATTGGTCAGGTCTCCCTGCGTGAAGCTCAGCACATCAGAGGTGAAGTCCTCCGGAATCACCAACGCGGCGTAGTAATCGCCGGAGTATACGCCTTCTATGGCAGACTCGTCATCGTCCGCGAACACCCAGCCTATGTCGCTATTGGCTTCAAGGGCTTCTATGAGCTTGTCGCCCACATTTATGCTGAGTCCGGCCACAGAATCACCCTTGTCCAAGTTGGCGACGGCAACGGATATCCTTCCTGTAGCGTCGGATTCGTAAGGCGCCCAGTTGGAGAAGATATTGAACCACGCGTAAAGACATGGGATTATGCAAAGTCCCAGTATGGTTATCATGGCAACCACGCTGCCCGTTATCTTTCTGAGGTCGTGTCTTATTATCCCGAGGATGTTCTTCATTCTTCATCCTCGCTTTCCGGTCTTTTGGACCCCAGTATTTCTCTGAGTTTTCTCTGCCTGTTTTCGCGGCGCTCGGAGAGTTTCTCTCCGATCTGCTCCGTGCCCATGAAGAGCTCGTCAAAGTCCGCCTCCCTGTCGGTGACGTCCCTCAGAGTCTTCTGTATCGAGTCATCGATATACTCTATGCTGATCAGGTAGATGCATGTGATGAACATGCAGAACACCCAGATGATCAGGAAGAATATCTTGTCGCTTTCAGTGAGCCTGCGGATGATCTCAAGAATGACAGGCAGTATCACAAGCAATATGAGGCCGACCTTTATCCTCTTCTTGTTATTGACATGCATGTCCAGGCCACGCTCGAGCAGCTGGCTGTATAGTTCTTCATAACGGCGGTCCTGTCTGTGGTCTTCCATTACAGCACCTCCGTTTCTTCTATCTTTTCGGTCACGAAGCTGTTCATTCCCATGAAAGGCTTCCTTATGAGGAGGCCGATGGCCATGGCCAGCACCGCAAAGAGCAGCAGCTCTCCCAGATAGATGAAGTAATCGTGTTTATACATGCCGCACAGGGCCTCCCTCACCGCGTTGATCGCGTACGGGAACGGGAAGAACCTGTAGATCTTGCTGAATATAGGCGGCAGTATCTCGATAGGATACGAGCCGCTCGAACCGGCGATCTGCACCACCATCACGACTACGACTATGGCTTTGCCTACGTCGCCGAATGCCAGCGTGAGAGCGTATATGAGCATGACAAACACGAAGCTCGCGACGGCACACGCAAGCCACATCAGCCACGGATGCACCGGACTGCAGTGCAGCAGGAATATGTCGCCCAATACTATGACTGCCGCCTGTAACTGCCCCACGAGGAAGAAGATCAGGTAGCGCCCAAAGAATGACTGAGCCTCGGTCGCTTCAGGGAATTTCTTTTTATCAACGTGTGTCTTGAGTATAGACACGAGTATTACGCCGCCGACCCAAATAGCCAGCACCGTATAGAACGGTGACATGGCTGCTCCGTAGGACGCGACTGAATAGACTTCTTCGACGTCCACGTCAACGAGCGCTGAGAAGAACTCAGCGTACTTGCCGGGATCTCCTCCCAGCAGCTCTGTCAGGAGCTTCAGCCTGTCATCGCCTGATACCGCTTCTACTTTGCTGATGATATCGTCTATCTTGTCCGCCGTAGCGCTAAACAGCGCCTGCATCTGCAGCAGCGATGAGTCCAGTGCGCTCACGGTTTCATCAGCGCCGTCGAGCACCGGATAGATGTCGCCCAGCATGGTCGACATGTTTCTCATCAGAGGCTCCATCAGATCGAGGGTCCTGTCTATGGTGTTTATGAGCGAAGCAACGGATTCGCTGAGTGACACCTGACTCAGTTTTTTGAGCTCGTCCATGATGGCCGTCGCGATGGTCGGCTGTTCGAGCGAGCTTGTCAGGGTATCTATGTCGCTTATCATGGCGGTAAGTATCGCTCTGATCGCTGTGATCGCGGCAGAGCCCTGCGACTCAGGGAACATCGCCAGAAGTCCCTCAAGATCTGACTTCAGGGCGTTCGCTTTTTCTATAGCTTCTTCTCTCAGCGCGGCCATTTCCTCCGGGGTCAACCCGCCGCCTGTGATCTTGTTGATTATCTCCTCGAGCTCCGCTCTTTCCTTTTCGATGCGCGACTCTCTTTCCTCAAGCATCTTCTCTATGACTTCGAGCGTTCGTCTCGCCTTTGCCAGGTCACTGCCTGCGTTCGACGCGTCTCCGCTCGCCGCCTTCCTTGCTTTTGAAAGGTTCTTCTCCGCGTTCGCAATGCCGGAGTGTATCGCCGCGCTCCTGCCTGTGAACGAGCTGATCGCTGAATCATACGCTCTCAGCGTGTCTCTGAGATCCTTCAGCTGCGCGATGATGGAATCCGCGGTCTCACCCTCTTCGATGTCGTCAGCCAGGGCATTCGTCTCATCGAAGATCTGGCCGAATACCTTCTCCAGGTATTTTGTCTTGATGGATTGCTGCAGGTTTGAAGCGGCAGTCTCGGATATCTTGGCCGCGACCGCGTTCTTCTTTGTGTTCTCATAGAACGTGAGCGGTTCCTTCTTGTCCAGAAGGGCCTGCTCAAAGTGGAACATATCGTAAGTGAAGTTGTCCTCAAGAACTATGGCAGCGTAATATTTGCCGGATCTCACGCCTTCAATGGCTTCGTCCACACTGTCCGGGAACTGCCAGCCTATCTTGTCATTGTCCCGCATCTCATCAAAGACTTCCTCTGCCATGTTGACATGGCTGCCGTCTTCAAGGTCGATGCCGGGATCATTCGACGCCAGAGCGATAGGGATATCGCCCGTGTTGGCGTAAGGGTTGCCGTTTGCGTAGATATTGACCCACGCGTAGAGCGCCGGCAGCGTACAAACGGCCACTATAATAGCCAGCGCGAAGAAGCGCCGGCTTACTGCCTTTATATCATTTTTAAATATGGAAAAAACGGTTCTCAAATTCTATATCTATAATCTGTGTTTATGCTTTGATGCTTTTATACGGCTGACGGCTCTGGAAAGTTCGGCGCTTGCGAGAGCCACATCACGCTGGGAGTTCGCCCTCTTCATGTCTTCTCTGGCCTTCTCCTCTGCGCGCCTCGCTCTTGCTTCATCTATCTCCTCCGGAAGCTCCGCGGTGTCCACGAGTATCATCACCTCGTTGTTCTCCACCTTCAGAAGACCGTCCGAAACTACCGAGTACTGCTTGCCTGTCAGTCCCATTTCTTTCGCCACTTCACCCACCGGTACGTACTCCACGATGCCCGGCACTACGGCCATGATGAGGTTGGAGTGATTCGCAAGTATGCCAATACTTCCCTCAGTAGTCATGAGGGAGACTGACTCTGCGTCACCATCGTATACCATATGTTCACTTGCCATAAAATGAAGCTTAAAGGTATTCATCTATATCTCTTATTCTGTGGCCGCTGCCATGCCCGGACATATCCTGTCCGGTGCTCAGCTTATCGCACTCGCGAGTTAGCGTAAACCTCAAGGGAGTGCAGTTGGCGGCGGCATGCAAATTGGTTTACTTCGTTCAGGAACGCACCGCTCGGACAGGATAAAGCTCCGGGCGCGCGCGGCCTCACAACTATAGTGTCTTTGCTTTTGCTATAACGTCATCAATCGTGCCTACATTGAAGAAGGCTTGCTCAGGATATTCATCCATCTCGCCGTTTACGATGGCTCCAAATCCCTTGATGGTATCCGAAAGCTGTACGTAAACGCCCGGCAGACCCGTGAATTTCTCAGCGACGTGTGTCGGCTGCGAGAGGAACCTCTGTATCTTACGCGCTCTGTATACAGTCGTCTTGTCCTCATCGGAAAGTTCGTCCATACCGAGGATGGCGATGATGTCCTGAAGCTCGGCGTATTTCTGGAGTATCTCCTGCACCTTTCTGGCGACCTCATAGTGCTCTTCGCCTACGATGTCCGCCTCGAGGATACGCGATGTGGAGTCGAGCGGGTCTACCGCCGGATAAAGTCCCATCTCAGCGATCTTACGTGAAAGTACCGTTGTCGCGTCGAGGTGCGCGAAAGTCGTAGCAGGAGCCGGGTCGGTCAGGTCGTCGGCCGGTACATATACCGCCTGTACCGATGTGATCGAGCCTGCCTTGGTCGAGGTAATACGCTCCTGGAGAGCGCCCATCTCGGATGCCAGTGTCGGCTGGTAGCCTACGGCTGAAGGCATGCGGCCCAGCAGCGTGGATACCTCGGAGCCCGCCTGTACGAATCTGAATATGTTGTCGATGAAGAGCAGCACGTCCTTATTCTGCTGATCACGGAAGTACTCCGCCATCGTCAGGCCGGACAGACCTACTCTCATACGCACGCCAGGAGCCTCGTTCATCTGGCCGAATACCATCGCGGTCTTGTCCATGACGCCGGCTTCTTTCATCTCTTTCCAGAGGTCGTTTCCTTCTCTGGAACGCTCGCCTACTCCGGTGAATATGGAATAGCCGCCGTGCTCCATGGCAACATTGTGGATGAGTTCCTGGATGAGTACGGTCTTGCCTACTCCGGCGCCGCCGAAGAGTCCAATCTTACCGCCCTTTGCGTAAGGCTCCAGAAGGTCGATGACCTTGATGCCTGTTTCGAGTATCTCGACTGAAGGGCTTATCTCATCAAAGCCCGGAGCCTTTCTGTGGATCGACATCTTCTCGACATCGTCCGGGATAGGCTCGCCGTCATCGATAGGCTCGCCAAGTACGTTGAACATGCGCCCAAGCACCACGTCACCCACAGGGACCCTGATGGAGTCGCCCGTTGCCGTGACTTCCATGCCGCTGCTCATACCCTCGGAACCCGAAAGCATGACGCACTTAACGGTGTTGTTGCCGATGTGTTGCGCGACTTCCATGACGAGCGTCCTGTCTCCCAGTTCTACTGTCAGGGCTTCGTTGATCCTAGGCATCTGGCCTTCATCGAATTCCACGTTTATTACAGATCCCGAGACCTGCACTATACGTCCGGTCATAATAATCTCCTTGGTTTGTTATCTGTTGTTTTTACTTCTGAGGCTGCGCGCTCCGGATGAGATTTCCGTGATCTCCTGAGTGATGGCATTCTGCCTCAGGTGGTTATATTCAAGTTCAAGATGGTCGAGAAGTTCGCTCGCATTCTCATTTGCCGAGTCCATCGCCATCATCCTTGCGCTCTGCTCGGATGAATAGCTGTTGACCAGCGCCGAATAGACGTATCCTACGAGGTACGACTGCATTATCCTCTCAAGCACCGTCTTCACGTCCGGTTCGTACTCAAACACGGTCGAAGCGTTCACGTCGGTCTCGGCGCCCTCTGGTGTAAAGTCATCCCTGTCGAACGGGATCAGCCTGTCGTGCATGGCGGTGCCCGGACTCATTCCGCCCGAGAACTCCGTGTAGCAGACATAGAGCCTGTCAAATTCACCCGCGTCGAACTCATCCAGAAGCTCCCTTGTGATGTCTCTGGCCATCGCCAGCGATGGCTGGTTCATCGAATGTGCAAAGCTCTCAACGACTTTCTCACCGCGCGTCCTGAAGAACCTCCATCCGAAATCGCCTACGATATAGAGCCTGTACTCATCGCTCCTGTCCATCAGCGCGATGGCTTCCTTGATGACGTTCTGGTTGTACGCGCCAGCGAGTCCCTTGTCTCCTGTGATGATAAGGATACCGTTGCGTCCTCCGGCCACGGCCTCGTCGACTTCGGCATCGTAATACCTGCTGGTGATGTCGCCTTCGACAGCGAACATCCTGCGGATCTCCTTCCTCAAAAGGTCAAAATAAGGCTTCGTCTCCTCGGCTTCCTTGCGGGCGCGCCGCATCTTGGTCGAAGAGATCAGATACATCGCGTTGGTGATCTTCTGAGTATCGCCTACGCTCTTTATTCTGTTTTTGATTTCCTTTGTAGAAGGCATCGATTACGCCACTTTATACTTTTCTTTATACTTTGCTGAAATGTCGAGTATCTCCTGCTTCAGATCATCAGGCAGCTGGCCTTCCTTGTCGATTCTGTCGCAGACGTCTCTGTGATCCGATTCGAACATCTCGATAAGTCCCTCTATGAACTTAGGAACTTCCGGAGCAGGGATGTCCTGCATCGTGTGAGCCAGCGCCATTACGAGGGTGATGACCTGCTCGTGCTGCGATTTAGGTTTGTACTGCTTCTGTCTCAGCATGCGCATGAGGCCCTGACCGTACTGCAGCTGTGCTCGTGTCTGGTCATCAAGGTCTGACGCGAACTGCGTGAAGACTTCCATCTCGCGGTACTGCGCGAGGTCGATTCTCAGTGTACCGGCGGCCTTCTTCATGGCCTTTGTCTGCGCGTCGCCTCCTACACGGGAAACGGAAAGACCGACGTTTACGGCAGGTCTCTGTCCCGAGAAGAAGAGGTCGGACTCCAGGAATATCTGGCCGTCTGTGATTGAAATGATATTTGTAGGGATGTATGCGGATACATCGCCGGCCTGCGTCTCGACTATAGGCAGAGCGGTGATCGAACCGCCGCCTATCTCATCCGAAAGCCTCGCGGCTCTCTCAAGCAGTCTCGAATGCAGGTAGAATACGTCGCCCGGATACGCCTCGCGGCCCGGCGATCTGTCGAGCAGCAGCGAAAGCGCACGGTAAGCTACGGCGTGCTTCGAAAGGTCGTCGTAGACGATGAGCACGTCCTTGCCCTGGTGCATGAAGTACTCGGCCATTGCGCATCCCGCGTATGGCGCGATGTACTGCAGCGGCGCCGGGTCGCTCGCTGAAGCTGTGACTATGATGGAGTGGTCCATGGCACCGTGCTTCTTCAGGGTCTGCTGTATCTGGACTACCGAAGAAGTCTTCTGGCCTATGGCCACGTAAATGCAAATACAATTTTTGCCATTCTGGTTGATGATGGCGTCAGTCGCGATGGCGGTCTTGCCCGTCTGTCTGTCGCCTATGATAAGCTCTCTCTGTCCCCTGCCTATAGGGAACATCGAGTCGATCGAGAAGATTCCAGTCTCAAGCGGCGTGTCTACAGGCTGCCTGTCGATGATAGGCGGAGCCTGAGCCTCTACAGGCATGTATCCCGAAGCCGTGATCTCACCAAGGCCGTCCACCGGTGAACCCAGCGAGTCTACAACTCTTCCGAGGAAGCCTTCTCCTACCGGTGTGCCCGCAGTCTTGCCGGTCCTCTTTACAGAGGATCCCTGCGTGACGCTCTCATCGCTGCTGAAAAGAACGCAGCCGATGTTGTCCCTGCGTATATCCTGGACCATGCCCCTTACGCCGTCCGCGAAGAGAAGGATCTCTCCGAAGGTAGCGTGAGGAAGCCCTGCGACTGTCGCGATGCCGTCACCTACCGTGATGACTTCGCCGACCTGCTCGGCCATTGCCTCCGGCGTCCATGTCTTGATGCTCTCCTTGAGCAGCGGGATGATGTTGCCGTTATTTGTAGGCACCTTGACGAGCGTGTCCCTCAGCTGGCGGAACCTTCCGCCGACCGACCAGTCATAAATGTCGGAGCCGACCTCAAGTCTGAAGCCGCCCGGGAACGCGTCGGACTTCTCCCATTCAAGGGAAATGTCTTCGCCGTATTTTTTCTTTAAAAACTGTCCGAACCTTGTCTTTTGTTCTTTGCTCGGCTCAACTGCCGAGTAGATGACTGCGGTGCGGATCATTTCTTCCTTACTCATTTATCCGCCTCCTCCGCAGCATCGAGGAACTGGTCGAAAGCATCCGAAGCCGTCTGCTCGAGAGTGAGCTTTTCCATCGCGTCGGTGACCATGCTTGTGATCTCCTTCTGCGCGGATTCGATGATCTCTTTCTTTTCCCTGTCGGCCTCGCCGCGGGCATCCGAAATGATCTTCTCGGCCTCGCCGCGCGCGGCCGCAAGTCTGCGTTCTCTTTCGGCTTCGATCTCTTTGCTCATCCTGTTCTTTTCAGCTCTGACCTCTTCATCGAAGTCTCTTTCCTTCTTCTCATACGAAGCCTTGCTGGACTCGGCGTCGGCAAGCGCCTGTGTGGCCTTGCTGTCCATGTCAGCATAATGAGCCTCTCTGCCCTCCATGAAATTCTTCACAGGCTTGTAGAGGAGTATGTACAGCGCTCCGAAGAGGATGGTGAAATTGAACAGGTGCAGCAAAATCTGCTGCCAGTCGATATTAAGTGGTACTCCTGTCATCTGATATCTCCCTGTCTTTCAAATGTAACGGTCTGCTGAAGCTTCCGTTAAAGCACGAATATGATCAGGATGACCGTGAGCAGAGCGTAGATGACTACTGTCTCGATGAAGACAAGTCCGAGCATGAAGCTGGTACGGATCTGTCCGCCGGCCTCAGGCTGTCTGGAGATGCCCTCTGATGTCTTGGCTCCGAAAACGCCCATTCCGATGGCGCCTCCGCAGGCAGCAAGTCCGATCGCTATAGCGGCAGCGATGGCCTTGAATCCTGTAGTTGTGGCAGCTGCAGCGTCGGCAGCGGCTGCTGAATCGCCAGTGTCAGCGAATACTCCGACCGTCAGGACCATCATCATGGCGGCAGCGACCATTGCGAGTACGATCGCCAGTCTTCTCAGTTTCTTTGCATTGAGATTACGCATATCTGTTCTCCTTTTTTTATCTTATGCGGTGCGTCTTTTCGGAGGTTACCCTCCCGGAATCGACAGCGACCGCTGTTTGGTGTTTTGGTGCAGCCTAAGGGCCGCATTAAGTATTCTGCTTTACAACAGTTACTCTCTTTTTTCCTCTCGGTTTCTTTACTTTCGGCTTCTTTTCGACCTTCTCAGAGACCTCTCCGTAGAAGAGTGAGGTCAGCATGGTAAGTACGTACGCCTGGATCAAAGCGTGGAGCAGCGTGAACAGCACTCCGACTATGACCGGCACTACGTAGCTCATCGATGTGTAATAATAGACGAGTTCTGTGACCAGCGCTCCGGATATCAGGGCTCCGAAAAGTCGGAAGCTGAGCGAGAGCGGCAGCGAGAAGTCCTTGAGCGTCTTGCCTATTCCCTTGATCCCGTTGCCTGCTATTCCGCCGGACATGATCACAAGGTACGAAAGGCAGCCCATCATTATCGCGCCGTTGATATCCGCGAGCGGTGCCGGAAGCGATATAGCGTGACCTGCCGTGGTCATCACCTGCACTCCCAGAAGCTCAAACAGCGTTCCGGTAAAAATGTACGAACCTGCCGCGAATATGTAAGCTCCAAGGAATCCGTTGAGATGCTTTGAATTGGTCTTGGCCATCCCGTCGAATATGCCTACCACCATCTCCAGCAGCATCTGGAACTTTCCAGGCACCATCTTGAAACGCGGTATGACGAATATCCTGCATATGAGCGCAAATATGATCATGATGCCGGACACCATAAAGCCCGCGATCAGTCCCGGGTTGACGTCCTTGAGACCGAAGAGGCTGATCCTGTTTACGTCGTGCATGACAGCGTCACGCATAACGACCTGAACAGACTCTTCTTCGCCTCCGTGCCCTCCCGTGAGGATCGCGCCGATCATGAATATCAGCGCTACCGCAGAAAAGAAGATTATCGCTTTTCTACGCTCTTTTTTGTCCATAAGCGCATTCTTCTCCTTATATCAATTCTACCTATGAATTTTATCACTTTAGACCTTGTTTTCATAGTATATTATACAGCCGCGGCCCCGGATCCATATCCTTACCAAAGGGCATCAGCGGCTGCAATAAAAAGAGACCCACCACTTAGGTAAGTCTCTTCATTACTCAGTGACAATTACACGAGTTCGAGGAATACTGCCTCGGCATTGTCTCCCTGCCTAGGTCCAAGCTTGAGGATCCTTGTGTATCCTCCGTTCCTGTCCTCGTAGCCCGGAGCGATCTCATCGAAGAGTTTAGTCACAACATCTTCATCAAACAGATACTCAAGGCACTGTCTTCTTGCGTGAAGGTCGCCCTTCTTTGCAATAGTGATCAGCTTCTCAGCCTGACGGCCTGCTTCCTTAGCTCTCATTTCTGTTGTTGTGATTCTGCCTTCTCTGAAAAGATCGGTCACCAGGTTTCTCAGCATGGATTTTCTGTGTGCAGAATTTCTGCCCAGCTTTCTATAACCTTTCATTGATGGCTCCTTTCAAATTACTCTTCTTCGCTCGGCTTAAGTGACAGACCCAGCTCAGCGAGTTTGTTTTTAACTTCTACCAGCGACTTCATTCCGAGGTTCCTAACCTTCATCATGTCTTCCTCAGTCTTCTGTGTGAGTTCCTCAACTGTGTTGATGGATGCTCTCTTGAGGCAGTTGAATGAACGTACGGACAGCTCGAGTTCTTCGATCGCCATGACGAGCGCCTTCTCTTTGCGGTCTTCGTCCTTCTCGATCATGAACTTCATGTCGCTTACCTCAGCACCGAGGCCGATGAACAGCTCAAGGTGCTCCTGGATGATCTTGGCTCCGATCGATACGCCTTCTTCAGGGGCAATCGAACCGTCAGTCCAGATTTCCAGTACGAGTCTGTCAAAGTCTGTTACCTGACCGACTCTCGTATTTTCTACCGTGAAATTGACCTTCTTTACAGGTGTAAAGATCGAATCTACCGGGATGACCGCGATCGGTGTCTCAGGGGTCTTGTTCATCTCTGCAGGAACATAGCCCTTACCTGTCGCGATGTTCATCTCCATGACCAGTGTAGCGTTGTCCGCAAGTGTCGCGATGTGGAGATCAGGATTGAAAATCTCAGTGTCCGCGTCCACAAGGATATCTCTTGCCGTGACTTCGCATGGTCCTACGGCGTTGATGATCGCTCTTCTGTCCTCGTCTCCGTCGACTCTTACAGCGAGTCTCTTGAGGTTGAGGATTATCTCGGTCACATCCTCCTTTACGCCAGGGATCGTCGAGAACTCATGAAGAATCCCGTCGATCTTAACGCTTGTGATGGCTGCGCCCGGAAGAGAGCTTAGCAGTACTCTTCTCATGCAGTTGCCGAGAGTCGTACCATAGCCTCTCTCGAGAGGTTCGATAACGAATTTGCCGTAACGTCCGTTTTCATCAACTTCTTTGGTAATAGTTGGCTTAATAATCTCGATCATTATCTTCCCCTCCCTGGATTATTCAGTTTTAACGACTGCTTATTATGCCGGCGGGGCCGGCTAAGCGACTATCTTGAATAGAACTCTACGATGTAGTGCTCTTCGATAGGAAGATCGATGTCCGCTCTCTCAGGAGTTCTGGTGATCTTGCCCTCGAATTTATCAAGGTTCAGGTCGATCCAGGCAGGTGTTGTGATGATCATCTCTTTGAGTTCATTGAACTTTGGAGACGACTGCGACTTTGCCTTTACGGATACGACGTCACCGGCTTTGAGCTCCATTGAAGGGATATCTGCCTTCTTGCCGTTTACCAGGAAGTGACCGTGATTTACGAGCTGACGGGCTTCTCTTCTTGTAGCTGCGAAACCCATTCTGAATACTACGTTGTCCAGTCTGCTCTCGAGCATGATGAGGAGGTTCTCACCTGCTCCGCCCTTTCTCTTCGAGGCCTTCTCGAAAAGGTTGCGGAACTGAGTCTCGCTGAGTCCGTAAGTGAATCTTACCTTCTGCTTCTCGGTCAGCTGGATACCATATTCGCTCTTTTTGCGGCGTCTTACAGCGCCATGTCTCTTAGACTTCTTATTTACACCAAGGTACTGTGGCTCGATGCCGAGGGCTCTTGCTTTCTTCAGTACCGGTCCTCTATCTCTTGACATTTATTAGCTCCTCCTTCCCGATTAGACTCTTCTCTTCTTAGGCGGTCTGCAACCATTGTGAGGAATCGGTGTGATGTCCTTGATCATGGTTACCTTGAGGCCTGCAGTTTCAAGTGCTCTTACTGCGGAATCTCTGCCGGATCCCGGTCCCTTGACGTAAACTTCTACTGTCTTAAGACCGTGCTCCATGGCCGCCTTAGCCGCTACTGTAGCTGCCTCTGCTGCTGCGAACGGTGTGCTCTTACGGGAGCCTCTGAATCCGTTCGAACCGGCGGAAGACCAGCTGAGTGCGTTTCCGTCCATGTCGGTCAGTGTGATCAGCGTATTATTGAAGGTGGACTGGATATGAGCCTGGCCACGTTCAACGTTCTTACGTTCTCTTTTCTTTTTACGTACTGTCTTCTTAACAGCTGCCATAACTTATACCTCCTTCCCCTTATCTCTTCTTTCCGGCGAGACGCTTCGGGCCCTTGCGTGTCCTTGCGTTCGTCTTCGTCTTCTGACCCCTTACAGGGAGTCCTCTTCTGTGTCTGATACCTCTGTAAGATCCGATCTCCATGAGTCTCTTGATGTTGAGCGAAACCTCTCTTCTGAGGTCACCCTCTACCATGTAGTCAGCATCGATGACTCTTCTGATCTTACCGGCGTCTTCTTCTGTCAGATCTCTGACTCTGATGTCAGGATCTACGCCCGCTTTCGCGAGGATTTCTCTGGATGTGTGGAGTCCGATTCCGTAGATGTATGTGAGACCGTATTCGATCCTCTTATCTCTAGGCAGGTCCACTCCGGCAATTCTTGCCATGTTTTTCCTCCTTTCCCATCTTCCGTCGCCTTTCCGGGGGCGATACAGACGGGTGTTCCATGTTTGATTTGAAGTGTTTTACCGCAGCCCCGGCGCTGCGCACTTTTTAACTATTTATTAGCCTTGTCTCTGCTTATGCTTAGGGTTCTCGCAGATGACCATTACGCGGCCGTGTCTCTTGATGACTTTGCACTTGTCGCACATAGGCTTAACAGATGCTCTAACTTTCATTGTAACGTTCCTCCTAGTTTACTTCTCTCTCCAGGTGATCCTTCCGCGGGTCAGATCGTAAGGCGATAATTCGACCTTTACTCTGTCGCCCGGCAGAATACGGATGTAATTCATCCTGATCTTTCCGGATATGTGAGCAAGTATCTCAAAATCGTTGTCCAGCTTCACCTTGAACATCGCATTCGGCTGAGCGTCGATAACGGTGCCCATTGCCTCGATTGTATTGCTTTTCGCCATTAGTTCCTCCTATTGAAGAGTCAAAATCTCCGGTTCTCCGTCGGTGACTAATATTGTGTTCTCATAGTGAGCGGCCTTTTTGCCGTCCGCCATGACCACGGTCCATTCATTGCCCAGCACCCTTACTTCGTAGCTGCCCAGGGCTATCATCGGCTCTATAGCGAGAGTCATGTTTCTCTCGATCTTAGCGCCCTTGCCCGGTTTGCCGTAGTTTGGGATGTACGGATCTTCGTGGAGCTTTGTGCCGGTGCCGTGACCGGTGTAGTCCCTGATGACCCCCATGCCGAAGCTCTCGGCGTACTGCTGGACCGCGTGTCCGATATCTCCTATCCTGAAGCCTTCCATTGCGTACTTGATGCCTTCGAAGAAGCTCTGACGGGTGACATCGATGAGCTTCTGATCCTCGGCGCTTATGACGCCGACCGGATATGTACGCGCCGCGTCGCTGTTATAGCCCTTGTACGTCGCGCCCACATCGATGCTCACGATGTCTCCTTCTCTGAGCTTTCTCGCTGCGTTCGGTATGCCGTGGATGACCTCTTCATTGACTGACACGCAGGCTGCGGCGGGGAATCCGCCATAGCCCTTGAATGTCGGTGTCATGCCGTGTCCAGTTATCCTTTTCTCGACGAATTCGCTTATGTCCATCGTCGAGATGCCCGGTCTGATGAATCCCGCGAGGTCATCGAGCAGTTCTGCCGTGACCTTGCATGGCTCTTTCATGAGTTCGATTTCGCGTTTAGACTTGATTATTATCATGCCCCGCTTACTCTCCCATCTCCGCAACTATGTCTGCGAATACTTCGTCCGGTTTCTTTTCTGCGTTGAAGTTCTTCAGAGTTCCCGCCTTGCTGTAGTACTCGATCAGCGGAGCCGTAGACTCCTCATAGATCTCGATCCTCTTTTCAGCGGTCTCTCTTGTATCATCCTTGCGCTGCTCCAGCGGTCCGCCGCACTTGTCGCACACGCCCTCTTTTGCAGGAGGGGAGAATACGACGTGGTAGCTTGCTCCGCAGTCCTTGCACAGTCTTCTGCCGGTAAGTCTCTGCATGAGAGTCTCATAACCGACTTCGAAGTTGATGACAGCATCGAGCTTCTGGCCGTTCTTCTCAAGCATCTTGTCGAAGGCCTCCGCCTGAGCGATGGTCCTCGGGAATCCGTCGAGAAGATATCCGTTTGCGCAGTCGTCCCATGTGAGTCTGTCGGCCACGAGGTCGACTACCAGCTCGTCAGGAACGAGTCTGCCGGAGTTTGTATACTCCTGAGCCTTTTTGCCGAGTTCGGTACCCTCTTTGATGTTCTTGCGGAAGATATCTCCCGTAGAGATCTGAGGGATGCCGTACTTCTCTACCAGTCTAACTGCCTGGGTGCCTTTGCCCGCACCCGGAGGTCCTAACAATACTGCTCTCACTTTTTTACCTCCGATTCTATCGCAGGGGCCATGCCCCCGTAGATCAAGGTTTCCTACCTTACGGCAACGCCGTTCCTTCAAAGGAAACCTTATTTCAGGAAGCCCTGATAATTCCTCATCAGCATCTGATTTTCAAGCTGCTGTACTATGTCGAGCGCTACGCCTACCATGATCAGGAGTGATGTTCCGCCGAAGCTGAAGTTGAACGGTGTGAACACGCTCACGATCGTAGGGATCGTAGCTACTGCCGCGAGGAAGATTCCTCCGGCAAAGCACAGTCTGCTCATTATCCTGGACAGATATTCCACGGTGGCTACTCCCGGTCTGATGCCAGGGATGAATCCGCCGTTCTGTCTCATGTTGTCGGCAACGTCTGCCGGGTTGAACATTATCGCTGTGTAGAAATATGTGAAGAACACTGTCAGCAAAATGTTGAGTGCCGCATATACCCACACGCCCGGGTTACCCGAAGGCGACAGATACTTTGTTACAAAATCGGTGAATCCCGAGTTTGGAGCGAAGTATGTGATCGTCAGCGGGAACTGCAGCAGCGATATCGAGAAGATGATAGGGATAACGCCCGCCGCGTTCACCTTCATAGGAATGTGAGTCGACTGGCCTCCGTACATCTTGCGTCCCACGACGCGCTTCGCGTACTGCACCGGTATCTTTCTTACACCTTGCTGCATTTCGATGATTACCATCGTGATCAGCACGGCTACGATCAGCAGAGCGATGACCGCTACTACCGAAACAGCTCCGTCCCTGATCTGTGTGATAACGCCTCTGACTGCGGACGGAAGTCTCGCAACGATACCTCCGAAGATTATCATCGAGATACCGTTTCCGATGCCGTACTCGTTGATTTGCTCACCGAGCCACATCAGGAACGCGGTACCCGCGGTCAGGACGATGATGATGGTGATCATGTTGAAGGCGCTCTTGTCGACGATCGCTCTTCTGAACAGACCTATCGTGAGACCTACCGCCTGGATAAGTCCGAGTACGACTGTCATGTATCTGGTGATCGCCGCCATCTTCTTGCGGCCTTCCGCTCCCTCTTTGGCGAGTCGCTCAAAGTACGGGAACGCTATCGTCAGCAGCTGAATGATGATCGATGCGGTAATGTATGGGGTGATGCTCAGCGCGAAAATCGTGAAGTTGCTGAACGCACCGCCCGAGAACAGGTCGAAGAGATCGAGAAGTCCGGTCTCTCCTGAAAACATCTGCGCAAGATACTCTCTGTCGATACCAGGAACCGGAATGTTGGAACCGATCCTGTATACCAGCAGCATCAGAAGAGTGAAGATTATCTTTTGTCTAATCTCCGGTATTTTCCATGCCTTAGAGAATGTCTTCACAAGTTCCATCAGATGACCTCTGCCTTTCCGCCTGCCTTTTCGATTTTTTCAGCAGCGCTCTTTGTGAACTTCTCAGCCTTAACGGTGAGTTTCTTTTCAAGATCGCCGTTGCCGAGGATCTTTACTCCGTCGAGTGCCTTACCAACAAGGCCTGTCTCGAGCAGAAGAGCGAGATCTACGACTGTTCCGTTTTCGAATCTGTTGAGATCCTTAACGTTGACTTCGGCGTATTCCTTAGCCCATTTGTTGTTGAAGCCTCTCTTAGGGAGTCTTCTGTAGAGTGGCATCTGGCCACCCTCGAAGCCGAGTCTTACTCCGCCGCCGCTTCTGGAGTTCTGACCGTTCATACCTCTGCCGGCAGTTGTTCCCTGACCGGTACCCTGGCCGCGGCCGATTCTCTTAGGAGCTTTCGTGGAGCCCTCAGGCTTTTTCAGTTCATGAATTCTCATGGCCTTTGCCCTCCTTACAGTTCTTCTACTTTGAGCAGATGCGAGACCTTGTTGATAGCGCCTCTTGTTGCAGGAGAATCCTCAAGCTCTACCGAGTGATTGAGTTTCCTGAGTCCGAGCGCCTCGACGGTCTTTCTCTGCCTAGGCTGACAAGCGATAGGGCTCTTGACCAATGTGATTCTCAGTTTTGCCATTTCCCTTGCCTCCTATCCAATGATCTCTTCCGGTGTCTTGCCACGGCGCTTAGCAACTTCCTCAACGGTTGTCAGGTTCTTGAGACCTTCCATTGTTGCTCTGGCCATGTTGCCGGTGTTGCTCGTTCCGAGCGACTTGGCTCTTACGTCCTTGATGCCTGCTGCTTCGAGTACTGTACGAACGGATGAACCCGCGATAACTCCTGTACCCTTTGCTGACGGCATGATGAGGACCTTGCCCGCTCCGAACTCACCAACAGTCTCATGAGGAACTGTAGTTCCGACTGTCGGTACATATATCAGTTTCTTCTTAGCATCTTCTGTAGCTTTTCTTACAGCTTCAGGGATCTCGATCGCTTTGCCGAGGCCCATTCCTACGTGACCCTCGCCGTCGCCGACAACTACTGTGACGGAGAATCTCATGTTTCTTCCGCCCTTAACTGTCTTGGCAACACGTCTGATGTCCACGATCTCTTCCGTAAGCTCCAGCTTGGATGCGTCTACTTTACTCTGCATTTACGTATCCTCCCTTAGAAATCCAATCCGGCTTCGCGTGCTGCATCAGCGAGTTCCTTGACTCTGCCGTGGAAGAGGTATCCGCCTCTGTCAAAGCACACTTCCTTGATGCCTGCTGCAACAGCTTTCTCTCCGATCGACTTGCCGACTGCCTTGGCAGCATCCTTGTTGCCGCCGTAAGCGATCTCCTTCTTGAGATCCTTGTCAAGCGAGCTTGCGCTGACAAGTGTCTTTCCGTTTACGTCGTCGATGATCTGTACCGAGATGTTAGCGTTTGATCTGAAGACACACATTCTCGGCTTCTCAGGAGTTCCGAAAACGTTCTTACGGACTCTTGCATGTCTCTTGAGTCTTCTGTCATTTCTGCTCGTATTTGCCATTTTCTTTCCTCCTTTCCTATGCTGCTCCGCTCTTGCCTTCCTTCTTGTGGACGACTTCTCCATCGTACAGGACGCCCTTGCCCTTGTATGGTTCAGGCGGTCTCCATGCTCTGATGTCGGCTGCGTAGTTGCCTACCTGTGCCTTGTCGATCCCCTTGATAAGGATGGTGTTTGCATCCGGAGTCTCTGTAGTAATACCTTCCGGATCCTCGAGTTCGATCGGGTGTGAATATCCCAGCTTCAGCACGAGCTTCTTGCCCTGCTTTGCAGCGGAGTATCCGACTCCTACGATCAGCAGCTTTCTCTCGAATCCCTTTGTAACTCCCGTGATCATGTTGTCAATGAGAGTTCTTGCCAGACCGTGCTGCGATCTGTTTTCTCTGCTGTCATCAGGTCTCTCGACTTTGAGAGTTCCGTCTTCGACGTTGACCTTCATGGAGCTTCCGATCTTGCTGCAAAGCTCGCCCTTAGGTCCCTTTACCTTGACGACGTTTCCATCTTCTACCGTTACTTCTACGCCGGCAGGGATGGTGATTGGTCTAATACCGATTCTTGACATTTCGTCTACCTCCTACCAAACGTAACAAATAACTTCTCCGCCGATACCGAGCTTGCGCGCTTCCTTATCGGTGATAACACCCTTGGAAGTGGACAGGATGGCGATACCGAGTCCTCCGAGGACCTTCGGTACTCTGTCAGCCTTAGCGTAGACTCTGAGTCCCGGCTTTGATATCTTCTTGATTCCGATGATCGTCTTCTCGCGGCCAGGGCCGTACTTGAGATCGATCTTGATAGTACCCTGAGCATTGTCAGAAACTACTTCATATCCGCTGATGAATCCCTCGTTGAGGAGGATCTCCGCGATCGACTTCTTCATCTTCGAAGCCGGTACGTCTACGGAAGCGTGACCTGCAGTGTTCGCGTTTCTGATTCTTGTCAGCATATCTGCGATTGGGTCTGTCATTGACATAACAGTAAGTTCTCCTTTCTTAACGTGGTTCCCTATACTCTACATATTTATATATAGGGCCTGCGAAAATGTTGTCTGTTGTTTACCAGCTTGCCTTCTTGACACCAGGGATCTCGCCCTTGTAAGCAAGCTCTCTGAAGCAGATACGGCAAATGCCATACTTCTTGAGCACGGAGTGCGGTCTTCCGCAAACCTTGCACCTTGTATAGGCTCTTGTCGAATATTTCGGCTTCCTTGTCTGCTTAACTTTCAGTGAAGTCTTTGCCATTTTCTCCTCCTATACTAGCGAACGCTCTTCTCAAACGGCATTCCCATGAGCTCCAGCAGTGCCTGAGCTTCTTCATCTGTCTTCGCTGTTGTCGTGAAGACGATGTTCATGCCCTTGATCGTTTCAACGTTATCGTACACGATCTCAGGGAATATGAGCTGCTCCTTGAGACCCATGGAGTAATTGCCTCTGCCGTCAAACGAGTTCCTGCTGAGACCCTTGAAGTCCCTTACTCTCGGAAGAGAGATGTTGAACAGTTTGTCAGCGAATGTGTACATTCTGTCGCCTCTGAGAGTGACCTTGGCTCCGACCGGCATTCCCTCTCTGACCTTGAAGTTAGCGATGGACTTTCTTGCCTTTGTGACTACAGGTCTCTGACCTGCGATGAGCGCGATCTCCTTGACTGCGCTCTCGAGCACCTTTGCGTTGTCCTTTGCTTCGCTAAGTCCCATGTTGATGGTGATCTTGGTCAGTTTAGGAACTTCCATAGGGTTGGAGTAGCCGAAACGGTCCTGCATGGCTTTGAAAACTTCTTTTTTATACTTGTCTTTAAGTCTGATTTCCATTTTTGCTCCTCCTTTCCTAGTCGATTACCTTACCGCTCTTTTTCGAGACTCTTACCTTTTTGCCATCCTCTACCTTGTGACCGATTCTGGTGGCCTTCTTGGCATCCTTGTCATAGAACATGACGTTGGAAGCGTCGATAGGTCCTTCCATATGCTTGATCTCAGCGCTGGATGTTCTTGTTGCTCTGGCGTGCTTTGTCTGCATGTTTACGCCTTCGACAACTACTTTGTTTTTCTTAGGGATCGTTCTGAGGACTGTGCCTGTCTTGCCCTTGTCCTTACCAGCGATCACTACTACTGTATCGTCTTTCTTGATCTGCATCACTTGCACCTCCTACAGTACTTCCGGTGCCAGGGACACGATCTTCATGAAACCGCAGTCTCTCAGCTCTCTTGCGACAGGTCCGAAGATACGGGTACCAACCGGTGTCTTGTCGTTCTTGTCCTTGATGATGACTGCCGCGTTCTGATCGAACTTGACGTATGAACCGTCAGTTCTTCTTGTGCCGCGCTTGGTCCTTACAACTACTGCCTTAACTACATCGCCCTTCTTTACGGCGCCGCCCGGAGTAGCATCCTTGACTGTGCAAACGATGATGTCTCCGATATTCGCATACTTGCGGCCTGTGCCTCCGAGGACTCTGATGCAGAGCAGCTCTTTAGCTCCGGAATTGTCGGCAACTCTTAATCTTGTTTCTGTCTGTATCATGATCCGTTGCCTCCTTACTTAGCTTTCTCTACGATCCTGACGAGTCTCCATCTCTTGTCCTTGGACAGAGGTCTGGTCTCCATGATCAGGACCTTATCGCCGATGCCACACTCATTGTTCTCGTCATGGGCCTTGAACTTTACAGTCCTCTTGACTCCCTTGCCGTAGAGAGGGTGTCTGACGATCTCTTCAGTTGCGACTACGATAGTCTTATCCATTTTGTCGCTTGTTACGACTCCGACTCTGGTCTTTCTTCTGTTTCTTTCCATCTGTCAGTCTTCCTCCTTTCTACGCGTTCCTGCCCTGCTCGACCTCTCTCATGATGGTCTTGACTCTGGCGATATCTCTTCTTACTTCTCTCATTCTTACAGGGTTCTCCAGCTGTCCTGTAACGTGCTGGAATCTCAGGTTGAAGAGCTCCTGCTTCATTCTTTCGAGTTCAGCAGTTCTTTCCTGATCTGTCATTTTTCTGATCTTGTTCAGGTCCATTACTGCGCTCCTCCTTCCTGTCCCTTAACAACGAACTTGCACTTGATCGGCAGTTTGTGAGCCGCAAGTCTCATAGCTTCTCTTGCCTGAGCCTCTGTGACTCCGTCGATCTCGAACATAACTCTGCCCGGCTTTACTACAGCTACCCAGTACTCAGGAGCTCCCTTTCCGGATCCCATACGTACTCCGATAGGCTTCTTACTTACCGGCTTATGCGGGAAGATCTTGATATAAACCTTACCGCCTCTTTTGATGGACCTTGTCATCGCTACACGGGCAGCCTCGATCTGCTTGGAATCGATCCAGCCGCGTCCGTCAGCCATGAGTCCATATGTACCGTATGCCACCGCATTGCCCTTAGTTGCAATGCCCTTCATTCTGCCACGGTGCTGTTTTCTGCGCTTAACGCGTTTTGGCATTAACATGGCGAGTTTCTCCTTTCCTTAATACTATGCTTCTGTCTCCTGTGCTGCTTCTGCCTGTGGCTCAGCTGCCGGAGCAGGAGCCGCCTTAGGGGCCTTGCGAACTCTAGTAGTTGCAGGCTTTACCTCAGGCTTAGCCTCGCGGCCGTCAAATCTTCTTCCGTCTCTTCTGTCGGACCTTCCGGCTGACCTTCTGTCCTTGCGGTCATTACGTCTGCCCTTCTTGTCTCTTCTGTCCTCAGCCTTTGGTACGGAATCCTTGAGGCCCTTGTCGAGAATCTCGCCGTGGTTGATCCAGACCTTTACGCCGATCTTGCCGTATGTCGTGTCAGCCTCAGCGAATCCATAATCGATATCCGCTCTCAGAGTGTGCAGAGGCACGTTTCCTTCACTGTACTTTTCGGATCTTGCGATCTCGGCACCGCCGAGTCTGCCGGAGCAGACGATCTTGATGCCCTTGGCACCGGCCTTCATTGTGCGGCCGATAGGCTGCTTCATGGCTCTTCTAAACGAAGTTCTTCTCTCGAGAGACTGAGCTACGCTCTCTGCGGTGAGCTGAGCGTCGAGTTCTGTCTTTCTGATCTCCTCGATGCTTACGTCTACCTTCTTGCCAGTCAGCTTGACGAGTGCCTTCTTGAATTCGTCGATTCCCTCGCCGGATCTTCCGATGACCATACCAGGCCTTGCTGCCATAACGATCACCTTGACCTCGTCAGCGCCCTTACGCTCGATAACGATGTTCGAAACGCCGGCGTTGTACAGTTTCTTCTTTACGAATGCTCTGATCTGATTGTCTTCTACCAGGAGATCCGCAAACTTTGATTTGTCGGCATACCACTTGGAGCTCCAGTCCTTGTTGACGCCAACTCTCATTCCATGTGGATTAACTTTCTGTCCCATTAGCGAACCTCCTCCTTCTTAGTTTCCTTTGCCGGTTTTACAGCGGCTTCTCTTTCCTTCAGAGTAACGTAGATGTGGCTAGTTCTCTTCAGGATCATGCCCGCTCTGCCCTGTGCGCCCGGTCTCCAGCGCTTCATTGTAGGACCCTGGTTTGCGTTGATCTCTGCTACATAGAGCTTGTCAGGATCCATCTCGTGATTGTTCTCAGCGTTAGCTGCTGCGGACTTTACTACCTTCTCGATAAGCTCAGAACCCTTACCCGGGGTGAACTTGAGAATTGTGAGTGCTTCATTCAGGTCCTTACCTCTTACCAGATCAGTAACAGGTTTGAGCTTGCTTGAAGACATTCTTACATACTTGGCTACTGCTTTAGCTTCCATAGTATAGCTTCTCCTTTCTGTTACTTACTGACTTAGAGTTTTCTGTCACCGGAGTGACCCTTGAATGTTCTGGTCGGAGCAAACTCGCCGAGCTTGTGTCCAACCATATCCTCTGTGATGTATACAGGCACATGCTTGCGTCCGTCATGGACAGCGATCGTGTGACCGATCATCTGAGGGAAAATAGTTGATGATCTTGACCATGTCTTAAGTACGGTCTTTTCATTGGCTGCGTTCATTGCCTCTACTCTTTCAAGAAGCTTCTTGTTTACGAACGGGCCTTTCTTAAGCGATCTTCCCATTAATTTGCTCCTCTCTACTTGCCGTTTCTTCTCTTAACAATGTACTTGTTAGAGTCTTTGTTCTTCTTACGTGTCTTGTAACCGAGTGTCGGCTTGCCCCATGGAGTGACAGGACCCTTACGTCCGATCGGAGCTCTACCTTCACCACCGCCGTGTGGGTGATCGTTAGGGTTCATTACGGAACCTCTGACTGTAGGTCTCCATCCCATGTGTCTCTTGCGGCCGGCCTTACCGATCTGGATGTTGCCGTGATCGATGTTGCCAACCTCGCCGATTGTGGCTCTGCACTTCATGCTTACCATTCTGACCTCTCCGGACGGGAGTCTTACCTGTGCATAGTCTCCCTCCTTGGCCATCAGCTGAGCGCCGTTACCGGCTGCTCTTACCAGCTGTCCGCCCTTGCCCGGCTTGAGCTCGATGTTGTGGATGATCGTGCCGAGAGGAATGTTTGCGATCGGCAGTGCGTTGCCCGGCTTGATGTCCGCGTTCGGACCCGACTCAACTACGTCGCCGACTTTCAGCTTATTAGGAGCGATGATGTATCTCTTCTCTCCGTCTGCGTAAACGAGGAGTGCGATGTTTGCCGTTCTGTTCGGATCGTACTCGATCGTCTTTACTGTTGCAGGGATATCGTCCTTCGTTCTCTTGAAGTCGATGATCCTGTATTTAGGTCTGTAACCGCCGCCTCTGTGTCTGACGGTGATCTTGCCTCTTACGTTTCTTCCCGAGTGCTTCTTAAGGGTGACGGTAAGAGACTTTTCCGGCTTATCGGTAGTGATCTCCTCGAATGTGGAGACCGTCATACCTCTGAGTCCCGGGGATGTCGGTTTATACTTTCTGATTCCCATTTCCTACTGCCTCCTTAATTACATGTCTGAGAAGAGCTCGATCTCCTTGCTGTCAGGAGTGAGTGTAACGATCGCCTTCTTATATGAAGATGTCGTTCCGAATGTTCTTCCCAGTCTCTTTCTCTTTCCGCTGACGTTCATGATGTTGACCTTGGCTACGTCTACGCCGAAGATCTCTTCGACAGCCTTGCGGACCTCGGTCTTGTTTGCGGTCTGCGCAACCTTGAATGCGTACTTCTTTTCCGCAGCCATATCCATGCTGTTCTCAGTGATGATAGGCCTCAGTAATACGTCGTATCCAGTCTTCATTATGCGTACACCTCCTCGATCTTCTTGGCTGCTGCCTTGGTGAGCACGAGTGTGTAGTGGTTTACGATCTCGTATACGTTCATGGTGCTTACCAGTGCGGTCCTGACGCCCGGGATGTTGTGAGCGGATCTTACAACGTTTTCATCCTTCTCATCCATGACGATCAGCGCCTTCTTGTCTGCCTTGATGTTCTCGAGAACCTTGACCATTTCCTTTGTCTTAGGCTCTGCGAACTTGAACTCGTCTACTACGATCAGCTCGTTATCAGCAACCTTTGCGGAGAGCGCCGACTTGAGAGCGAGTCTCTTGAGCTTCTTGTTGAGCGAGTATCTGTAGTCTCTTGGCTTTGGTGCGAATACCACTCCGCCGCCGACCTGTGATGGGTCTGTCGAGCTACCCTGTCTGTGGCGTCCTGTTCCCTTCTGTCTGAAAGGCTTGCGGCCGCCTCCTCTGACCTCAGCTCTTGTCTTTGCGGACTGGGTTCCCTGTCTCTGGTTTGCCAGGTAGTTCTTGATGACTGCCTGTACTGCGAATTCGTTTGGCTCGATTCCGAAAATCTCATCGTTCAGAGTGATGTCTCCGACTTTCTTGCCTTCAACGTTTACTACGTTCAGCTTTGCCATTTTCAGTTCCTCCTTTCCGCTTACTTATCCTGGCCCTTGACCGCCGGTCTGATCTTCAGGAGTCCGCCCTTCCTTCCCGGAACGGCGCCCTTGATCAGCATGATGTTGCGATCTTCGAGCTTCTTAACGAGCACTACGTTCTGAACTGTGACTGTATCTCTTCCCATTCTTCCAGGGGCCTTGTTGCCCTTGAAGACTCTTGAAGGATAAGTACCGGCTGCCAGTGCTCCGGCGAGTCTCTTGTGCTTTGAGCCGTGGCTCATCGGTCCTCTGCGGTGGCCGTGTCTCTTGATGTTACCCTGGGTTCCTTTACCCTTGGATGTTCCTGTAACATCGAGCTTCATGCCTTCTTCAAAGTCCGCGACCGTGATTTCCTGACCTACTTCGTAAGTCTCTCCCTCGCCCGGCTTAAACTCAGCGAGGTACTTCTTTGTGCCAACGCCTGCCTTCGCGTAGTGTCCTGCGAGCGGCTTGTTGACTCTCTGCGGCTTCTGATCTTCGTAGCCCACCTGGACTGCGTCATAGCCGTCTGTCTCGACAGTCTTTACCTGAACGACTGCCACCGGGCCTGCCTCAACGACAGTTACCGGGATGACTGTTCCGTCTTCTGCGAAGATCTGAGTCATTCCGATCTTCTTTCCCAGCAATGTTTTCATATGTGTTTCCTCCTGTTCTTACAGCGGATCACTCCGGTTTGGCTCTGCCGGTGCTTGGGTCCGGCGTCCCTCTCGTGTGATCTTACTAATACGGATTAGAGCTTGACGTAGATATCAACACCTGCAGGTGCGTCGAGCTTCTGCAGAGCCTCGACCGTCTTGTTGGTCGCGTTTGTAACGTCGATGAGTCTCTTGTGTGTTCTCTGCTCGAACTGCTCTCTGCTGTCCTTGTACTTATGGACCGCTCTGATGATTGTAACGACTTCCTTCTCTGTCGGAAGCGGAATAGGTCCGCTTACATCAGCGCCCGTCTTCTTGACTGTCTCTACGATCTTCGCAGCATACTTGTCCAGAAGAGCGTGGTCATAAGCCTTCATTCTGATCCTGATTTTCTGTAATTCGCTCATTGCTTTCCTCCTGTTTTGGTTTTTCGTACTAATTTTCGCTATGCTTGTACAGGACTTCGCCTGCGCCTGCCTCTCGCGGGGCTCCATGCAACTCATTGGAATCCCTTGAAATTTCAGCGTTTTGCTGTCCCTGTGCCCTTCGCCGAAGTGCCTTACACTCTTTCGCGCGTTTCCTAAGGTATGGCACACAACAAAAAAGCGAAACCCTTCGCCCCCATCGTGTGAGGACTTCTCGGCAGAAATTATCCGCTAGCACGGTAACTTCCTGCTTCTTCGCGTTTAACAAGCCTTTGAATTATATATACAGGCGCACCGGAATGCAAGCCTTTTTTGAAATGTTTTTTGAGTATTTTTGAGGGTGCACAGAGCCTGAAAAGCTTGAAATTTGGGGCTTTCTGATCACGGATGCCCAACACTGTGTTCCGCGTTTCCTCTACCACCACGGATAGTGCTCCCCCATGCCCCCGCCCCACTATATATAGATTGGCGTTCAGTATCTCTTCTAACTGTATGTTGAAGCAAAAGAAAACGGTGCATATTCCGTTCATTTATCCGGAATATTCACCGTTATTTCGGTCAAAGCCTATTGGCCTTTAGCCCGGTGGCCACTGCATTGCGCGCTTGCCGAGTATGTGGATATGCAGGTGCTTTACTGTCTGCTGTCCGTCCTCGCCGGTATTGATCACGCAGCGATAGCCGTTATCCAGTCCCTCCTGCGCGCAGACCTCTTTGATCTTGAGCATCATGTGCGCCATGAGATCGGCATGCTCATCTGTCAGGTCGTCGAGCGATGCCACGTGGATCTTAGGCACCATCAGCATGTGAACCGGAGCCTGCGGCGCAGCGTCGCGGAACACAGCGATCTTGTCGTCCTGGTAGACCATGTCCGTAGGGATTTCGCCGTTCGCGAGTTTGCAGAAGATGCAGTCATCCATGTCTCCTATCCTCCTTCTTATCTTTACAAACAGCCTTTGTATCTTCGCTCTAATTGTATTCTTCATGGCTATATTATTCAAGGACCGCCAGAGCCCCGTCCCTGAACGTGCGCGTCAGTACAGCCTTGTACAGTTTGCCTGCTTCGATCCGTCCTTCCGGATCCTCTATGTATGTTTTGATGTAATTGCCCGTGTAGCCTGTAGCGTAGCCGTCGCAGGATTCTTCGATGAGGACTGTATGCGTGATGCCGAGGTTGGCTCCGGTGAATGCTTTTGCCGCCTTTTCGCCGAGACTCTCAAGGGCCTCCGCTCTTTCCTTCTTGATCTGTTCAGGGACCGCGTCCTTCATAGCGGCTCCGGCCGTGCCCTTGCGGGGCGAGTAGCGGAACACATGCGTCCTGCCGAAGGCTGACTTCTTTACTATGTCCAGCGTATCTTCAAAGTCTTTCTCCGTCTCGCCAGGGAATCCGACGATGATATCCGTTGTGATGCCAAAGAGCGGGTCGTGGTTTCGGAGCATGAACACGATATCCAGATACTCCTCGCGAGTGTAATGGCGGTTCATGGCTTTGAGCACGGAGTCGCTGCCGTTCTGTACGGAAAGGTGCAGATGATGACACAGCCTTCTGTGCCTGATGATCTCTTCGACGTTGTCCTTGTCCACTACCGTCGGCTCGAGTGAGCTGAGCCTGATACGGAAGTCTTCGGAAGTCTCCAGCTCGTCCAGCATGGTCAGAAGTTCTGACAGGCTGTGCTCTGCCCCGGCTTCCGTGCCGTAAAGAGCGGTGTTGATCCCCGTTAGGACCACCTCCCTGAACCCGGCCTCGACCAGATTCCTCACCTCTTCGACTATTTCGTCCGCTTTGCGGCTCCTTACCGGACCCCTTGCATAAGGGATGAGGCAGTACGAACAGAATCTGTCACAGCCGTCCTGGATCTTTATGTAGGCGCGCGACATCTCGTCGCTGGCCGACTTTATCTTTCCCAGGTCCTCATAGAAAGTGAGCTCGTCGCGCGGTGTCACCCGTACTTCAGCGCGGTCTTTGGCTGCAGCGCCTGCGCCGTGTTCTGCAGCCAGGCTTTCTGCCGGAGCCTCAGTGCTGCTTTTGGCCACAAACTTTTCCATCACAAGACCGCAGATCTCCGATTTGCGGTTGTTGCCCATGACCAGATCGACTTCAGGCATAGCCGCTACATCATCGGAGGCGACCTGAGCGTAGCAGCCCGTCACGACGATGATCGCATCCGGATTGGTCTTCCTTGCCCTGCGGATGAACTGGCGGGACTTTCTGTCCGCTATATTGGTAACGGTGCAGGTGTTTATGACATAGACGTCAGCAGGATCTTCCTCGCCTACGATTTCTGCTCCACGGGAAACGAAGGCCTCCTTTATGGCCTCCGTCTCATAATGATTCACTTTGCAGCCCAGCGTATGGAATGCGACTTTCATTTGACCTGTGTGTGCTCCTTTTGGATTTGTCAATTGAGTCTATCATCCTGCTGACATTCGGTCAACTTTGCTCTGCGGCCGCCTCATCAAAAGGGAGCTCTTCCTCCTGCTCCTCCATTGCCGCTGTGTTCTGTACCGCTTCCTGACACGGACTGCTGCTTGTATATCTCAGCCCGTATCTGTGGGCGAGCGCCTTTACAAGAGTCTCTGCCTCTTCCTCAAAGAGCGTTATGCCCTTAGTCATCCTCGCGTGGTCCGGATCCCATTCACGGATATCCACCTTTGCCTTGCCTCCGTTCCAGGCTACGATATTTACCTCTTTGGTCCATCCGTTGTCCTTTTTGGCGAGCACCCCGATATGTTCCATCAGATCGAAGCGGACTTTGTCATTACTCCCCTGTGAGTAGTTCTGATTGTATGCCATTTTATTCTCCTTCCTGGTGAAGTATTCTCAGTTATTGATGGTTATCGACAGCGCTCTCGATGTGTCTTGATGGTATATCTTTTATATAAAACTGTCGAACGGAAAAAGCACTTATTCCTGCACTCAGAGCACTTCTTTTGACGCCCGGCACTTTTTACCAACTTAGGCTTCTTTTTTGACATCTAATAACGAGTTATCTGTTGAGCAATTGCCACGGCACGAAAAAAGACACCGCCGAAGCGGTGTCTTCATATAGCTTTTCGAAGTGGTTACTCGATAACCTCTACTACTACGCCGGATCCAACTGTTCTTCCGCCTTCTCTGATAGCGAATCTCAGTCCTTCCTCGATAGCGATCGGTGTGATCAGCTCGATAGTCATGACGACGTTGTCGCCAGGCATGCACATCTCTGTGCCTTCCGGAAGACTCAGGTCACCTGTTACGTCTGTAGTTCTGAAGTAGAACTGCGGTCTGTATCCGTTGAAGAACGGTGTGTGGCGTCCGCCTTCCTCTTTC
>JAFRCS010000008.1 GCA_017404265.1 Mogibacterium sp. | reverse complement strand
TATTTCAGGCGTTCTTCATTTGTCCACTTTCTATTCTTTCCACCTTTTGGCCTAGCCATAAAATCACCTCCTTAAGCAAATCCTAGCATAAGAAAAGTAGACATGCTTTTTTAACATGTCTACTTTCATCTTACTAGTTCAGGAGCGATCCGGCGGGTTTTGTATTGGCTATATTTGTACAGTCGCGGACTACTTAGATGATACCGAGCCCCCGTTGTTTCCGGAGATCCAGCCGATCCAGGTCTTGCCCTTGTTCATGTTCAGCAGAACATATGAGTTTGCAAGGACTTCTTCTTCTTCCATGTCTTCGGCATCCTCCGGAGAAACGATGACATACTTGTTGTATGCAGGCCATTCAGCATCTTCATCCGCCTTGACGACTTCCTTGGCTGCCTCAAAGTTTTCATCGTTTGCAGCCTGTGCGGTCGCCGCGTCGATCGAAGGATCAATGAGCTCAAGCTGGCCATCCTTGATCTGCCACTCGATATCCTTTACGGTACCCTTGCTGAAGTATTTGCCCTTGCCTCCGGCAAACTTGTAGTCACAGTATGTGACGCTTCCGGAACTTCCCGGACCCTGATATCCTTCCTTGGTTATGTATTCCGTGTCATCGGTGAGCACCAGCAGATTCTCTCTTGTGAAGTCGTTCTCAAAGTCGCTGCAGTGGTACAGGCCATCGGATTCATCATATGTCCAGTATGTGCCCTCAAAGGCTTTGCTCGAATATGTGACACCGACCTGTGTGGCTGCTGTTTCGCTTGCAGGCTCCTCGATCTTGTTGAAGTTCAGCTTTGTATACTCATTCGGAGTGCTTCTGAAGCCTTCGTTCTTGATGGAAGCGGCCACCTTGTCTCCGTAGATGATTCCGCGGTGTTCGACAGCAGTGCCTCTGGTCTGGTCTCTCCCGAACAGACCTTCCTCATCATTGAAAGTCATCTGGTTGATGTGGTCTACCTTGTCTTTCTTGAAAACTGTGCTTGCGCCGGTGTAGTCTCCCTTTGAGTGGCTCATTCCCCAATGGATGAAGATCGAGTCGAACAGTTCAGAGAACTTGACGAACGGAGGACGCGCACTTCTTGTAGGTCCGATGATCTCAGGTAATTTCTCGTAGTCAGCATATAACCAAAGGGTTCTTGTGATACCACCCTCGACCTCGCCCTGAAGAACGATGTCAGGCGAATACTCAGGATCATCCAGTCCCCACTGAGGTCTTGCGTCAGGAGCGTTCTCAACGACGAACGCCGCAACACGTCTTTCACCGGCAGCTTCGTCATAGCCTTCTTCGGCGGTAGCTCCGGTCAGTGAGTTGGCTGGTGCAGGTTCCGGTTCCTCAGGCTCCGCAATCTTTCCGCAGCCTGCGAACAGGGTAGTTCCGATCATGGTAAAGCAAAGAAGCATCACCAGAAATCTTTTGCTTTTATTGTTTTTCATATTCTTTACAACCTCCCGATAGTGTTTCAGGATATTCCCATACAAATATATAGTACATTACGCATAATAAGTTAGTCACAGACCTTAACACAATTTCATCAATGTGCTATAGTAAGAGACGTACGAAAAAGGGTAACAGAGACGTACAGAAAACAAACAAGGGGGAATCTAAATGAAAAGAATACTAACAGTTCAGGATATTTCCTGCCTCGGCAAATGCTCCATCACCATTGCGCTCCCGGTCATCTCGGCTCTTGGCGTTGAGTGCGTTATACTTCCGACGGCAGTGCTTTCGAATCATACGCTTTTCAAGAGCTTTACCGTAAAGGACCTGGCAGATCAGATAGTGCCTATCTGCGAGAAATGGCAGGATGAAGGCGTTGAGTTTGATGCTATATACACAGGCTACCTCGGAACTATCGAGCAGATCGATATGATGAAAGATCTGTTCAAAAAGTTCGGCAGCGGCGATGACAAGCTTGTCTTTGTGGATCCTGTAATGGCAGACAACGGAAAGCTGTATCCGGCTTTCGACATGAGCTATGCCCGCAAGAACACCGAACTCTGCTCCTGCGCAGACATGATAGTGCCAAACATCACTGAGGCATGCATCATGACAGACACAGAGTACCGCGAGGAGTATGACGAGGAGTGGATCAAGGGACTGCTTTCCAAGGTCGTGAACCTCGGCGCGCGCATAAGCGTACTCACGGGAGTCTCGCTCAGCGAGGGCAAAACAGGTGTCATGGGATATGACAAAAAGAATGACGATTTCTATGTCTACCAGAATGACAAGGTAGGAGCCATGTTCCACGGCACGGGCGACCTCTTCTCCAGTACAGTCATTGGAGAGATCATGCACGGCAAGGACTGGAAGGATGCTATGAGGATAGCGGCGGACTACACTGCCCACACAATCAAGGTGACCATGGAGGATCCAAAGAAGCCTTGGTACGGAGTCAACTTCGAAGAGACCATACCTGATCTTCTCAGAATGGAGTAATATAAACCCGCGGATCTGATCCGCGGATTTTTTATTTTTGTGTTGAAGATTAACGGCCGGCATATTATAATGTTTCTTGCTGTGGGGCGTTAGCTCAGCTGGGAGAGCGCAAGGTTCGCAATCTTGAGGCCAGGGGTTCGATCCCCCTACGCTCCACCATCCAAGGCGTTGGAATTCCAACGCCTTTTTTAATTTGCTGAAGCAGATCAGCCAGCTGCAAACAATGTTTGCTTTTGTATTATTCCTATTAATGCTAATATAATAACAAGGTAACATTTCGGACTGGAGGAGAAGCAAGCTATGAATAAACTGTTTGATTTCGGCAACCGCTACGCAAGCAAAAGCACCTGGAAGGATTTCGCTCTTGTCAAGTTCTGCCTGTTTTCAATGGGGCTGGCGGCCGGGACACAGATTCCTGACAAACACAAGAAAAAGGCGATCGGAGCGGCGGCCTGTGTATTTGCAGCGACATACATCCCGCTTATGACAAAAGTTTTCCGTCTTGCGTTCAAAAGGGCTTAATCATATATAATTTGGTTTTGCGAGGGAGAGATGAAATATAACCAAAAGATATTACTAAAAAATGGTAAAGAGGCTTTGCTCAGAAACGGCGACTCATCTGACGGACTTGCGGTCTTTGAGAATTTCAATGCCGCCCATGCTGAGACCGACTATTTGCTGTCTTATCCTGATGAAAACAGTTTTGACCCTGAGCAGGAGGCTCGGTTTCTGCAGGCAAAAACAAACAGCTCCGATGAGATCGAGATAATCGCCATAATAGATGGGAAGGTAGTAGGAACTGCAGGTATAGACGCTGTAGGGAGAAAACACAAACTCAGACACAGGGCTGAATTAGGTGTCAGCGTATTAAAAGAATACTGGGGACTGGGACTGGGAAAAGCCCTTACAAAAGCCTGCATCCAATGCGCAAAAGAGGCCGGCTATACTCAGGTGGAACTGAACGTGGTCGCTGAGAATAAAGCTGCAATATCTTTATATCAAAGTCTGGGATTCGAAGAATTCGGCAGGAATCCCAGAGGATTCAATTCGCGTATAAGCGGGTATCAGGAACTGGTTTATATGCGTCTGGAACTATAGACAGATTCCTGCGAAGGACATGGAAGATCAGATTACAGACTGCGCGAGATATGATATAATTACTCCCTGCAGGAAGAGCCTGCAGGGCTTTTTTTGAGAGCGATATCAGATGAGAAAGAGGGACAGAATGAATGAGAATATAACAAAAAGGAACGATCTGCTGTCACAGAAGGTCATCAAGGGGTTAGAGTCCAGAAACATGAAAGGTTTCTATGCGAAGGACAGAGAAGAAGCTCTTAAGATAGCGCTGGGTCTCATTCCGGAAGGCAGCTCAGTCACAATGGGCGGCAGCGTAAGTTCTGCTGAGATCGGTCTGGTGGATGCGGTAAAAAATGGGAATTACGAGTTCATCGACAGAAATACTGCCGAAGATAAGCGCAAAGCGGCTCTCGCGGCATACGACGTGGACTTCTTCCTTTCGAGCTGCAACGCCATGACAGAGGACGGCGTGCTGGTCAACATCGACGGAAACGCAAACAGAGTGTCGGCCATTGCTCACGGACCGCGCAAAGTTCTTTTCATAGTAGGCATGAACAAAGTCTGCAAGGATGTGGACTCGGCAATGAAGAGGGCGCGCAACGTAGCGGCTCCGATAAACGCTCAGAGATTCGGACTCAGCACACCATGCGCAAAGACCGGTTCGTGCATGGACTGCAAGTCGCCTGACACGATCTGCTGCCAGTTTCTCATAACAAGATATTCGAGACACGATGACAGGATATATGTGATCCTTGTAAATGATGATCTCGGTTTCTAATAAAACATAATAGGAGTAAAAATGAAGATAGCTGTAACATATGAAGATGGAAATGTATTTCAGCATTTCGGAAGAACGGAGAATTTCAAGGTATACGATGTCGAAGACGGCAAGGTAGTCTCGGCTGAGGTGATGGGCTCTGACGGCGTCGGACACGAGGCTCTGGCATGGCTGCTCAAGGACAGCGGTATCGACGCGCTGATCTGCGGAGGCATGGGACAGGGCGCTCAGGATGCGCTGGCAGAAGCCGGCATAGAGGTGTGCGCGGGAGCATCCGGGGATGCGGATGCCGCGGTCGAAGCATTTCTCAGGGGCGAACTGGTCAACACCGGCGTCAACTGCGATCACCACGACCACGAGCATGGGCATGACCACGGCCATGACCATGACCATGGAGAAGAAGGCTGCACTCCTGAGATGTGCGCGGGCTGCGCAGGCGGATGCGGCGGCGGTATGCCGGATCTTTCGCAGTTCTACATGTTTGAGGGTACGAATGTAGGCAAGAGAGTCAAAGTGCACTACAAAGGCACCTTCGATGACGGCACACAGTTCGATTCCTCGTATGACCGCGGGACACCGCTCGACTTTATCTGTGGAGTCGGTCAGATGATAAAAGGTTTTGACCGCGCTTGCGCGGAGATGAAAGTCGGAGATATCATCGATGTGCATCTTGAGCCGGAGGACGCGTACGGTCTGCATAACCCTGACATGGTCATAACTGTGCAGAAGGCAACGATACAGGGCCTTGAAGGCATCGAGGTAGGGGATAAGGTAATGCTTCAGGATGAGCTGGGCAGACCATTCGACGCCTTTGTGACGTTCATGGATGATGAAAACATCACATTTGACTGCAACCATGAGATGGTGGACAAGGCTCTCAACTTTACTATCGAGATGCTGGAGATAATATAGGTAAAAATGAACAGAAACTATTTGGGGATAGATATAGGCGGCACATTCATAAAGCTCGGCCTCGTTGATGATGCCGGCAATGTCAGCCTGCGCCGCGAAGTGCCTATCGACAGGAGCGGCAGCGAGACTGTCATGGAGACACTGACGAAGGGTGTGGACGAGTTCCTGCTGGCACATGGCCTTGACGCCATTGACCTTGAAGGGATAGGAGTATCCGCCGCGGGGTGCATCGATACTGCCAAAGGCTGCGTGGCCAATAACGGCGGAAATGTTCCGGGATGGCCGCATACAGAGGTGACCGGACCTCTTAAGGAGAGATATGGCATAGAGGCAACGATGGCCAATGACGGCAATTGCGTAGCCCTTGCTGAGGCCTGGATAGGAGCGGCTAAAGGAAAAAGGGATGTACTTTGCGTAGTGCTTGGAACAGGCGTAGGCGGAGGCATAATCTCAGGCGGGAACCTTATAGAAGGCGCCCGCGGATTTGGCGGAGAGATAGGACACTTTCCGACACACGCGGAGAAGAAGCCTGCATACAAAGGCGACCTCAGTGCTGACTACGAGAAGCATGCCGCGACGAGCGCGCTTGTCGGTCTTGCGGCTGCGGCAGGCGCTCCGTGGACCAATGGACGCGAGGTTTTCAACGCGGCAGCTGCAGGAGATGAGAAAGCTCTTGCGGTACTGGATGAGTGGATCTACGAGATCGCGATGGGTATCACGGGCCTTGTGCATGTATTTGACCCTGAAACCGTAATAATCGGTGGCGGAGTATCCGCTCAGGAGGACCTGCTTGTCAAACCTCTCAGAGAGAAGATACTGGAGCTGGTACAGCCGGACTTCGCAGATGGACTTGAGATAAAGGCAGCCGAGCTTGGCAACAATGCCGGCATGGCCGGAGCTGTGAAATATTTCATGGACAGCAGAACGCGTAAAGAATCATGAGCAAGGTAAAGTGCAGCCGTGAAATAGAGATGATGACGATGCCGAGCATGTGTGATGAGAATTCTCTCATGAGCATCCCGGCTATCCTTGATATGTTTCAGGACGTGGCCGGTATCCACGCCGATTCTGTAGGAATAGGCGCCCTGGAACTTGAAGAGAAGGGGCTGTTCTGGATCGTCTCCAAAATAAGACTCAGGATATTCAGAAGACCGCTGGTGGAGGAGAAACTTGATGCAGTAACCTGGATACAGCCGGCCGACAGGGTTACCTGCGAGAGAGACTGGTCTATCACCAAAGATGGGGAAACGCTAGCTTATGTGAGGAGCATATGGGCGGCGCTCAAAAGGGAAAACTTCAAACCCGCGCACATGGCTGATTTCTATCCGGATTCGGATTTCAGCATAGCCCCGCCGGACGATGAGCCTTTTGCGCGTATGGGCAAAAAGTTTGATAACGCTGAGCCGCTTGGAGAGTACAAGATACGTTCGATCGACATCGACAGGGGCGGCCACATGAACAACGTCAATTACGTGAGAGCGATGCTGGGCTGCTTCAGCTGCGCCGAACTTGAGGAGATGGATATCCGCGAACTCGACATGCAATTTCTGCTGCAGTGCTACGAGGGCGAAACGATAAGATTCGTGAAGAGACCTTCGAAGAACGCTCATATGGAAGTAGGCGCTCTCAATAAGGAAGGGCAGGTCTGCTTCCTGGCCGCGATCAAATAAGGCAACAAAAAAGCGGGTATGGCCCGCTTTTGATTTGCTCAGAATTTCTTGCGCAGGATATAGCGCCGCTTGCCGCCGTACAGCTCGCGCTCATCAACTATATCAAAGTTGAGCACCAGGAAGTTCCTGTAGCTGTATGGGTTGTCCGGTGAAATGGTAGTCAGCGCCTCATGAGCGCCCATCTCCGCTGCCATGCCAAGGCGGAGCTTGTTGAAGATGCGCTGTATGCCGCGGCCTCTGTACTTAGGAGCTACCATCGTGAGATCCATGGAAACGGTCTGCGCAAGCTGATCCCTGTCGTAATTGAAGTACTTGCCGTAGTTTTCCGGATTGTCAGGGTCGTTCGGTATCATCACGGAATAGCCGGCAACCTCATCGCCGCACTCGGCTATCATGCAGATATCATGCTCAAGCTGACCAAGCGACTCTTCTTTTGTGAAAGGCGCATAGAGGTCTTTGTCAGGCAGCGCTTCCATGATAGCGCTCTGGAGACTGAGTACTTTATCAAGGTCGTCAGGCGTTGCTCTTCTGAAATCTATAAACATCGGATTGCCCTTGCCATCCATAACTTCGTATCTGAAAGGTAGTGTCTTCATCGCTTTTCCTCCGTTCAATAACCGGCCGGTCTGCATGTTGCTTATATGCTAACACTTTAGCACGATAAAGCGCTTTGAGTCAATAAAAAACAGTCTGCTTAATTGCCCGAATCACATTGCTGTGTTAAAATCCAAGGTGGATAAGCTACTGATGAAATCAGGGAGGAAAGCTATGGAAATGAAATTCTACAGATGCGCACATTGCGGACAGATCGTGGCTATCGTAAAGAAGACAGGAGTTCCTATCATCTGCTGCGGAGAACCGATGACAGAGATCGCGGCCGGTACCACTGACGCTTCGGTCGAGAAGCATGTGCCTGTTTTTGAGGTCAAAGGCGATGTTGTATCAGTAAAGGTCGGAGCTGCGGAGCATCCAATGGTTGAAGAACACTACATCGAGTGGATCGCTCTTCAGACAAAGCAGGGCAACCAGCGCAAGGCTCTGAAGCCGGGCGAAGCTCCGGAGGCATGTTTCAAGATCTGCGACGGAGATGAGGTAGTGGCGGTATACGCGTACTGCAACCTGCACTCGCTGTGGAAAGCTGAATAAATCACAAAGGAGACGATTCAATAATGAAAATCACAAATGATATCCTTTATGTCGGTGTCAATGATCATGACGTCGATCTGTTTGAAGGCCACTATATCGTGCCTGAGGGCATGGCCTACAATTCGTATGTGATCAAGAGCGGCAAGACCGCTGTCATGGACTCCGTCGACGAGCATTTCGCCGATGAGTGGATAGGCAAGGTAAAGGAAGCAGCCGGCTCGCCTGACTATTTCATAGTCCAGCACATGGAGCCTGACCACTCCGGATCCGTAAAGAAGTTTATGGACGCTTTCCCTGAGACCACCATCGTATCGTCGCAGAAGGCGTTCAACATGATGGCAAACTTTTTTGAAGGTGAGGACTTCGCTGACAGAAGGCTTGCTGTAACGGAAGGTGACACGTTGGATCTCGAAGGACACACTCTCGCTTTCGTCACCGCGCCGATGGTGCACTGGCCGGAGGTCATCATGACCTACGATGCTACAGACAAGGTGCTGTTCTCAGCAGACGCTTTCGGAAGATTCGGGGCACTTGACACGATAGGCTATACGAATGAAGAAGATGATGATTGGGCATGCGAGGCAAGACGCTACTACTTCGGTATCGTCGGCAAGTACGGACCACAGACACAGGCAGTCCTGAAGAAGGCCGCCGGTCTCGACATCGAAAAGATATGCGCTCTCCACGGACCTATTCTTGTGAAGGACCTCGGATATCATCTCGGCCTCTATGACACATGGTCGAAGTATGAGCCGGAATCGAAGGGCGTTCTGATCGCATACACCTCGGTATACGGCCATACAAAGAAGGCTGTTGAGATGCTCGCGGAGCTGCTGGAGGCAAAGGGTGTTCCGACAGTAGAGGTAACAGACCTTGCCAGAAGCGATATGGCAGAAGCAGTAGAGGACGCGTTCAGATACGATACAGTAGTATTCGCGACAACTACTTTCAACAACAGCATATTCCCATTCATGAGAGAGTTCATCGAATCGCTGACTGAGCGCAGCTACCAGAACAGAAGACTTGCGTTCATCGAGAACGGATCCTGGGCGCCGCAGGCAGCCAAGATCATGAAGGGCATGTTCGAGGGCAGCAAGAACATGACTTACTGCGATGACAATGTCAAGATCCTCTCTGCTCTTAATGACCAGAGCAGGGCTCAGGTCGAGGCGCTTGCAGAAGAGATCGCGGCAGCTTACAAGTAATCATTTAAAAGCAAAAAAAGAGCATCGGTCCATTCCGGACCGATGTTTTTTATTCTAAATTATATTTAAAGGTAACGATCCAGTTTCTCCCAGAAAGTCTCGCTGGCCTCTTTGAGATGACCTTCAATATCCTGCCTGAGAGATCTGAGAGTTTCTTTTGTTTCGTAGTGGGTCGTTATGGCATCTACTATTGCCTTGTTACGCATTGACCAAAGCGACGACTCTATCTCTTCCTGGACTTCGATGGCTTCTTTTCTGAATGTCTTCCGGGCCGCGTCTAAATCGCCCAGTATCTGCATAAGCTCGCCCTGCGACTGCATCCATGATCCCTTTATAGGATCGTGCCTGCCGTAGACTCCGCTTTTGTAGTTGTCGATCACGGCCAGATAACGTTCGTAAGCATGCGCTACCGCGTCTTCCCATGAAATATACAGCTCATTGCCCGCTCCTTTGCCGACTTCCTTTATCAGCTCCGGATGCTCACATAGATCCCGGAGTTTTGCCGCGAGTGATTCCGCGTTCTCTTCGATGAGGAAACCGTTGCGACCGTCTGTCACACCCTCGGACGCGCAGCTTTCCGCGACTATTACAGACGCGGTATCCGATGCCGCAGCTTCTCTCACGACAAGACCGTTAGTGTCGAAAGTCGAAGGGAAGAGGAAGAGATCCGCGCGGGTGTACCATGCGCGAAGCATGTCTCTGTCAGAAACAGCGCCTGTGAAGATAACCTTCCTGTCCAGACCCAGCTGAGCCGTGTAATCTCTGACTTCCTGTTCATCACCACCGCCACCGACAAACACCATTCTGAAGTCAGCGCCGGCCTTGTCAAGAGCCTTGAGCGCGTCGAGAATGATGCGGAGCCCTTTATACCACATAAGCCTTCCGATGAAGAGGAAACAAGGCAGGTCTGCAGGCAGGTCATAGCCTGCTGTCACTTTGCTTACATAATCAACGGATACTTTTTCCCTTGGAAGATCCACGCCGTTTGGCATGACGATGTAGTTACCCTTATAGCCTATGGAGCGCAGGTTTTCACCGGCGCCTTTGCTGACTGTCCATATTTCATCACATGCGTTCACGTTACTGAGAAGAGCCTGAAGAGCGCTTTCCTGCAGTACCTTGCTCTTTACAGCGTTCGCGATATCGATGTCATACTTGGTATGCCAGGTCAGGACCAGCGGAAGGCCATGGGATTCTGCAAGCTGCCTTGCCAGAAGGCATGAAGTGACCGGACAGTGGACGTGAAGAAGCGAAACATTCTGCGCTTCGACCTCGTGCGCTGCTTCCGGTGAGAATGGATAGCCCGTGACGTATCCGACAAGCTTCCTGGTGTCGATGCTCGGATAGCGAACCACAGGGAAAGAGTACGCTCTGTCATCCGAGCCGGGTACCTGAGGAGTAACGACAAGAGAATGGCCGTGACGGCGCTCTATGTTGCTCGCGTAATTGAGTACGGCGTTCGCGACCCCGTCTATGATAGGCGGGAATGAATCATTCAAAAGGCAAATCGTTTTTTTATCTTTCATAATCCCTATTCTAACAGAAATCATGGTCAAAGGATTAAGAATAAATGTGTTTACTGTGATAAAATTATATGGATAAGCATGGCCGTGAGTAACGTACCAAAGGAAGCATTATGAAAAAAAGCGGGATGCTGACAAAGCTATACTTTAAATTGCTGCCCGTGCAATGTCTGATCGTGGCGATGGGCGCCGTTAACTCTATCGTGGACGGCGTGATAGCCGCCAGATGCATCGACGCCACGGCGGTCGGTATAGTAGGACTCTATTATTCCATGGTCAGCGTGCTGCAGGCGGTAGGAGCCGTCCTTCTCGGAGGTACTGCCGTGCTTTGCGGCAAGGCCATGGGCTGCGGCGATATGAAAAAGACTTCGGCCGTGTTCACCGCGAATCTGACTACGGCGCTGGCTGCAGGCATACTGTTTACGGCTATAAGCTTTATAGCGCCTGGCCCTATAGCAGGTATACTGGGAGCAAGCGAAGAGCTCAAACCCGCTCTGGCGGAATATGTGCGCGGTTACGGTGTGGGGATCATGCCGCTGCTGCTTTCGCAGCAGATCGCGTCCTTCCTGCAGATGGAGAGACAAAGCACGCGGGGCTATGTGGGCATAGCCGGCATGATCATTGCGAACACGGTCCTCGACCTTGTGTTTGTCGCCGGGATGGATCTCGGTGTCTTTGGACTGGCACTCGCGACTTCGCTGGGCAACTGGATATATTTCCTGATACTTATTCCGTATTACCAGACAGGCAAGTCGCAGCTTAGGATGAAGCTCAGCTTATTCGATCTTAAAGTACTCGGTCAGATGACAGTGATAGGCATACCGGGCGCCGTGCTCATATTTGTGCTTGCGATAAGAGGCATAACGCTGAACCGCATCCTGCTCAGATATGTGGGCACCGCGGGCCTTTCGGCTCAGTCGGCACTCAACATGCTGAACGGCCTCTTTGTAGCGTTTGCCCTTGGCATAGGCGCTACGCTGAGGATGCTGGCAAGTATCTTTTTCGGAGAAGAAGACAAGGATTCTCTGAAGCGGCTGCTGCGGATCTCGCTCACCAGATCATTCCCTATGTCGTTCATAGTCACGGCACTGGTGGCTGCTCTGAGCGCCTTCATAGCCTCAGTATTCTTTCCGGACAAATCGTCGGAAGTATTCATATTGACGAGACAGCTTTTCCTGATATACTCGTTCTGCATACCGCTCATAGTGCTGGTGCAGATAATCTCAAACTATCTGCAGGCCGGCGGGCACAACGTTTTCGTGAACGTACTGTCGGTGTTTGACGGATTCTTCTCGATGATCGTCCCTGCGCTCATACTTGCACCGCGAATGGGGGCGCTTGGCGTATGGATAAGCAACCCGATAGGCATAACACTCACGCTGCTTCTCTCTTTCGGCTATGCCTGCGTGTTCAACAAAGGCTTCCCGAAGAATGCCGAAGAGTGGATGCTGCTGAGGGATGATTTCGGAGTGCCTGATGAAGACCGCCTTGACATAGCAATACGCAGCATGGATGATGTTATGCGTACGGCAGAACAGGTGCAGGCTTTCTGCAAGGGGCACGGCATGGATGAGAGGACCTCATACTACTCGGCACTCTGTATGGAGGAAATGGCCGGCAACGTGATCGACCACGGGTTTACGAAAGATAACAAGAAAGATCACATGGTTGAAGCCAGGGTGGTCTGCAAAGACGGCAGGATAATGCTTCGTCTGAAGGACGACTGCGTACGCTTTGATCCGATGGAAAGGGCAGAGCAGCACACGGGCGATCCATTCAGGAATGTGGGACTCAAAATGGTGACCGGTATCTCCGATGAGATGATCTACCAGCACATGATGGGCCTTAATGTATTGACGATAAGGATATAGATATGAATGATCAACAGCAAAGACAAAAAGTAATAGTAAGGACCAGCCTGATCGGCATAGCGGTCAACATCCTGCTTGCGGCGTTCAAGGCAGCGGTCGGGCTGCTCTCAAATTCGATCGCCGTCATACTGGACGCGGTGAACAACCTGTCGGACGCGCTTTCATCGGTAATAACGATATTCGGAGCCAAACTGGCCGGACGCAAGCCTGACAAAGATCACCCTCTGGGTCATGGAAGAATAGAGTATATATCAGCGCTCATCGTTGCGGCGATAGTCATGTATGCGGGTATCACATCGCTGGTCGAATCAGTGAAGAAGATAATAGATCCGCAGAAACCTGACTATACCACGATATCGCTCGTGATCATCGGTGTAGCCGTACTGGCTAAGATATTGCTTGGAAGATACGTAAAAAAGACGGGTGAAAAGACTCATTCCGGAGCCCTTGTCGCATCCGGGACAGACGCTCTGTCTGACGCGGCGCTGTCGCTTGCCGTGCTGCTGACAGCCCTGCTCTATACCTTCAAAGGCATATCGCTTGAAGCCTATGTGGGAGTTGTCATCTCGGGCTTCATCATCAAAGCGGGATACGAAATGATAAGCGATACCGTAAAGGACATATTGGGCAGGAGAGCCAACGTAGAGGTATCAAACAAGATCAAAGAAATAATATCGGAAGAACCGGATGTTCTCGGCGCATACGATCTGTTCATACACGATTACGGTCCGGACAAGGCATATGCTTCCGTACACGTAGAACTTCCGGATAACATGACAGTGGACAAGGTCGACGTGCTGACACGCAAGCTGACCGACAGGGTCTACAGGGAGACGGGAGTCATACTTACAGGAGTGGGAGTCTACTCGCGCAATACTGACGCTAAGGCTGAGCGGATAAGAAGAGACATCGAGAAGATAGTCATGGCCCATGAATGGGCGCTGCAGATGCACGGCTTCTACATCGATGAGGAAAGAAAGATCATCCGCTTCGACGTAGTGATGAGCTTCGACGTTTCTCACTCCGAAGGCATCAAAACCATATGCGAAGAGGTGAAGGAGATCTATCCTGAATACGATCTCGTTATAGTACCTGATATCGACATAACAGACTAAGGAAGACAGATAAAATGAGTGACTATATAGTAAGAGCGACTGCCGCGGGCGAGACCGTAAGAGCTTTCGCCATAAGATCTACAGAGCTGACGGCAGAAGCGCGTGAGATACATCATACTTATCCCGTTGTGACTGCCGCGCTCGGCAGACTGCTGAGCGCCGGGGCCATGATGGGTTCCATGATGAAGGGTGAGAACGATAAGCTCACACTGCAGATGAAAGGTGACGGACCGATAGCACAGATGACCGTTACCGCTGACAGCCACGGAAACGTGAAAGGATTCGCAGCTAACCCCGCGGTGGACATACCGCTGAAGAGGGCCGGCAAGCTCGACGTAGGTGGAGCTGTGGGCAAGGGGCTACTTACGGTAATAATGGATCTGGGACTCAAAGAGCCGTATAACGGCCAGGTGGAGATACAGACAGGCGAGATAGGAGACGACCTCGCGTATTATTACACGGTCTCCGAGCAGACACCGTCAGTAGTGGGACTTGGAGTCATGGTCGATACCGACAGCTCAGTGAAACACGCCGGAGGATTCATACTGCAGGTGATGCCTGATGCCTCAGAGGAGACCATAGAGGCTCTGGAGGCTAAGGTGGCGGCCGCCGATCCTGTGACCACCATGATGGACAGGGGCATGGGGCCTGAAGAAATACTTGAGTATTACCTGAAAGACCTGGATCTTAAGATCACAGAAAAACAGCCTGTCAGGTATTATTGCGGATGTTCAAAGGAGAAGGTTGCCGAGGCGCTCGCTACCATCAGCACCGAAGACCTGAAAGAGATGATAAATGACGGTGAAGAAATAGAGGTAAAGTGTTATTTCTGCAATTCGGCTTACAAGTTCAGCACTTCTGAACTTGAAGAGATGATAACTTCAAGATAGGGGGAAATATGTTCAGAGAAATGAGAAGGAGCCCGCAGGCTCTGAGCCATGAAGAGATGATCGATCTGCTTAAGACAGAGACCAGAGGAGTCATGTCGGTGCAGGGCGATGACGGGTATCCGTATGGATTTCCGATCAATCATTACTACGATGAAGAGGCAAACAGGATATATATCCACGGAGCCAACTTCGGACACAGGGTCGATGCTGTCAGGAGGGATCCGAAAGTTTCATACTGCGTATTCGGTCAGGATTATCAGGTCGAAGGCGACTGGGCCAAGTACGTCAAGAGCGTCATAGTCTTTGGCAAGACAGAGCTGATAGAAGAACAGGATGAGGTCATCAGGATCAGCAGGCTTCTCTGCGACAAGTTCCCGTGTCCGCAGGAGTATGTCGAAAAGGAAGTATCCAAGGACGCTCCGAGGACGCTCGTCATGGCGATCGACATCGAGGACATGAACGGTAAACTGGTCCATGAGGCATAGGGGGACATAACATTGAGATGCGTTATAGTCGGCGGGGCAAAAATAAGTGACTATAAAAGGGCTCGCTCATATCTGCGCGGTGATGACTATGTCATTTACTGTGACAGCGGACTCAGCCACATGGAAGGGCTTGGTGCAAAGCCGTCGCTTATAGTGGGCGATTTTGATTCATATGATGATCCGCATCTGGATGTGGAGACCATAACCCTTCCGGTAGCCAAGGACGACACGGATACGGTCTATGCGATGCGCGAGGGCATGAAGCGCGGCTGCAAGGAATTTTTGCTTCTCGGAGCCATCGGCTCCAGACTGGATCACACCCTGGTCAACGCATACATACTCACGAGCCTTGAGAACCGGGGCTGCCATGGCATCATCATCGATGATCACTCTGAGATAGAGATAGTGTCATCGATGGCGGAAGTGGATGACAGCTTTCCGTTTTTCTCACTGGTAGCGATGGAAGGCGACGCGCGCGGAGTGACGATAAGAAACGCGAAATTCGAGATCGAAGGCGCCGTGATAGGACCTGACTATCAGTACGCTACAAGCAATGAACCGCTGCCGGGAAAAACCGCAGAGATCACTGTAAAAGACGGGCGCCTCTTACTGATAAAAATCACCGGTTAAAGCTTCTGCATAGGTCTGCTCTCATTGATAACTCCTTCAGTTTCGTGATAAACTTTAATAAATACGAAGGAGGCAGCTCATGGACAGAACAGGCTCGACAGAACTGACTTTCAGCCCTACGATAGACACAAAAGTCCTGCGCGAAGCAGGCATAGGCTTTTCATCAACGTATACAATACTGCCCGGTTTTTGTGATGTGCACGTACACTTCAGAGAGCCGGGTTTTTCGTATAAGGAAACGATAGGGACTGGCTCAAAGGCAGCGGCCCGGGGCGGCTATACAGCTGTCTGCACCATGCCGAATCTTGATCCGGTATCCGACTCTCCGGAGCATCTGAAGATGCAGCAGGACATAATCGACAGGGATGCCTGCATACACGTTTATCCGTACGCGGCCATCACCGTCGGACAGAAGGGCGAGCAGCTCTCTGACCTGACCAGTATGGCAGACGACTGCATCTCGTTCTCAGATGACGGGCACGGCGTACAGTCGGATGACATGATGAGGGAGGCCATGCTGAAGGCGAAGTCACTCGGCAAGATCATCACGGCTCACTGCGAGGTCAACAGTCTTCTTAAAGGCGGATATATCCATGACGGAAAGTACGCTGCAGACCACGGACACAGGGGCATTTGCTCGGAATCCGAATGGCGCCAGATAGAGCGAGACCTCAAACTTGCCGATGAAACGGGCTGCGCCTATCATGTCTGCCACATCTCGACAAAGGAGAGCGTCAGTATCATAAGAGATGCAAAAAAGAGCGGGGTGGATGTGACCTGCGAGACAGGGCCTCACTACCTGCTTCTGGATGACAGCATGCTGAAAGAGGACGGGAAGTGGAAGATGAATCCGCCGCTACGTGACGCATCCGACAGGGAAGCTCTGCTGGAGGGAATAATCGACGGAACCATCGACTGTCTAGCGACAGACCATGCTCCTCATTCGGTGGAAGAAAAGTCACGCGGACTCGAGAAGTCAGCGTTCGGAATAGTCGGAATAGAGACAGCTTTCCCGCTTGTATACACATATCTGGTGATGCCTGGCATCATCACGATGGACAGGCTGGAACAGCTGCTTGTATATAACCCGCGCAGACGCTTCGGTATACCGCTTGGAAATGATTACTCGGTCTGGGATCTGACCGAAGAGTGGACGATAGAAAAAGAAGAGCTGCTTTCGATGGGCAAGGCGACGCCTTTCGAAGGATGGCGGGTCATGGGACGCAATTATCTTACGGTATGCGGCGGCAAGATAGCATACAGTGCCGCCTGGTAGGAAAGAAAGAAGAAGGTATGAAACAGGATATCTACACTGTAATTGAGAACAGAAGGCTCACGCCCACGACATGGCTTATGAAGCTTGAGGGCGAGGTGAGGGGCATAACGGCGCCGGGCCAGTTCATCAACATCAAACTGGACGGGCATTTTCTGCGCCGGCCTATCAGCATCTGCGATCTGAGCCGTGACTCCATAACCATTATTTACAAGGTGCTGGGACACGGGACCGATGAGATGACACGTCTGCCTTACGGACATCAGCTTGACGTGCTTACCGGCCTCGGAAACGGATACAGCAGGAGCGACGCAGGAGACAGACCGCTGCTGATAGGCGGAGGAGTCGGCATACCGCCGCTTTATCTGACCGCCAGACTGATCGATCCTAAGCCGACGGTCATACTCGGCTTCAACAATAGGGAAGAGATGTTCCTTGTGGATGAGTTCAAAGCGATAGGCGCGCGTGTCATAGTCGCGACCGCGGACGGCAGTGAAGGCGTGAACGGCTTTGTGACAGATGCCTTTGATGAGCTGATAGCTCAGGGCGAGACATTCTCGCATTTCTTCACATGCGGTCCTGAACCTATGCTGAGAGCCGTATATGATAAGGTATATAAGGAGGCCGGTATAAGCGGCCAGATGAGCTTTGAGGAGCGCATGGGCTGTGGATTCGGCGCCTGCATGGGCTGCAGCATGAAAACCAAGGACGGATACAAGAGGATATGCAAAGACGGGCCGGTGCTCAGAACGGAGGAACTGCTATGGTAGATACAAGAGTGGATCTCTGCGGCATAACGCTCGACAACCCGGTAATACCGGCTTCAGGCACATTCGGTTATGGTTATGAGTTCGGAGTGCTTTACGATATAAATTGCCTGGGGACTTTCTCGTTCAAGGGCACTACACTGAACCCGAGGTTCGGCAACGAGACACCGCGTATAGCTGAGTGTCCGTCCGGCATGCTCAATGCGGTGGGACTTCAGAACCCGGGAGTTGATACGGTCATAAGGGAAGAACTCCCGAGGCTGGCAGGACTCTTCCACAAGCCTGTGATGGCCAACGTGAGCGGCTTCTCGCCTGAAGAGTACGCTGAGGTAGTAAAAAGATTCGACAGGTCGCCTGTTTCGAACATGATAGGCTGGTACGAGATCAATATAAGCTGCCCTAATGTCCACGGAGGCGGCATGAGTTTCGGCACGGATCCGGGCTCCGCAGCGGAGGTCGTAAGAGCCGTGCGATGGATGACGGACAAACCTATTATCATTAAGCTCTCACCTAATGTGACGGACATCACCGAGATAGCAAAGGCTTGCGAGACGGAAGGCGCGGACGCGGTCAGCCTCATAAACACGCTGATGGGCATGAGGATAGACCTCAAGACCAAGAGGCCTGTACTGGCTAATGTGACCGGCGGTCTTTCCGGACCTGCCGTGTTCCCGGTGGCTCTCCGCATGGTGTATCAGACGGCAAAAGCGGTCAATATCCCAGTCATAGGAATGGGCGGGGTGAGTTCCGCGGAGGACGTGCTGGAGATGATGATGGCAGGAGCCGCGGCAGTTGAGGTAGGAGCCGCGAATCTGGTGGATCCGTTCATCTGCAGGGACATCGTAAGGGATCTTCCGGCCGCCATGGAAAAATACGGAATAAGCAAGCTGATGAAATAGGAAGCGGGCAAACAATTCTGTAGCGCATGACCGGCAAAGAACATATAATAAAAGAACAGACAAAAACACTGACACGCAGGGAGAGGTGGACGTCATGGCTAAAGATGTAATAATAGCATGCGATTTCAAGAGCGCAGATGAGACGATCAAATTCCTGGATAGACTTACCAGGATCAGAGATGAGGTAGTGAGCTGTGATGACATAAGCATCGGAGCAGGCAGGCCTTACGTCAAGATAGGCATGGAGGCATTCTATGCCGCAGGCCCTGAACTCATCAAAAAGCTGAAGGAGAGGGGACACAAGGTGTTCCTCGATCTCAAGCTGCACGACATCCCTAATACGGTCAAAAAGACGATGCAGGTGCTGGGCGAATACGGCGTGGATATGGTGAATGTCCATGCAGGCGGCGGCATCGAGATGATGAAGGCCGCAAAAGAAGGCCTCATGCTGGGCGCAGCAAGGTATGCCGACAAGCCTAAGCTGATCGCAGTCACGCAGCTGACATCGACCGATCAGGCAACGCTCCGCGACGAGCTCCTCATAGACAAGCCGATGGCTGACGTGGTAAGGCAGTACGCTCTCAACGCGAAGGCCGCGGGACTCGACGGAGTCGTATGCTCGGCTTTCGAAGCGGCGGACATACACGCTGCCTGCGGAGATGACTTCATCACGGTCACACCGGGCATCAGATTCGAGGACAGTGCCTCCGATGACCAGAAGAGAGTCATGACTCCTGCCAGGGCAAGGGAGGCCGGGTCCGACTACATCGTAGTGGGCAGGCCTATAACTGCTGCAGAAAGACCTATAGACGCTTATGTGAGATGCAAGGAAGAGTTCCTGCAGGGATAAAGGTATGAGCAAGAAAGAAATCAAAAGACTTATAGCAGAGGATCTTCTCAGGATCGGGGCCGTATTCCTCAGACCGGAGGATCCTTTTACATGGGCGAGCGGCATCAAGAGCCCTATCTACTGCGACAACAGGCTGACGCTTACCGCGCCTGATGTGAGAACGGATGTAGAGGAATCGCTGGCTGCAACTATCAAAGAAGTATTTCCGGACGCAGAAGTCCTGATGGGCACCGCTACGGCAGGCATAGCTCATGCCGCGATTACGGCACATCTGATGGGGCTTCCGATGGGATATGTAAGATCCGGAGCCAAGGATCACGGCAGGGGCAACCAGATAGAGGGTAGGCTCGAGAAAGGCCAGAAGGTAGTGGTCGTAGAGGATCTCATCTCTACAGGCGGAAGCTGCATCGAGACAGTCAATGTACTGAGAGAGGCCGGAGCCGAGGTTCTGGGTGTCATCTCGATCATGACATACGGCATGAAGAAGGGCATAGACCGCATGGCGGAGGCCGGCATCGAGTGGGTATCGCTTACCAACTTCGATGAGGTGATCGCGGCTGCGGCAGACAACGGATACATATCGCCGGACGACATCTCAAGGCTGAAAGCTTTCAGGGATAACCCGTCCGACGAGAGCTGGATAGGGAAATAGAGAATCATGCTGGCTGTGCTGATAGGCCTGATCGCCGGTATAGCGTCGACGGTGCAGGCAAGCATCAATACGGAAGCCCGCAGGTTCTTCAGATCCCCGTTCATAACAGCCGGGATCAATTTTTCCGTGGCATGGCTGCTCCTTGCAGCATTTATTATCATAACTGAGCACAGGTTTTTCATACCTGTGAGAGAGATCGCGCAGAATCCGCCGTGGATATGGCTTGGGGGAGTCTGCGCGATAATCATAGTCACGCTAAACATCGTCTGTGTGCCTAAGCTCGGCGCGGCAGGGAACGTCATGATATTGAACTTCGGACAGATCGTGACAGGCCTGGTTATAGATCACTTCGCGCTGTTCGGAGCGGATAAAGTCAGCATGTCGCTTACAAGGCTTGCCGGAGCCGTGTTTGTAATGGCCGGCATGATACTCGTGACACAGGAGAAAGCTCCAAAAGGCGGCAAAAGATCGCTGCCGTTGCTATTTGCGATACTCGCGTTCATCGACGGGGTAGCTTGCTCGACGCAGATAGCCGTGAACGGGACTCTCCGTGTAGTGATAGGATCGGTCAGCAAGGCGACGATAGTGTCAATGTCTGTCGCGATACTTTCCACCATAACAGTAGTAGCGGCGCTTACATTGATAAAAGGCAGGGACGGCATATTCGATCAGACGAATGGTAAGCGTCCGGACTTCAGACCGTGGATGATCACCGGAGGAATCTTTGCGCTCACCGTGGTCAGCGGCAATGCGGCAGTCGCGCCTGTACTTGGGACGGGCCTCAATACGATAATGAACCTCATAGGCATGATGGCAGCCGGTCTTGCGATAGACGCGGCGGGGTTCCTCGGCATAGAAAAAAAGCCGGTGACGGTCAGGAAGGTAACGGGCATGCTGCTGATGCTGGCAGGCACGGCCATCATCTCATTCCTGTAGGTAACGGGTGGAAGATATGAGCAAGATAAAGATCGCAAGCCTTCAGCTGAAGGTCAGAGAAGATAAATACGAAAACATAGAGAAGCTGGCGGAACTCATAGCCACCGGTATTGCTGATGAGGCGGATATCATCAGCCTGCCTGAGATATGGAACTGCCCGTATCAGACGGAACTCTTCCCGGTCAACGCAGAACCCGAGCAGGGAGACAGCTGGCTGGCTCTCTCTACCATAGCGCGCAAGAATCATGTGTACATGGTTGGCGGATCGATCCCTGAACTCGGCGAAGACGGCAAGGTGTATAACACATGCTATGTCTTCGACAGAGAGGGCAGACAGATAGGCAAGCACCGCAAGGTGCATCTCTTTGACATCTTCGTTACCGGGGAGCAGGTGTTCAGGGAATCCGACACACTCTCGGCCGGCAACAGCTTTGACACCTTCGAAACCGAGTGGTGTCCTATGGCGGTCAATATCTGCTTTGACATCAGATTCCCTGAGAGCAGCCGCATACCTGCGCTTGCGGGAGCAAAGGTCATATTCAATCCGGCCTCGTTCAACATGACGACAGGCCCGGCTCACTGGGAGACAGCGTTTAGGCAGAGAGCGATAGAGAACCAGGTCTACATGGTAGGTACGGCGACAGCTCAGGATAAAAACGCGGGTTACCTTGCGTACGGACACTCCATAATCACCGATCCGTGGGGAAGGGTGATCATGCAGATGGATGAAAAAGAAGGCCATGCCGTGACAGAGATAGACCTTGATTATGTAGATGAAGTAAGACAGAAACTGCCGCTTCTTACAGCACGCAGGACAGATGTTTATGAACTGCGCTGATATATGCTATAATTATTTCTCTAAGGAGGGACTGATATGGCAAGTAATAAAACAGGTATAGATAATATAAGAAACAGTGCCGGCGGAGACCTTGGCGGTACCCTGCTTAAGATCGTTGCGTACGGCGTTGCGGGAGGCGCGCTCCTGGTCAGCGGCGCAAAGGCACTCGGAGAGGCACTGCTTGACAAGCAGGTAAGCGACTATGAGAAGCTCGAAGCTCAGCGCGAGGCTGACAAGGAAGAAGTCAGGCGCATCATGGAAAACGAATTCGAATAGTTTCAAATAAAAGACAATCAAAAGAAAAGGAGAAAAGAAATGGAACAATTATTATCATACGCATCTGAAAACTCGGGAGCGTCTTCAAGCGGTTCCGGCATATGGTATATCATCATGGCCGTAGGCCTCTGGAAGATGTTTGAGAAGGCAGGCGAGCCCGGGTGGATCGGATTCATACCGTTCTATAACCAGTATAAGCTCTGCGAAAAGGTAATGAACAACCCATGGTACTGGGTAAGACTGTTCATCGTAATCGTTCCGATCGTAGGCTGGTTCATGTATTTCTATTTTGCATACCAGATGGGAAAAGCCACAGCAAAGGCTTATGGCCAGGCTGAGAGCTGGGCATGGGGATATACGTTCCTTGCACCTGTCTTCTACTGCATTACGGGATTCAGCAGCCAGTACAGCTACTACGGACCGTTCGGCGCAGGCGACGCGCGTACAGACGAGGCTCGTCAGGCCAGGACCGTCGATTTCGACGTAGTCGAGAAACAGCCTGAACCGGCACCAAAGCCGGCAACAGCTCCGGAGGAAAGCGACGTGGAGTTCGATTTCAATCAGGACGAGACAGTAGAATAAAAACTGAATATCAATAATAAGAGGTGTGTATACACCGGCAGGCAGTTCGGCGAACAGCCTGTCTGTGCATACACACCTCTTTATATGCTCTTGTTTATTGATCCTTGCGAAGTTTTGCGAGCACCTGCTCAAATACTTCCGGAAGATCTGAGTGGAATTCCATGTACTCACCGGTAGAAGGGTGGACGAAGCCTAGTGTCCCCGCGTGGAGCAGCTGACCGCTGACCGCGATGCCCTCGACTTTTGAAGACTGTCTGCGTGGTCCGTACAGTTCATCTCCGACCAGAGGATGATGCAAGTATGCCATGTGGACTCTGATCTGGTGAGTCCTGCCGGTCTCGAGTATCGCTTTGACAAGCGTGTATCTGCTGAAGCGCTCCAGCACCCTTATATGTGTGACCGCGTTCCTTGCGGACGCGCCGTTCACGGCGTTTCTCATGCGGTTTCTTTCATCACGGCCTATAGGCTCGTCTATGGTCAGTTCGTCCTCTTTGATGTTGTCATACACCAGAGCGGTGTATTCCCTGGTGACGCTGTGTTCTTTAAGCTGAGCGGCAAGAGACTCATGTGCCTTGTCGTTCTTTGCTATCATCAGAAGACCGCTGGTATCCTTGTCTATCCTGTGGACTATCCCCGGGCGTATCACACCGTTGATGGATGAGAGGGAGCCTCCCATATGATACATGATGGCATTTACCAGCGTGCCGGAATGATTGCCCGGACCCGGATGCACCACCATGCCGCGGGGCTTGTTGATCACAGCGACGTCATCGTCCTCATAGACAATCTCAAGAGGGATGTCCTCGGCCTTTATCTCAAGAACTTCAGGCTCAGGCATCTCGATGGTGATGACATCGCCGTCCGCGACCGCGTGCTTCTTGGAGGTGACGGCCTTGCCGTTAACGCTCACCAGGCCTTTTTCTATCAGCCTGACGGCGTAGCTCCTTGAGAGCTCATCCGTGTTATATCCGATGAAGGCGTCGAGCCTGCTGCCTGCGTCTTCTGATGAGGCAGTCACGGTAAGGATGTAATCACTCATCAAGCTTTGCCCCCTCCGTTTTCTTCCTCATCCTTGTACAGCACTACCAGAGCTATCATGGTGAGGATGCAGCCGCAGGTGACGCCTATGTCCGCTACGTTGAATACCGCAAACCTTCCGCAGCTTATCATGTCAGTGACATAGCCCAGCGTGAGACGGTCTATCATGTTTGAGATGCCGCCTGCTGCGACAAAGGTAAACAGCACCGGGATGAGGCTGACCTTTTTTGAGCCTTCCTTCACGATGAACACTATGCAGCAGATGATGAGCACCGAGGTCAGAAAGATGGTGACAAAGCGGTTCCCTGAAAACATGCTGAAGGCCGTTCCCGTGTTCTGAACATAGTAAATGCTCATCCAGTTACCGATGACCGGGATGCGGTCGCCGGGCTGCATGTTGGCTCTTACCAAGTATTTGGTTATCTGATCAAGCACTATCACGAAGGCCCCGATCAGAAAATAGATGCTTTTTTTCACCTTGGATGTCACTTCCTGTACTTATAAAGCGAGCCGGCACTTCCGATCGCGGAGGTACCGGCTTTTTCTGGTGGTCTGTGGGGGGCTCGAACCCTCGACATCATGGTTGTGACCCATGCGCTCTCCCAGCTGAGCTAACAGACCGCGCACGACTATTGTATCGCTTTTCTATTAAAAATAACAGTATTATTTTGGCAGCTGCGGTTTAACGTAAACTGTCTGGTTATGGGTAAAGATGACCATGCCCGGCTTTGAGCCATTAGGTTTTTTCACGTATCTCACAGGAACATAATCAACAGGGACGTTGTCTCCGCTGCCTGCCTTGCTGTGGTACGCGGCTATTGACGCGGCTTCATATATGAGTTTTGCCGGCAGATCGTTCACGTTGCGTCCGTCATCCAGTCTGACTATAACGTGTGAGCCCGGTATGTCCTTTGTATGCATCCAGACGTCGGTCTTTGAGGCGAATTTCATTGTAAGCCAGTCGTTCTCTATGTTGTTTCGGCCAACCAAAACCTGAGTACCGTCGCTCAGAGTGTACTTTAGAGGTTCAGGCCCTGCGCCTTTTTTCTTTCTCTGGGCAGCCTTCTGGCGTCTTCTCACATATCCTGTCTGCTCCAGCTCATCCCTGATGGAATCGAGCAGGGGAACATTGTCCGCAGCTTCGATGTTCTGTATCACGGACTCCAGGTACTGTATGTCTTTCTCGTTGTCCTCAAGCTGGGCCTGTTTCTCGTGGATGGCGGTCCTTGCCTTGGAGTACTTTTTGAAGTATCTCTGGGAGTTGGCTGAAGCGGAGATCTTCTCATCGAGAGGTATGGTGATCTCGCTGCCGTCGTAATAGTTGGTGACGGTCACCTTGCGGTCTCCCGGCTTTATCAGATGCAGATTAGCGGTAAGAAGCTCGCCGTAGAGCCTGTACTTATCGGAGTTTTCCGCAGCAAGAAGGTCCTCGGATAGCTTTTTCTTTTTCAGAAGTGCCTTGCTTAGCGATGCCTGCACCGACTTCAGAAGAGGCTGGGATTTCTGGCGGACAAGATTTGATTGCTCGCGGTTGGAATAATAGAAATCCACACATTCCGAGAGGGTATCGAAGAGTCTGCACTCAAGTCCTTCAAACTCGGAGAGACCGGTGATATGAAATTCGCGCGGTATATCCTTTTCGTCGATGTATACGCGCGCTCTGGCGCTTCCGTCTTCTACCGATGCCAGTATCTCAGAGAGCCTGCGTCCCGGGTCCTCTGCTATCTCGCGGCTGATGGCAGGGGAGATGCCTGCTATGCGCGCCATAAGAGCGCGGTCGTCGTGAGGCAGCTCACTCTCCGCAGTCACTTCATTGAACGGCAGCTTGTCCTGGGCCGGCGGATACTTGTACACCACGCCCGGAAGCAGCTGGCGGTATCTGTTGACGTCTATCGATATGCGCTTGATGGCGTCTATGATCTTGCCTGTCTCGAGATCCACCAGCACTATGTTGCTGTGCTTGGACATTATCTCGACTATGAGCCTGCGGCATACGGAGAAACCGAGCTCGTTCTGGGCCTCGATGTCTATCTCCATGATGCGTTCGGCATCTTTCTGCCTCACGTCCGTGATCCGCCCGCCCTGCAGATGCTTTCTCAGAAGCATGCAGAAGGTAGGAGGCTGATCGGGGTTAGTGTAAGAACCCTCTGTCAGGCAGACGCGCGCAGACTGGCTGTTGCAGGAAACAAAAAGACGCACATTCCCGCGTTGTGTGTGGATGTGCACCAAAAGATCCTCGGGACCGGGCTGATAGACCTTTTCTATCTTGCCCGGCACGATGCGTTCTCTTAATTCCTTTGCCTCAGCATATGTAATGATACCGTCGTAAGCCATACTCCAATTATTCTACTGGCAGACGCGTTTTAATGCAAATAAAAGCGGGGCCGCCCGGCCCCGCATGTGTCTTTAAAGTACCGGCTTGAAGCTGCAGACTTCGCCTTTAGCGTCGAGCGCGTATATCCACTCGCCGATGTATACGCTCCTGAAGAGCTGCGTCGCGTCCAGCTTGTGCTGATCGACGGAGCCGAACTTGTCATCTGCCGTAAAGACCAGTATGCCGGCCTCGTGCATTTCTTCCACGAATGGTTCATCTTCTACTATCTCGGTATCTTCGCTGTCCAATGATGCGGATGGCGCTTCTGCGTTGTCCTCGATTATGACGTCATCGCCATCAGGCCACTCATTATAGCGGTAGATCTCGTATGGTACCGCGAACCAGCCGTCTTCCTTGTTGATGGTAAGGGCGTGGTGGTCGCTCTGAGCGAAGCTTGACATATCCTCGAATTCTTTGCTGTCCAGGACCTTAGGCTCAGACGGATCGGAGATATCGAAGAGAACTATTTTGAGTCCATTTGCAAACTCGCCGCCGTAGCCGTTGTCACCGGTCGCGTGACCGATGCCAAGCAGTCTGCTTTCGCTGACAGGTACCAGCAGGGTGGAGAAGCCGTCTATCATTACCTCGCCTTCGATCTCAGGGTCTTTCGGGTCCGAGAGGTCGATTATGAAGAGCGGATCGATCGCCTTGTAGGTGATGACGTAAGCCCTGTCTCCAAAGTAGCGGACAGACTTGATGCTCTCGTTGCGGGCAAAGCCCGTGACACTGCCGGCTTCCTTGAGGTCTGAGTCGAGCACGAAGAGGTTGTTCACATCCATGCCGTCACGCTCGGATGTCGTGGCAATGCGGAAGTATCCGTCTTTCTCATCCATCGCGAACTGGTTGACAGCGTAACCGCGGACTCTTGCTGTTTTATCGAACCTCACATCTGTACCGCTGAGGGCTGCTCTGACTATCCTTGTGTAGTACGTGCCTGTCTCACTGTCATACTCTGCCGATGTGACATAGAGATCGTGGTCGTTGCAGTAGATCTCATTGCTGGCTCCGAGCACGGCCTTTGTCCTGTTCTTTCCACTGGTGCCGGATGATACGTCTATGGCACTCAGCACGATGTACGATGTCGTGTGCGGCTCCGGCATGCAGCAGATATCACTGATGTCAATGCTTTTTAAGGAATCGTACGTTCCGCACAGAGGCACGCTGCGTTTGCCCTTGTGTACCCAGTCGTTGGTCACGAGGTAGACATAGTTGCCTACCATGCGGCTGGAAAGTATGTCGCCGGTCTGGCTGAAGTCGTAGAGGACTTCAGGATCGGTCCTGTCGCTTATGTCATAAACTACTATGCCGGATGTGCCTTCGTCGCTGCCGCTCTTATAGTATTTTCCGACGGTGATCAGCTTGTCGCCCTTCAGATAAATGTCATGGATGTAGTTCTCGACGCCGCTGTTTCCTATAGTTGAAAGTTTTTTGGTCTTGCCGTCTTTTGCTTCGAGGATCACGACCTCTCTGTCTGTATTGACATAGTAGATATACTTGCCATCGGTCTTGACGATGTCCGCTTCATCCACATCTTCTACCTGCAGGTATGTTTCAGAGTGGTTCGCGGAGCCTGTCGCAGATGATGTCTCTGATCCGGCGGCTTTTTCGGCGCTCTCAGCCGGAGCTTCCGCGGACTCTGCCATGTCGCCGTCAAGCAATTCCAATTCCGTGCCGGTATCCATGCTGCTGCCCGGTCTCAGGCTTCCGAAACTGATACCCGTATCCATGCTCCTGAGGACCTTATCGATCTCCCGCGCACTCCTGAATGTGTAGAGTTCATCGCCCACAGCCGATGTGTCAGGCGCCGGACCCAGGATATCGAAGAGTCCGCTGATACCAAAGAGAGCGATCACCGCTGCCGCCGCGACTGCCGCCCATCTGCTTAAGTAAGGCTTCCACGACGCGCGATCCTTCTCAGCCGCCGGTTTCGCAGGCTCCCATTTAGCCTGCTGTTCAGTTTCTTGCGCCTCAGCCGTTTCAGCCGCCTCGAGCATCGCCAGCATGTTCTCCTCGGAAAGGCTCTCCGGGGCTTTGATGCCATCACTGTCGAACATTGCTTTTATATAATCACGATCTTTACTCATTTCTTTTCTCCTTAAGATAAGAACTCCCGCATCTTCGCAAGGCTTCTGGACAGCTTGGACCGGACGCCGCCCGGACTGAGGCCGGTGAGGTCCGCAACTTCATTGCTGTTCAGACCGCCTATGATGCTCAGAAGTACCACGTCCCGCTCTTCCTCCTTGAGCTGCGACAGTGCTTCTGCCAGCTCGACCGAAAGGGAGGCAGGCGCTGAGATGCTTGCCGCGCTGCCTGGGCCTTCGTTGTATACGCGCTCAAGATTGTCGCGCGCGGCGACCAGTGTCCTGATGCGTGACGCGCAGCAGTTCGACAGTATCCTGAAGATCCACGAACTGAAAGCTTCCGCGCTCCTGAGACTTCCGATGCTCTTCCATGCAGCCAGAACACATTCACTTACGGCGTCCTCGGCATCGTCCGGGTCTCCAAGCTTGTACAGCGCATAGCGATACAGCTTGTCCTTATACTGGCCGTAAAGCGTGCAGAACGCTTCTTTACTGCCGGATATCGCTTCATTCACAAGTTTTTCATTCATTGGCTTTTCCTCATTGAGATCGGTGAGTACCGCTGTTTGAGAGCTCTCGTATATATAGTAGCTTAAAAAGAGCAAAGTGTTGCAGGTTTTTGTGGTATTATTGCCATTGGACACAGAAAGTTTGACAGGAGGCAATGAAATGGACAGAGCGGAACTTGCTGTAGCAAAACACAGAAACGGATATAACTGCTGCCAGGCGGTGGCATGCGTATTTGCGGATGAGGTCGGCATCGATGAATCGCTGCTCTACAGAATGGGCGAGGGATTCGGCGCCGGCATGGGAACAACGCAGGGAGTATGCGGAGCCATAAGTGGGGCAGCGATGATCGCGGGGCTCGTACACAGCGACGGAAACACGGAAAGGGCCGGACAGACCAAGGCAAAGACCACCAGGATCGCGGGCATAATGCAGAAGAAGTTCGTTGAGCAGGCAAAGGCCTTGATCTGCAAAGACATAAAAACGGGCAACGGCGGCAAGGCGTTCACATCCTGCGCTGACTGCATAAGGATAGCGACCAGACTGGTCGAAGAGGAACTGGGACTGTAGGGAAAATAGAGAAGTGGACGAAGAGAGAAACGTTCCAGATAACAATAACAGAGACTACAAGATAGGCCTTATATGCGTGCTGGCCTCTCAATTGATATGGGGATTTCTGCCGGCATACTGGCAGGCGCTGGTCCCTATACCGTCGTGGATCATCATCCTTTACAGGATGACGACCATGTTCATCTATTCGTATATCGCCGCGAGACTGAGATACACGAAAGAGGAGATATGGACGCCTCTGAAAGAGAAGGGGGCGGTCGTGAGGTATCTGATAGCGGGAGCGCTTCTCACAGCCAACTGGAGCATATATATCTGGGCCATGACCACGGGCCATATGATACAGTCATCCATCGGTTACTATCTGGAGCCTATCGTGATCTGCCTATTCGGAGTAGTCATATTCAAAGAGAAGTTCACCAGATACAACCTGACTGCTGTGGTGTTTGCGGCTGTCGCGCTGATCGTGATGCTCATACACTACGGGCAGCTGCCGGGAGTAGCCCTTGGACTGGCATTCACATGGGCGACCTATTCAGCCATCAAAAAGTCCAGCAAGAATCCGCCGCTGGTAGAACTTGTATATGAGACCATGTTCTACGCCGTGTTCGCGGTGATAGGCATTTTAGTGATAGAAACGAAGGGCATAGGCGCTCTCAGCCTGGGAGTCCCGGGCAAGTACGCCCTGATGTTCCTGAGCGGCCTCGTTACCCTGATACCTATAGCGCTCTTTGGCAGCGCAGCAAAGAAGGTGTCACTCTTCATCATCGGACTGACCCAGTACATAAGTCCGTCAATCACACTGCTTCTGGGGATCTTTGTATATAAAGAGCCGATCGACAGAGTGCAGCTTTTGTCTTTCGCTGTCATCTGGATCGGCCTGGTCTTCTTCACCTACGGTGAATACAAAAGTCACAAGGAGAGCCTATAGACCGGCTTGATCGAGCGCCTGCCTGAGAGCCTTGCTGAGCTGATCAGGGCAGGACGTCTCATTCACGCCGCATCTGGTGCCCTCAAGCTTCTCGATTACGTCGCGGGCGTTCATGCCCTTTATTAATTTGGAGATGCCGTTAAGATTACCGTTGCAGCCTCCGGTGAAGATGACGTCCTTTATTGTTTCTCCGTCGAGCTCTATCTCGATCATCATCGAGCATACGCCCTGAGGATAGAATGTAAATTTCTTAGACATTTATATTTTATCCTTTTATGTTTTATCAGACCTTTGCGGGTCTGTATTTTTTTATAAGTCTGATGCTGCCAGTGACACCAGGCGGCGGGCAACACCGTCCCAGGTAATGGCCGAGGTGTCCGGAAGGACACCCGGCAGGACGCCGGACTCAAAGCCGAGTATGGCATTTTTGAGGACGGCGGAAAGGGCGATCGTGAAAGCATCGCGGCCGGCATCTGTAGGTTCGTCGATGCTTTTCATCTCAGGCATGTCTGCATAGATGACGTTCGGACGGCCGACATTTGCGCTGATCCATGGCCTCACGCCGGGCAGATCGGTGCTGACAGGCACCGCGCCGGACGCCATGGCTTCTATGAGGACGAGCGGCAGGCCTTCGAAGTACGACGGAAGGACAAAGATGTCCGTCCGGCGCAGCAGCTCCGCCAGGGAGGGCTGCGGGATCTGCCCGAGCCATGTCACATAATCAGGCAGTTCCGCAAGCGAATCTTTCAAAACATCATCCTGACAGCCGCCAGCCATCGTTAGTTCGAATGGCGGCACGCTGTTATCGCCGACAATCGCCGCAAGAGCTTTCAGCATTTCGGGCACGCCCTTAGGCCTGCTTATCTTGCCGGCATAGCATATCCTTACAGGATCACCCGGCTTTCTTTCAACGCGGCCTTCTGTATTGAACAGCCCGTCGTTGTAACCGCTCCCTATCACAGCAACCTTTGACTCATCAAGGCCAAACAGCTCCATGATCTGAACACGCTGCTCCTCGTGAAGGGCCAGCGCCATATCCAGCTTCGCTATCTGAGGCCTGACAAGTTCGCGCAGGTTGTCACAATTCACCATCTGCCTCAGATCCGTCCCGTGCGAAATGCCTATGACGCATCTTTCCGGGAAGTGCTTCCTGACAAGAGCCGCCAGTAAGAACAGATGATGGCAGATGATAATATCAGGATCGAGATCTTCGACAGCGCGTTTGACCGCAGCCATGAACGCGTCTTCAAACTGCGATATCATCTCAGGCGTGAGATCGCGGTACCTGGTAGACTCGTACGGCATTATATCCGACATCCCGACTATAGGGAAAGGCAGCGAATCAAAACGCGGGCCTGCAGCCTTACAAGGCGCGGTAAGCAGATCAGCTTCGTGTTTCTCTGTAAAGAAAACAGGATAGCAGCCGGTTCCCTCCGGAAAACTGACTTCGTCATCCGGGTAGATCCCGCAAACAACCGCCTGCTTATGTCCCATGCGGTCAAAGGCGCGGACCAATTCTGTCAGATATGTGCCGCTTCCGGTGGAATGCGGCTTTTGCGCAGTGATACTGAGTATTTTCATGCACCAATGATACCATAAAGCGTAATCTTCACACATAATTCACTTGAAAAGTCATACGAAAATTGTATAAAATATTTGTGTCGGAAATCCGGCGCAACAGTTGTAATAATGGGTAATATAGAATGAAGTCGGCTCCGGGTATAAGGGGACGGCTATTTTTTATAAAAGATGGGATTATTTTACGAAGCAGACAAGACATTTGAACAGTTGATGGATGAGAAGAAGAACTTCGTTTTCATTGGCGAAGCGGGCTCGGGCAAGAGCGAGATCGTCCTCAACATAGCCAATAAACTCGCGGAGAAAACGGGGAAGCAGGTAGATCTTTTCGACCTCGACCAGACAAAGCCGCTGTACAGGTCGCGTGACATGCAGCAGGACTTCGCGAAGAGGGGCGTCAACATCATTTATCAGGATCAGTATCTTGACGCGCCGGTCATGGTTGGAGGCGTCAGGGTCTCGCTGATCTCGGATCACTATACGCTTCTTGACATAGGCGGTGGCCATCAGGCAGCCAAGTTCGCGGGCGCATACAGCGATCTTCTGGGCAAGGACGATGCCGTGCCTGTCTACATCGTGAATCCGTACAGACCGTGGACAAAGAGCGTCGATGCCATAGACGGCACTATGCAGCACATTCTCGGGTCCATGAGGCTCGACCACATATACATACTCGGCAATCCGAATCTCGGATACGCAACTACCGTTAATGAATTCATGGATGGTCTGGAAAAGATCGACAGGCTGTTCGACGGTTTCACCACTGTCAACAGCGCGTGCGTCAGAAGGGATATCTTCGAAGAGGCGCAGGCAATGACAGACAAGGCCCTGGTGCCTCTTGATCTCTTCCTGACGTACTCATGGGTTGATTAGAATAACAAGATATTGTTTTAAGAAGGAGGACAATAAATGGCAAGGATCGAAATCACGACTGAAGCCTGCAAATCATGCTCCTACTGCGTCATCTCGTGCCCAAAGAAGTGCCTCGAGATAGGCGAAAAAGTCAATTCCAAGGGATATCTCTACGCGACTTCCGCAAGGCCTGAGGACTGCATCGGATGCGCAATGTGCGCACAGATCTGCCCTGAGTCCGCGATAGAAGTGTGGAGATAGAAAGGAGAGTGACATGGCAGAAAGAGTATTCATGAAAGGTACAGAGGCGATCGCAGAGGCTGCCGTAAGAGCAGGCTGCCGCTTCTTCGCAGGCTATCCTATCACTCCGCAGAATGAGATTCCGGAGTACATGGCAAGAAGGCTCCCTGAAGTGGGCGGTACATTCGTACAGGGTGAGAGCGAGGTCGCTTCCGTCAACATGCTGTACGGCGCTGCTTCTACAGGAATCAGAGCGATGAGCTCATCCAGCTCATGCGGCATCTCGCTTTACAGCGAGGGAGTCAGCTACTGCGCATCTGCACGTATCCCGATGGTTTACGTCAACGTACAGAGAGGCGGCCCGGGGATCGGAGCCATCCAGCCGGCACAGCAGGACTACCTGCAGGCGACCAAGGCATCCGGCAACGGCGGATTCAGAATGATCGTACTCGCTCCGGATTCGGTACAGGAGTGTGTAGACATGGTATATGAGGCATATGACCTCGCAGAGAGAGACCAGAACCCGGTACTCGTTCTCACGGACGGCGTAATGGGCACCATGATGGAGCCTGTAGTGCTGCCGCCTATGAAGACAGATGAAGAGCTCGCGGAGTGCAGGGCAAAATTCCTGCCGAGAGCCATTATCGGACATCCTCTGGGACAGGCTGCGTTCTGCAGACCGGGCTCGGTAGGAGACGGACAGGAGAAGGTCAACATCGAAGCTGCGGCTATGTATGAGACGTGGGACAAGGACGTCAGAGTCGAAGAGTATATGATGGACGACGCGGAAATCGTGTTTGCGGCTTACGGCATCAGCGCGCGTATCTGCAGAGCGGTCATCAGAGAGCTTCGCAAACAGGGCGTCAAGGCAGGAATGATCAGACCGATCACTATCTCGCCGTTCCCATATGATTCGTTCAAGAACCTCGACTTCAACAGAGTCAAGGGAATCATAGACGTAGAGATGTCGATCCCTGCTCAGATGAGATGGGACATCGACTATGCCGTACAGGGCAGATGCCCTATCCATGAAGTCCTGAGATCGGGCGGCCAGCTGCTGACCAATGACCAGGTGCTGAAGGGCGCGGAAGAATTCATTAAGGAGGTGCTGTAATGGCTGAAGAAAAGAAAGTCTATACCAGGACAAAAGGCATACTGCCTGATGCGGTATCCGGATTCTGCCCGGGCTGCATGCACAGCACGATCCATAAGATCATCGGAGAGGCCGCGGAAGAACTCGGAATGCTTGACAAGCTCGTAAGAGTGGAGGGAGTAGGCTGCTGCGGACTCGGACAGTTCTATGTATCCCATGACGCGACCATCGCTGCTCACGGAAGAGCCGGCGCTGTCGCTACAGGAATCAAGAGGTCCTCGCCGGACTCGCTGGTATACACATATCAGGGCGACGGCGACCTCGCGGCTATCGGACTCGCTGAGACGATGTCCGCTGCCAACAGAGGCGAGAACTTCACAGTCGTATTCGTCAACAACGGAATCTACGGAATGACAGGCGGACAGATGGCTCCTACGACACTCGTAGGCATGAAGTCGACAACGACACCTGGCGGACGTAATCCTGAAGAGCACGGCTATCCGATGCACATGTCGGAGATCATCAACCAGCTGACAGCTCCATACTATATCGAGAGAGTCAGTTGCGATACACCGCAGAATGTCATCAAGGCCAGAAACGCCATCAAGAAAGCATTCAAGTATCAGATGGAAGGCAAGGGCTACTCGATGGTTGAGATCGTAACATCGTGCCCTACAAACTGGGGACTCGATCCGCTCAAGTCGCTCGACTTCCTCAGAGAGAAGATGTTCGCAGAGTATCCGCTCGGAGTATTCCGTGACGGCGGAGAGAAGAAGCAGTAAAGGAGGCAGACCATGGAAAGAAATCTTATGATCGCCGGATTCGGCGGACAGGGAGTCATGACGATGGGCAAGCTCCTCGCTGAGGCTACATCACAGGCAACAGACCTGAATGTAACGTTTTTCCCTTCGTACGGAGCTGCCATGAGAGGCGGCACGGCCAACTGCTACGTAGTTATCTCGGACGAGCCGATCGGAGCTCCTGTAAGCTACAGTCTTGAGGACCTCGTAGTAATGAACGGACCATCGCTGCACAAGTTCATCGGCAACCTCAAGCCGGGCGGCAACCTGTTTGTGAACAGCACCATCGTTACTGACCCGATCGACAGAGACGACATCAACGTCATCAAGGCGCCGGTAACACAGATGTCCATCGACATAGGCAATCCAAGAGCGCTCAACGTCATCATGCTGGGCGTTTATGTCGGAGCTACTGACGCCGTTCCGGCGGAAGTCATCGAAAAGGGCATTGCTCACAAGTTTGCTGCCAAGGAAAAACTGATCGCACCTAACGTTGAAGCGTTCAGGATGGGTCTTGAGATCGGCCGCAAGCAGAAAGCAGAATAATCAAAACAACGATGAAGAGGATGGCCAAAACCATCCTCTTTTTCTATGAAATGTTTTATAATGATTCCTATAATAACAACGGAGGTATGGATATATGCTTCTGCTTAACGAGAAAGAAATCAAGAGTGTGGTCTCTATGAGAGATATCGTAGAGGCCGACAAAACCGCATTCCGGATGATCGCAAACGGCACGGTAGAGGTGCCGCTCCGGACGGGCATCAAGGCTCCGGCGCATGAGGGGACATTTCTCTTTATGCCGTCTTACGCAGCTTCTGAAGCGGCGGCAGCCGTGAAGATCATCAGCGTTTTTCCTCACAACCCTGAGATGGGGCTCGAAGCGTGCCCGGCCCAGGTGCTTCTGCTTGACGGAAAGACGGGATATATAGTGGCGATGCTCGACGGATCGACGGTCACACGCATGAGGACAGGCGCGGCATCAGGAGCGGCGTTCGACATACTCGCGAAGAAGGATTGCAGGGTAGGAGCGCTTATCGGTACAGGAGGACAGGCGCCTGAGCAGCTCGAAGCGATGCTTTGCGTAAGAAAACTTGAAAAGGTCTGGGTATACTCGCGCAACCGTGAGAGATTAGAGGCATTCTGCGAGAAGATGCGGGAAGAACTCGGACAATACGGCGCAGAGATCCTGCCGGCGGAAAACGCTGATCAGGCAGTAGAGGACGCAGACCTCGTGATCACTGTCACGACGTCATCCGTGCCTGTGTTTGACGGGACAAAGATCAAGCCGGGCTGCACCATAAGCTGTGTCGGCACGTACGAGCCTGAGAAGCACGAGCTAGATCCGGCCGTGCTGCCGCGCGCTTCGAAGATCATATGCGACTTCAAGGACGCGGTGCTCTCGGAGTCAGGAGACCTTCTAATACCTTTGGCTGATGGAACGATAAAGGACAGCGACATCCAGGGAAGCCTGGGCGACGTCATGGACGGACGTATCAAGGGGCGTGAGAGCGATGATGAGATCATCGTGTTCGAATCAGTGGGAGTAGCCTCTCAGGATCTGGTGGCTGCAAAACTGATATATGAAAAAGCGCTCGCGGCAGGCGCGGGCACTGAGTGGTAACAGGTATTAGTGATGATGCCTGTGGCCGGCTCTTGCGGCAAGGCGGTTGGCTGAACTTTCAAACGGAGCGGAGTAGTAAGACTTTCCGGTCCGTTTTCTTTTGCGTCTGAAATGAGGGAGCCGGTTCCAGAGGATGGAAGGAGCTCCGACAAAGATGAGGTAGAACGGCCCCAGGATCAGCGACTGGAGCGTGTGACCGTACTCGTGATCGAGCAGAAAATCATCCACTTTGCCGCTTCTGCTGCGCGGCACAAAAATATACCTTCCGAGAGAGACTCCGGAGTCCTTATCCCATACCGTGGCACGCGCTCCGTTGTAGTCGAAGTGCTCGTTCTTTCTGTGCGCCATGAAGAGGGCAGCCCCGATCATGGTCTGAGGCAGGCCCCAGGTCCACTGCGCCGCTGTATAAGCGCCTCTTTTCAGTTTTCTTCTGTCAGGCATTTTCATGTCTTTATGATAGCACATCGGCGTGCATGCGTGGTATAATCTTAATGTTGACTTTTGGGGTGGGACTGCAAAAGGAGAAAAGACATGAAGAACAAGAAAATCGAGATATCCGTATTCGGCGCACTGATCATAAGCGCAGCCATCTGGGCACTCGCGGCAGCAACGTCAAGACTCGTGGATTCATTCGTGTTTGAAAAAGAACCGGAGAGCGGCGACTGGAGCATCGACGAGAAGGAATACGCAGCAAACTAGAAGCTCTCATTCGAGCGGAAAGAAGGAAGACAATGGAGAACAAAGGCACTTACTACATCACTACACCGATCTACTACCCAAGCGCTAACCTGCACATCGGACACACCTACTGCACGGTCATGGCTGACGCCATGGCACGCTTCAAGAGACTGCAGGGCTACGACGTCATGTTCCTCACTGGAACAGATGAACACGGTCAGAAGATCCAGACCAAGGCTATCGAAAAGGGCGTTACTCCTCAGGAGTATGTCGATGAGATAGTCGCGGGCATCAAGGACCTGTGGGCGACCATGGAGATCTCTTATGATGACTTCATCAGGACGACTGAGGAAAGACACATGAAGAGGGTCCAGGAGATCTGGAAGAGGATGTACGATAAGGGCGATATCTATAAAGGCGCTTATGAAGGCCTCTACTGCAAGGAGTGCGAGGCATTCTGGACTGAGTCACAGCTTGTCAACGGCTGCTGCCCGGATTGCGGAAGGCCTGTTGAGAAGGCAAGTGAGGAAGCATATTTCTTCAAGTTGTCCAACTACGCCGACAAGATCCTGAAGCTCTATGACGAGCATCCGGAATTCCTGGAGCCTGAGACAAGAAGAAATGAGATGAGGAGCTTCATCGAGCAGGGCCTTGAGGATCTCTGCGTTTCGAGATGCACATTCGACTGGGGCATCCCGGTGCCTAACGACCCTAAGCACGTAATGTACGTATGGGTCGACGCGCTCTCCAACTATATCACCGCGCTGGGCTGGCCTGATGAGCCTGAAAAGTACAACAAGTACTGGCCTGCGGACGTCCACCTGGTGGGCAAGGAGATCGTAAGATTCCACTCAATCATATGGCCGGCAATGCTGATGAGCGCGGACCTGCCGCTTCCTAAGCAGGTAAGAGGCCACGGCTGGCTGCTTCTCGGAGGAGAGAAGGTCAGCAAGTCAAAGGCTGCAAAGGGCGCTGACGTGATCGATCCTGTAGTTCTGATCGAGCGTTACGGCATCGATGCCCTGAAGTACTTCCTGCTCCGTGAGTACACATTCGGACAGGACGGAAGCTTCACCAACGAGGTAATGCTGAGGCGCATGAACTTCGATCTCGCAAACGACCTCGGAAACCTGCTTTCAAGGACTGTTTCCATGATAGCCAAGTACTGCGGAGGCGAAGTTCCTGCAGCGACTACGAGAGACGCGATCGACGACGAGCTCATCGCTCTGGCGACATCAGCTGCTGACAAGGTTGCCGCCAACATGGACGAGTTCAAATACAACATGGCGCTTGAGGAGATATGGATCCTCATTAGACGCGCAAACAAATACATTGATGAAAAGACTCCTTGGGTCCTCGCAAAGGATGAGACAAAGAAGGCTGAGCTCGACACAGTCATGAGGAACCTCGCCGAGGCTCTGAGAATTGTCTCGATACTGATAGAGCCTTACATGCACACTACTACAGACCGCATGAGAGCCCAGCTGGGACTCGCGGACGTGCCGGTAGTATGGGAGGATGCGTTTGAGTTCTACCAGATGGACGGATGCAAGGTGGAGAAGGGCGACATGCTCTTCCCGAGACTCGACATCGACAAGGAGCTTGAGGAGCTGTACGCGCTCGGAGCTAAGTAATGCTGTTTGACGCACATACACATCTGAATTACGAGAAATACACTGATGAAGAGCGGCGATCTCTGGCGGCCGGGATAGAGGCGTCTGAGGTCGCCTTCATCATTGACGTGGCAGATTGCGTCGAATCGGCTAAGCAGGCGCTTGCTGACGCGGCTGACTATCCGTGGTGCTATGCTGCCGTCGGGATCCATCCCGATCACGCGTCGACATATACAGACACCGACATCGAAGAGATAAGAAAACTGGCTGCAGATCCTAAAGCCGTAGCCATTGGCGAGATAGGACTCGACTTCTATTACGGTACGGACGACAGGGAAGAGCAGCAGGAACTATTCAGAAAGCAGATAAGGCTGGCCAACGAGCTCAGGATGCCTATCATGATACACTCGCGTGACGCGCATCAGCTGACGATGGACATCCTTAAAGAGGAAGGGGCATTTTCAGATGAACGCAAGTCGTGGTTCCCGGGCCGTCCCGCCGCGGGCGGCGGAAGCGAGCCCGACGCGCGCGTTCAGATGCACTGCTTCTCGGGCTCGTCCGAGCTAGCTCTTGAATATGTGAAGATCGGAGCCACGATCTCGCTCGGCGGCCCGGTCACATTCAAAAACGGAAAGAAGGCAGCTGAGGTGGTCAGACGGGTACCTATAGAATACCTGCTGTCGGAGACCGACGCACCGTATATGGCACCTGAACCTCTGCGCGGCCGTCCAAACAGATCAGAATATATCGAGCACATAGTGCGGCGCATGGCAGTCCTGAAAGGATTTGAATATGAAGAGGCCGCGCGCATCCTGACAGAAAACGGTAAGAGATTCTTCGGGATTTAGCGGCACATAAAAAGGGTATGAAACGGAATTATATCATCGACACTATCATAGATAACGGTCTCATCGCTCCAGGCTCCGCTGTCATCATCGGCGTTTCCGGCGGGCCTGATTCGCTGTGCCTTCTGCATGCTCTCTCAAGCATCGCGGACATGTACGATCTCGTGCTGGTACCGGTCCATATCAATCACATGCTTAGACCTGAAGCCTACGAGGAAGCCGATCATCTGACGGACATCTGCGAGCGCCTTGATCTTGACCTTCGCATCTACGAAGCTTCATGCAAGGATCTTGCGGAGGAACTCGGCATCTCCCATGAGGAAGCAGGCCGTGAGATCAGATACCAGATATTTGACGAGGTCGCGGCAGAACTTGAGGAGAATGGCGTGCCTACGGACAAGATCGTGATCACGGTTGCACATAACGCGGATGATCAGGCGGAGACGATACTCTTCAGACTGATACGCGGGACAGGACCACACGGGCTGGCCGGTATCCCGGCTGTCAGAGTCTCCGAGGGCGGCTATCTTATAGTGCGTCCGCTCCTCAACGTGGAGCGCAAGGATATCGAAGCATATATCAAAGAGAACAAGCTGAAACCAAACATCGACAAATCGAACGATGAGAACACATACACGAGAAACAAGATCAGAAACGAGCTGATCCCGTATCTCGAAAAGAACTATAATCCGAAGATCAAGGACAACCTGAGACGCTATGCCGGTCTGGCCTATATGGATGACACTCTGCTGAGAGACATCGCGCTGACTGACTACATCGACTGCGTAGACATCAACAGCGAAAAGGAGGAGGCTGTCCTGGATATCACCAAACTCAAGGATAATCCACCTTCCATCAACAGCCGTGTTGTAAGCATGGTCTTTGGCCTTTTAAGGCTGGAGTCCTGCGCTACATACGAGAACGTAACGGCGATAGTCAGTCTCATTTACAGCGAGCATCCGTCAGCGGGTATAGACCTGCCGTACGGTATCAGAGCCCGCCGTGAATATGACAAGATCATCTTCTCCGCGACAGAAGAGGTCATCCTGCCGGATGACAGCATTGCCATCTATCCGCAGGTGGTAATGGCAAAGGAATTCGCCCCGGATGAGGACGCTCCTTATGCTGCCTTCGATTTTGATGAATTCAACAGGGAGTATCCGGGCAGACTGGGAGATATCGAACTCCGCACAAGACGCGAGGGTGACTACCTTCCGATGAAGAACGGCAGCAAAAAGATACAGGATCTTCTTGTAGACTCCAAAGTAAGAAAAGCCGCCAGAGACAGCATCCTCATGGTCTGCATCGACAGTGAAGTACTGTGGGTCCTGCCGAGCGATCATTTCGCCGGTGAACGCGAGAGGACAAAAGGCAGGTTTTCACCAAAATTTCATATTACAGACTCAACGAAGCGTGTTCTTTTGATTGAACTTGACGAGACAATATGATAAAATTTGTGCTCGGGACACAAAAGAAGAGGCTTTTTTAGTGCCACTTTTTAGATAGAGAAAGGAAAACAAGAATTGAAGAATATCGGACGCAGCATAGGTACATACCTGATAATCTTTGTGGTCGTGCTCGCGCTCTCCATGATGGTCCGCGGACTGTCAGACAGCACTGAAGTCAAAGAAGTGAAGTTCTCACAGTTCAGCACACATCTTGAAAGGGGTGACTTTGAGAGCGTAAACATCACCGACAGAAGGCTGACGGGCACAAAGAAAGACGGGACCAAGGAAGTGACATACTCTCCGTCTCTGGTGGAGATCAGCTACCTTGAAGAGAAGACGATAAACCCGATGCTTGAAAAAGGCAAGCTGGAGCTCGACAGTGACCCTCCAAAGAGCGAGTACACTCTGCTCAGCATACTGCCTACTATCCTTATGATAGCGGCAATGGGTTTCCTCTTCTATTTCATGATGAGTCAGGGAGGCAACAAACAGGCCTTCCAGTTCGGAAAAAACCGGGCGAGGCTTTATAAGAGCGACGCCAAGTCGATCACATTCAAGGATGTCGCCGGACTCGAAGAGGAGAAGGTAGAACTCTCAGAAATAGTAGACTTCCTTAAGAACCCGGGAAAGTACACCAAGCTGGGAGCACGCATTCCTAAGGGCGTGCTGCTGGTTGGCCAGCCGGGTACAGGTAAGACATATATCTCGCGCGCATGCGCAGGTGAGGCGGGCGTGCCATTCTTCACGATCTCCGGTTCGGACTTCGTGGAGATGTTCGTTGGTGTCGGAGCTTCCAGAGTAAGAGACCTTTTTAACGAGGCCAAGAAGAACGCTCCGTGCATCGTGTTCATCGATGAGATCGACGCTGTCGGAAGACGCAGGGGCGCGGGCCTCGGCGGCGGCAACGACGAAAGAGAGCAGACCCTCAACCAGCTGCTCGTTGAGATGGACGGATTCGACGGCAACCTCGGTATCATAATCCTGGCCGCGACCAACAGACCTGACGTACTCGACCCGGCTCTTCTGAGACCGGGCAGATTCGACAGACAGGTCGTCATCGGCATGCCTGACATCAAGGCGAGGGAAGAGATCTTCAGACTTTATACAAAGAACAAGCCGCTCGACGATGATGTTTCACCTGAGGTGCTCGCCAAGAGGACACCGGGATTCTCGCCTGCGGACATCGAGAACCTCATCAATGAGGCAGCTCTGCTGACAGCGAGACGTAACGGAACAAAGATCAGGATGGATGAGATCGAAGAGGCCACCACAAAGGTAATGGCCGGACCTCAGAAGAAGTCCAGAGTCATCTCCGATGCGGAAAAGAAGCTGACCGCTTATCACGAGGCGGGTCACGCCATCGTCATGAGAGCGACTCCGGGATCGGACCCTGTGCATCAGATCACTATCATCCCAAGAGGAATGGCCGGCGGATTCACGATGTGGCTGCCGGAAGAGGACAGGTTCTTTGAGACCAAAGGCCACATGATCAACACTATCAAGCATCTTCTGGGCGGACGTGTTGCTGAGGAACTCAAGCTAGACGATATCTCGACAGGAGCCAGCAACGACCTGGAGCGTGCTACTGAGATCGCAAGGCAGATGATAACCAAATACGGATTCAGCGAAAAACTGGGACCTGTGTCGTTCAGCACGAGTGACGAGGTATTCCTGGGAAGAGACTTCTCGACACGCCAGAACTACTCTGAGGAAGTCGCGTCCGAAGTCGACCACGAGATCCGCGCGTTGCTCAGCCAGTGCTATTCTGAAACAAGAGATCTCCTGAAGGAGTATGACGCGGCATTCGAAAGAGTCGCTCAGGCACTGCTTCTGATCGAGACTCTGGACGGAGACCAGTTTGAGAGACTTTTCACGGGCGAAGCCGATCCTGAGACCATAAAGGCGGAATTCGACAGCGAGATGAAGGACATCGAGCGCCGCAACAAGGAAGAAGCCGAAGAGGCAAGGCGTATCGCCAAGGAGCAGGAAGAAGAGCAGCGCAGAAAGATGAAAGAAGAACTCGAAAAGCTCAAAGCTGCAGTCGACGAGAAGAATGACCGCGAAGTCGTAAGCTTCGACAACAACGACAAGGATCCGCAGTAAGCGGGTCCGTCACGGAGAAAAGATATGAAGATATGTTTAAATGACTGCCTCAAACTGGATGCGTTCAGACTGAGCCGCGTGGTAGCCTGCGCGGACGAGCTGGACAGACGTGTAAGATCCGTTTCGGTATTCGATGAGCAGGATGTGGACAAGGGCGTCGAGCGTAACGGCGAAGAAGCCCAGATGGTAATAACCCATTTCTGGTCCATCAAGGATGACATAGAGGCTCAGAAGAAGATCGTTACAGGACTCGGCAAGAAGGGCATCAGCGCTCTTGTCCTATACCTCAACGAGGATGGCCTCGCAAAAGTGGATGATGAAGTCGTAAAGGCCGCAGAAAAGGTCAAACTTCCTATCATCACAATAGATGACAACGGAAGCATTACCTACAGCATGCTCATCGAACAGGTAATGGATAAGATACTCTACGGAGAGAACTATTCCGATAACGTCCTCAACAGCACCATGTTCCATCTGCTTAACTTCGAGAACTACAGCAGTTTTCCGGAAGCACTGAGAGAAGCGGCGCTGCAGAACAATTACCAGGTCGTTCTGATGACCGAGGAGTTCAACACGATCCTTACAGTCGAGACAAGACACATCGTCAAGATAGAGGACGCGGTGCATGCTGCGCGCAAGCTGGACGCTTTCACGATGACCGGTTTCACACGCGTAGATATCGAAAGCGTTGTCACATACTGGGGCTTCATTAACATTAAGGACAGCAGATACATCCTTGTCATTGTCGACAATGATGATGATTACTCGGCTGCTGAAATGACGAAACTCGCCAGATCCATAGAGCTCGCAATAGGCATGTGGAAATACACGCCTGACAGAGACTCCAGGGCTGAATTCATCAAGTCTGCGGTGCGCGGCGATATATCGTTCTGCCACACGCTGCTCGATGAGTCGGGACTGCGCGGCATGCAGTTCACATGCGCGTTCTATATAAAGAACGCGGGCGAGGACGCTCCGGCTTTCCTGGAGATCATCTCAGAATACAAGAAGAAAGCCGATTTTGGTCTGCTTACGACCATAGAGTCGGGCGAGATCTACGGTATCGTGTATACCGAAGGTGGTCAGGACAGAGGCATTGAAGTCAAGAACGCCTGCCTCGAGATGTTTGACCGGCTAAAATCCGTCAGAAAGGATGAGAGAGTATTCCATGTGACAGGCCTCGAGAGACTCGAGAGCTGCGTAGACGGATTCAAGATGATAAACAAGACCGCCAGATATATGGAGAAGGTCTTCCCGTTCAAGAGAGTTTTCTCGAAGTACGAGATCTCAATGGTGAGCGACTGCGTTTACATGCAGAGCGGATCGCAGATGCAGCGCAAGATGTATCTCGACCTGCTTGAGCCTTTCGAACGCGAAGTCTCACAGAATAAAGGCAGGATGCTCATCGATACGCTCTCCACGTTCGTTCTCGACGCTGGCATGAATTCCGGCAGAACAGCTGAGTTCATGAACATCCACAACAACACGGTTCAGTACAGGCTCAAGAAGGCCAACGAGATACTTGGAGCAGAGATGACCGGAAACCGCGTCATCCCGGGACTGACACTCGCGCTTGCTCTCAAGAGACTGGAGGAGGATTGATATGCTGCTTGCAATAGACGTCGGCAACACAAACATTGTTCTCGGTGTATTTGAGGGTGACAAGCTGGTAGAGAGCTGGAGACTTGCTACAGACAACAAGCGTTCAGCGGATGAGTACGGCACAATAATCGGATCGATGTTCAGACGCATCGATATAACCGAAAAAGACATCGATGACATCATCATCGCGTCCGTAGTACCGTCGCTGCTGTTCACTCTCGAGCACATGTGCCTGAAGTTCTACGACAAGAATCCTATAGTCGTAGAGCAGGGCATCAAGACCGGCATCAAGATAAAGTACGAGAATCCGCGCGCTCTTGGAGCAGACCGTCTGGTAAACTCCGTCGCGGCCCACATAAGATACGGCGGCAACCTTATCGTCGTGGATTTCGGCACGGCAACTACCTTCGACTGCGTATCCGCTGACGGGACATTCCTGGGCGGAGCTATCGCGCCGGGCATGAAGACACAGGCAGCGGCTCTGTTTGAGCACACCGCGAAACTGCCTAACGTAGACCTCGAGATCCCGGGCAAGTTCATTGCCAAAAACACATCCGAGGGCATGCAGTCCGGCTTGATCTACGGTCACCAGGGCTTCACGGAGCACATGATCAAAGGCATGAAGAAGGAGATGAGTGAAGAGCTCGGCTGCAAGCCTGAAGACATCAAGGTCATCGCTACCGGCGGTATGGCTACGATGGTCGAAAGCGGTGTCGATTGCATCGACGTGATCGACAGGAGGCTTACGCTGGACGGGCTGCAGATGCTGCACGATAAGAACAAGGGCTTTAATAAAAAGCGCGTGCTTCAGGACTGATCATGAAAATCGGTAATTTACAGGTAAAGAATCCCTGGTTCTTAGCGCCGCTGGCGGGTTTCACCGATGCCGTAATGCGCACTTTGTGTGAAGAGCAAGGGGCTGCGCTTACATATACCGAGATGGTCAGTGCCAAGGGCCTCTATTACGGAGGAAAAGGCACGAACGAACTCACGTATATCCCGGAAGGTGCCGGGCCGACGGCTATCCAGATATTCGGCAGCGAGCCGGATGTCATGGCATTTGCCGCGCGTGAGCTTGAAAGCCATCCAAACGCGATACTGGACATAAACATGGGCTGTCCGGTCCCTAAGGTCGTAAGAAACGGCGACGGGTCTGCGCTCATGAAGGACCCCGGCCTTGTCCATGACATAGTAAAGGCGGTCACTGCCGCCACCAGCAAACCTGTCACCATCAAGATCCGCAAGGGATTCGATGAAAGCACAGCTAACGCTGTAGAAGTAGCGCTGGCGGCCCAGGAGGGCGGAGCCTCGGCTGTATGTGTACACGGCAGGACACGAAGCCAGTACTACAGCGGAACAGTTGACAGAGGCATCATAAAGGACGTGAAAGACGCCCTCAGGATACCTGTCATAGCAAGCGGTGACGTCACGGACGCCGCGTCCGGCATGAGCATGCTGGAAGAGACCGGCTGCGACATGGTCATGATAGGCCGCGGAGCGCTGGGAAATCCGTGGATATTCAGAGAACTCGATGCCGCGTTCAAAGGCGAAGAGATCCCGCCGCGCCCGACTGATGAAGAGCGCATCGCCATGATGATCAGACATCTTGAGATGCTGTGCAATCTCAAGGGCGAGATAACAGGGGTCAAGGAGTTCAGGAAGTATATAGTTCGTTATACAAAAGGCATGCAGGGAGCCGCTTCCATGAGAAGAAGGGCAAACGATACTGCAAGCCTTAAAGATATGAAGGAAGTCATAGAGATTGGCTGCAAGAAGGAATAAAAACAGATCAATAAAGAGACTGCTGCTGACGGCTGTGCTTGTCATGGCGGTTTTTGTTTTGTCCGCATGTTCTACATGGGACAGCTTCAGACAGACATTCATCACTAAGCCGCAGAACGAATCCGTGCCGACTATAACCATAGGTGTGATAGAGCCTCAGACCGGAAGATACGCAGGCAAGGGTAAGGATGAGATCAAGGGCATAGAGCTGGCCAACAGCATATACAACAACGTCGACGGATATGATGTCAAGCTGGTAAAGGTAGACACGCAGTCTACCGTAGCCGGAACCGAGACCGCCATACAGGCTCTCATAGAGATGCAGCCTGTAGCCATCATAGGCGCGGCAGGCGAGGCATCGTCACTTACCATAAGCGACTATATCGACAAACCGCAGATTCCGACGATCACTCCTTCGGCATCCAACCCGCTGATCACCCAGAGATGCAGATACTATTTCAGAGCCAGCCTTACGGAATCCCAGATGGGAGAAGGCCTTGCAGAGTATGCCGCTGAGGAGCTGGGGTCCAGGAACATCGCGGTAATAAGCATCAAGAACGACACATCCACCTCCGCGTTGATCGACGGATTCGATGAGAGGATCAAGAAGATCGCCGGAAAGCGAAACAGGGCTGTCGTCATGAATGAGGAGATACTGCCGAATGAAGAGGAGATGAAACAGGCTCTGATGAAACTGAGATACAACGCCGCAGACGTGTGCTTCGTATCTATGGGAGCAGAGGAGATGGACACCTTCTTCACACTGGCGGAAGACATGGGTCTTGACGGAATCACGTATCTCGGAACCAGAAGCTGGGGAGACGAATCGTTCATATCCATGATGGACAGGCACAGGAATATAAAGGTCGTATTCCCTTACGAATCCGTGCTGACAAAGAACGATGACACTTCGGACACATATACAGAAGAAGCACAGAGATTCCAGATAGAGTATGCCAACAGATACGGCGCGGATGACGTCCCTAGCGGAAACGCTGCGCTCGGATACGACTCTTATCTGATACTCATAAACGCGTTCCATAACGCGAAATCCACAGAAGGCGCAGCGATCAGGACGGCGCTCATGGAACTCGACGAGCTCAAGTGCGCTACAGGTCTGTTCAGCTTTGATGATAACGGCAACGTAAGAAGAGCGGTAACGCTGTCGACCATAAAAAGCGGCAAGCCTGTAACGGAATACGTTACCAGGATAGAGGCTAAGGCCAAGGTCATCGAGGATATCGAGACCCTGGAGGAAGAAGAAAGCAACAACAACGACTAAGGAGTAAGAAATGGGTTATCTTGAAAGGATAGACGCATACAAAGACGACATGCTTAAGACGCTGGCCGAGATAGTATCCAAGCCGAGCGTGAACGCAGAACCGGTGAGGACAGCGGACGGAGAGGTCTATCCGTTCGGCAAAGGCGTGCAGGAGGCTCTCGAATGCATGCTGGAGATCGGCAGGGAAAAAGGCTTTGATGTCCACAATGACGAAAACTACGCCGGACACATCGAATGGAAGTCGGAGAACGGCGGCAATGATTACTTTGGCATAGTGGGACATCTGGATGTCGTGCCTGTAGGAACAGACTGGACGACAGATCCGTTTGAGATGGTAGACAAAGGAGACGGCTTTGTATACGGAAGAGGCACATCTGACGACAAGGGTCCTGTAGTCGCATGCCTTTATGCCATGAAGGCCCTGAAGGATGAAGGCCTTGAGCCGAAGATGAATATCCGCCTTGTTCTTGGACTCGATGAAGAGACCGGTCACATCAGCGCGGACCACTATACTGAGCACTGCGGACAGCCTTCGCTCGGATTCACTCCGGACGCGGATTTCCCACTCGTAAACGGAGAACTGGGTATCATGATCTTTGAGCTCGCTCAGAAGTTCAAGACAAAGCCGGCCAAAGACGAGATGCGTCTCACAAAGCTTGAGGGAGGCGTTGCTCCAAACGCAGTCCCGGCTTATGCAAAAGCCGTGGTGGCAGGCAGCAAAGAACACTACGATCTCATCAGCGACAGGGCCAAACTGTACGCAGAAGAGACCGGGTATAAGCTGAAAACGAAAAAACAGGGCACGTCCCTCGTGATCGAAGCTTTCGGACAGGCTGCCCATGGAGCGCATCCCGACCTCGGACTCAACGCCGTAAGCATACTCATGGACTTCCTCGGAAGAATCAGCTTCGCGAGCGAGGAGCTCAATGAGTTCATCGATTTCTATAACGAACACATAGGTTTCGACCTTCACGGAGAGCGCATCGGCTGCTTCTTTGAGGACAAACCTTCCGGACCATTGATTTTTAACGTCGGAATGGCTAATATTAACGAAGACCTCGCGACCTTATCGATCAACATACGCTATCCGATCAAGTCGACGGATGAGCAGGTGATCTCAGGCATCGAGACCGTGCTTGAAGGCACGCGCATCGGGCTCGTGATGAGGGCGGTCCAGAAACCTATCCACTGCCATCGCGCGGATCCTATATGCCAGACATACATGAAGGCGTACAGGGATGAAACGGGTGACATGGAAACAGACGCGATGATCATCGGCGGCGGAACATACGCCAAGATGTTCAACAATATACTCGCTTTCGGGGCTGCGTTCCCGGATGACGAGAACACGATGCACCAGGCGGATGAGAAGTTCAGCATAGACTCTTTCATGAAGATGGCCAGAGTCTACGCCAGAGCGATCAAAGCCTTCTGCTTCGACGAATAATCGCCGCTCAGCGGCAAACCTAATAATCTGTTTCAGGGCGTGGTGAAAGTCCACACCGGCGGTGATCGCAGCCAGACCTGCGTAAGTCCGCGAGCCTCACGGCCGAACCGGTGAGAATCCGGTACCGACGGTATAGTCCGGATGAAAGAAACATTGCAAACTGTAATTGTGATGAATGGCCTTGACTCGTATCAGGGCCATTATTAATGCCTGACAGATTCCGCCAAAACACAAAGGAGGAATGTGTTATGAACGAAAACAAAATGACAACAGCAAAGCTGGCAAAACTTGCGATGATGACAGCAGTATCCATAGTGCTGCTGCTTCTCATCAGGATCCCATGGCCTGCAGCGCCTTTCCTGGAATATGATCCTGCGGATCTGCCGATATATATCACGGCATTCGCTTTCGGACCGTACGAGGGACTCGTAGTGACACTTATCGTCTGTCTCATCCAGGCGTTCGGACTCGGCGGCAGCGGCATCTACGGATTCATCATGCACTTTATAGCGACTGGCATAGTCGCCGTAGCCATCGGCACCATGTACAAGCGCAACAAGACAAAGAAGACTGCCATCAAGGCACTTATCACGGGAGTGATAGTAACTACCGTAGTGATGTGCATTATGAACATCCTTGTTACGCCGGCATTCATGGGAGCCCCGAGATCGGCTGTCATTGCTATGATCCCGACTGTTATCATACCGTTCAACCTTGTCAAGGCAGGCGTCAACTCACTGCTGACGTTTATACTGTACAAGCGCATTTCCGGATTGCTTCACGGAAGCGCTCAGACTGTTAAGAAAGAAGAGAATTGAAAGACTTCGGACACAGAAAACTGATCCTTAATAGTGAAGAAGATACACGTAATCTGGGGCATGAGATTGCTGAGGCGCTCGAGCCCGGTGATGTCGTGGCGCTTATAGGCGATCTCGGCACAGGCAAGACTGCGCTGACCAAGTACATCGCTGAGGGACTCGGGATCACGGAGGAGATAAACAGCCCGACTTTCACCATCGTAAAGGAATACAGGAGCGGCAGACTGCCTCTGTATCACTTTGACGTGTACAGGCTGGGAAGCGGCGAGGAACTTCTGGACATAGGCGCGGAAGAAATGCTTGAAGGCGACGGTGTCTGCGTAATAGAGTGGGCGGACATCGTTGCTGACGTTCTTCCTGACGACGCCTTTGCCGTGTGCCTCGAATACGGAGAAAATGAAGGTGAAAGGACAGCGGAGATACTGGAGTGAATATACTTGCTATCGAAACAACAGGTAAATACGGATCGGCATCAGTCATAAAAGAGACCGGAGAGGTATTCAGCGCGATATCGACTGAAGAGATGAACCATCTTAAAGGCATGATGATACTGATCGATGAAGCGATACGCGAAGCCGGCATCGATAAGAGCGAGCTTACGCATATCGCCGCTTCTGTTGGCCCCGGATCGTTCACGGGCATAAGGATAGGCGTTGTTACAGCAAGAGTAATGGCTCAGATGCTTGGTCTGCCTTGCATTTCCGTTTCATCACTTGAAGCGATGGCTGAGAGAGTGCTCGATGCTGCTGTATCCGCCGGATCGCTCTACGTTGTGCCTGTCATCAACGCCAGAAGGCATCAAACCTATGCAGGCGTCTGGGAGGCAGAGTTCACATCGGACTATGAGCAGAAGACTCTTTGTGCAGTCATGGAAGAAAAGCAGTACATGATAGAAGATCTGCTTGCGGCCCTGTCATCTAAGATCGCGGAGCTTGAGGCTGAGGCTTCCGGAAGAGCACAGTCCTTAAAAGACATGCTCGGCAATGCTGTCTTTTTTACAGGCGACGGGATCGATGCGTATAAAGAGATAATTGAAAGTTCGCTGCCTGATGGTTTATATACTTTCGCAGGCGAAGAACTGAGGTATCAACATGCTGAAAGCGTCGCGAGGATAGCGCTCAGAAAAGCCAAAGCAGATAGAGTGCTCTCATACAACGAGCTGATGCCTGAGTACATGAGACTTGCCGAAGCCGAGCAGCGTCTCAAGGCGGGCACCCTGAGCGACAGGATCAGAAAGCCGGTGCAAATATGATATTAGAGATAAGACAGGCAAAGCTGTACGATGTTCCGGCCATGGCGCGCATAGAGCGTGACTCATTTGAGGCCCCGTGGAGCGCTGATGAGATAACCAGGGACGTCACTGCAGGCGGCAATGTGTATGTCGCTGTTGCTCTGGCGGACGAAGAAAGGGCAGGTTACGCGGAGATCAGGATGATAGCCGGTGAGGGTCAGATATACAACATTGCCATAGCTCCGGAGTTCAGGCGCGAGGGCATAGGCGAGGCGTTGCTGCGACACCTGATAGACAAGGCTGACGCGGACGGCTGCAAGCTGGTGACGCTTGAAGTCAGGAGCGGTAATGAAGCGGCCATGGAACTCTACAAAAAGCTAGGTTTCCGTGAAGTCGGCAGACGCAAAGGATATTACGCTAAGGGCGGCGAGGATGCCGTTCTGATGGATCTCGACCTTGGAAAGGTCGAAGTGGAAGTGGCTTTATAGACATGAAAGACGGGAGATTTCTGACACTTGGAATAGAGACAAGCTGTGACGAGACAGCAGCCTCGGTTGTGGCCGACGGCCGCTTTGTCATGAGCAATGTCATCAGCTCCCAGATAGACATTCATACGGCATACGGCGGAGTCGTGCCGGAGATAGCCTCAAGAAAACACCTTGAACGAGTCAACGATGTCATAGGTAAGGCGCTTTCCGACGCTGATGTCACGGCAAAGGACATAGACCTCATAGGTGTGACTTACGGTCCGGGTCTGGTCGGAGCTCTTCTGATAGGAGTAGCCGCGGCAAAGGCAATGGCTTACGCCTGCGATATCCCTCTTGTGGGAGTCAACCACATGCATGGCCATATCGCCGCAAACTATCTCGAGCACCACGAGCTGGAGCCGCCTTTCATGGCCCTCATAGTATCCGGCGGACATACAGAGATAGTGAATGTTCCGGCATATAACAAGTGCGAGAAGCTTGGAGGCACAAGAGACGACGCCGCGGGCGAGGCGTTCGACAAGATCGCCAGAGTCATAGGTCTCAGTTATCCCGGTGGACCTAAGATCGACAAGGCGGCAAAGGAGGGTGATCCAGAGAGCATAGCTTTCAAGCGCGTTTATCTTGAGCCGGGCAGCCTCGACTTCAGTTTTTCTGGTCTCAAGACCCAGGCCTTAAACTACCTCAACCAGGAGAGACAGGCTGGCCGCGAGATAAGAGTGAACGACGTTGCGGCGAGCTTTCAGGAGGCCGTGGTTGAAGTCATAGCAGACAAGGCTGTAATGGCCGCTGAGAAATACGGTCAGAAGCAGATAGTAATGGCAGGCGGAGTAGCGTCCAACACCAGACTCAGAGCGCTGATCGAAGAAAAGGCGGCAGTAAAGGGCATAGCTGTCCTGAAGCCGAGCCCTGTGCTCTGCACGGACAACGGAGCCATGATAGCATCCGCTGCATATTACGCGTATAAGAATGGAGAGGAGCCGACACTAGAGCTTGACGCGGTGCCGGGTCTGGAATTCTAAGATGATAATCATTTCGGGCAAGGATATCAGCAAAGCATACGGAACAGACATCATTTTTGAGGATGTCTGTTTTGGCGTTGATAAAGGCGATCGTATAGGTATAGTCGGAGCCAACGGCACCGGAAAGTCGACCCTGCTCGGAATAATCGCCGGAGACATCGAAGCGACATCCGGAGATCTGTACATCCGGAGCGATGTCAGCATCGGGTACCTTCGCCAACAGAACCATTTCGGAGGAAGCGGCACCGTCCGTGAGCAGGCTGAGAAAAGCCTCAGGCATATGTTCGAGATGGAAAAGAAGATAGAGAGGCTGCAGCTTGCGATCGCTGATCATGAAAGCGACAGCTTTAATAAGGATCTGGAAGAATACACCGCCCTCATGGAGGAGTATGAGCAGAAGGGCGGATATACATACAAGAGCGAGCTTGGAGCGATGCTGATGCACATGGGGTTCGATGAAGAAGCTCAGAACAAGGAGATCAGCAAGCTCTCCGGCGGTGAGCGCACAAGACTGGCGCTTAGCTGCCTGCTCCTCAGCAAGCCTGACGTACTGATACTGGACGAGCCGACCAACCATCTGGATCTTCACATGCTGGAGTGGCTTGAATCATACCTTGAAGGCTACAAAGGAACGCTGATGGTGGTATCTCACGACAGATACTTCCTCGACAAGATCACAAACCGCATATTCGACCTCGGAGGAGGCACTCTCGAAGCATACACGGGAAACTATTCAGAGTTCCTCGTGAAGAGAGAAGAGCGTCTTGAGGCCATGCGCCGCGAATACGAAAAGCAGCAGGCTGAGATAGCGAAGCAGGAGGAGATGATCCGCCGCTTCAAGCAGCATGGGACCGAGCACCTTGCAAAGAGGGCCGCTTCCCGTGAGAAACGTCTGGCCATGCTCGAGATAAAGGAGAAGCCTAAGCTGAAGCAGAGCAAAATGAAGCTCAGCTTTGAAGCGGACTTCAAGAGCGGAGGCGAGGTGCTGGAGGCGGAAGACCTTTCGAAGAGTTTCGGTGACAGAAAGCTCTTCGATAATGTGGACCTCATGATAAGAAAAGGTGAAAAGGTCTGCATTATAGGCGATAACGGCATAGGAAAAACCACTCTCATCAAGATACTGATGGGACTTGAGAAGCCTGACGACGGATATCTGAGGACTGGCTATAACGTGGAATTCGGATATTATGACCAGGGCCAGCTGCTTCTTGACGATAACGAGACGGTGCTTGGAGAGATGAAGAACGCCTATCATCTGTATTCGGACACCGGTATGAGATCGCTGCTGGGACGTTTCCTCTTCTTTGGGGATGATGTGTTCAAGCAGGTGAAAGATCTCTCGGGAGGAGAAAAGGCAAAGCTCTCGCTGCTTAAGCTGATGCTGTCGGGAGCCAATACGCTGGTGCTGGACGAGCCGACCAACCACCTCGATATTGAGTCGAAAGAGGTAGTCGAAGAAGCCCTGATGGAATTCGAGGGCACCATGATCATAGTCTCACACGACAGATATCTGCTGAATCTGATACCTGACCGCATACTCGAGCTGACAGAACACGGCCTGGTCGAATACAAGGGAAAGTTCGATTACTATCTTGAGAAGACCGGCAGAGTCTCACCGGCAGCCGCAGAAGAAAAGAAGCAGGGCAGGACCGCAGATGAAGAACTGGAACTCACGCGCAAACTCGTTACGGACTCCGAAGCGCGCCGCAAGGCAGGCAAGCAGCAGGAAGCCGAACAGAGAAGGAGAGAGCGCAGGGCAGAGGCCTGTGAGAACAGGATCCATGAGATAGAAGGAGAGATTGCGGATATCCAGGATGAGATGTCATTGCCGGAGAACTCCACGGACGTCGCCTGGATGCACGAGAAATCAGCGCTGCTGGCAGAACTGGAAGCCGAAGTCACCAGACTTTATGATGAGTGGATGGAGCTCCAGTAAGAGCAGAGATTGTGAAAAACTTTTACAATTTCGTTAAATTTTCTACGAAAATCATTGAAAAGATTCATATAACTATTTTATAATTTACCTATAAAGTATTGAGAACAAAGGAGAAATGACATGGTATTTGATACAATTCAGAAGCTCATCATGGAGCAGCTCGACGTCGATGCATCGCTCGTTACGATGGACACCGATTTCATGAAGGACCTTGAGGCGGACTCGCTCGACGCTGTCGAGATCATCCTCGGAGTAGAGGAAGAGTACGGTATCGAGATCCCTGATGATGTAGCTGAGAACTTCACCAAGGTAGGAGACATCGTTAAATACGTAGAAGCAAACAAGTAGTCTTGGAGGGTAAAAATGGGCAAGACGAAAGTTTCGAATGCGATCATACGCCGCCTGCCCCGCTACAGGAGATACCTTGGATACCTTCAGACAAAAGGCATCAAAAAGATATCCTCAAATGAACTCAGCGAGATGATAGGCTACACAGCCTCTCAGATCAGACAGGACCTCAACACCTTCGGTGAGTTCGGCCAGCAGGGATATGGCTACGAGGTCGACAGACTTTACAAAGAGATCAATAAGATCCTCGGACTCGACAGAGAGTACAAAACAGTAGTCGTGGGATGCGGAAACCTCGGTCAGGCGATCACGAACTACACGTATTACTATAAGATCGGATTCAATATCATCGGACTCTTTGACGCTAACCCTAAGATCGTAGGCAATGTCATCAATGACGTGGAAGTCATGGACAGCGCTGATCTTGAGGAATACGTTAGAAGAGAGAAGATCGATATCGGTATCATATGCGTAAACAGAGAGAACGCGCAGAAAGTGGCAGACGAGCTGGTTTCGGGCGGCGTCAAGGGCATATGGAATTTTGCGCCGATCGATCTGAACATCCCTGAGAACGTCGCGCTTGAATCAGTGCACCTCTCAGACAGCCTGCACGCGCTCTCATTCATGATAAAGAGCATGAATGAAGAGGGCAGGGACTGACGGATAATTATCCGGAGAAAGAAAAATCCCGTAGCCTCAGCTACGGGATTTTGATGCTTTTCAGCTGTGATTACTAAGCCTCTACAGGAGCTCCTACAGGGCAGTTAGCAGCACAAGCACCGCAGTCGATGCAAGCGCTCTCGTCGATGACGAAAGGTGTTCCCTCTGTAATAGCTTCTACTGGGCAGTTGGATGCACACAGTCCGCAAGCGATGCACTCGTCAGTGATCTTAAAAGCCATAGTGTTTCCTCCTTCTTGCAAGAATCAATATCTACGGATTGAGTATAACACCAAGGTCAAAACTTGTAAATAACAAAAAAACAAAACAAAACAATCCTACCAAAACGGTGGGAATTAGTGAATACAAGGGTTACAGAGAATAATACATTAAAGGAGAAGACCGGATGAAGGTCGCATCATTTACCGGAAAAAGCGGAACAGGCAAAAGTTTCCAGGCCACTGCGCTGGCGCAGAGGCGCGGTTTTGATGCCATAATCGATGATGGCCTGCTTATATATAAGGGACAGATAGTTGCCGGAAGATCAGCCAAGAAGTGCGCCTCAAAAGCGGCTGCCATGAGGACGGCGCTCTTCAATTATGAGGATCACCGCGAAGAGGTGAAAGATGCTCTTGCACGATATGCGCCGGAAGCTCTCATGATAATCGGCACATCTGACAGGATGACCGACATAGTCGCCACACAACTGGGGCTTCAGACCCCGCAGGAGCGCATATATATCGAGGACGTTACGACAGAAGAGGAAAGGCAGATAGCCTATCACTTCAGGAACGATGAGGGCGAACACGTCATTCCTGCCCCTGTAGGACAGCTGAGGCGTGACTTTGCCGGATACTTCATGGACCCGATAAAGAAGTTCATCGACAAGGCCCGCGGCAACGCTGTGGAGGAAAATTCTAATGATGAAGAGGCAGGCAACGATGACCGCACGGTCGTAAGGCCTACCTTCAGCTACTTTGGCAGTTTTTCCATCAGTGAGCAGGTCATAAGGGACATCATCAGGATAGCGGCAGAGAAATACGATACGCATCTGGTGGTAGTCGACAGGATGAACAACGGAAAACAGACCAACATGTCGGTCACTATTGATGTGATGGCCATAAGGGACCCCGGCTCCGTAGACAAGTGCATAGAGCTGCAGCATGATGTATTCAACGCTCTGGCAACAATGACGGCGTTCACCATAGAGAGTGTAAACGTCAGGATAAGGGACATTGTAAAAGACAGAGAGGAGATGCTCTCGAGGAAACTCCACTGATATGCAGAAAATCATTTTCAGGGACATGCGCGACCTGGATCTCACTCACATATTTGAGTGCGGCCAGTGCTTCAGATGGGTGCCTGACGGCGAAGGGACGTATACCGGAGCCGCGGGCTCTTTTGCGGCGCGGGTAAGATTTGACGGCAGCGACCTGACAGTGGAGACGACCGGTGGAGACGAGGCGTTCTGGAGGCATTACTTTGACCTCGATACCGATTACGGCAGCATCAAAAGAAGACTTACGGAATCGGAGCCGCTCATAAGACCTGCGACCGAATACGGGCATGGCATACGCATACTCAATCAGGATCCGTTCGAGATGATAATCTCATTCATCATATCACAGAACAACAACATCCCTCGTATCAGGAAGAATATTGAGTCGCTGTGCGGCAAATACGGCGAACCAATAGAGGGAAGCGACAGGCATGCTTTCCCATCGCCTGAAGCTCTCGCAGGCGCTGACGAGGAGGATCTTGCCGCGATGAGACTCGGCTACAGAGGGCCGTATATCATAGCTGCCGCACAGAAATATCTCGAATGCGGCTGCCCGGGCTGCCGTGAAGAACTGCTCAGCTATTACGGCATAGGGCCTAAGGTAGCAAACTGCATCATGCTGTTTGGTCTTAGAGACACCGCGGCGTTCCCGGTAGACACATGGGTGAAGCAGATCATGAACGACATGTACGGCTTCGACATGAAAGACGCGAAGGGCATGCAGGCGTTTGCGGCGGAAAAATACGGAGATCTCGCAGGCTACGCGCAGCAATATCTGTTCTACTATTACAGGGACAGATCGCGTAAATAAATGTGTTGATTTCTTCACCTGTAAGTGTTGACACTCACGTTTTCCGTGAGTACAATAGGTTTTGGAAATTGGCACTCTAACGATAAGAGTGCTAACAAATAGGACAAATCAGGAGGCAAAAAATGAGCATCGGAATCAAGCCACTCGGAGCAAGAGTAGTGATCAAGAAAATGGAAGCCGAAGAAAAGACAGAGGCAGGTCTGCTTCTCAGCGGAAGCGCCAAGGAAAAGCCTCAGCAGGCTGAAGTACTGGCAGTAGGTCCGGGAACGGAGGACGAGCCTATGGAGCTCAAGGTAGGCGACATCGTTATCTTCAGCAGATACGGCGGAAGCGATCTCAAGTACAAGGGCACCGAGTACACTATCATAAATCAGAAAGACATCCTCGCTACTATCGAGAAATAGCGGCGGGCGGATATAAGGAGGAATCATAATGGCTAAAGAACTTTATTACGGCGAGGATTCCAGAAGGAGCCTGCTCGCCGGAGTAGACAAACTCGCAGATACAGTAAAGATCACTCTCGGACCTAAGGGCCGCAACGTCCTTATCGAGAGATCATACGGATCGCCGCTGATCACAAATGACGGCGTAACGATCGCAAGAGAGATCGAGCTTGAGGATCAGGTAGAGAACATGGGAGCTCAGCTCGTAAAGGAAGTCGCTACAAAGACAAATGACGTCGCCGGCGACGGAACTACTACAGCCACACTTCTGGCTCAGTGCATCGTAAGAGAAGGATTCAAGAACGTAACAGCAGGCGCCAATCCGATGATCCTCAAGAAGGGCATCGCTGAGGCAGTAGCCGCTGCGGTCGAAAACCTCAAGGAAGCTGCAAAGCCGGTAGACGACAAAGCAGCCATCGCTCAGGTCGCAGCAGTTTCGGCAAACGACACTGAGATCGGAGAACTCATCGCTGAAGCGATGGAAAAGGTCGGCAAGGACGGAGTCATCACAGTCGAAGAGTCCAAGACTCTCGGAACGACACTCGATGTAGTTGAGGGACTTCAGTTCGACAGAGGATACCTCTCACCTTACATGGCAAACAATGAGAAGATGGAAGCGGTCATGAACAAGCCGCTCATCCTGCTTACAGATAAGAAGATCAGCAGCATCCAGGAGATCATTCCTCTCCTCGAGGGCATCATGAAGGCCGGCAGAAGCCTGCTCATCGTTGCTGAGGACGTAGACGGCGAAGCACTCGCTACACTTATCCTCAACAAGCTGAGAGGAACTCTCGACGTAGTAGCAGTCAAGGCACCGGGATTCGGTGACAGACGTAAGGCTATGATGGAAGACATCGCCATCCTGACAGGCGGCGTGGTCATCTCCGAGGAACTCGGCTATGAGCTCAAGGAAGCTACTATGGACATGCTCGGCCAGGCTGAGACTGTCAAGGTCAACAAGGACAACACAGTGATCGTAGGCGGAGCCGGCAGCAAGGAAGAACTGGCTGCAAGAGTTGCTCAGATCAAGGCTTCGATCGAAGAGACGACATCCGACTTTGACAGAGAGAAACTGCAGGAAAGACTTGCCAAGCTGAGCGGCGGAGTAGCCGTCATCAACGCAGGCGCTGCTTCCGAGACAGAACTCAAGGAAAAGAAGCTGAGACTCGAGGACGCCCTCAACGCTACAAAGGCTGCTGTTGAAGAGGGTATCGTAGCAGGCGGCGGAGTATCGCTGATCAGAGCAATCGATGCTGTCAAGGCTTACGCCGACAAGCAGGAAGGCGACATCAAGACAGGCGCTAAAATCGTAGAGAGAGCTCTTGAGGAGCCTGTAAGACAGATCGCCGAGAACGCAGGATTCGACGGATCCGTAGTAGTAGCGGAAGTTAAGAAGGCAGAAGGAAACTTCGGCTTCAACGCAGCGAACGAGAAGTATGAAGACATGTTTGCTGCCGGAATCGTTGACCCTGTAAAGGTTACAAGATCCGCGCTCCAGAATGCCGCATCCGTAGCTGCAATGCTGCTGACGACAGAGGCTGGCATCACACAGATCAAAGAGCCGGAACCTGCTATGCCGCAGGGCGGCGGCGGAATGGGCATGATGTAATCGGCTCGTCTTTTCGCCCATGACTTTGTCTGCTGCACTGCCTCGGTGCTCACGTACAAGTAAAGTACGCTCCGCTCCTCGGCAGTTTGCATCCTCGTCATGAACGAAAATACTTCGCGATTAAAAATGACATAAAAAAGACACTTGCTATGAAGTGAACCCCTTTTGTTAGACAGAATCTGACGAAAGGGGTTTTGTTATGTCAAGAAAAAGAAAGTATTCAGATGAGTTTAGACTTAGCGTAGTCAAAGAGTACCTATCAGGAACGAATGGTGGATTTGAAACGTTGTC
>JAFRCS010000007.1 GCA_017404265.1 Mogibacterium sp. | reverse complement strand
GTTCATCCTGAGCCAGGATCAAACTCTTAATAAAATGTTTATTACTCACTCCCAACGGGAGCTTGTATTCCGTAACTCGGATGACGCAATCGCGTCATTATTGTGCTTTGAATTTTCGAGGACTAACAAGTTTTGCTTGTTTGTCTTTTCTTTCAAAGTCTTTCAAATTTCAGGGCCTAAACCCTGTATTTTCAAGACCTGTTCTGCACTATGAAGTTTTCAAGGTTCCGCTGCGCTTTTCAGCGACAGCTTCATTATTATATGAAAACGGATACCTCAGGTCAACACTTTTTTTGATTTTTTTCAAACTTTTTTTGAAAAAAATCTGCGGGTCCGAAGAATCCCGCAAATTGTGTTATCTACTAATTATATATACTATATATGACGTTTTACATTTTGTACCGGTTTGTACTTTTTCTGTCTTTATTCTGACAATTCCCGCTCGGCTTCTCTTTCCTGACGGGTGATCGCTGCGCTCATCATGGCATCCTGTTCGATAGCAATGTCTTCCTTTATCTTAGCTATGCGCTTCTGCGCGTTCTTCTGCTCGCGTATGCCCTCCTTGGCCTTTGCCAGAGCGCGCTTTTCATCTTCCTCAGCCTCCCTGAGCTTCTCTTCGTTTCCGGTTATGAAGCTAGGCTTGGTGTATTCGATGTCGAGCGACTGCCAGAAACGTCTGAGTCCCAGGATGATCATGCATATTCCCACAAGCAGTGTGGAGCTCAGCTTGAACGCGGAGTTGTTGAAGAAGATGTAGACACCGAATATCAGCATGAGTGTGCTGATGGCTATGCCTATCCTGTGCTCCCAGTCGATATCCATGATGTCAAGCCACTCGGTCCTGAACGCGAGAACTCCTTCGATGGTGAGCCAGAGGGCAAACACTACCTGTGCGGATGTATCATCCGTGACCTGACCGGTGAGAATGACGATGCCGACGATCAGCATAAGGATACCGTCCTTGGCGATGCCGACGCTCTTTTCCGAGGCATCAAAGTCAGCGCGCCTGCTGATGAGGATCTCTATGGCTCCGAGCAGCACAAAGACCAGCCCTATAACGAAAGCCACCGCCAGAAACGCGGCGCTGCCGTTGGCCACACAGAATATTCCCGTTCCTACCATCGCGATACTCGCGATCATCATCAATGTTCTCATCTGTTATCTCCTCCAAAGTCCGTACTATACTACCACTAAAATACCCGCTCTCGCAAGAGCGGGTATCTTATCCATTGCTTTGGCCGCTGTCTTAGAGGTTGTAGCCTGCTTTGAAGGCAGCCTTGTTGAGGTCAATGAACTTGGCCTTTACGTTTGCTTCGATCTCAGCGTCCCAGTCGATATCATCGAGTCCCATGGCCTTTACGAGGGCTCCGAGAAGAACGATGTTCATCGCCTTAGGGTTGCCGAGTTCTGTCGCTACGTCAGCAGCCTTGAAGGCCAGCACTTCACACTTCTCCTTGAGGTGGTTGATGATGCCTTCAGGATACTCCGCCGCGCCCAGGTTGACCGGTACCGGCTGGATGCGATAGTCATTGATGACCATCTTTCCGCCGATCTTGAGGTGGTCGAGCCATCTGAGAGCTTCCATCTCTTCGAACGCAACGATGACGTCCGCCGAGCCCTTGCCTACGATTGGGCTGTAGACCTTCTCGCCGTATCTTACCTGTGTGGATACGGAGCCGCCTCTCTGCGACATTCCGTGGATCTCACTCATCTTGACGTCATAGCCTGCCTTGATTAGGCCGCTTGTCAGGATCTTGCTGGCCAGGATGGTTCCCTGTCCGCCTACTCCTACCAGGAGGATATTCTTTACTTCACTCATTATCTTGTCACCTCCTCAATAGCCTTGAACGGGCAGACCTGCTTGCAGACTGTGCAGCCGTTGCAGCTCGTCTTGTCGATGACGACCTTCTCCTTTGTGGAGATCAGAGCCGGGCATCCGGTCTTTACGCACATCTTGCAGTTCTTGCACTTGTCCTGATCGATCACGCACTGTGTCTTGTGCAGTGTCGGGAACTCATCGATATCCTGTTTGCTGAACTTCTTGAGTACGCACGGCCATCTTGTGATGAGCACTGTAGGCTCATCCTTGCCGAGGAGTTTATCAAGAGCAGCTTCGACTTCATCGAGGTGGTTCGGATTGACCGTGATGATGTTCTCTTCCTTGACGCCGATAGCTCTGCAGAGAGCCGGGATGTCTACCTCAGGAGCCTCATCGCCCATAAGAGTATAGCCTGTACCAGGGTTCTGCTGGTGGCCTGTCATTCCCGTGATACGGTTGTCGAGGATGATGGACAGATTGCTTCCGCTGTTATATACAGCATCCATCAGAGAGTTTACGCCTGTATGGAAGAACGTGGAATCTCCGATGACAGACGCTACCTTTGTCGCCTTGCCCGCAGCCTTGAATACCTTGGATGCTCCGTGGCCCTGCGAGAGAGAAGCTCCCATGCAGATGGTGGTATGGACCGCGTTGAGCGGAGGAGCCATGCCGAGCGTGTAGCATCCGATGTCTCCGGTAATCATAAGGTCGCCCTTCTTCTGTCTCTTGGAGAGGCAGTAGAACAGTCCTCTGTGAGGGCAGCCCGCGCAGAGCGCCGGAGGTCTTACGACGGTCTTCATGTCAGTCGTGTATGTCTCAGGCTCAACGCCCAGGAATGCCTTTCTGACGATATCTGTATTGAGCTCATCGAATCTCGGAATGACATCTTTGCCCGTGCACTCGATGCCGAGCATCTTTACATGCTCTTCGATGTACGGATCCATCTCTTCTACGATGTAGACCTTGTCTACCTTGGAGCAGAAATCCTTGATCAGATCATCAGGCATTGGGAACGTGAGTCCCAGCTTGAGATAGGAAGCATTGTCCTCGAATGTCTCTCTTGCGTACTGATACGAGATTCCGGAAGTAATGACACCGATCTTTGTGTCATGCATCTCGACTCTGTTGAACTCGCAATCGCAGGCGAACGCCTTGGCAGCAGCAACTCTTTCTTCGAGTGTTGCTCTCAGCACCTTTGCGTTCGCAGGAGCTGTTACGTACTTCTTGATCTTTGGTTCATAGTCAGGAACAGCTGCTTCTTCTCTGTCGCCCAACTCAACAAGGCCCTTCGAGTGGCATGTTCTGGTTGTGACATGAAAGAGCACCGGCATGTCGAATCTCTCCGAGAGAGCAAAGGCCTTCTTCATGAAGTCCTTTGACTCCTGCGAGTCAGAAGGCTCCAGCATGAGAAGTCTTGCAGACTTGGCGGTGTTTCTGTTGTCCTGCTCGTTCTGCGAGCTGTGCTGGCCCGGATCGTCCGCAACTACCATTACGAATCCGCCGGTAACACCGGTGTAAGCGAATGTGAAGATAGGGTCTGCAGCTACGTTCATTCCTACATGCTTCATCGCGCAGAATGATCTTGCACCTGCAATGGATGCTCCGATTGCTGCCTCTGTAGCTACCTTTTCATTAGGAGCCCACTCGGAGTATACGTCTGCTCCGTACTGAGGCATGTTCTCAAGGATCTCCGTGCTCGGTGTTCCCGGATATGCCGAAGCAAATCTCGCGCCGCCTTCCCAGGCTCCGCGGGCAGTCGCTTCGTTACCGGACATGATAACTTTCATAAAGCATTTCCTCCCTTTTACATAATATCGGAAACGCCTTACAGCGCTTCCGTGGATTTGATGTTGAATGCCCTTACGCCATCATTATCTTCTATATAATATAGAAGAAACACTACAATTTACTGTCAAAATTATAACCCTAACAATAAGCTTATTCAATAAAGCAAGGGGCGTAAGTACATCGCTGAACAAACGCCCCTCTTCATTTATATATGACTATTTTGACTGGTAATCTACACATTGCTGGCGGTCAAGGAAAAAGTGGATGCCCGGTGAGCTGTCCTTCCATCTGTCTTCCTGGAAGCCGTTCGCAGGCTCAAGCCACTTACCAACTTCGTAATAGAAGTCCGGGTCGACCGTAGACTGTGCCCATGTATAGTTCTCTGTCTCATCTATGCTGGTGATCTTCAGCACCTTTACCTTTGAAACTCTGCCGGTCTCCATCGTGGCCATGCAGCGCTTGGCATCGCGCGGCACGAGCATCATCACAACGCGGAGATCGGTGCAGCACTTCCATGCTATGAATGCCTCGCCCTCCTCCGGGCAGCGCATCTTATACCACTTGGTCTCATCATCTGTGATCACCTTGTCCTGGTTGAGCGCGTCCTCAAGCACCGATGAATATATATTGGCCCCGCTGAGGTCGATGTCTGTCATGTCCTGGAACCTGAAGCTGCATCCCCTGGCCTTGCAGCCGCAAAGCTTCATGCCGACAAGGTCGTCGTCATAGAACGCGATGTTGTCCATCTGTGAGCCGCTGAAGTCGGTCCCGTGAAGATCACAGCCTTCAAAAGTGGAGCGCCTGAAGTCGATGCCGGTAAGATCGCGGCCGGCAAGATCGAGACCCTTGATGACACAGTGGCGCATGTCAGGCATGGCGCCGGCCGCAGCCGCGTCACGCATCCTGCCAAGTTCAGCGTCAAAATCCTCCACAGTCTCAAGCCGGCGCTTTTCGCTTTCCGGAACAGGCACATAAGCTTCGTTCTCAAGTACAAAATCGGTTTCGCTGGAAGTGAAATTCATCTCACAGTCCTTTCCTTGATCTATGTTTACTGCCTTTTTCTTTATCAATTATACTATTTCACTCAATGAAAAACACAGCCATCCGCGGAATAGCGTGGCCGTGTTTTCCATAGTATTTGAGCATTAAGCGTGATATGTATTCTATTCTGCTACAGTCTGATTGACGTTTGCTGCGTCAGGTACTCTGTAGCTGCCCTCTCTTCCTCTCAGGAAGAAGAGTACTCCAAGCAGAAGTACGACTCCGACGATCAGCGGAACTACAGGACTGCTTACATAACCTGCTATCACATAAGAGATTGCAGAGACAGCAGCGACTGTGGTCGCGTACGGCAGCTGCGTTGATACGTGCGAGACGTGGTTGCAGTTTGCGCCGGCGGAAGCCATGATCGTTGTATCAGAGATCGGTGAGCAGTGGTCGCCGTATACAGCGCCTGCCATGCATGCCGCGATGATAGGTGTGGAAAGTTCAGGGTGCGACTGTGTAATAGCGAGTCCCAGAGGGATAAGGATACCGAAGGTTCCCCAGGATGTTCCGGAAGCGAACGCGAGAACGCATGCTATCAGGAAGAGTCCCGCAGGAATGATTCCTACTGCGAATCCGCTCATTCCTTCTACGAGGCCGCTTACGTAATCAGCAAGTCCCAGGCTGTCCGTCATAGCCTTGAGCGACCATGCGAGTGTCAGAACGAGGATAGGCGAAGCCATTGCCTTCATTCCTTCAGGTACGCAGCTCATGCACTCATTGAAGCTGATGGTGCGTCTGATCGTGTAGTAAGCGATTATGATGACGAGCGCTACGAGAGCTCCCATCGAAAGTCCAACAGATGCATCGGAATCAGAGAAAGCTGTAACGAATCCGGCTCCATCGAAGAATCCGCCTGTGTAGACCATTCCGAGTACGCAGCTGACTACGAGAACGACTACCGGGAATACGAGGTCCATTACGACGCCCTTGTCGCTTCCCTCTTCTGCAGCGTCTGCCATTTCAGCGTTAACGTCAGGTACTGTGAACAGATCTCCGCTCTCTACCGCGTTCATCTCGAACCTTGCCATAGCGGCATAGTCGAATCTCATGACGATGATAGCGATCATCATTACGAGAGTGAACAGAGCGTAGAAGTTGTAAGGGATACATCTGATAAACAGCGCGATGCCCTCTCCTTCACCGGCGAAGCTGGATACAGCTGCAGCCCATGAGGATACAGGAGCGATGATGCATACAGGAGCTGCTGTCGCGTCAATGATGTAAGCGAGCTTAGCTCTGGATACATTGAAGTTGTCTGTTACAGGCTTCATGACGGACCCTACTGTCAGGCAGTTGAAGTAGTCGTCTACGAAGATTACTACGCCCAGCAGTACTGTAGCGATCTCAGCCGCGACACGTGTTCTGACGCGCTTGAGAGCCCAGCCGCCGAATGCCTTTGAACCTCCGGAGAGATTCATCAGTGCAACGACCATGCCGAGGATGACCAGGAAGATGAGGATTCCCACGTTCCAGCCATCGCTGAGCGACGCGATGATACCATCCTGGAGAATGTGATTTACGATGCCGTCGAAATCAGCGCCGGCATAGAGGATAGCGCCCGTGACTACGCCCAGGAAGAGCGAGCTGTAGACTTCCTTTGTGATGAGTGCCAGTACGATGGCAATGAGTGGCGGAAGAACCGCCCATGCTGTTGCATAAAGTGCAGGTGTGTCCATAAATAAGTTACCTCCTAATAATGAAAAAGATCCATGAATAACGCATGAAACGATTCTGCCATGGATCTGGTAACTTATATGTTATTTACCGCCAACCATGATAGCGCTCCACTTACGTGACAGTCCGGTACATCTTATTGCACCGTCCCAGCTAACCGGCTTGGGATTCCGGTAAGCTTCGGCAGATCACCCTTTCACGGCCGCGCCCCCGCGCTTCTGTGACCGTTACTCCTGATCTCTGCGACCTCTATCGGGTCAGTTGTTATTCACTTGTTTACAGTGTAGATAATAAATACAAAGAAAAACAAAGTCAAGCCATTTTGTGAATATAAACAAAAACATGATTGATTATTAAGCCCCGGAAAGTTTTTTCTCACAAAACAGGCTATTCTCCGCCGGATCCGAGTGTCTGAAGGACGCGGTTTGCTATTGGTGCGGCTGCCTGCGCACCGTAGCCGCCTCCCTTTACCCATACTACGAATGCGTACGGGGACTCCTCACTGTCCGTAAATCCCACAAACCACGCGTCAGGCTGGTATGACTCTCCTTCTGCGGTCCCGGACTTGGCGTAAATGTCCAAGCCTGGGAAATTGCCTTCGCCGTAGTTCTCCACGACGTTATTTTTCATCATGCTTCTGAGCTCGCCTGCTGTATCCTGATCAAGGTATCTGCCGAGGCTCTTGCCGCCGGTTATGTCCTTAAGGAAGGTAGCGCTCTTGATAAGCGTAGGCTGCACGGCTTCTCCGCCGTTGGCTATGGCTCCCATGTACACCATCATGGCGCAAGGGTTGACCATGTCGCCCGCCTGGCCTATGCCCGCCCAGCTGAGTCTGATGTCGTCATTATCCGGGAAGTCGAATACTCCTGCGGCAGTCTCTATGCCATCGACATCGATAGGTTTTGTGAGTCCTGCCTTCTCGGTGTATTCCTTCATTGCCTTGGCACCGACCTCCCGCGTCAGCGCTCCGAAGGCTCCGTTGCACGACTGGGCAAGAGCTTCCCTGAAGTCTACCTCTCCATGCGCGCTGACGTCGATCAGCCTGGACTCCTTGGTGTCGCCTATCTGGTTGATGCCGTCGCAGTCATAGGTGAACGAATCCCTGTTATCCATCTTATCTATGACAGCTGCCGATGTGACCAGCTTAAAGGTGGAACCCGGAGTGATGAGTCCGCTCAGGAAGTTATTGAAGTAGATAGGCTCTCCGTCATCTACAGTCTCTTCTTCATACGCCGGATCAAAGCCCGGTGTACTTACCATGCAGACGATCTCGCCCGTCTTCCAGTTGTACACGCCTACGGTACCGGTCCTGCCCGCAAGAGCCTCGTAGGCCGCGCGGTTGGCATTGGCATCTATGGTCAGCGCTATCTTCTTTCCGTTAGCGCTGGCATCGTATGTTCCGTTCAGCAGATCGTAGCCTATCAGCTGGCTCCTGAAGACGGTGATTGCTCCTGTGGATACGTTGCCCAGAGGATCGCCCACCGCGTGTACGGTAGCGACTCTCAGCTCATAATCATCAGTGTAATCGAAGCCTTCCGGAGTGCAGCTGAGAAGCTCTACTCCGTTTCTGTCGGTGACGGTGCCGCGGTTGATGGCTCCGTCAGTATATATCTGTGTATTGCCGTAGAAGGTCGCCCATTCTCCGCCATGCTTCACCAGCCTGTATCCGAATATGCCTAGGCCCGCAACCAGCATCAGCGCCATTATGAGGCAGATGACTGCCCTCTTCTCCTGTTTTCGCATGGCTACTCCTCCCTTCCGGCGCCGAGCCCGGCATTACGCCGCATGTCGGCCGCCTTGAAGTATGCCAGCATCGCCCACGAGGTCATCAGGCTCGTTCCGCCCGTAGAGACGAACGGGAAGGTGACTCCTGTGAGCGGGAAGAGGTCTATCGCGCCAAAGACGTTGAGCATGGTCTGCACCAGGAACATCGTGGCAGCGCTGCAGGCGAGTATGGTGTAGAACGTGGATCTTCCGGCGACGATGTGCATTACCGCAAACACAGAAAGCGTCGCTATGCACAGTACCAGCAGGACCGCTATAATAAAGCCCCACTCTTCCATTACAAAACCGAATACGAGGTCGGTATTGGACGCGCCTACGTATTTGAGCGAGCCGTTGCCTGCTCCGAGGCCCAGCATTCCGCCGCCTGCGCCAAATGACATGGTGCGTGTCTGCTGGTAGCCCAGGTCATCCATGAACTCAGGCTCCCAGACGTGGCCCCATGCATCGAATCTCGATGCTATGTATGGCTTGAACCTCAGAACGATAAGCCCCATCGCGCCGGCTGCTACGGCCGTAAGAGCGAAACGCGAGATATCTCCGCTTCTGAGGAACGAAACGACCAGGTAAGTTGCAAAGAATATGAGCGCAGTACCGAAGTCGCTCATCATAGCAAGGCAGCCGAGGCAGAAGAGCGAAAACAGCGCGTATACCACGGTGTTCTTCCTGTCGTAAAGCTCTTCCAGGGCGCCTGCGCCTATGAGAATGAAAGCCAGTTTGACTAATTCGGACGGCTGCACGGTAATGGCCCCTACCCTTATCCAGTTGGTAGCACCGTACTTAGCAGTACCGAAGATCAGGTTGATCAGCAGCGCCACGATCGAAAGGCCTATAAGGACAGGCTTGATCCTGCGGGTCCTGTTTAGGTCCTGCATAAAGATGCACATGAATATCAGGAGAGCAAGACCTAAGAGGATCGCTATGAATTCCTTCAATACGATTCCCGGGTCCGAAGATGCCGTCACCGCAAGGTTGATCGTTGACAGGAAGAATGCTATCATCTCCATCTCAAAGCCGCGCCTGCCTGTTGCGTGGAAAAACATGACGTATGCCCACATTACAGCGCAGAGCAAAACTATCGACAACAGCGCGGAGGCTGTCATCTCCTCGCCCATGCCAATCACCAGCTGGACTATTGTGAGTATCTGGAACACTGTGATGGCCAGCAGTATCTTCCACGGATGTACAGGCTCCTTGTCAAGACGCCTCATGAATCTGTTGTTCCGTGTCTCCTCGATACTTGGAGGCGTGATAGTGGCGATGACCCCACCCATGTCGATCTGATCGCCCGGGCCTATGATGTACCGCTTCTGCGGATCCAGGTCAAAGCCATTGACCTTGGTCCCGTTCTTGGAGCCGAGATCTTTTATCATCCACTTGTCTTCATCGCGCCTTATGAGAAGCGCGTGATTGTTTGAGACTATATTCAGCGGGATGTTGATATCCGCTGAGCGCGAGCGGCCTATGACGTTCTCCCAGTGGGTGATCGGAAAGTTGCCGCCCCCTTCTACCATGTAGTAGCCCCAGATCTCCGGAGTCGCTCTGGTAGTTAGCAGAGACACGATCGCGATGAGAAGTATGTAAGCCGCGAGCACCACAAATATCCACCTTAAAACGGTGGTGATGTGTACCGCGAGTTCAGGATTCTCAGCGGAGAAATTCAGTAACTTCTCTAATACGGTCTCTATAGCTTTCTCCTTTTAGTGTTCATCCGCACATAGTTATCCAATCATAGTAATTATAGTATCAAAAGGAACGCCTTACTTAAACCTTAACAAAAACTAAAAGAGGTGCAGCTGCCTGCACCTCTTTGCTGTTTCTATTTCCAGCTGCTCTTCAGTCCTACGATGCTGTTGAATACTTTCTCATCGTCTGTCGTGAGCTTGGAGTCTGCTATGTAGTAGCCCTTGCGGAAGAACTGGAATCTTTCGCCCGGCTTCACATTCGCTGCGGATGGCTCCGCGTAGCCCCATGTCTCAACGAGCGATTCAGGATCGAATTCCTGCTCTCCCGTCTCCTCGTTCTCCTTCATGAGGTAGCCGTACTCTCTGATCTTGATCTTAACAGCGCTGTTTGCCTCGACAAAGTGGATGGTTCCCTTGACCTTGCGGCCTTCGAATCCGGATCCGCTGTGTGTCTCAGGATCGTATGTGCAGTGGAGTGCCACGATGTTGCCGTCCGCGTCCTTCTCTACCTCGTTGCAGGTGATGAAGTACGCGCCCTTGAATCTGACCTCGTTGCCCGGGAAGAGCCTGAAATATTTCTTTACAGGGACTTCCATGAAGTCATCGCCGTCTACCCAGAGTTCGCGGCCGAACGGGATCTCGCGGGTACCCATTTCAGGAACCTTGGAGTTGTTCTCGACGGTGCACATCTCTGTCTTCCCCTCAGGATAGTTGTCGATGATGACCTTTATAGGGTTCTTTACGACGTTGATCGCCGGTACCTTCAGCTGCAGGTCTTCCCTGACGCATTGCTCAAGCTGAGCGATGTCGATCATGGTGTCGGCCTTGGTGACTCCGATGTCGTTGCAGAACTTGCGGATCGCTTCAGGAGTGTATCCTCTGCGGCGGATTCCTGCCAGTGTGCAGAGACGCGGATCGTCCCAGCCTTCTACCTTGCCTTCTTCTACCAGTCTGCGGATGAATCTCTTGCTCATCAGCATCGTGGTGATGTTGAGCGGCGCAAATTCGATCTGTCTAGGCGGATTTGGCCACCAGCCTACCTCGCGCACTACCCAGTCGTAAAGAGGTCTGTGGTCCTCAAACTCGAGTGTGCAGATGGAGTGCGTGATGCCTTCTATAGCGTCCTCGATAGGATGAGCGAAGTCGTACATCGGATAGACGCACCACTTGTCTCCCGTGTTGTGGTGGGACGCGTGGACGACTCTGTAGATGACAGGGTCTCTCATGTTGATGTTAGGGCTTGCCATGTCGATCTTTGCTCTGAGGCAGACTTCTCCGTCAGCAAACTCGCCTGCTCTCATCTTCTCAAAGAGCGCGAGGTTCTCCTCAACAGGTCTGTTCCTGTAAGGGCTCTCCTTTCCCGGCTGTGTAAGCGTGCCCCTGTATTCTCTTATCTGATCCGGAGTGAGCTCGCATACGAAAGCCTTGCCCTGCTTGATGAGTTCGACTGCAGCGTCATACATCGTGTCAAAATAGTCGGAAGCCCAGAGCTTCTCGTCCCACTGGAATCCGAGCCAGTTGACGTCAGCCTCGATGGACTTGACGAATTCGATGTCCTCTTTTGTAGGGTTGGTGTCATCGTATCTGAGATTGCAGCGGCCGCCGTACTTGAGCGCGGTGCCGAAATTGAGGCAAAGCGACTTGGCGTGACCGATGTGCAGGTAGCCGTTAGGCTCCGGCGGGAATCTTGTCACTATCTCTTTATGCTTGCCCGTGGCCAGATCTTCATCGATAATGTCATGGATGAAGTTGCCTGCCATGTTTTTGTATTCTTCTGCTGTTGCAAATGCCATATAAATACCTCCGGATCTCTGTTCCAAAAATCTTTTATATTATAGCACAAGGAATACAAGCGAGTACAAAGTATTCTGCAGATATTATGCTATAATTTTATCAACAAGCAGTTCTAAGAGCAGGTGAAAAACTATCGTCAGGCACGCTCGCGCTAAAAATCGGACGCAGCGGTACTAAGCTCTGTCTGCGACTTCGTCTTGCCAGTCGCTAAGTGCCGGCGTCCTCCATTTACCTGCCGACAGTTTTTCACCTGCTATATAAAGGAGTACCAATTGGAAAAGCAACCTATCTTCACTGAAATAAGCAACTGCCGCGACTGCTACCGCTGTGTGCGGCACTGCCCTGTAAAGGCGATCCAGATAAAGGACGCTCATGCAGTGATAATATACGAGCGCTGCACTTTCTGCGGCACGTGCGTGAATGAATGCCCTAACTCGGTAAAAGTCATAAGGGACGATACCGACAGAGTCAGGATGGCTTTCCTGTCGAACCGCAAGGTCATCGTTTCACTCGCGCCTTCATATGTTTCGGAGTTTGTGGGCTATGAGGACAACTTCATAAGAGCGCTCTACAGACTTGGCTTCCATGCCGTATCAGAGACTGCAATAGGCGCGGCTCTGGTATCTCAGGCTCTTGACATGTACATGCAGGATCACGAAAAAGCGCCGTTCATATCCACGGCCTGCCCTTCCGTAGTTGAGCTCGTAAGGAAGTATTATCCCGAGAGCATCGATGCCCTGGCGCCGGTCCCGAGTCCTCTGCAGACTCACAGCGCGTACCTGCGCAAGCTCTACGGCAACGATATAGTCATAGTCTTCATCGGGCCATGTGTGGCCAAGAAGTTAGAGGCGGATGAGCATCCGGGATATCCGGACATATCCCTCACGTTCAGAGAAGTCCGCCAGTGGCTTGAAGAAGAGAACATAGACCTCGCCAACATGGATACCGGCATCCCTGTAGACTTTGTACCTTCAAAGGCCGGCAAGGCTGCCATATATCCTATCGAGAACGGACAGATAGAGACTTCCAAGATCTGGGAGAACCACTTCATAGAACAGTCCGCTCTCTCCGTATCCGGTGTCACACGTGTCATGTCGTCTCTCAGCGGCACACACACCAACGACTTCCTTGAGGCTCTCAACTGCGACGGCGGCTGCATCAACGGGCCGGGAACTTCACATGAAGACTCCGCGGTCGTCCGCAAGAAAGCCGTTGCGTCACATGTCCTGGAGCGCCTGAGTGAACCTGACGTATTCGACGGGGACGAGGAATTCGCCAGAGAAGTGTATGAGAAAGGTTATGGCATTCTTGACGGTGCGCCGGCACCTGAGCCGGCAGCAGTCGACGGTTTTAATCATACAGAAGAAGAGATCACTGAGGCGCTCGCCAAGCTTGGCAAGACCACACCTGAAGACGAGCTCAACTGCGGCGGATGCGGATATCCTACATGCCGCGACATGGCACGCGCCATGCTGGACGGGCTCGCTGAGACCGAGATGTGTGTCACCAAGATGCGTAAGGACGCCGAAAGCAAGGTGGACATACTGCTCTCCACGATCCCTCACGGCGTAGTCATCGTAGACAGCGACCTCAATATCGTAGAGTGTAACCGCCTCTTTATAAAGATATTCGAAGACTATCCGGATGAGTTCCTTGACGCAGAAGGCCTGAGGTCATTCCACGGCACGCCTGTATCGGTATTCGTGCCGTTCGAGGAGAAGTTCCGTGAACAGTTCTTCATGAGCAAACCTCAGCAGTACAGGTTCAGACATGATGACAAAGTCATGAGAATAACCTTCTTCCTGGTCGAGAACAAGGCTATGCTGGGCGCTATGTTCGAAGATATCACGACGCCTGTCATCAGAAGAGAGGCTGTCGTAGAAAAGGCCGAGGAAGTCATTACTAAGTCACTCAGCACAGTACAGCAGATCGCTTCCCTGCTTGGAGAAAACGCGGCGGAGACAGAGCTGGTACTGAATTCAATCATCGAGGAATTCAACATCGGTTCTGAGAGCCGCGGAAGCAGCGATCTGGTAGTAGACAAAGGCGGTACGGACGAATGATGAACGATATCTGCATCGACATCGACTATTCGCAAATATACAAGAACGGTCAGAAGATAGGCGGCGATGTGTTCCTGCTCAACAGGAGCCCCGGTTCGAACGTCATTACAGCCACCCTCTCCGATGGTCTGGGCAGCGGCGTAAAGGCAAGCGTTCTTGCCACGCTTACGTCGCACATGGCCAACAAGATGTCCTTCTCTCCGCTTGATCTTTCACATTCGGCGGAGATCATCATGGACACCCTTCCGGTAGACAGAGAGAAAGGCATCAGCTATTCCACTTTCACCATCGCGAAGGTCGCCTTTTCTGATGACAAGTCCTTCATAAATGTGGAGCTGGTCGAATACGACAATCCGGAAAGTCTCAGGTTTGTGGGCAACGAGCCCGTGGAATGGGAAAAAACTTCCACCAAGCTGCGCCGCAAGACAGCAGTCAAGGAAGAGATAGTGCATACCTCATCGTTTGACATGAAGATGGGCGACAGGCTCATATACTTCAGCGACGGAGTCGCTCAATCCGGCCTGGTTCTGGGCTCTCTGCCGGGTTTGGATACGGAGCGCATCCATTCCGCAGACGCGCAGCTGGGCGAATGGGGCGTAGATAATGTACGCGACTTTGTGCACCGCCTGCTTCAGAAGGATCCGGATATCAATTCGAGGGATCTGGCAAGAGCAATAGTCACCGAAGCGTATAAGCGCGACCGCTATCATGCCAACGATGACATCACATGCGCTGTTGTATCCGTCAGAAAGCCAAAGCGTGCCATGCTGGTCACGGGAGCTCCGAGGAGCCGCGAGTCTGACAAGCAGCTGGGTACCATGATAAAAGACTTCGACGGACGTGTCATAGTATGCGGCGGAACGACCGCCAAGATAGTGGCGCGCGAGCTCGGAAAAGACGTTAAGGCGGACAGATCGCCATCCGGAAACCTGCCGCCTGCAAGCATCATTGACGGCATAGAATTGGTCACCGAGGGCATGCTGACACTGACAGAAGTCTCAGAACGCCTCGAAGATAAGGTCCTTCTCAAGCAAATGCCTGAGGATCCGGCAAAGCGTATCATAAGGATACTCAGAGACATCGACCAACTGCAGATAGTCATGGGCACAAAGATCAACAATGACACAGATGACCCTGCGGCTGCCGCCAAGATAGGCGTACGCTTCCCTGTAATCGACAGGATAACCCGCGCGCTGGAGCGTAATTACCTGAAAGAAGTCGAAGTGGCCTATCTCTAGATATTTAAGACACGAAAAAGCCTGCCGTACAGTTCACCGTACAGGCAGGCTTTTGTGATGATTTTAAATGTCTGTTCTCGCAAGTATCTGCGCCGGCGTCTTTCTCATGGTCACATAGACCGGTATGAGTCCTGCAAGCAGGTTGAACACCAGTATGATGCCGAATGTGATAGCTGCTATCACAGGGGTGATCATATACAGACCTTCAAGATAGTACGTTATCTTGACTACTTGGGACAATCCGAAGTACATGATCGCGATTCCCGGGATAGCTGTCAGGAATGTCATCACGAGGATCTCTCCCGTGAACATCCTGTAGATATCCTTCTTCTTCAGACCGATGGCTCTGAGCGTACCGACTTCCTTGATCCTGGACAGGAACGAGGATCTCAGCATCAGGAACATCTCTATCAGCGAAATGAACATGATGATGCCCGCTACGATTATCGCTGATGTCAGCTGATCCTTGCGCGCGCTTATATACGCCCTTTTATCGCGCGTGTCGTTGACCTTGGCGGACAGCCCTTCCTTGCTCAGCATCGATTTCAGAAGAGCAGCATCCTCTGTATATGCCGTAAACTCCTTCTGCTTGCTGATGTAATCCGTCTTAACGGTATCGGAATTCACGTAGTATGTATCATCATCCGCGCTGTCGCTTGTGTAATAGCCTACTACGGTCAGCTTGTGTCCGCCCATCTTTACCGGCAGGTTCTTGCCTATCTCTATCTCATCTTCATGCATGATATTGATGATGGCTTCAGATTCAGCTTCAGGCGCGTCGCCCTTCTTTATCTTGATTTTATTCTTGGCAAGGGCAAGGTCCTTGACTCTACCGGACTTGATAACGTCTTCAGCTGCTTCATCTCCCTCAAATTCCATGAACGAGAAATCATCATCAGCGCTGTCGCCGTTCGTCAGGATGTTTATCACCTGTCCTTCATCAACGAATAGTGACGGTGACTCTGTATCGGATATTCCTGTTATTACGTAATCATCCAGGTTCGTTATCCTGAGCTTGCGGCCTATGAACTCTTCCATCGTGTCGAGGCCTATCGCGTTGCCAAGTCCGTCTCTCAGGAACGTGTCGATCAGCGTCTTATCGATGACCACATCGTGCGGTTCTGCAGGCATGGCTCCCGCGATCAGATCTTCAGGCTTGAGCACCTTGGTCAGGGCCAGGGAAACATTCAGATTCTCCTGCGCATAGCTGGTCTGCAGATAGTCATCCATCGGAAGCATGATGCTCATCCTGGTATTTCCCGGTATGACGTAAGAGACAGTTTCCAGGCTTTCCACCAGCTCCAGCATTTCATCTGTTTTCGCTGTATTGGAGACAGTGACATAGTTGCCGTTTGTCGTCCTGTAGTCAACAGGCTTCACTTCGAGCAGTCCCAGCACGTTACTTATCGCAAGGAATGCAAACATCGCCGCGAACACGAAACCTATCATGAGGAACTTCTTGATGCGCTTGAAGCCCTTTACTGTCCTCCATCCGCTGCTGATCATATTGGTCAGCCTGTAGATGGAAGTGTATTTTGCTTTGTACTTGCTTGGGAGGCAGGCGGTATAGTCAAAGTCCTTGTCTTCAAAGTAGCTCTCATCCATGGCTGTGTAATGTTCATCGACCATTTCGATGTTGGATGATTCATCTACTACGTTGAGCCTGCCGCCCGTATTGATATACAGGTTGTTTCCTCTGATGACCACCTTGATGTCGGCCTGACGCTCCTCGTCGCTGTACACATCGACGCTCACGTCATCCTGACTGAACCCCTTGTGGACCGCCATATCTTTAAGATAGATCTTGTTCTCGAGCTGGTAATCAAGGTATCTTGACGAGTCGTTATTGTATGCCTTGACGATGCGGCCGTCCTTCATCTCGGCGACATGGTCTGAGTAGAACTCGGCTATGTTGCGCTCATGAGTTACAAGAAGCACCAGTCTCTCCCTCGAGATAGTCTTGATGATGTTCATGATCTCGAGAGTGTTTGCGCTGTCGAGGTTACCTGTAGGCTCGTCCGCGATGATGATGCTAGGGTTCTTGACTATGGCTCTGGCGATCGCGACTCTCTGTCTCTGTCCTCCGGACAGCGATCCGGCCAGCTTGTTCCTGTACTGGTCTATGCCTACCTTTTCAAGGCAGTATCTTACACGCGCGGTGACAGTGGTGTTGTCCCTGATGCCTATCATGCGGAGCGCGATGGCAACGTTCTCGAATACGGTCCTGTCGTCCAACAGATTGAAGTTCTGGAATATGTATCCGATGCGCGCGTTACGGATGCTGTCGATCTTGCTTGAGCTGAATCTGGTGATCCTCTGGCCGTCTATGGTGATAGTACCGCTGTTGACCTTGTCGAGTCCGCCAATGGCATTCAGCAGGGTCGTCTTGCCGCAGCCGGAAGGTCCGAGCAGACACACTATGCCCTTGTCAGGCAATGTCATAGTGGTGTTGTCTATGACGTGGATCTGGTTGGCCTTTCCTTTGTTATAGTACTTATTGACCTTTTCGATCTTTATCATGCTGCTACGCCCCCTCTCTGAATGCCTTCATGGCACTTCTTGTGAAGATGTGCCTTGAATATCTGTTGGCGATAAGGAGCGACATCAGCAGGAGCAGTCCGCCCAGGATGCCGTAATCGAGCGGCGTCAGATAATACAGCAGTTTGCTGACCTCGTTGAGATCGTTGTGTGCCAATTCCTGTATTATGCCCTTGTTCATGAGCACCACAAATGCTATATCCACGCCGTAGGCGATTACCATCATAAGTATCAGCTCGATCCTGAGGATGTTATCGGTGTTGTTCTTGGTAGCGCCGAGTATCCTGAGCGTCGAGTAGTATGAGTTTCTGGACCTCATTATCAGCCTGATGACCGCATACGCTATGAAGAAGAGTATGATGAATTCAAGCAGCAGTCTGCCGTAGGTCATCAGACCTATGACGACGTTGAATCCGCCGGTCGAGTCACTCAGTGAATCCTTGATCGCAAGTGTCGTGAAGCCCTTTTCCTGAAGAGCAGCCAGTGTCTCTTCAGAATCCTGCTCATTCACCATATACGCGGTTACCTGAAAGAATCCCTTGTCAAACAGTTTTCTGAAATCGTTGTTGCTTATGAACACGCAGTTGTAGTACATGTCGTATTCATCCTTAGGGATGCCGACAAGATCTTCGCAGTTCTTGTTGTTGATCACCTTGGCAACAGTGTATTCTCCGGTCGATTCAAAGAATCTGTTGCTTACTTTCAGTCCGAAGTCCTCTCCTACAGCCTTTTCATCTTTGTAATAATATGTCTGGTCCTCGAAGATAAACGCCTTGCCGTCAGGTACGTCAGACGTTGAAAAGACCGCTCTGTCATAATCGTTGACTACCCTTGTGCCTCCAAAGTTCAGTTCTGACTTTGACATGGCAGCCATCATCGAGATAAGCAGCTCATTGCTGACCGTCTCGCTGGCATATATGGTCGAATAGCCGTAAAGTGAGTAATCCGAGTCTTCATCCAGATTCTCGTCAACAATGATGCCGGCCACCTTGATCCTGTGGTTGAACTCATATGTCTGCATCTGTGACATGTCCTTGAGCACAACAGTCTGGTCGATGTATCCCTCTCCACCGTCGCCTACGCTGAAGAGAGCATCGCTGGTAGGATCCAGCTTGACGACTATTTCGTAATCGTTTTCCGGCATATGCCCGTATTTTATATCTTCCGGCTTGACGTCATTCATAGGCATGACCGGACCTTCGATGTAAAAGTCGCCCATACTGAAGCTGACTCCGGTATCTATCGCGAGGTCGTTTTTGACGATCTCCCTTATGTTTGGAGTAGACTCGATAGCGGCAAAGTCAGCGTCCGTGAAGTTGGACTCATCGGTTTTCTTGATGACTATTCTGTCAGAACTCGAATTGACGAAGTACGGATTGCTGCCGAGGAGGTCGCTCTCATGCATGCTGTTCTTGGTCGTAGCATACTGGCTCAGTACTGCCGTAGACACAAAGAAATACACTATGAAGAGCAGTATGAACTTAGCAGGCAGATTGAATGTGTTGCGGATGCCCAGCATGAGTTCTGAGATCTTCCGCATCTTCCTCGGCTTGTATACAGGCTCGGCATGCATCGTAGCCTTTCCTGCTTCAGCGGCCTGTTCTGCCTTCTCGGCACGCGCGACACGGCCCTCTCTATGCTTGGCATCGTCTGTCTGAGCAGTTCCCGTCTCTGCGATGTACTGCTCAGCCGAGCTGAGGCGCGGCGGCGCGACAGTCTTGTCCTCGATGATCTTGCCGTCGTGCATCGTAAGCTTACGCGTCACGTAAGGCTCCGCCTGTTCGTAGTTATGTGTGACTATAACAACGAGCTTGTCAGTCGACACCTTTGCCAGCGTCTCCATTACGCTTTGCGCTGAAACGCTGTCGAGGTTTCCGGTAGGCTCGTCAGCCACGATGATAGGCGCGTCCTTGGCCAGAGCACGCGCTATGGCGACTCTCTGCTTCTGGCCGCCGGAAAGCTTGGACACCTTAGTGCGGCGGTATTTGGTAAGGCCTACCAGATCTATCAGCTCGTTGATACGCTGCTTGCATTCTCTTTTCTTTTTTCCGCACAAAAGCATGACGGCCTCAATGTTCTGGTAGACCGTATAGCTGTTGATCAGGTTGAAATCCTGAAAGATATTACCGATGTAAGTCTTGCGGTAGTTCTCGTAATCTTCGGTACCGTATGCGGTCGTGTCTTCACCGCACACAAACATCTCGCCCTCTTCATAAGTGTCGAGGCCGCTTATAACGTTGAGCAGCGTGGACTTGCCGCTTCCGCTCTCGCCGGTTATGGCTACGAATTCACCTATGTCAAGATTGAGATCGATACGCGAAAAGCCCATGCTGACGGTATCTTCGCCGGCATAGTATTTCGAGACCTTTCTTAATTCAATGGTGTGAGACAAGTTATATCCTCCCTGTAGTGGTCTGTCGTCAGACCATACTCCAGATGTATTATAACATTTCAAAATTGCACAGGCTGTATCCTTACAGAATATACATAATGAAAATCGCCTGCAGGCATTGAAAAAGCGGCGCGGAATCATTCCGCGCCGCCATCAGTTCAAACTGTATGGACTTTAGATCTTGTTGTCCGATCCGAGTACGTTCACGATCTTGCGTGCTACCATGTCCTTTACGGCCTGTCTCGCCGGCTTCAGATACTGACGAGGGTCGAAGTGATCAGGATGCTCACAGAAGTGCTGACGGATATTTGCTGTCATCGCGAGACGGATATCCGAGTCGATGTTGATCTTGCAAACGGACATCTTGGCTGCCTGACGGAGCTGTTCCTCAGGAATACCGATCGCGTTAGGCATGTTGCCGCCGTACTTGTTGACCATCTCTACGAACTCCTGCGGTACGGATGAAGATCCGTGGAGTACGATAGGGAATCCCGGCAGTCTCTTTGAAACCTCTTCAAGAACGTCGAAACGCAGTGGAGGAGGTACAAGAATGCCTTCCTCGTTCCTTGTGCACTGCTCCGGACGGAACTTGTATGCACCATGGGATGTTCCGATGGCGATGGCGAGCGAGTCGCAGCCTGTCCTTGTTACGAATTCCTCAACCTCTTCAGGACGTGTGTAGCTGGCCTGTCCGGCTTCTACTACTACCTCATCCTCTACTCCCTCGAGAGTTCCGAGCTCAGCCTCGACTACTACTCCATGAGCGTGAGCGTAGTCTACTACCTGCTTTGTGACCGCGATGTTTTCCTCGAAAGGCTTCGAGGACATGTCGATCATTACGGATGTGAATCCGCCGTCGATGCAGCTCTTGCAGAGCTCGAAGGAATCGCCGTGGTCAAGGTGCAAGCAGATAGGGATATCAGGGTTCTCAATGATAGCAGCCTCTACGAGCTTTACCAGATAAGTGTGGTTCGCATAGGCTCTAGCGCCCTTGGATACCTGAAGGATTACAGGGCTGCGGAGTTCTCCGGCGGCCTCTGTGATTCCCTGCACGATCTCCATGTTGTTTACGTTGAATGCTCCGATGGCGTATCCGCCGTCATAAGCTTTTTTGAACATTTCTGTTGAAGTTACAAGTGGCATAAATTTACCTCCTTTTCATGCATAAACACACTTATATTTTACCCGTATATTTATGTACTTACAAGCACTAAAAGAGCCGGCCCGGGGACCGGCTCTTTATGCTTTTTATGCCGCGCTGCGAACTACTCTGCAGGTGCGTAGAAGTCTACGAACTTGACGAGCTTGTCGTAACGTGCCATTGCGGCTGCCTCGTTCTCCGCGAAGAGCTTCTCTGCTCTCTCCGGATTCTCTCTGGTCAGTCTGTTGTAACGTGCTTCGTTCTTCAGGAATTCCTGATATCCGCCTGCAGGTACCTTGCTGTCCAGTGTGAACGGGTTCTTGCCCTCTGCCTTTGCAGCAGGGTTGAATCTGAAGAGGTTCCAGTATCCGCACTCTACGGCTTTCTTCATCTCCATCTGGCAGTTCATCATGCCGCCCTTGATGGAGTGCATCTCGCATGGCGAGTATCCGATGATCAGGGAAGGTCCGTCGTAAGCGATAGCTTCGTTCATTGCCTTCAGAGTCTGAGCCGGGTTAGCGCCCATAGCTACCTGAGCTACGTATACATAACCGTAAGCCATAGCGATCTGAGACAGGGACTTCTTCTCGATGGCCTTACCGGCAGCAGCGAACTGCGCTACCTGACCGATGTTGGAAGCCTTCGAAGCCTGGCCGCCTGTGTTGGAGTAAACCTCGGTATCGAATACCATTACGTTCACGTTCTCACCGCTGGCGAGTACGTGGTCGAGTCCGCCGTAACCGATATCGTAAGCCCAGCCGTCTCCGCCGAAGATCCATACGGTCTTCTCAGCGAGCAGGTCTTTACGCTCAACGATCTCTTTGCCGATGCCGGCCTTCTCGAGTGCAGCAACGAGAGCCTCGCCTGTCTTCTTGGATCCGTCGACACAGTTGAATGCTTCGAACCATGCCTCAGCAGCAGCCTTTACCTCATCAGGTACGCCTGCAGCTACGAGATCCTCAACGTCAGCCTTGATCTTGGCTCTTCTGGCCTTAACAGCCATTCTCATTCCGAGACCGTGCTCTGCGTTGTCCTCGAACAGGGAGTTGCACCATGCAGGTCCGTGTCCCTCAGCATCCGTTGTGTAAGGAGCTGTTGCGCCAGGGCCGCCCCAGATGGACGAGCATCCTGTAGCGTTCGAGATGTATGTGTGGTCTCCGCAAAGCTGTGTGATCAGTCTTGCATACGATGTCTCAGCACATCCTGCGCAGGAGCCCGAGAACTCGAGCAGAGGAGTCTTGAACTGCGAGCCCTTTGTTGTCTTTGTCTCAGCAACGTCTGCCTTGACTGTGACGTTCTTGACTGCGTAGTTGAAGTTCTCCTGCTCAGGCAGCTGCTCTTCGAGCGGCTTCATCGTAAGTGCCTGTACCTTGTCCGGGCATACTGTTACGCAGACTCCGCATCCCATACAATCGAGCGGGGATACTGTCATAGCGAACTTGTAAACGCCCTTTCCTGCTCCGGCCTTTACATCGGCCATCTTGAAGCCTGCAGGTGCTGCAGCAGCTTCTTTCTCGTCGAGCATGTAAGGTCTGATAGTAGCGTGCGGGCAAACGAATGCGCAGCTGTTGCACTGGATACACTTTGTGGCATCCCACTCAGGTACCATGACGGCAACGCCTCTCTTCTCGTATGCGGATGCACCGAGCTCCCACTCACCGTCAACGTGCGGCATGAATGCGGATACAGGCAGGCTGTCTCCGTCCATGTTGTCGATCGGCAGCAGGATGTTCTTGACCTGCTTGACCAGTGCTTCAGGTCCCTCGAGAGCGGCCTTTTCAGGGTCTGCAGCAGGGTTCTTCCACTCAGCAGGTACGTCGATCTTGACGAGAGCGTCAGCGCCGGCGTCGATAGCCTTGTGGTTCATGTCTACGATGTTCTGGCCCTTCTTGAGGTAGGACTTCGTAGCAGCATCCTTCATGTACTTGATCGCGTCTGCCTTTGGCAGTACCTCGGCCAGCGAGAAGAACGCGGACTGGAGAGTCGTATTTGTTCTCTTGCCCATTCCGATCTTGGCGCAGAGGTCGATAGCGTCAATGATGTACAGCTGGATGTTGTTCTCGGCGATGTACTTCTTAGCAGCAGCGTCGAGGTGGTTGCCGACTTCCTCTGGCTTCCACTGGCAGTTGATCAGGAAGATTCCGCCCGGCTTAACGTCCTGAACGATCTTGAATCCCTTCTCAATGTAGGATGGGTTGTGGCAGGCTACGAAGTCAGCCTTGTTGATGTAGTACGAGCTCTTGATAGGCTTGTCACCGAATCTCAGGTGAGAAATGGTTACGCCGCCTGTCTTCTTGGAGTCATACTGGAAGTAAGCCTGTACATACTTGTCTGTGTGGTCTCCGATGATCTTGATGGAGTTCTTGTTGGCTCCGACTGTTCCGTCGCCGCCGAGACCCCAGAACTTGCACTCGATCGTTCCCGAAGGAGCTGTGATCGGTGCCGGCTTCTCCTCGAGCGAGAGATTCGTTACGTCATCTACGATGCCGATAGTGAATTTCTTCTTAGGATCAGCCTTTGCGAGCTCATCGTATACTGCGAATACGGATGCCGGAGGAGTATCCTTCGAACCGAGTCCGTAACGTCCGCCGATGACCTTGACATCATACAGTCCTGCTTCTGCGAATGCTGTGACTACGTCGAGGTAGAGAGGCTCACCGAGAGCGCCAGGCTCTTTTGTTCTGTCAAGAACAGCGACCTTCTTGCATGTCTTTGGCAGAGCCGCGATCAGCTTGTCTGCTCTGAACGGTCTGTAGAGTCTTACCTTGATGAGTCCGACCTTCTCGCCCTTTGCGTTGAGGTAGTCGATAACTTCCTCAGCAACGTCGCAGATGGAGCCCATTGCGATGATGACTCTGTCAGCATCAGCAGCGCCATAGTAATTGAAGAGCTGATAGTCTGTTCCGAGCTTCTCGTTGATCTTGCCCATGTACTTCTCAACTACATCAGGAACTGCATCGTAGAACTTGTTGCATGCTTCTCTGTGCTGGAAGAATACGTCGCCGTTCTCGTGAGATCCTCTCAGATGCGGGTGATCAGGGTTCAGGCATGCATCGCGGAACGCCTTGACAGCATCCATGTTGCACATCTCCTTGAGGTCCTCATAGTCCCATACAGCGACTTTCTGGATCTCGTGGGATGTTCTGAATCCGTCGAAGAAGTTCAGGAAAGGAACTCTGCCTTCGATAGCCGCAAGGTGAGCTACAGGGCCGAGGTCCATGACTTCCTGTACATTGCTCTCTGCGAGCATCGCGAATCCTGTCTGACGGCAGGCATATACGTCGGAATGGTCACCGAAGATGTTCAGCGCGTGAGTCGAAACCGTACGTGCCGAAACATGGAACACTGCAGGCAGGAGCTCGCCGGCGATCTTATACATGTTAGGGATCATCAGCAGAAGACCCTGGGAAGCTGTATAGGTCGTTGTGAGTGCTCCGGCTCCGAGTGAACCGTGGACCGCTCCGGCTGCGCCGGCTTCAGATTCCATCTCGACTACTTCTACTGTGGAGCCAAAGATGTTCTTGCGGCCTGCGGCTGCCCACTGGTCTACATAGTCAGCCATAGGCGAGGACGGTGTGATCGGGTAAATACCGGATACTTCCGTGAACGCGTAGGAGACATGTGCAGCAGCGTTGTTGCCGTCCATTGTCTTGAATTGTCTCTTCATTCTTTCATCTCCCTTATAAAAAGATTTTGAAATTGAGTGATAATTAGTAAAAAGTACTTTTTTGGAATATATGGTGAAATAATTATTCCCGAAAGTTAGTAGGTCCCTATCCCTCTTTTGTGAGGCCTTCCGCATATATCCTTCCGAATCGATACGGCTCCCGCCTCGCCGCGGCTTAACGCAGCGGTACTAAGCTCTGTCTGCGCAGCCAGCACAGGCTGCTTGCCAGTCGCTAAGTGCCGGCTACCGCGGAGCCGATTCTGCAGGATATATGCTCACGGCCTTATAAACTACATAGCCTCTACGAGGGCCTGAGTGTCCTTTGCGATCATCAGCTCTTCGTTGGTCGGAATGATGAATACTCTGACCTTAGAATCCTTGCCTGTGATCTCAACTTCCTTGCCTCTGCAGTCATTTTTCTTCTTGTCGATGGTGATACCCATGAAGCCGAAGTTGTCCATGACCTTCTCTCTCAGCTCGATGTCGTTCTCGCCGATACCGGCTGTGAATACGATGGCATCTACCTGGCCGAGCTCAGCGATATAAGCTCCGATGAAGCGCTTGACGGATCTGAGCAGCATCTCTCTCGCGACGTGAGCCTTGTGGTTGCCCTTAGCCTCCGCGATGCAGACGTCTCTGACGTCGCCGGAGATCTCGGATACAGCGAGGAGTCCGGACTTCTTTGTCATCATGTCTGTGATCTCCTTGACCGGCATTCCCGTCTGCTCATAGATGAAGCTGACGACTGTAGGGTCGATGGAACCGCAGCGTGTGCCCATTACGAGTCCCTCGAGCGGCGTCAGGCCCATCGATGTGTCGTAGCACTTGCCGCCCTTGACGGCTGTGATGGATGATCCGTTGCCGAGGTGGCATGTGATGATGTTGAGGTCCTTAGGATCCTTGCCCATGAGTTCTGCGCATCTCTCCGAAACATAGCGGTGGCTGGTTCCGTGAGCTCCGTATCTCTGTACGTGATACTTCTCGGCATATTCCCAAGGAATAGCATAGTACTTGCACTCATCAGGCATGGTGCGGTGGAATGTGGTGTCGAATACCACGACTCCCGGTGTGTTCGGAAGCACCTTCTTGCAGGCGCGGATACCGACCAGTGCAGGAGGGTTGTGGAGAGGTCCGATCGTGCAGAGCTCTTCGATGCCTGCTTCTACCTCGTCGGTGATGATCTCCGACTTGTCGAAGAGGTATCCGCCCTGTACTATTCTGTGACCTACAGCTCCGATCTCATTCATGTCGGCAATGACACCGTGCTCAGGATCTGTCAGAGCGTTGATGACAAGCTGCATAGCTACTCCGTGATCCGGAAGCGGAACATCATGATCGAATACGGTGCCGGCGTCAGTCTTGTAATTCATGTGACCGTCTTCACCGATCCTCTCACAGAGACCCTTCGCGAGTACGGAATTGTCGTCCATGTTGATGAGCTGATACTTCAGGGATGAACTTCCTGTGTTAACTACCAGAATGATCATATCTAGAATTCCTTTCATTATTGTGATCAAGTGCGGCGCCCGGGGATTTCGCCCTGAAAAACGCCGCTAAAAACCCGCATATATTGTATCACAATAATGCGGGTTTTTCTCTGTCATTCTTGGTCTTTATTGGACTTTCTTGGTCTTATTTTTGTGCGTCCGCTTCCTCTTCCTTTTCAGCCTGTATCCTCGCCAGTTCTTTGCGGATCAGATTCACGCTGTAACGCTTCGTATCGAACTTTCCTTCTCCGCCAGGACCCCATGCAAGGCTCTCCACATCCGCTCCGACGAGCGGTATGTATATCCTGAATTCAGTGCCCTTGCCCGGCTCGGAATCCACGTATATCTTGCCTCCGTGAGTCTCCACTATCTGCGCGACTATTGCCAGGCCCAGACCCGTGCCCTTGCCGGATTCCTTGGTGGTATAGAACGGATCGAAGATCCTTGAAAGCGTCTCGGTATCCATGCCGCAGCCGGTATCCTTGAACCTCAGCACCACCTCCTCGCCGGAGATCCTTGTGGATACCAGGAGTGTGCCGCCCTCATCTCTCATGGCATCATAGGCGTTAAGCACTATGTTCATCACCATCTGCGATATCTGCGTGCTGTCGGCTTTTATGAGATTGCCCTCGGCATTGAAGTTGGCCTTGACCTCTACTTCCTTAGGCTTGGCAGGCAGGGTCACCTTGAGAGCGCTCCGGATGATCTCATCCACCTCTATCTCCGCAAAGTTTTCCTCCTTGCCTCTCTTGGTAAGCTCGGCCAGTCTTGTCACGATGTCCTTTGCCTTGACGGAGGCATCGTATATCTCCATCAGGTTTTCCTGGAGGTCCGTAGCATCTGCCGGGAGCATCTCCATGGTCATTATGCTGTAGCCCATGATAGGCGTCAGCAGATTGTTGAAGTCATGCGCGATGCTGGCAGTCATTGTACCGATGGTCTCGAGCCTCTGATGGTGCGCGAGCGCCTGCATCTTCTGGTTGATCTCCTCCATTGTCTCGTTCTTCTTTTTGAGCACCCGGAGTTCCGCAGAGCTTGTGGCGTTCTCTCTTCTCATGAAGATGAGCAGCAGAAGGAGCCCCACTACGCCGAGCATGGCGAGACCTCCGTAAAGGAGTATCTCCTCGGCTGCCGCCCTCGAAGGCGCGATGGCCTCCTCATAGTTGGCCAGTATGCCGATGGCGAATTCTCCGTTCACGGTGCTGCCGCTCGGCAGAGCCACCATTCTGGCTGTATAGCTCTCTCCCCTGTCGTCGGTCAGTTCGACTGACATTCCGTCCGATATTCCCTCTTCCTGGCACCTGATCAGATAGTCTCTGAAGTTGGCAGTCTTTTCATCCGTGTCTTCGTTCACAGGCTTGACTATGACTCCTTCGGCGTCGGATGTGAGCATCAGAGTCGAGGTGTAGTCCACCAGCATGGTCTCTCGCTCGGGGCTGATGCCTATTGCCGAACTGTACAGCTTTGTCAGATCGATGAGTACGTCATAGCTGATACCGCCTGACGCCTCATGATTGTAGGCCAGATAGTAGATGCCGTTTCCATCCGTGCAGAAATGCATGCTGTTGGCGTCTATGCCCGTGACTGAGGTATAGCCGGTATTGCCCGAAGCAGAACAGAGTATCTTGTCCTTGTTGTACATCACAAGATCCGCGTAGATCGGATTCGGGGTAAGCGTGTTGCCCGCGATATATGACTTGAGTCTGTCAGTCTTGCCGCTGTCTTTCCAGTTCTCTATTTCGCTCTTGAGCCTCTCGCGGCTGAGGAATGTCTCGGCCTCACGCTCAATGGCGTTTATGGAGTTCTCTATGCCGATGTCGCCGGAACGCATCAGGCTGTAGAACTGTGTGTCCTTTTCATTCAGTATGTTGTTGTCGAATCTCTCGAAGGATTTCCAGACATTAAAAACGCCTGCCGCGATGCACGCGACAGCCGCGACCAGCGCTATTACGAATACTGCCCTTCCGGTTTTTCTGTCCAATCGTTGTCCTCCGTCTGTTATATTCTAACATGAAGTGACATAAAAACGTACATATTTAGGGCCAAGTATGTTATTATTACACTATGTATGGGGTCTTAGAGATAAAACCTTGCAGATAGGAGGCTCACATGGCAGACAAAGTCCTGGTAGTTGACGACGATAAAGCGATCCTGACGATGCTTCATAAGGCTCTCAAGAGCAACGGCATCGAAAACGACCTGGCCATAAGCGGCGAGGCCGCTCTCGACCTGCTTGAGAGCAATCAGTACGACCTGATCCTGCTCGATATAAACATGCGGGGGATCAACGGTTTTGAAGTGATACAGCGCATCAGATCCAAAGGACTTACGACACCGGTAATGGTGGTCAGCGGCCGTAAGGAAGACCAGGATGCTCTTTACGGTCTTGAGATCGGCGCGGACGACTACATCATCAAGCCGTTCAATCCGGTCACTCTCGTGGCGAAGGCAAAGGCGCTTATCAGAAGAAGCCGCGAGCGCTCGCCGCAGAGCGTCAACAACATCATCGAGGCAGGACCGTTCACGTACAACACATCGACACTCAGGTTCTACAAGAACGGTGAAGAGATACCTCTGTCAGCCAAAGAGAACTCCATGATCAAGCTCTTCATAGATAATGTAGATCACATCTTCTCAAAGGACATGATCTACAGCGTCATATGGGGCGACACCATAATCGACGAGAATGCCATCATGGTATATGTCAACAGGCTCAGGCAGAAGATAGAGGATGACCCGTCGAACCCGCGTTATCTCATCACGGTACGCGGTCTGGGATACAGGTTCACTGTCCGCTAGAAGGGTCTTCAAAAGGCAATAAAAAAGATGCATGCTTTTCCGGCATGCATCTTTTATTTGCCTTTTTCTTTATTCGCCGTCGCTTTCCGCATCAGCATCCTCTGCGTCTTCTGCGTCGTCACCGGCCTCTTCAGCCTCTTCTTCCGCTTCCTTCTGGGCTTCCTCGAGGAACTTCTTTGCTTCCTTGTACGACATTCTTACATAGTTGACCGACTCATCGCCCTGTTTCGCCTTTACCTTGACCTCGGCGCCCAGGCCTCTCGCCTGCGGTCTGAAAGATGTCAGGTAGTAGGCGCCCCACTGCTTGAGCATCTTTGTGCCGTCTTCTCCCTGATACTGTTCAACGGTTTCTTCAGGCGCGTCTTCCGCTATCTTGATCCATATCTTCAGAGTGTTCTTGTCGGCCTTCATGGTCACGGTCGTATATTCATCGACCGGCGCGTCGGTATACATATCCGCCATGCTGTTCTCTTCCATGTACTTTTCGATGTTTGCAGGCTTGCTGAAATGGTTGTAAGCGCCTACGAATACGAACATGCCGATGAGAACGCCAAAGATGAGGATGGCAAGTACACCGTTGTTAGGTCTTCTCTTTTTTTCCTCTACCTTGTTTGCCTCTTTGCGGGCGGCCTTTGCCTCTCTTCTTTCAGCTTTCTTTTTGCGGTTGGCCTCCGTGGATGTGAGAGTTCTTGCCTCCTCCTTTACCTCTTCGGCTGCCTCCTGTACTTCTTCTTTGATCTCTTCTTTGATTTCTTCCTTGATTTCTTCAGTCAGTTTCTTTTCTTCTGCCATTTTCTTTCCCTTTTCTATATTATTCCGCGGGGATGCCGCGGGCTTTGTCAACGCTGCAACGGAACTATTATATATATTCCGGCCGGTCAGGGCAATAGTTCCGCACCGCAATCAAGGCAATACTCCGAGCCTTTGGGATTCAGCATGCCGCATTCCGGGCACACCGTCATCTCGCTCTCGTCAACGGCATCGGTCACTTTCACGCGCACGCCCTGATCCAGCTTCATTGCTATCGACCAGGCATAGCTGTTGATCTTGGTATCCTGGACCGACGGCCTGAGGCCCGCGGCTTCCGAAAGCCCTCTGACGCAGTTTTCGAAATCATCATCATTCAGCCAGAATATGCCCTGCACCCTGCGTTCCCCGTGTCTGTCTATGACTAGCATGGCCAGTCTGAATTCTCTGCACACCAGCATGGTGTAGATCGAATCGTCCAAAGCGAGCACTCCGAAGTCCACCGGTCTGCCGTCAGCGCCGATGAATACAGCCGCCTTTCCGGCCATGCGCATCGAGCTGAACTTCTGCGGCTTCTTGTTGATTATCAGGTAATTGCTTGTGATCATTTCTAGAACGTTATCCCCAACAGATCTATGAGTATGCCCCAGGCTATGCCCAGCGCCAGCAGAACGCCTATCACCTTGGCGTTTTCTCTCGTCTTATTATTTGTTCTCACCAGGACCAGCAGCCCGACTCCCGCGCCTACCAGAAGACCTGACATCAGCTGGCCGCAGGTCAGCAGCCCTTCCAGATACATCTGTGCTATCACCACGGACGCGGCGCAGTTTGGTATGAGTCCTATGACAGCCGTCACTATGGTTCCCGCTGCCGGGGCGTCTTTCAGGAATGATGCCATGACGCCAGCTCCGATGAACTCCATCAGAAGACTCAGTATCAGCGATATGACGAAAATGAATCCCGTTATTTTGAGTGTATGTACCAGGGCCGAATGCAGTATGCCGCCCTCTTCATCCTCGCAGCCGCAGTGTTCTCTTTCGCACAGGTCATGGATATGCTTTGTCTCGGACCTGTGATGTACAAGCCCGGCTATGAGATCGACTGCGATACCGCTTATCAGAGCGATCACAAACTTGGCCGCCAGTATCTTTCCTATCGTGCCGGCTCCGACCGATGACGAAAGAAATATAGGCAGCATCTCATCCGAGGTCGAAAGAAAGACCGCGATAAGGGTACCTGCCGTGATCACGCCTCCAGAATACAGGCTGGCTGCCGCCGCCGAGAATCCGCACTGCGGTATCAGACCGATGCCGGCTCCCGCGATGTGTCCGAACTTTCCTATGCGCGCTAAAAGATCCACCGACTGTTCTTCCGTCCTTCTCTCGAGCCATTCCATGGCTAAGTATGTCAGAAACAGGAACGGCACAAGCGTCAGCGTATCCTTTACCGTATCCATTATTGCAACACTTATAGCGCTCATGCACACATTATAGTATAAGGACCCTTTATTGACAAAGGACATTCATTTTGATATATATATGATATCAAAATGATATCATTTCCAGAAGGAGGACAAATATATGGCAGATAATGACAACAAGAACGTTGAATTCGAGACCGTGCCTGAAGTCACGGAAGAAGTTATCACCGGCAGAGCCGTTCCGGTCGAGCAGAAAGTTATTGATCCGCCAAGCGGACTGCTGGCGCTGATCATCCTGATCTTCCTGTGCTTCATGGTACCGGTGCTCTTTGTAAGCGGCGCGACGGCATGGCACGGAGGCGGCATACGCATCCTTCTCGCCCTGCTGCTCTGCATAGTGCTGCCTTTCCTGTTCGGAGGACTCCGCAGCGTAAGGCCTAACGAGGCCCTGGTGCTCACCCTCTTCGGAAAGTACTACGGCACCATCATGAAGCCGGGATTCTTCTTTGTGAACCCGTTCGCGAGATACAACAATCCGGCATACGATTCGCAAAGTCTGACAGAACTCGCTGAGGCTTCGCAGACAGGCTCAAAGACAAAAGCCAGCAGGACCGGAAACACCAGGATCAAGAAGACCGTGTCTCTGAAGCGCGCGACTCTCGACAACGGCACCCAGAAGGTAAACGACGCTCTCGGAAACCCTATAATCATCGGAGCGATCGTTCTGTGGCATGTTGAGGATCCGACCAAGGCCGTCTTCAACGTAGAGAACTACACCGAGTTCCTTTCCATCCAGACTGACTCTACCATCCGTAACATGGCAAGACTCTACCCTTACGACGTCTTTGACGACGGGCTCGGAGAAGAGACTACGGAGAAGACCGAGCAGACCCTGCGCGGAAGCTCGCTGGAGATAGCGGACAAGATGAAAGTCGAGCTGCAGGAGAAAGTCGCGTTCGCAGGACTCGTGATCGAAGAAGTCCGCATCACGCACATCGCGTACGCGGAAGAGATAGCGGCAGCCATGCTGCAGAGACAGCAGGCTTCTGCAATAATCGCTGCACGCGCAAAGATCGTTGACGGAGCGGTAAGCATGGTCAAGATGGCCATCGACAAGCTGAGCGATGAGGACATAGTCGAACTCGACCAGGAGCGCAAGGCTCAGATGGTGTCCAACCTGCTCGTAGTGCTCTGCGGCAACAAGGACGCGCAGCCAATAGTAAACAGCGGATCGATCTACTAGTGATCACAGGGGGAAATCATGCCTGACAAGCCCGGAAAAAAAGACAAGGATGCGCGCAAGCAGATAATCCTTCGCCTTCCCGAGTCACTGTGGACAGAGATCGCAAGATGGGCCGAGGACGATTTCAGGTCGATCAACGGTCAGATAGAATATCTTCTCACACAGAGCGTAAAGGAGCATAGAAAATGAGCGAAGGAAAACACGATGTAAAGACGCATCAAAAGGCGGAAGAGCCAAAGCCTAAGAAAAAACGCAGTCCGCTTAAGATACTGCTGATCCTGATAATAGTACTGGCGGCAGCGACCGGCGGCGGCACTGCCTACATGTATAAAAGCACGAAGGATTCGCTCGACCTCAAGTTCGCCAAGGAAAATCCTTCGGTGGAATTCGGCAAGTATTATTCGTCCATGGACTACGTAAAGGAATCGACAGGCGATGTTGCTCCGGCGGAGGCATCTCTCAGCACGGACAGCCTCGGCGCGAAGACGATAACCTATACCGTTTCCAAGCCAATACTGAACGGTCTGTTCACGCCGGCTAAGGAATACAGCATGAGCTATACAGTCATCGACAGCGAGCCGCCTCTCCAGCTGTGGAGCGGTGATGGCGCGGTAGTCGAGCGCGGCACAAAGTTCGATATCAAGAACGTCATCGCCTACGGCGACAACGCCGATCCGGCGCCGGAGGTCAAGTATGACGGCGAAGTGGACATGAGCAAGAGCGGCGAATACCCTCTCCATGTCACGGTCACGGATGCTTCCGGCAACTCGACTGACTGGGACTTCACTCTTGAGGTCGCCGACACTCTGCCTTCCTACGAGGATGACTCGCCGCGTACTAAGTTCGAAGACTTCGTAAAAATGTACCAAAGCGACGGCAGATCATTCGGCATAGACGTGTCCGCATGGCAGGATGACGTGGATTATGAGGCGGTGAAAAAAGCCGGCTGTGAATTCGTGATCATCAGGATAGGCTGGTCGGAAGAAGGCAAGGTCACACTTGACAACTGGTTTGACAACAATTTCAAGAAAGCCAAAGAGGCCGGACTGAAGGTCGGCATCTATCTGTACAGCTATGACAACAACGACGATAACGTCCGTGCGTCGGCAGCATGGATAGTCGATAAGCTGGGCGGCGAGAAGCTCGACTTCCCTGTTGCCTTCGACTGGGAAGACTTCGGATGCTTCCAGACTTACAACATGAGCTTTGCCGATCTCAACAGGCTCTATGACGTCTTTGCGGACGAGCTCTCAAAAAGCGGCTATGACTGCATGCTCTATGGCAGCAAGCTGCGCCTCGAGAAGGTCTGGGATGACACTGACACAAGACCTGTATGGCTCGCCCACTACACAGACAAGACTGACTATAATGGCCCTTACATGATGTGGCAGGCAAGCAGCACGGGCAACATCGACGGCATAAGCGGCGATGTAGACATGGACATACTGTACCACTAGACAGATGTCAGTAAAAAACTCCGGGGACCGCTCCCCGGAGTTTTGCTTTGCGTGTTTATGCTTATCAATTCATATTGTTTCTGGCATACTGCCCCTGCATCCTCTCGTAGAACTTGGAGTTTTCGCTGCCGTACTTTTCCTGACACTCGTCGAGCGCCTCTTTATAAAGAGTTGTGTTGATGTGTTCATCGATATCGATCTTCGATGCCGATGCGCTCAGCAGTCCCAGTCTATCCATGTAGTTCCAGGCTCTGTCAACTGCGCTCTTCATAGGGTCTACGTTTATGTTGCAGTGCGGATTATCCAGATACGCCCTGATATATTCTTCTGTCTGACCGGTTTCCCTGACCAGCAGCTCGACTGCCTCATCATGGTGACTGTCATAATATGACAGCGCCCTGATCCATGCTCTCAGGAGAGCCTTAGCTGTATCCGGGTTCTGTTCGACCCATTCTGTGCTTGCGACCACGCGGCAGCACGAATACTCCGGCAGCACGTCGCTGGCGTACGTACAGACTTTCAGCTCCGGATCGGTATTGACCGCATAGTTAAGGTTTGTCCCGACGAGAGCATAATCAACCTTGCCTTCTTTTACCGCCTTTATACGTTCTTCCTGGCTGGCCGCTTCATACCAGTCGATCTGCGTGATTGGATCAAAGCCCTCATCGAGCAGGGGTCCGGTAATGCAATAAAGGTTAGGCTCAAAAGCCACTTTTTTTCCGATAAGGCTTTGTATGCCCTTCCATTCGGTATCTTCCTTGGCAAAGATAGGCATGCATCCGGTCAGCAGATAGCCTCCGAATATGGTGAGTTTCTGTCCTGACGCGATCCGCTCCAGCGGAAGGTTCGTTCCCGAATTCGAAGCGATATCGATCGTGCCTTTCTCTATGCTGTCAAACACTTCTGCGTCAGTATCGACTTTTACATACTGCACTTTTATCCCTTCATCTTCGAGGTAGCCCTGATCTTCCGCTATAACGTTAAGGACGTGCCCCTGAGGATAGAATGCCAGCTTTACGGCCGAGGCCTGTTCCTGATCATCAGTCCCTGCCGGAACGTCGCCTGAGGAGCTTCCGCATGCCGACGTGAGCATCACAAGAGCAAAGGTCATCACAAGGGCCAGCGACCTGATCAGAGACTTTTTTCTTTTTTCATTTTCGCTATGGTACTTCATGACATTACCCCAGTATATTGTCTTTCTTATCTTTCTTTTTCTTTTCCGCAAGCATTTCTTCGAAGCTCTGATTCTCTTCTTTATCGAGTGTGGATATCGTGATGTTAGGGAACGGAACGTTGATGCCGTTGTCATAGAATATCTGAAGGACCCCCTTGTTGAGGTAACGCCTTACGCCAAGGATATCCTGCTCATTACAGTTGCAGGCGATAAGCAGCTCTACCCCGCTGTCCTTGAGACTCTGTACACCGAGGTAAGTCGGACCGCCGGTTATGAGCTTATTGGCGCTGCGAAGCTTAGGCAGCTCTCTGTTGAGTACCTCTTCAACATAGTTGAGATCCTGTCCATACTCTATGTCGATATAGGTCATTGCCCACGACGCTTCCTGAGTCATGTTCAGGACGCCGGTTATATCACTGTTGTTATAGATCTTTATGTTTCCGTCGACCCCGAGGATCTTTGTGGTACGCAGACCGATATCCATTACGGTTCCACGGTAATCCCCTATGGTTACGATATCGCCCACACGGAATTCTCCTTCAAACACTATGAAGATACCCGCTATGATGTCTTTTATCAGGCTCTGAGCTCCAAGACCAACGATCAGCGACAATATTCCGGCACTGGCAAGCAGTCTTGTAGAATCTATGCCCAGCAGATACAGACAGTAGAATACAGCTACCAGAGCGCCTCCGTATTTCACAACGGAGATCATCAGATGTCCTATGGTCTCTCCCCTCGCTCCGAGCAGGGCTGTCGATATCCTTACCGGGATCCGGAAGAGTTCTACCCCAAGAGCTATCGTCAGCAGCACCAATACGCACATGGTCCAGGCGAATATATTGGAACCTCTGTCCCATGTGTCGCTGAGTATATAGCGCACTATGGAGTTCTCCTCAAATATCCTGTCTGCTCCGGCAGCTACTATGATGACATATACCATCAGCAATGTGCCGATGACACCCAGTATCGTTCCGAGCTTTTGCTCAGGATTCTTTTCTGCCCATGTGATCCTGCGGTTGTCCCATCTGGCTGCCGCCTTGACCGTAGAAGCGCTTTTTCCGGACGGCAGGACTATATTGAATATCGCGGAGTTGATGCCCCTCTTCTCCCTGTCCTCACTCATTACTTCATAAAGCCGCTCTTCTTCCTCGTTTGTGAGCGTCACCGTTCCGGTAAGGATCAGTATCAGAAGGAAGCATACCAGCGCCGTGATCAGTGATATGATACCGCGGGCTCTGTACATGTTTGATGTCGGAATCGCCGTACCTACGAAAAAGCTGTCGGCATACTTGAAGCATGAGAAGTATTTGACACCGTTAATTTTGGCAAAGCCATAGTAATCGTCTCCGGTGAATGCTTTAGGCGATACGCCCAGTTCTTTTGCCGACTGGCCTATGCTCACATCCACAGGCGAATAGGTGCAGAGATGATCTTCGCTGGAGTCGAACATGACTATAAATCCGTCGGACAGCATATTTGTAGAGAGAATATTGGCTACATCCGTGGACTCAAGCAGCTTGGCCGAAGTGTCGGAGTCAAGGCCGATCTGTACCATGGCCCTGTGAGCAGTGATCCCTGCCTTATTTTTATCATATTCAAAACTCGACACGTACTCCGTATTGCCGTTCGCGTCTTTTCTGGTGTAGTACTTAAAGGCGACTCCGATGAACTGCGTTGCCTCGCCAAGATCGTTGGTCATGGCTTCCTGCACATAGCTGTCGGTCTTGCCGTCCAGTATCTGAAGGAACGGATACGACTGGTCTTCTTCGTTATGACTTACCGTAAAGAACCAGTTAGGAGTACTTGTGCCTATCGTGTGTCCGCTTTCGTCAAATATATAGATCGAATCTATATCATTTGCGTCACAGAGCTCCTGCAGCTTTGGCGACTCGGAGATGGATTTGAGGCGATTGCCTTCATCATCTGTCACGAATTTCTTGTCTCCGTCCGCGTCGTAATAATTGTGATAAAACTCACTGTTTGCGTTTAGAAGCGATGGGTCTTCCTCTATGAGGAAGGCTATGAGCCTGGCTTTGGCGAGGAACCTGTTGTTGTAGTAATCCTCTATGAGTTCGCGGTTAGCGAGACTTTCCTGATATCTTCCGGATATCTCATCCAAAGCGACGTCGGATTTCTCTATTCCTTCGGTGATCTCCAGCAGCGTCTGTGTATAGAAGGATATCCCATACATCACCAGCACTCCCGCTATAAGGAGCGGAAATACCTTCTTGAAGATGGATCTGTCAAAGATCATCGGATTAGACGATTTAGGGTTAAGTATCTGTCTTTCGGTCTTTACCTCGCGGCTCACGAAGTCGTTTCTCACTATCACCGCGTACGCAAGGCATATCATCATTATCAATACAAAGCCAAGTATCGACCAGAACAGAGCATAGGTATCGTTCCTGTACAGAGCTGTTGTCTGCACTACAGCGGAGATCACGGTACGGTCACCGTAATCCTTGGATACACAGTAATACTTGGTGCCTTTTATGGTCTCTATGCCGGAATAGCCGTCCTTAAGCGCATCCTCAGAGAGTCCGCAGCTCAGCGCACTTTGTCCGGTAAGTATCTCTTCGCCGTTCTTATAGTACAGGAACGTGTTGTCTTCTTTGTTCACCGCAAAAACGAATCCGTTTTTGCCCACAGCAATGCGGCTCAGCACAACAGAGACATCCGTCAGGGACGCCATCTGTACATCCAGCGCAGAGGCATCCGTTCCGAGCACAAGGTAATATGTATTGCCATTGTATGTGTATGGCGTCGAATAGAAATAGTACGTGCCGTACTGGTTCTTGACCGTTACAGGAGTGACATTCCCTTCACTGTCTTTGGTCCCTTTCAGGATGTCATTCACATTCTCCTGTGTCATATATGCCCTGGCAGCCGGGTTCACTCCGTATAAAGACGCCTCCGGTGACAGCACTATTTTGCCTTCCTGAGACATCATGAACAGATACTGTACTCCCGAACGCTCCACCATGTCGGCAAACACGGCAGACCGTTCATTATTGTCAGCATCACCCAGCGATTCGAAAAGGCCGCTTGAGAACAGCCTGTTCATGTCGCCAAGCACGTCCTGATTGCTGTCATGGAATATGAGGGCCAGGTCACTCGCGTCCTGCTCGTTTTTTTCCAGTGACATCACCGCCTCTTCAAGAGCAAGCTTGCTGGTCTCCTCCTGCTTTGCGATGGCTGTCTGTGCCTGCATCTGGCGCATAAACAAAATGATGAACAATGCGCCTATGATCACCAGCACAAAGTTGACCAGCACCTTTGTAAAGAAGTACCGGTTCGCCTTTTTGCGGGTCGCTTCATCCACTTTTGTTTTCTTTTCTTCTTCCATATGTTCCATATGCGATTCTCCCCGTTTTTATCGCACATACCTTATTATTCAGAGTTAGTTTAACAGACGGAATATGTCAATACAAGGTGATGACAAGCATTGTAAACGTATTATAAGAAAAAGAAAGCGCCTCATACAGAGGCGCTTCTAATCGTTATTGTTCTTCGTGATCAGAGGAGTTCAGGTTCGCCCTTTTTAACTCCGGCATTGCTTTTGCTCCAGAGCTTGTCATAGGCAAATCCCGTCACGCTTTCAAGCATCTTCTTTTCTTCGTCACTGGTCTTGCTCTGATCTTCACCCTTACGGCGTGCCACTTCTTTCTGTACGGCGTCGAACTCTTCGCTGGTCATCGGGAAGAGGATCGCTACAACAAGAAGCAGCGCAGAGAGGATGGCCGGCGCGAGTATGAAGCATACGCCTATGCCGTGCTGTGTGGCAGCGCTCTGCGCGAGACCGGCGTTGGCCAGTGCCTCGTCATAGTGTACAGCTGACAGCATGAATCCTATAAGAGCCGCCGATATGCCTGAGGCGATCTTTCTGATGAAAGTAGCCATGCTGGAGACGATTCCCGGTCTGCGGATCGATGTTATCAGTTCGTCTACGTCTGTCATGTCGGCCATGATCGCAAAGATACCCGTGAGGGAGCCTGCGTTGCCGAGCCCTATCAGGGAAGCCAGTGCCAATATAGGCACGAGCGATACTCCCGGGTGTGAGAAAGCGAACAGTCCGAGTACTCCGGCAAGCCTTATCGGAGCGGCAATCATGATCGCCATCTTCTTCGAGGTCTTTCTCATCACAGGTCCGAAGATGACCATTCCGATAAGCTGCGCCACCATCAGGACCGCGAGGATAGGTATGTAGTAGTTTACTTTATCATTGTAGGCATCGAGGGTGTGCTTTACATAGTAGACAGCCATTCCCGAGATGAAGTCCATGCCTCCCTGCCCGAAGAGGTAGAGCCCCAGGAAGAGCAGGAACGAGCGGCTCCTGAAAACGCTGGCCGCCTGCGTGAAGCTTTCTCCCAGAGTCATCTTCACAGGGTCTTTCTGCTTTTCCCATGTGCCGAAGAATACTGTTATCGATACGATGAAGAACAGCGCTCCGAAGATGAGTCCGCACTTTATGTACAGTCCCGGTTCATTGGTCGGGTTGATGATCATGCCCGGCACCAGGCCGCAGATCATAGCTCCGAGGGTCGAGAAGATCATGCGCATGTTGGAGAACTTTGCGCGCATCTTGTAATCGTCCATCATGTCCGGGAGCAGTCCGTTATACGGAACGCTCAGTACTGTAAAGCCCGTGTTGAAGAGGCAGTACATCACCATGTAGAACACGTACTTCGTTGTCATGGACGGTGAATTGATGTCCAGCCAGATGAGTACGAACGTGATGGCTGAAGCAAAGCTTCCGACCAGTATATAGAACCTCTTGGCTCCGAATCTGGAATGCGTCCTCTCGGTGATGTTACCCATGATAGGGTCCGTGATGGCATCCCATATCTTACCTATCATCGGGATAGTACCGGCAAGCGCCGCCGGCATTCCCATGGCGTCTGTCAGGAATACGATGAAGAACGCGTTGATGATGACGAAGCATCCGCCTCCGAAGATCTCACCTATTCCGTAAGTAAGTCTGCTGAAAAACCCGTAGTTAGGTTTTCTGCCTGCGATTTCACCTTTCATTTGATATCTCTTTCTGTTTTCTTAGCAATAAGGGTTTTATTTATTTTAGCACATATAACACTGGGATTTATAAAACAGTTTCCATTCTACATAGGGCCTTTATCCAGCAGGAACGATTTCCACTCCTTATAGCGGCAGCGCATCGGTCCGATCAGACCGCCCTTTTCTCCGTCAAACAGGCGGAACTTCCTGTTGCGTTTACTGATATGCGGCCAGTAAGGCAGACCGTCTCCGTTCGGGTTTCCCCACTTTACGAAGTTGGCTATATAATGGACCATTTCATCCTTGAGTTTCTCATCGCTCCTGTCAAACGGACGCCAGCTCTGATGGAAGTTTCCGAAGACATACCAGAGGTCCGCGGCATGGTAGGCCTTGAACCTGTCTCCCGGCGGAGTCTTGTCGAACATGTAGCCCCATACCGGCGACTGGCCGCGTCTTGCGCGCAGTTTTCCGAGACCGATCGCAAGCTCAAATATAAGATACGGCATGAAATCCTGCGATGTTACACCGGCTATGACAGGTACATCGAGATATGAACCTTCCCTCATTATTTTTGACGGAAGCTTAGGTATTATGGTTCCGTCTATGCCCGGCTGCTGAGTGCGCACGCTGCCGATCTCCAGAGATGTGTCGTACCAGGCCTGGAAGATCGTCCTGTCCGGGAGTTTTTTGAACTCTTCTTCTGTTTTCGCTCCCGCACGTTCTCTCACCTTCGACCAGAATTTTTCATCTGATTCTTCCGGTGTAAGCGGTCCCGCAAAATCCGGTACCGCGCCCGCGCCGGACATCATAACGGCGCCTTTCACTACATCCTTCAGCAGCTGTGTATACATCAGGTCCATGACCGACATGGCTCCCGCGGACTGTCCCATTATGGTTATGCGCTCCGGATCGCCTCCGAAGTCAGCGATGTGGTCTTTGATCCAGCGCAGGCCAAAGACCATGTCATTGAGACCGTAGTTGCCCGACTTGTACAGTCCGAACACGTTGAGCCTGTAGCCGAGTGATACGTAAACGATGCCGTGCCTGGCGTATTCGGTGCTGTCGCCGTATGGATGCTCTCCGACATTGCCGTTCTCAAAGGAACCTCCGTGTATGAACACAAGCACCGGAGCATCTTTTGCATCAGAAGGCGTTATTATATTGAGCGTCATAGGCGACTCGGCGAAGTCCCAGTCAGGGATGTTCTGATCGTATCTGAATTCGCTGTGATAAAACCAGTAACGGCCCTCCGATTCGTCGTGATAAGCCCTGTACTGAAAGCAGTCTACCGGGCGTCCCGTCGCGTCGAATTCATCCCACTTCGGGTACGGCTTCGGAAGCTCAAAACGCTCCGTTACCGCGTAAGGAATGCCGCTGAATATGCGGACTCCCTTCTCTTCTTTACCGGTCACCCTGCCGAGTCCGGTCTCGATAGTTACTCTTTTCATTGACTGATAGTCCTTGATTTATTTCATTTTTGAGATGGCGGCGCCCATGCCTGAAATGTCACCGATGAGTATCGTTCCGACAAGTTTGCCATGATCATAATAGTACTTTGAATAGGTCTTCTTAACGTCGTCCTTGATCTGCTCGGATCTGAACTTCCTGTCAGGATCCTTGCCGTTGGTGCCGAGAGCGAATACCGAAGTCCCGCAGACCTCCATGACAAGCGAGCTTCCGATAGGCTTATACTCTATGCTGTCGCCGGCGGCATTCGCGCCTGCTATCCTGCCTGTTTCCACGGCCTGAGCCCAGAAAGCCTGAGGCTGCCCGTTGACGCTGCAGCAGTCACCGGCCGTATAGACATCAGCGATGTTTGTCTGCAGTTTGCTGTCCGCAGTCACCCACTTGTCCACAGCGATGCCGCTGTCTTCAGCGACCTTTGTGTAAGGTCTCATGCCTGTAGACATGATGACGAGCTGCGCTTCATATTCGGTACCGTCTTCCAGTACGACGGCGTTCTCCGTGATCTCCGCGATCTTCGCTCCGGTCACTATGTCGACACCCGCTTCGATGCAGAGCTCCTTGAGCATTTCCGAAGCTACGTCATCAAGCTGCCTCGGCAGAAGTCCAGGCGCTGTCTCAAGCACGGTCACTTCAAGTCCGCCCTCTTTCAGGCCCCATGCGCCTTCAAGACCCATGACGCCTCCGCCGATACAGACTGCTCTGGAAGCCTTGCGCTCCGCTATGATCTTCTTTACTCTGTCTGTATCCGAAATGCTTCTTACCGAAACGACATGGTCAAGGTCGGCTCCCTTGATAGGAGGAACAAAGCAGTACGCTCCGAGAGCATATATCAGTTTGTCATATTTAAGCTTTCCTTCACTGCCGTCCTCAAAACGGAGCGCGACTGCTTTTGCCGCGGTATCCGCCTTAACGACAACTGTATTCGGAACGAAGTTGATGTCATTCTTCTCGTACCACTCCGGTCCCTCCATAGCGAGTCCGTTATATCCGAAGTCTCTGACGATGCCCTTTGTAAGCATCGGCCTGTTATATGGAAGATGCGATTCCTGGGTTATGATCGTGACTGTTGCAGTCGCGTTGCGGGCTCTTATCGCTTCGGCAGCGCTCTTGGCCGCAGGACCGCCTCCGAGTATCACGAACACCTCTTCCGTATCCTTTTTGAAACTGGTTTCCTTTTTCTCGGCAGCTACGAAGTTCTCAGGTCCGACTCCGCATACAGGGCAGGCCGCGGCGCCTTCCTCAAATTCAGCTCCGCATACGAGACATTTGACCAGATTGCCGTCGCCCGTCGTTGCCGGTTTCACCATTGAAGCAACATCCTCATCGGTAGCCGGAACAAAGTATTCCGAGCCGACAGTGCATATCGGGCAGGTGTCTACTCCCTCTTCAAAAACAGCTCCACAGAAGGTACATTTTACCATTCCCGCGGGCTCAAACATTTCAGAGCTGACTCCGCATACAGGGCATTCTTCAGTGCCTTCAGGGAGATACGCTCCGCATATAGTGCATTTTACTTTGGCCATATGTGCCTCCTCTTTTTTACATCTACAAATATCTGCAATAATCTGACTCTAATGGAATTATCACATAGCGCGGATATGCGGTCAAGAAACGATTCCTTGTCCGCCTAATGAAAAAAGCCCCGTCGGGGCTTTTTCCTGACGCATGCAGCGTCACTCTATTTCATTATAACAAGTTCATATTCACGGGTACCTATGCCGATCTTCTCTGCCTGTTCAAGAGTCTCAGCCCATGATACGTTCGGATTGCTGTTATGCCACACATCGCCATGATCATGGAAATGCTCATCCGCCATATTGTCTCCGAGCTGACTGTTCCTGATCGGTTCCGCCTTCTGGCAGAGATCCACGCAAGCCTGGTCCAGCGCTACCGGATCGAATGAAGCCAGCATGCCGATATCCGGCAGTATAGGCGCGTCATTCTCACTGTGGCAGTCACAGTTCTGAAATCCGTGAAATATACCTTTGATTTCTCCATTCCCTTTTCCCTCCTGTAAAAAATATATCACATTACCGCTGTCTCTACGGCCGCCAAAACCGGGTTATAGCTGATCCCGCCCCGGGCGCTGACACATTCCGCGTTCCGGAAAGCCTCCTCTAAACTTGAGCGTATATCTTCCGCGAATGGACTATCGTCGTTGTCCACAACAACAGCCAGCTCATCCAGCTTTGTGAAAGCCTTTTTATTTATATTGCACGATCCCACTATTATGCGTCGATCGTTCATAAGCAGCTTGGAATGCAGCATCCTATCCGTCATATAGACCTCGAGTTTGCTGCTGTTTTCACTGTTATGCGTTTTTGTATATCCGAGCATCTTCGATACGGAAAGCTTGTTCATATCATCCATATAGTTGGCGCTTCGCGGGATCATGATACGAACATGCACGCCTCTGTGCAGCGCGCGTTTTATGGCTGACAGTATGTCCCTTTCCGGCGCAAAGTATGCCATCAATATGCATAGTTCGCGTTCCGCGCCGTCTATTATCTCCAGATAACTTGACTTGAGCTCAAAGCAGCTGACCGGTTCCTTCATGTTGACCCTGAACAGATCGCTTTTCTTTCGAGGATCTTTTCTTTTTTCCATGAACTGCGCCACTATGTCCGGGTCACTGATCTTTACCATGTAATCATGATAGACCCTTCCTTTTGAATCGCAGTAATACTCCTTGTCTTCTATATTGATGCCGCCGAGTATCATGACTTTGCGGTCAAATATATAATACTTGGAATGGTCATAGGTCCTGACGCCGTCTGTCATCGCGATGCCCGGATGTTCTTTCATCTGCATGTACAGGCTGCTGCGTGAAGTCCTCAGCCTCTTTTTCATGAGATCTCTGTTATAGACGAGCTCCAGCATGGATATATTGAATCTGTCTCTCAGATTTGGGCGATGGCATAAAGACCTCTGCGACTCCTCGGCGTATTCGAGAGTCACTGCATACAGATCCTTCTCTATCGTGACCTTCACACCCCTGTCTGCAGCCGCTATCAGCTCCCGGGCTATTTCCTTTCCGGTCCTGTCCTCTCTCCATATGAACATATGCACTGTGATCTCGTGTTCTGCAGTGCGGATCTGTCGCATTATCTCAGGAAAGGCATTACCGCCTCCCTCAAGGAGTTCAAATGTCATCTCTTTTCCCATACCCATAGTTTGCGGATCAGTTAAGCGGATAGCCCTCCAATATCTGCAGGACTCCAAGGCATCTAGGCATGAAGCCTATGGCAAAATGTACCAGGACAGCACCCCAGATATTTCTGTTTCTCTCATACAGCACGCCCGTCACGAGACAAAGGAGAAGAGCCCCCGTCATATAGAAGAGAGGATACTGCATGTGCAGAATAAAGAAAAATACCGCCGTGATCCATGCTGTGATGATCGCCTGCCTTGTATTCACATTCGTATGTTTCTTAAGCGCATCGGGGAAGTCCATCTGCCCGTATCCGCACAGGGTGATCCCTATATTGTCCTGTACAAAGGCCTTTATAAAAAATTCCTGAAAAACGATGCTGAGAGGATACAGCCACCTGGTATGCACGTTGAGGTAGAGTCCGAAATACGGGATCTCGCGGTAGACCGGGTTCTTTGCGTTCATATACAGCCTGAACACTATCAGCGCGGCAATGATCAGCAGCGAGATGGCAATGCATACAGGAAGAGATCTTTTGAGTTCTTCTTTACTTGCCTTCAGCGCCGACCAGTTGCATTTCATAGGTGTCAGGCGCGCAAACAGTATCATCTCTGTCACGAGTATGACACCTAGTATCTTGCTGCCGTATGTGATGTAGTCAGATATGAGATCGGTATGAGCGATCATTCCGTAGATCTTCATGCCCAGAACATGTAATCCTACCGTCATTATGATGAACAGCATGACGCTCTGTGTATGACTCATCGTTTTTCTGTTGCTTTTCATATATTCCCGGTCTCCTATCGTTCCATATGTGCTATCTTGTTCATCAACAGGTGGTAAAACCTTCTGATGCCTCCCGAGTAATCAGCCTTATCAAGCTGCTCTGTTACCATGACCGGGTCGTCGGTGCCTATCACATCCACACCGCAGCTTACCAGATACTGTATCCCGTCCGGGTCATCCGCGGTCCAACAGAACACCTTCATGCCCGCCTCGTGCAGAGCGTGCACCAGCTCCGGTGTTATCGTCCCGACCTCTGCCGAAAGGTTGTCCGCGTCTTCCACTTCAGCATAGTCCTTCCATGTCATCATTACCGCATGCGCGGCAGTCATCTTCGGATCGAGTTCTTTGATTTTCGCGATCGAATCACTGTGGAGACTGATGATCATTACCTTGTCGTGCATCCCCATCTCGTCTATCAGCCTGAGCACTTCTTCCTCAAGGCCCGGCCTCTTTGCCGAAGGCTTGGTTTCCACCTGCACGAGCATGTTGTTTTCCTTTGCGAGAAGCAGCACTTCCTCAAGAGTCGTGATATGGACATGCTGATAATCGCCTCCAGTGCTGCTTATGGCCTCGTACTGCTTGAGTTCGTCATAAGTCATATCGGCGACTGCTTCATCCAGACCGAAACGCCTCTTCAGCGTCGCATCATGTTCTGCCACTACCACGCCGTCAGATGTGATCTGTACATCGAGCTCGATCCACGGAAGGTTCTCGGATGCAGCCAGTTCAAAGGCCTCGTAACTGTTGTCCGGAGCATTCACATTGTCTCCTCTGTGAGCGCAGACCTCAGGACGCGCGACATCCTCCGAAAGGTAGTCGTAATTATACATTGCGTAAAACATTCCACACACAAGCATCAATACAATACATCCGACAACAGCAGCCTTTTTGCCGCGGCTGAACTCTTCAGTCCTGAAGATGTACGTTGTGATGCCCGCAAGCGATCTGTCCTCTTCAAAATATTGATAAAACAGCGCAGTTATGCCTGCGTTGTTTACAGACGGGACGATCAGCGCCTTTATGATGTGAGCCACAGCATCTGAAACAGTACCGCTGTCCGAAAGGATCGCTGAAATCAGGCTTATTGAGAAATTGACGATCGCAGAAAGAAGCAGCATGCATATGACCGTGTTAAGGTACCGCTTTTTCCCCAGTTTCCATGCGCCTACACAGCTTTCAAAGAAACCTTTCTCGCGGAGAACATATATGTTGATCGAGAACAGTACTCCGACCTCCACGAGGATCATGACCAGATACGCTACCTTAAAGGCGTTGGCAAACAGAGGCCTGGCCTCTATCCCGAGTTCTACAAAGAGCGGTATTTCGACCTTATACGCAGCATTGCTCAGCGACAGTAACCCTGTGATAGGAAACAGCACCATCACAAACAGCAGTACCGGCCAGTTGCGCGGAGACAGAGTCTTGCGGCAGGTCTTCATCCCCGCTGCTATCATGCTCCAGATGTCTGTTTCCCGCCCGATCTGCGCCATGGAAAAAGAATGCAGGAGCCCTCCTATCTCAAACAGCGCCGTGAACGTCATGATGACAAGGAACAGCAGGCCCAGTATCAATGTCACAGGAGATGCGCACACCTCCAGCATGTTGGATTTGTCTATATATTTGATCCCCTCCAGACGGACCAGAATCCTGAAGAAGACATAACGCGTCACCTCTGCGGTAAACAGTGAAAAGACAGCGCACGAAAATGAAAAGATGATCTTGTGCAACGGATCGACGGCAAGGAGCATCCATACATTTCTGAAAAACAGTCTTATTCTGCTCAATTCATTCTTCATTCGTTTTCTCTTTTATATGAAGATATAAACTCAACATTTCTTCTCCATGTTCAGTAGTATACCATAGAAAAAGCCCCGCTTTGGGGCTTTTCTATGGGGCAGGTTACCAAACCTGTTTTATTTCTTTTCGACGATTTTTACCGCTGTTCCATATGCCAGCACCTCAGCGGCTCCGTCCATGACCTGCGATGATCCGTATCTCAGTCCGACCACGGCATCTGCTCCAAGTTCTTCGGCTTCATCCACCATGCGCTTGGTCGCGAGCTGTCTCGCTTCGGTCAGCATCTCTGTGTAACCTGTGATTTCTCCTCCTACCAGAGTCTTCATTCCGGCCATGAAATCACGCCCGATATTCTTGGTCTGGACTATCGTTCCCTTTACTACTCCAAGCGCCTCTATTTCAGCACCCGGTATATAATCAATACTTAGAAGCTTCATCGATCTCTCCTTTCTTGACCTCATCGATCCTTTGTTTAAGCACATAACCTACCGCAGCAGCTATCACTGCGGCAGTAATGATAAAGAACGCTATCACTCCCTTCGGTGCGGGATCCGATGCGTTAAAATAAAGCATTGCTCCCAGAACCAGTATCAGGAATGAGATCACAACTATCGCTGATATTATCGCTCCTGTTTTTCTTTTCCTCATATCTGTCATTCGTGTATTCACGAATTGCGCACCTCCCTTCTCAAGTTCTTTCATTCTCTCGAGATACACGGAAGCTTTGATCTCAGACAGGCTGTCGGCCTCGTCTCTCAGCACTCTGCACATGGTCTTCATATGCTCGATATTGCTGCCGGTCTTCTCAAGCTCGGCAAGACGGTCATCCATACACTTGTCAAAATCAAGTTCACCGGACTGGAGCCTACGGATGTCCTCACAGGATATTCCAAGCATACGGAGAAGCCTGATCCTGTGAAGCTGCTCGACATCTTCCATCGAATAGTCTCTGTATCCGTTGCCGGCATCACGCGCAGGAGTAATAAGCCCCCGGTCTTCATAGAACCTTATATTCTTGCTTGTGATCCCTGCCAGCTCGGCAGCCTGATTGATTTTCATCGTCCGCCTCCGGTCGTCCGTCTCTCTGCCATGAAAGTAGTCCTTCCACAAAGTGGAAGGTCAAGAGGTTTTTGAAAAATATTTTTCAATTATTCAATTATTGACTCATTTCCTTATACGCCTCGTCAATTTTTGCCTTAAGGCGGGTGTAATCCTCCTCGCCTGTTATCACTCCATAGCAAGGCTTGTCATCTCCATCCAGGCAGCATTCTGTGTAATGCGCCAGGTATTCGCCTGATTCATCGTAGTAGTAGGCCATCACGAAGGGCAAAACGTCCTCGCGGATGTCGGATTCCCACAGTTTGCCGTCGCAGTCGATCATCAGATATTCGGCGCCGGTCATCTGCCTCGCGCGGACTTTGGCGCAGTCTTCCGGAACTGCGTCCTCACCTTCGAATCCACGGTCAATGATCCACTGGATGAAGAGTCCTATGTGGTTGGCGGCCAGCAGCCAGATCTGATTGATCTGCTCCTGAGTCAGCTCGCCTGTAATGCCATGCGTTTCGCGGTACTCCTGCTCCGCGCTCTCCCAATGCCAGTCAGCTCTGTCGATTGCCATAAGCAGTCTCCTTCCTTTACGCAAGTTCCTCGTCCATTTTGATCAGGAATTCCTCAAAACTATCTGAAATCGTATAATATGTGTCTTCGCCGGTATTGCAGCTGTCTATCTGACAGTATATTCCTTTCGACGGGTTATACGCCCAAAGCGTATCATCTATGCCACCTATTACGGCATAGCCCGGCCAGCTGCGCTGCACATCGTATTCATCGTTGATCGCTTCCAGTTCCTCCAGCTTGAAGAAACGGCCATAGTTATTCTCGCCCAGAGGCCCTTCTCCGCCGTTATGCTCGCTCATGAAATCCAGGTAGTCATCCGGAAGCTTGATTCCGTTTACATCAGATATCAGCTCCTCAGGCTTCTCATTGAAGTCAAACTCCACGAACATATCTTTCATAATATCATTCATAACTGCTGCTCCTATCCAATAGAGATCACTGTTATCAAGATTGTATCACAAAACCGGATTCGAACCCTCTTTGTTCTTTGCCAGGCTTACGTCTCAGGTCGATTCTTTATTTGCTCCATGCAAAACGCCCCATAAAGGGGCGTCTTTGCATGGAGCGGGTGAACAGAATCGCTTTTTTAGACGCCAGTAATTTCAAGGGTTCCAGAGACTCTGTTCTGATTTCCTCCAATTTTTGCTTGAATTCCTCCAACTGATTCCTAACCGGAGATGTATCTTTTCGGTCTGTTGAAGAAAAAGAAAGAGCTCCCGGAATTCTTTCCGAAAGCCCATATTATGGAGCAGGTGAAGGGAATCGCTTTTGTAGACCGCTGTATTTTCAACGGTTCCAGATCCTCTGTTCAGATTTCCTCCAAATTTTGCTTGATTTACTCCAACACATAAGCTGATTACCGACGTCTCTTTTTATAAAGAAGGAGCTCCGGATCAGTTCCGCCTTCTCCATAGGTGCACACCAGAATGAAATCAATGTTTGCAAGTATGCCAAAGCATCTCCCGATATCAGTTTTCGGTTCAAGCTGGTTCCCAAGATATGTAGTACTATCATCCAGGAATTTTACATTAAGTCCGCTTGGGAGCGGATACTCAAGATTGACATACCTCCCGACGAGCGCATTCAGGCCGTCTACTTCAGGCATTCCCTCAATCTGAAGATCGTTTATTTCCTTGATAAGCTGCTTCTTGAGCTCATCAAACTTTCCGTCATCGCTGAGTTCGTCATGTCTTTTCCAGTAATCCAGTGAAGGAAGCATCTCTTTCATGTATGAGCGGGCCTGCTCTTCGGTGAAACCGTCTTTTGCCATTTGACCGACACAGACATCGATAAGATCGTCCATGTCGTTGTATGTGTATGTTCCGTCAGCATAGCACCATTTGCAGTAGTCCTCATTGAGCATTCCGTCTTTGTCCCTGCCGATGATCGAATCCTCAAGGGGCATGCCGCAGCACTGGCATATCAGCTGGCGGGGCGAGCCCAGCAATGTATTGATGGAAACATTGAAACACTTTGACAGAAGCTTCAGTGTCTCTGTGTTAGGAACTGTTTCGCCGTTTTCCCAGCGTGATACCGCCTGTCTTGTAACAAAGACCTTTTCTGCCAGATCATCCTGTGACAAACCGTTCTTTGATCTGAGATCATATATTATATCTTTTGTAGTCATATCAATACGTCCTCCTTGTAAATCATTTTACTATGAAAAGCTTGTCAGAACACGCAACCCTCTGTTGCTTTCCTGTTTTCTAACTATTCAGCTGCCTGGAACTTCAATTCCGTACAACTGCACGGGACATCCCACCGCTTTTACCCCAACAACACGGATCTGTATGGATTTCTATGAACTTGAATGGACTTTGCACGAATGTCTTAAGCGCTGTGTTTTCAAAGAAGCCAGGCAAAATAAAAGACTCCGGAGAAATTGTCCGGAGCCCGATTTATGGAGCAGGTGAAGGGAATATCCGGCCGTCAAGGACGCCTGCCGGCGCCGCTGTCGCGGTCTTCGATCCTTGACTGCCGTTTTCCGGGTGTTGCAATCAGTATACACCCGGATTCGAACCCTCTCTGATTGTATGGCTTACGTCGAGGGTTCAATTCTTTCCGTCTAATTCCAATGAAAATAGATGGCATAAAGCCATCCATTTTCATTGGAGCAGGTGTACAGAATCGAAGATTTCAACATCAGTAATTGCAAGGCTTTCAGGACTTGTGTTTTTGAATTCCCCAACAAATCGCTGAATTTCCCCAACTGCATTTTTACTGATCTGTACTCTCAGAGGACCTGATCACCTGCTCATAGTAAAAGGGCTCTCAGATCTCTCTGAAAGCCCAGGTCGTGGAGCGAGTGAAGGGAATCGAACCTGGCAACCTCAGTGATTGCAAGGCTTTCAAAAATCATTTTTTGCAATTCCCCAACTGCGAGTCGAATTTCCCCAACTGTGTTTTGTAATCATTTCCGCAGCATCGAGTCCGAGCTCGTGCTAATATGCTCTGATCTCTACACTTACATCCTCAGATGATCCCTTATTTAGCCTCATAGTAGAGATATGAAGCTAAAGAAGAGACCCTCGATGGTCGAAGGTCTGTCTTTTTCTACTAATATATATTGTAACTTCTACATACTGTCCAGATAGTCATCAAGCGTTGAGACTGCGCTGTGATCCAGGCTCTTGAACACATCTGTGTAAGTGTCCAAGGTAATGTGTATGTCCGTATGGCCAAGCCAGGTCTTGAGTACAACTGGCGGGACACCTGATTCGATACATCTTGTCGCGAACGTGTGCCTTAAGGAGTGTTGACCATCAGCAGGGATCCCGATCGTTCTGCACGTCCTCTGGTAATAACAGTTGACCTGAGAAGTGCTGATAACGCTGTCCTTATTGTAGTCATAGAATATCAGGTTTTCTTCGTTTGGCTGCTGTCTCTCAAGTGCTTCCTCTATATATGGTCTCAGAGTCTTGCTGATAGGTACATCTCTCTGACCCGACTCTGTCTTGGTGCCGTCTTTTACAAACTCCCGATATTCCAGCCCTCTGGAGATTGTCGATCTTACATGTATCACATTGTTTTCGAGATCTACGTCTTCTGTCCTGAGAGCATTGATCTCACCCATTCTCATCCCGCTATACAGCTCGATAAAGAGCTGCAGCCTGTAATCGTTCCTTCCCTCAGGCGGCGCTTTTATAGTCATAAAGTCAACGAGCTTCTTCTGTTCTTCTCTTGTGAGGCTACTGACCTTCTTCACCGGCTTGCCGATCTTAGGGCATTTCATGTCTCTGTTATCCATAAGACTGACCATAATGATCTTGTCTTCCTTTGCAAGAGTGAACCCAAGCTTCACCTGTCTGAAGAGCTGCTTGACCATACTGCTCGAGTACTTCCTGAGAGACTCGATATACTCAAAGACATCTTCCTCTTTGACCTCTCTGATTGGTTTGCTGGCAAACGCTGCTTTTTCCAGGATCCTGAGGTTAGAAAGGTTTCTGCAATATCCTTGCTCCCCTGTATATCCAAGTGCAAGATCCTTCTTGTATCTGTTCTCCAGGATCGTGATTATGGTCATGTCCGGATCTATATGGTTCTTCTTCAGCACCAGTATGTTCATAAATTCCTCAGCCTTTCTGTAGCATTCGCTTACATCGCGGCCGGACACAGACTTTCTCTTAGCCTTTCCGTTCTCGTCTTTATATGAAAACCTGTATTCCAGGTTCCCTGCAGAGTTGTACCGGAATGAACCTTCCCCATTCTCTGCCTTTATATTCGCCTTGGTTCCTGACATATCTTCTCCTCCCTGTTCTACTTCCAGTGACGATCTTTTTTCTTCTCATGCCTGACCGAAAAGTATTCGATCAGGGCGTGTTCTTCTATGATCTGATTCTTTCCGAAGTCTGCCGAAGGAAACTTTGGATCATCAAACAGCTTGAGCACAGTCGTCTTGCTCCAGGTTGTCATTTCCATGACATCCTTAACGGTGTAGAATTTCGCACCGAAACCGCTCTCATTCTGAGCAACGTTATTCATTAAAGTTTCCATGTCAGCCTCGCTTCCCGGGACATTAATACAATAGTCCCTGATCATCAGAAAAGGCGAGGATGCGACCATCAGATTCGCACCTTCGCCCAGTATATGCAACGTATGTATAATGACTACGTGTAAAATGACTAAACCCTCATCATCTTACATATAGCCACAGTCTGTTTCTGAATATGCATGCAGTAGAAGACCCGGAATGATCCGGGTCCCCATACACTTTATTCTGCATGCTGTTTAACACCTGCATTACGGCTCAACTGCAGATGTCAGAGCGGTATCACCGCGCCTCACTGTGTCTCCATTAGCTATCAGACAAGCATTTCCGCATCCTCTTTGGCTTGCCTGCGTTTCTTTATATACTCCCTTATGACAAGCACAAGCATACTTCCCATAGCGGTTGCAAAGAGTCCACCATACAGCCAGAGCATATTGTTGTCACCTGTCTTAGGCGGCACTCTCTTGGCTTCTTTCGAAACCTTCACTGTCTGTCCCTCATCCTTGAGATCCTTATGCTCTGCAACTACAGTCTTATCGGCTTTCGTTACATCATCACCCTTGCTGTATTCATTCAGCCTGTAGCAGGTCTCGAACGCAACGAGTTCTTTGCCATCGAGGTTCGTAGTATCGATTATGAAACTGATCTTTGCTGAGCCATTTGGTCTCTTCGGCTGGAACGGTTCGCTCATTACTGTGATCGGCGTGCCATGTTCTACAAGAGGATCGCCTGTATCCTTTACCATAAGTGTCCCTTCGAACACATACCACTTTGAAGGATCAAGTCCCTAGTAAGTGATAGAGTCGATGAGCTGACTAACCTTGGCAGCTGCTACAGTCTTTGTGCCTGCACCATCTGCAAGCGATGTGCCGATCTCAGGCTTCTGAACCGGTGTCTGTGCTACGTCATCCTTAGGTTCAAGCGTTCCAGGTTCGTCAGGATTGTCCGGATTCGGGTATGTCACATTGTCGCAGTAAGCAGTGTTCCAGTAACCGTCATGGTCGTCGGTCTTGTTCTTCTGGTATTCCCTGTTGATGTCGTGTCCCTTGTCATCCAGGGAGTCTGAGTCCTTTGCAGCTGCTGCAAGGTATTCCTTTGCGTCGTCGCTGATTACTGCAGTATATGTGACCACAGCCTTTTCGCCCGGCTCAAGAGTGATATTCGCAATGAACTCATCTTTGCCCTTGTTGTTCCAGGTTCCTTCGCCAGCGAATGTCACATCTTTCAGCTTTGGCACAGTGAAATACTCAGGATTCTGTGTGAACTGATCTGTAACATCCATCGTAAGAGCAATGTTTCCGGTATTCTCGACATGGACTTCATACTCGACTTCGTCCTTTGCAAAGAATCCGTATTTGTCTCCCTTTGAAGGAGCTTTAGTGGTACGGATTTTATACATCTCGTACGATGGCTGCATGTGCTCCCATGTGACTGTCTGACCTTCGTCATCGATCTCCTCATGAGTCGCAGCCACATGTCCCTCGCTGTCATAGACTTTCTCGAATACTACTGTCTCCTTACCATAGAGGCTGGTAGCATCGAATGTGAAGGTGACCTTGACCTTGCCATTCGACATGAAGGTCTTGAACTCCTGCTCGGCAGTGATCTGCTTGCCGCTTGGGTCCAGTACCGGCTTACCTGTAACCTTATCCATCAGGACACCTTTTGCAGTATAGGTCTCACCCTTTTTGAGGTTCTTGTACTCGAGAACATCAACGAGAGTGATCTCCTTCTGTGGTCTGATATCCTTGTTCTTGCCGTTTACCGATGCAGTTGT
>JAFRCS010000001.1 GCA_017404265.1 Mogibacterium sp. | reverse complement strand
TGGTGGAGATGGTGGGAGTCGAACCCACGTCCAAGAGTCTTTCCGAAAGACTTTCTCCGAGCGCAGCCGCTTGCTGCTGTTTCGCTTACCCGTCGCCCTACGGCAAACTCGGGGCTCGCTATCCCGTAGATACTCTTACGCTACCGGGAGATCACGCAAGAGGTCCCTGCATGCATGACGCCGGATTCCTTCGCTGCAGGTGACGAAGGGCCGACGCGCGGGGCTGAACTATGCAGCCAGTGCGAAGTTGTTGTTTGTTTTAGCGTTTCTTCTTAACGGGTACTTTTAACGTGGATCACCGCCACGGCTCGCTTATCTTTGTTCCACACACCTGTCGAAACCATTACACCCCCATGGGTAATGAGAGCGGCCTTTTGGACCGCTCTTCATTATACATTTTCAAGGCCGTCTGTCAATACAGCGGATCACTTTTTCAGAAAGTCTCTGAATGCCACCGCGACAAGGCTGCAGTCTATGATGATCGCTCCGATCAGAACGGCGAGCGCTCCTCCTGAAATAATTGCCATAGTCACACCTCCTTATATCCATCCAAGGCAGGCGCAGATGACTATCATCACCGCGTCAAAGCCAAGGATCCCGCCGGTAACCATTGCCGACTGTTTGATAGTCGGTCTGTCGTGCACATAGAATGCCGTAGCGAAGAACGGCAGATAGCCGATCAGCCACAGTATCCACGGGCAGCTTCGCTGCCAGAACGCCCACTCCCACGTAAGCAGGTCGCAGTAGTTCAGGAAACATTCGATGATCACTGCCAATGTCGTCAATACGAGGCACAGGAATACGCGGTTATTGATGCCGAGGATCTTTTTCTTTGGATCCTCCGGCAGCATCAGGCATACCGTGACGCCCATGATCAGGAACATGAAAGATATCTCGATGTTGTACCCAATCATCAGCAGCCATGCCGTATTTCCCACGCCGACCGGCGTACCCCAGACAGGCGCGTAGCCGCTTATGAAGCAGATCATGGAGTTCCAGATCTCGTTGAAGATATCCACGCCCCAGAGCGCGAATGCGCCGAGGACTACCTTATAGTTTTTCTCGTGCAGCTGCTTCTGTACGATATACATCGTTATCAGAAGGAGCGGGACTACGTACCAGTGCATGGTGGCCTGAGGATTGCGCAGGATCTCAAGCGCTGATTGCGTGTATTCGGAATAACCACCCATATACAGTTTCCCCCTTTCATCCCAAAGTTATTCTACCGTAAATATCACTATGCTGTAAGCAGGCAGGTTCAGAGTACTCCCTTTGTACTTTATACTTTCCCCATTTGCAGCAAGAACCTCTTTCAGCTTGAAGCCCTTTCCTGCTTTTTTAAGGTTTTTCTCTTCAGTCCGGCTGCTTAGATTCATCACTATCAAAAGGTCATCATCTGTATCGCTTCTCCGGAAGAAAGCAGCTGTTTTTTCGTCGCTCAGGAACAGCGCGTTTTCAGTCACGCCCCTTGCGATCGCCGGATACTCATTGCGTATGCGGATGACCTCTTTGAACCAATTATACAGTGACCCTTCATCTTTCATCTGATCTGCCAGGGAAGGAAACTTCATTCGTACTTCGTCCGTGTAAGGCGGACCTGTACAGATGTCCGGATCAGAGGCCTCGTTACTCCAGTACATCGGAGCGCGTCTGTTTTCATCCCTGCCGGATCCGTTCATGCCTATCTCTTCGCCGTAATATACAAAGGAATTTCCGGTCATGAGCAGACTCATGGCATACGCCATCTTCGTTACAGGACCGCTGTCATCCGGATAGTATTCAGCGCTCCTGTCCATATCGTGATTCGTGTAGAACGGAGCATCAACGCAGCCCGGGGCTGCATCCGCGTATGCTTTCTCTGCCTGCACCATGTTCTTCACATAGTATGAAGCCGAGTAAGTGCCGTTGAGGGTCTTCGCTATAAGCCCGTCACGGCCGGCGAACGGAAAATTGAAGAGCGAATCGATGCCGGAAGAGTAGAGGCCGGTGATTGTATCACGGTCAGTCCAGGCCTCTCCGACCAGATAGCAGTCCGTATCTATGCTGTGAGCTGCCTCCGTCAGGAAGCAGATGAATTCTGTGTTTGCTGTCTGATCGTCCTGGAAATATGACGTTACCGCGTCGAGTCTGAAACCGTCAACTCCCTTTCCAAGCCAAAACGCCATGATGCTGCGGATCTCATCTTTCACGGCATCGCTGTTCAGATTCAGATCGGGCATCTCGGACCAGAACCTCGACTCATAGTACCATCCAGTGCCTTCAAGATGTGTATAACCGTCTGTTGGCTGACTAGTGAAATTGTAGTAATCGAAATACCTGCAGTATGATGGGTCCGGTTCCCAGCCGGCAGGAAGCTCATGCAGGTAATCCGATGCGGCTCTGAACCATTCATGCTCATCTGAGGTGTGATTCAAAACCAGATCCAGATATACCTTGATACCCCTGTCGTGGCACTCTTTCAGGAGAGCCTCATAGTCCTCCATGGTGCCGAAAGCAGGATCGATGGCGTAATAATCATCCACATCATATTTATGGTACGTCGCGGACGGATGTACCGGTGTCAGCCACAGCGCATTGAAGCCGAGAGCTTCTATGTAGTCCAGTTTGGAACGGATACCGTTAAGATCGCCTGTGCCGTCCCCGTTCGAGTCACAGAAAGATCCGACAAATATCTCGTATGTCGTACGGTATTTGTCGTCAACTGACGCGTTTGCTTTCCGGCCGGTTCTGCAGCCGGACAGGCACAGCATCGCGCACAGCATGATACATATCGTCTTTTGGATCTTTCCTGTCATACGCTTCTTTATGAAAGAGACAGGGATCACTCCCTGCCTCCTGAGTTATCTCTTTGGTATGCGGCCCGGCTTAAAGGTTGTCCGCACCGTATTTGTTGAGCAGATCGTGCTTGAGGTTCCACAGCGGTTTGCTGAGGTCGACATAGTATGTCTGCGGGTTCTCGAATCTGAGCGACTCACCCCAAAGCTTGTCTACCTGCTCCGCGCATGTCGCCTTTATCTCCTCGATGGTCGGCTCCTTGTAGACCAGCTCGCCCTTCTCGAAGATAGGTACGAGCAGCTCGACTGCCGTGTAATCGTAAAGCACCTTGCGCTTCCACACGGCGTTAGGGTCAAAGATCTCGAACGGCTTGCCGTCAGGCAGCGGCTCGTCTCTCAGCATGATCACGTCAGCCAGCGCCTTGCCGTGGTCGTTGCCGTAGAATCTTACGACTTTCTTGAAGCCCGGGTTTGTGATCTTCTCGACGTTCTCTGAGATCTTCATCTTAGGGATCATCTCGCCGTTCTTCCAGATGCCGGACAGCTTGTAGACGCCGCCGAATACCGGTTCCGATCTTGCTGTGATAAGTCTCTCGCCCACGCCGAAGGAGTCGACCTTGGCGCCTTCCAGAATAACATCTCTTATGATGTACTCATCCAGTGAGTTGCTGATGACGATCTTGCAGTCTGTGAGGCCCTCTTCATCGAGCACCTTGCGGCACTCTCTGGTGAGGTATGTGATGTCTCCGGAGTCTATGCGGACGCCCATCCTTTCAGGCTTAAGTTCCTTAAATACCTTTATCGCGTTAGGCAGTCCCGACTTGAGTACGTTATATGTGTCGATCAGCAGTGTCGCGTTCTGCGGATAGATCTCCGTATATTTGCGGAATGCCTCATATTCGCTGTCAAAGCTCTGTACCCAGCTGTGTGCCATTGTACCAAGAGCCGGAACGAAGTGGTTCCTGTCAGCGATGGTGCATGCCGTTCCGACGCAGCCGGCGATGTACGAAGCCCTGGCGCCGTATACCGCGGCATCTGCTCCGTGAGCTCTTCTTGTACCGAACTCCATGACAGGTCTGCCCTGAGCAGCCCTTACGATCCTGTTGGACTTTGTCGCGATAAGGCTCTGATGGTTGAACTGCATCAGTATGAATGTCTCAACGAACTGCGCCTGGATCAGCGGTCCTTTAACTATCATGACAGGCTCGTGCGGGAATATCGGGTAGCCCTCAGGCACCGACCAAACGTCGCACTTGAACTTGAAATCGAGCAGGAAGTCCAGGAACTCCTCGCTGAAGCAGTTTTTGCTTCTGAGATATTCCGTGTCTTCTTCCGTGAAGCTGAGGCGCTTCATGTAAGCGATGATCTGTTCAAGACCAGCCATGATGGCAAAACCGCCGCCATCAGGCACGCGTCTGAAGAATACATCGAAGCACGCCTCCGCGTCCTTTATATCCGAGTTGAAATAACCGTTTGCCATCGTGATCTCATAGAAATCCGTCAGCATGGTGAGATTGTAATCGTTAAGCATCTCGCTCTCCTTTGCTGCCCTTGGGCCGTGCTGCGCGCATCCCAGTCCCCGCGCCTTTTGTTACCTTATAAGTATACTTTCAGCGCAGAGTATTTGCAATGTATCTGTGTTGAGGAAGAAGCCCGCGCGTGTTAGAATATATTGAGATTTTATGTGCGACACTTTGCGCGCAGGAGGACCATGCGGGAGATCATAATCACGTCAAACGATTCGGGTCGCAGGCTTGACCGCTTTCTGAGAAAATACCTTCCGGGGGCATCCCTGAGCGAGGTATACAAGGCAATCAGAAAAGACATCAAGGTCGACGGCAAGCGCAGGAACGAATCGTACATACTGAATGAAGGCGAAGTCCTGACGCTGTACCTGACGGACGAGGCTCTCGACCGCTTCGGCGCCGGGTCACGTAAAAGTAATCACGGCGGACAGGCAAAACGCACTTTCGGCACCGTCTATGAAGATGACAACGTGCTGATGGTAAGCAAGCCTTTCGGCCTGCTTACACACGGCGATTCTCATGAGAAAAAGGATCATCTGACCAACCAGGTAAAGGATTACCTGATCGAGACCGGTTCTTACGACCCCCGCAGTGAAAAGGTCTTTGTACCGGCGCCGGTCAACAGGCTTGACCGCAACACGACAGGCATAGTCCTCTTTGGCAAGACGGCAGCTGCCATGCGCGAACTCAGCCGCATGATACGCGAGGATGATACCCGGAAGTTCTACCTGACTATAGCCTGCGGCGAGGTAAGCAAGGAACTGCATCTTGGCGGCTCCCTCGTAAAGGATGAGACAGCAAACAAGGTGGAGATCTTTGCCGGCGATGAGGGCAAGGAGATAGAGACCATCGTAAGGCCGCTTGAGGTCCTTCACTTCGGCAGCGCCCTGACAGCTACTCTCTGTGAGATAGAGCTCGTGACCGGAAGGTCGCATCAGATAAGGGCGCATCTGGCCAGTATAGGCCATCCACTCATAGGCGACAGCAAATACGCCACAAAGGGCGCGGCCCTTGTCAACAATTACATCAAGGCACACTACGGGCTGACGACTCAGCTTCTGCATGCGGACAGGATCGAGTTCCTCGACTCCGCAGCAGCATCCGAAAGCCTCGGCTATCTGGCCGAAAGGGCTTTCGATGCGCCGGTCCCTAAACGCTTCCGCGAGATCTTCACCGGACTCGGCGGAAAATACATCTATTGATAAGGAAAGAACATGAGAGCAGACAGATATAAGAAGAGCAACATTACATCGACGATGAAGGAAGAAGACCGCAAGGATTTCTGGAGCGGCGCATCCGTAGACCAGCACGCGCAGGATGTATCTTCAAATGGGGGCGCGGGCAGTTTCCTGAAAAGCCTCATCATTGACATATTGATCGCCGTACTTCTGGCGGGCGTGGTGCTCTACTTCATCAGACCTACCATCGTAAAACAGACTTCGATGGAAGACACTCTCCATGAAAACGACTACATGATCATGTACCGCCAGGCGTATAAGAAGCACGATCCTGAGCGCGGCGATATCATCATATTCCAGAGTTCGCTCACCGATGAAGACTCGGGGCGCGACAAGCTGCTCATCAAGCGTGTCATCGGTCTGCCGGGCGATCAGATAATGATCTCCGACAATCAGCTGTACATCAACGGCGAGCCGTACATAGAAAATTACCTGCGTGACGGCTACACTCCTGCATTCGAAAGGCCGGCGGAGGGCGAGACCTACACTGTTCCGGAAGGCTATTACTTCTGCATGGGCGACAACCGTGCGGGAAGCGTCGATTCGCGTCGATTTGAGGTCGGCGACGTCCCGCGGGATGCTATCAAGGGCAAAGTCGTTGTAAGACTCTTCCCGTTCAATCAGATAAAGACATTCTAATGACAAAACGCACACGCAAGGTCATCGTGAATAACAAGAAGGCGTTCCATGATTATCATATCGAAGAACGCTATGAGGCGGGCATCGTGCTGACCGGCACCGAGATCAAGTCGATCCGCAAGGGCTCGTGCAGCATCAAGGAAAGCTATGCCAAGATCACAAGCAAGGGCGAGCTGATACTGACGGGCATGCACATCGCGCCTTACGAACAGGGCAACCGCTTCAACGTCGACCCTCTGAGGCCGCGTACTCTTCTGATGCACAGAAAAGAGATAAACAAGCTGTACGGTACAGTCAAGACACAGCAGGGCCTGACGCTGGTACCGCTGTCTGTCTATCTGGACGAGCACGGCAGATGCAAGGTAGAGCTGGGGCTGGCCCGCGGCAAGAAGAACTACGACAAGCGCGAGGCTGAGGCTAAGCGCGATGCGGAGCGCAAGATGGACAAGGCCATCAAGGCATCGAGAAACCGTTAATGTTTCAGGGGGCATTATGCCCCCTGTTTTGATAAAAAAGGAGGGACCCTAATGCTTTACAAATTCTGTAAGAAACCGCTCTATGAAGTGACTCTCAAGATGGCAAATGTTGCCATGGGTGTTGAAAAGGCCGATACGGTCATCAAAAACGCGAAACTGGTAAACGTATGCACCTGCGAGATCCAGGAAGGCATAGATGTCGCGATAGCCGAGGGCCGCATTGCTCTTGTTGGCGATGCCGCTCAGTGCATTGGCGATGCCACTAAAGTGATCGACGCGACCGGCCAGTATATCGCCCCGGGCTTCATGGACGCGCACATCCACGTAGAATCTGCTATGATCGGCGTGGGCGAGTACGCGAGAGCTGTAGTTCCTCACGGCACCACAGGCATCTTCATGGACCCGCATGAAATCTGCAACGTCTGCGGACCTGACGGTGTAAAAGCCATGATAGAAGACGGCAAACGCGTGCCTCTCAAGGCTATGTCCAATGTGCCGTCGTGTGTACCGGCTGTTGCGGGCTTTGAAGACACGGGCTCGCACATCGGACCGGATGAAGTCCGCGAGATGATGACGTGGGACGGCATTATGGGCCTGGGCGAGATGATGAACTTCCCGGGCGTCATCTACGGAGACCCTAATGTTCACGGCGAGCTCGCTGAGACGCTCAAGGCCGATCAGGTGATCACAGGTCATTATTCCGTGCCTGATACCGCCAACGGGCTGAACGCCTACATCGCGTCAGGTGTAAGATGCTGCCACGAGTCGACGCGCGCCGAGGACGTGCTTGAGAAGATGCGCCACGGAATGTACGCTCTGATGCGCTACGGCAGCGCCTGGCACGACATGCCTGTTATAATCCGCGCGATACTCGACAACAAAGTAGAGGACCGCTTCGCCTGCCTCATCTCCGATGATACGCATCCGGATACGCTGATCAGCGAAGGACATCTGGACTACATCGTCCGCCTCGCTGTGAAAGAGGGCCTCGATCCTATAAAGGCCATCCAGTATGTCACCATCAACCCGGCCACCTGCTTCCGCATGGATCATGAGATGGGAAGCATCACACCTGGCAAGTGCGCGGACATCGTCTTCTTTGACGACCTGAATGACATACAGATCACCCGTACGATGATCGACGGCGACATCGTTGCGGAGAACGGCAAGATGACGGTCGAGATCGGCAAGTCCGCGTTCCCTGCTTCGGTCTATGACACGATGCACGTTGGCGAGACCATCACACCGGAAAGCTTTAAGATCGCGGCTCCTGAAGGCGCCGGCGCAAGCGTGAAGACCCGCGTCATGGAGATCATCCCTAACCGCGTAGGCGATTACGAAAGAATCATGGATCTTAAGGTCACGGACGGAGCAGTTCAGAATGACCCGGCTAACGATGTGATAAAAATGGCTGTGTTTGAACGCCACCACAAGACCGGAACGAAGGGCCTCGGATTCCTTAAGGGATTTGGGTTCAAGAAAGGCGCTATGGCGCAGACCGTCTCCCACGATGCTCATAACCTGCTGGTAGCAGGTACGAATGATAAGGATATGGCGCTTGCAGCCAACACTCTGATCGAGTGTGGAGGAGGCCTTTGCGCGGTCGCTGACGGAAAGGTGCTGGCTCTGGTGCCACTGCCTATCGCAGGACTCATGAGCGATGAACCGGTAGAGATAGTCGCTGATAAGATCACAAAGCTCGACGCGGCATGGAAGGATATGGGCTGCACCATCAATTCGCCGTACATGACCATGGCACTGATGGCTCTGGCCTGCCTGCCTGAGCTGAGGCTCACTAACCGCGGCATGGTAGACTGCAGGACCTTCCAGTTCGTAGACCTTTTCGCAGAATAAAAAACGGACAGATCCTACTGTCCGTATACGTAAGTTCTAGTTACAGGCCCCGCGTCCACAAGATGCGGGGCTTTTTATGGTTTTGATGCTGTTTATATCTCAAATGCCAGTCCTGTTTTGAAACTGTGTACTATGTCTCCAAGTTCTTCGCGAAGTATGGCCATCGCCCTGTCACCTGTACAATGTCCGGTATAAATGCTTTCTACCCCGGTGCTTCCGAGGCGGTGCGCGAATGCCCTGACATAATCATCACTCTTGTTGAACAGGTGGAAGCCTCCGATCATCGCCTTTATCTTTCGGTCAGGATATGCCTGTATCGCTTCATTGACGATATTGTCAGCGCCCGCGTGTGAGCAGCTGTTGAACACAGCCACCCCGTCATCCAGCTCAAAGATGAGACTCTGTTCATGTCTGAAATCGTCAGGGATGTACTCCCCCGGTCCTCTTTTCAGATACATGGCTTCCGCTATCCCCAGTTTTTCGAGATCCGCTGTCGTATGTCCGAGCAGCCTTATACCATCATCTATCATCATGTCGGCATCTGCCCTGACGATGCGGTCCTTATACCTTTCAAGGATCCCCTGCGGTATGCCCGCGTACACGAACTCACCATCTCTCAGGTCATAACAGTCCTCTCCGCATTCGCGCGCTACATAAAGAGGAGCGTGGCCGTTGACTTCGAAGAATGTTTCAAAGCCGTTCGCGTGATCGTCATGCGCGTGCGAAAGAACGGCACAGTCGACCTTCTCAAGATCGATACCGAGCTTTTCAGCGTTTTCGGCAAACAGGCCGGACAGACCGGCGTCAAGCAGTATGGTCCTGTCCCCGTACTCTATGAGATGAGACAGGCCCCACTCGCCTTTCAGGTTTGCTCCGTCTATATTATCCGTGAGCACTGTTACCTTCATGTGTTCCATTTTTCTATATCTCCGTTCTGTAGCTGCCGCTCGCGTTTATCAGCAGAGTACCGGACGGATGTGTCATGCAGCGCGTGAACACACCATACTCCTCATGCACATGACCGTAAACATGCAGCTTTGGCTGATGCTTGCTGAGGAACCTGTTGAAGCACTCAAATCCGGTGTGAGCTATGTCTTCCATGTCTCCGTAACCCTTGCACGGAGCGTGGGTAAGGAGTATGTCGAAGCCCTTCTTTCCTTTGAGCCTTTCCCTTAAAAACACCTTTTGCAGATGAGCTATCCTCCAAGCCATCTCTTCTTCCGTGTACATGTCGTCAGAATAGTCTTTGTATCTCATGGAACCGCCCAGGCCGAGAATACGTATCTTCTCCTTCACGGCGCCTTTGCCGCATGCCACTTCCACTATCTCCCCGTCCGCGTCGATGCAGCCTTCCGGCGGCTTTATATCATAATGCCCGTCGTGATTTCCGCGCACGTAAACAAGCGGAACATTGAGCATGGTAACGAGGAACTCCAGATAGTTTGCATCCAGGTCGCCCGCCGACAGTATGAGATCGATGTCCGACAGCTCTCTGCGGGTGTTCTGATTCCAGTCTTCCCAAAGATATCTTTCTTCGTTGTCCGCGATCAGGAGCAGCTTCATTTTATCCTCGCCTTCTCGACGCCGCCGTATTTGACGGTATTCTGCGCTTCATCATTCAGCGAGTCGATCTTAGGGATCTCGCCTATGATGTTTTCGTTTAGCTGATCCATCATGATGATATCCTTTGAGTCGAGCTTATCAAACGGGTCGAAACGGCCGTCAATGATGTCATCCCTAAGCAGGCCCACAAGTTTCTTTGTGTACGGAGACAGGTCATCCGACAGCTCTATGTCCACGACTCCGGATATCATGCCCCACCAGTAGTTGGTGGCCTGGTCCTTTTTGTCTACGCGGCTGGCGTGGTAGGTGCCCTCTATCATGGTCTTAATAATGATCTCATAGAGTTTGCCCCACTTTATGATAGGCACCGCCAGATTGGTGATGCGGCAGCTTCCGGACAGGTCGTTGCCCTGACCCGGTTCGCAGCGTTCAACATAGCACAGACCGAACGCGTCGCTGCCATCGACTGCATGCAGCGAGTCCACGGCTGAGATCATATGGATTCCCTTGTCAACCATGTCCCACCACCAGTTGGTGTCGCGCTTGGAATACCAGTCGAGGTATATCTTAACTTCAGGGTCGGCCATTGCCGCGCCTATCGCAAAAGCGTTGATGCCCGCAATGGTCCCGTAGATAGGGTAGTCTGAGCAGTAGCCGATCGTATGTGTTCCATCTGAAGCCGCAGCCTGTCCCGCGACTATGCCTTCAAGGAACTTTGCTTCGTACAGTTTCGCATAATACGTTCTTACGGCCTGATGCGCCAGGTTGACCGAACAGTTCAGGAACTCTATGTCTTCATATTCGATGGCAGCGCGAAGCGCGTCGTTGATCTGGCTTGGGGACGTCGTAAATACGGCTTTAGCGCCCCACTCAGCAGCATCCTTTACCGCAGCCTCAAAGCTCTCCTGATCTCTGCAGCCCTCATAACATCTGGTCTTTACCATGCCGTCATACGCATTCTCAAGTCTGATGCGGCCTTTCTCATGGTCAGCGACCCTGCTGGATGCATTGATGCTTTTATCATATATGAACGCTGCTTTGAACGGATTCTTAGCGGAATATGTGACAGCTGGCAGCACTTTACCTATCAGTGAATCCGGGCCTGCCACGATATTGCCGGCTTTCGTTATAAGGCTGCCGGCCCTGACTGCCTCGTCTGACGATTCTACCAGAGCGACCCTTTCCTTATTGGCTTCTGTAAGAAGCTCCTTTCTTATGCGCAGCAGCTTCTTGCTTACGACCGAAGGCGGCTGATGGTTCAGCGCGTCCTTGATATAGATGCGCAGGTAGACGACGAATGCGTCGCCCGGCGGGAGGTCCGGCATCTTGTCGCCGAGCTCGCGCCACGCCATCGAAAACATCCAGTAGGCGCTGCGCAGCGACCTTACCAGGTCTTGCGGCCAGGGCTCCTCAAGATCCCGGCCGAGGAGCTCAGCTATCTCTGCGTATGCTCCTTCCCATGTCGGCTCAATGTCGTAAACAGGCGCAACGCTGTAGAACTTAAGAAACTCCTTATATTCCGGGTGCTGATCCAGCACCTCTTCCTCGGGAATGATCCTTGTCACTTCCGCAGCGATCATCGGCATGTCAAGGAAACGGCTCACCGAGACACGCTTGTTGCCCTCCTGCACATAGAACCTGTGAAGGTATTCGTATGCTTTTATAGGATCGTTGAAGCCTTCGCTGATCTGAGCCCTGTACAGGTTATTCCATTTGGCCGCGAACTCGCTGTCCGCCTCAATAAGCGGCATGAAATCAGGGGCAAACGAATTCTGTCTGGCGCGCGTCTTTGTGCCTGCTATCAGTTCTACCGGTATCTCCTTGATACCAAGAGGCTTGTGCGTCAGCGTATCAGCGTCCGGCGCAATGTCATCGAGCGCCGGCAGGTACGGGTACTCTCCTGCCGCGAGTTTTGCCTTGTATTCTTTTTCACCGGCCTTAAGAGCCTTGTTATATTCTTCAGTCATGATTATTCTCCGTTTCTCGCTTTATTGTACACGACACAGCCGCCTTTTTCCGACACTTTTGGCACTTTTTTCGGCAATATCCGCACGGCTTCTGTTCGGATCAGCCCCAGAAACCTTGCGATTACCGGACAGATCCTGTTCTTTTCGCTGATTTGACTCCGCCCGCCTGCTGCTGACATACTGTGTCCACCTGAAAAACCTTATTCGGAATGGAGAAACGCAAATGCTGGATTTTACGGAATTTAAAAACGAATTCATCAACGGCTGCAGAGACGAGCTTGCCGGGGTCGCCCGCTTTTCCCCGTACAGCAAGATCGAGCTTGAGGAACACAGTATCACTAAGGCGCAGCGGGGCGAACTTACGGGCCTCATCTTCAAGGAGCCCGGCACCGTATGCGCGCCGACCTTCTATGTTGAAGATTTTTACGACCTGTATAAGGAAGGCCGCTCACTGAAGGACCTTTCGGTCACAGTGGTGCAGGATGCCTATCGCTACATCCATAATCCTCCCGATTTCCCCGATATAGATCCGGATGTTTTGTCCGGACAGGGCCTTTTCGGGGTAAGACTTCTGAACAAGTCCGGGAACCGAGATTATCTTAAAGACGTGACTTACCTCGACGCAGGCTGCGGCTTCGCGCTCATAGCGGAAATAAGGTCAGGTGACTTCCGCGCGGTCATCACCAACAGTCTTCTGGACTCACTCGGCATGACCAAAGAGGCCCTTTTTGAAAGGGCTCTTGAAGACTCCTCGATGAATGACCGCGCGACTTTATTCGATCTGGCAGACATGCTCCCGGCATTTCCGGAAGGCAGCATCAACCTTCTGGATTCCGAGGCCGGAACGGTGCTCCCGCCCGTCTCTCTGTATGTTCTCAGCAATGAGAGCAGTTTCTGGGGAGCGGCAGTGCTGTTCTATCCGGGCATGTTGGAGCGCCTAAGCGATCTGATGGGCGGCAGCTTCTACGTGCTGCCTTCATCCATCCATGAAGTGCTTCTGCTGCCGGCCACCGAGGGAGATCCTCAGAGGCTGGTGGATATCATAAGGAGCGCCAACAGGACTGTTACAGAAAGCGACGTATTCCTGGCGGACGAACTGTTCATCTGCGAGTCCGGCAGGCTCAGACAGGTCAGCTATGGCGGGGTAGTACCCTCCCCAGGAAACTTCCCCTGCTGATAAATATCCCTCATCTTTATAGGAGTACGTAAAAAGAAGAGAAGCCTTGCGGCTTCTCTTCGGTTTTTTTGATCAGCTGACTGTTCAGCCTATGCTCCGGCGGCTTCCTTAGCCTTCGCAGCCTCGGCCTTTGCCTTCTTGGCTGCCGCAGCCTTTTCCGCTGCCTCTTTTTTAGGCAGTTTCTTGAAGCTATTGATGGCACCGGTCGGGCAGACCGCGGCGCAGAGACCGCAGCTCTTGCACTTGTCAGCGTCGATCCTCGCGAGGAAGTCCTCTACGTGGATGGCGTCAAAGTTGCAGACCGTGGTGCACTTCATGCATCCGATGCAGGCATTGTCGCAGTTCTTGCGGGCAACAGCGCCCTTGTCTGTGGATGAGCACAGAACGTGTACCTGATTCTTCTTAGGTACGAGCTTGATTATCTTCTGCGGGCAAACGCCTACGCACGCGCCGCATGCCACGCAGTTTTCTCTGTTGACTTTCGCAACTCCGTCTACTACTCCGATAGCGTCGAACTGGCAGGCGTTTGCGCAGTCGCCGAGTCCGATGCACCCGAACATGCAGGCGTTAGGCGAAGAGAACCAGCCCTTCGCGCCTTTGCAGGACTGCATGCCCTGCCATTCGAGTACGGTCTTGGATGCTTCACATGTTCCGTTGCACATTACCTGCGCTACCTGTGGTTCTGCGGCACCGGCAGCTCTGCCGAGGATCTCGGCGATCTGAGCGGCTACAGCAGCTCCGCCAGGGGAGCACTTTGTACAAGGAAGCTCTTCATCAGCTACCAGGTTTGCCGCGTAGTCATCGCATCCCGCGAATCCGCAGCCGCCGCAGTTGGCGCCCGGCAGTACTTCTCTGATCTGTGTGACTCTTTCGTCTACAGCTACATGGAATACCTTGGAGGCAAATACCAGCAGGCCGGCGCAGACGAGGCCAATGACTGCTACTAACAGTACCGGGGTCATTACTCCACTCATCTCTCTACCTCCTTACTGGAACATCCCTGCGAATCCCATGAATGAAAGTGCCATGATCGAAGCCGATACGAGGATGATACCAACGCCTCGGAATGGTGTCGGGACTCCATCAAGGTCGACCAGCTTCTCTTCACGGATGCCTGCGAAGAGGACCATCGCTACCATGTAGCCGACGCCCGCTCCGAAAGCATATACAACGGATTCGATGTAGGTATAGCCATAACTTATTGCGTTGATCGTCGCGCCCAGGATAGCGCAGTTTGTCGTGATCAGCGGGAGGAAGATACCGAGGGCCTTCTGGAGGGCCGGCAGGTACTTCTTCATGAACATCTCTACGAACTGCACGAGTGCGGCAATAACGAGAATGAATACTACGGTCTGGAGATAAGCCAGATCGAATTTATTCAGGATCTGCATCACAGGCCATGTAACGAGTTCGGCGATGACCATTACGAAAACGACAGCGCCGCCCATTCCGACCGATGAGCTCATCTTGTTGGATACTCCGAGGAACGAGCAGATTCCCAGGAACTGGGACAGTACGAAGTTGTTAACAAGCACTATCCCCATAAAGATAACTATAAGGTTTACCATTATGCTTGCCCTCCTTCCTATACTGCCGGAGCTGCCGGAGCAGCTTTCTCTGCTTTAACTTCCTCATTGGCCTCAGCGGTGTTGCACGAATTGTACATCGGGCAGAGTCCGCAGCTGAAGCCCTTTGCCTTGAGAGCCTTTCCCTTTGTAGCTGCCTGAATGATGGCGATCAGTACTCCGAATACGAAGAATCCGCCCGGCGGCAGGTTGAAGAAGCCGATCGAGAAATCAGGGATGATGGTGAAGCCAAGCAGGCAGCCCGTTCCCAGAAATTCTCTGATAGCTCCCATGGCTGCGAGCGCGAGTGTGAAGCCCAGTCCCATGCCGATACCGTCAAGCGCGGAATCGACAACGCTGTTCTTGTTCGCGAACGCCTCGGCGCGGCCGAGGATGATGCAGTTAACTACGATCAGCGGGATGAATACTCCCAGTGCCTTGTTGATGTCCGGCGCGTAAGCCTGGAGTACGAACTGTACCAGTGTTACGAATCCGGCGATAACTACGATGTAGCAAGGGATCCTGACTTTGTCAGGAATGACCTTGCGCAGCATCGATATTACGATGTTGGAACAAATCAGTACGGCTGTAGCCGAAAGCCCCATTCCGAGCGCGTTGATCAGGGATGAAGATGTAGCGAGGAACGGGCAAGTTCCGAGCAGGAGTACCAGTGTAGGGTTCTCCTTGATGATACCGTTGGTCAGTATCGAGAGCTTACTTTTCTTTTCCATTAGTTTACACCTCCCATCGCTTTGTACTGCTCAAGCGCGCAGTAGACGGCCTTGTGGACGGCTCCGGACGATACGGATGCTCCTGTTACGTGCTGAACGGACGGGTCGCTCTTGACTACATCGCTGCCGAGCTCTGTGAGTCCCTCATACTGAGAGAGATGCTCAGCTGCGTGAGCCTTTGTACCTACGCCTGGTGTGTCGGCGTGGTCTGTGACCTTGACGCCTGTGATCTCTCCGTTGCTGTTGATGCCGACCATTGCTGTCAGCGTTCCGCCGTAGGAGTTGGTCTTTACTGTAACTACCATGCCTGCTCCGTTGTCAGCCTTGTAGACTTCAGTCGCGTAGACCTTGCCCTCTTCAAGGGTGAACAGGTCTGCTCCCGTGTCGCTGAAGCTGTCGCCCTCAGGAAGAAGCTCCATACGTGCTTCGCTGGCAGCCTTTGCTGTGTTCTCAGCAATGATAGGTGCCGTGACGCCATATGTGAACGCCAGCAGGAAAGTTGTCACAAAGCAAATGACTACAAGTACCAGTATAGGCGAGATGTATTCCTTGAATGCGCTTGTTTTATTTTCCATTCTTAGCACCTCCCTCCTTCAGATAGAACTTGTAGGACAGATTGTTCAGAAGCGGTGTGCAGAGGTTCATCAGCAGGATCGAGAAGGACACGCCTTCAGGATACGCGCCAAAGAGCCTGATGCTCATCGTGATGATTCCGCAGCCGATGCCGAAGATCAGCTGGCCGAGAGGCAGCTTAGGCGATGTGACATAGTCTGTCGCCATGAAGAAAGCTCCCAGCATAACGCCGCCGGACAGGACGTGGAAGAGTGCCCACTGAAGGCTTCCCGTCGCGATGAATCCGAAGACGAAGACCGTACCGATGAACGCGCACGGGATGACCGGACTGATGACCTTGCGGACGATCAGATAGATGCCGCCGATCAGCAGAGCCAGAGCGCAGACCTCACCGGTCGAGCCGCCATGGAATCCGAGGAACAGCTGCATCAGTCCCGGGATCTGGTCCGTGTTGCCCTCAGCGTAGAGCGCCAGAGGTGTAGGGCCGGTAACAGCATCAGTAGCCTCCGCGAGTCTCGTCACAGGCCATGTGGACATGTTTGCCGAGAACGAGATGAACAGGAAGATACGCGCTGTGATCGCCGGGTTGGAGAAGTTCTTTCCAATGCCGCCAAAGAGCTGCTTCACGACTACGATCGCGAAGAGACATCCGATGATGGCCTGCCAGAACGGGAAGTTTGCCGGCACATTGAACGCGATCAGCAGTCCCGTCAGAGCTGCGGAAAGATCTCCGACTGTCTGTTTCTTATGTGTGATTGCATTGTAGATGTACTCGAAGAGTACGCTGGCTGCTACGCATACGACCGACAGCAGAAGGGCTCTGAGCCCAAAGATGTAGATGCTGGCGATCCATGCAGGAGCAAGTGCGAGAAGCACTGTTCCCATCAGCCTTGTGGTATCCGATTCCGTTACGATGTGCGGTGAGGAGGATACGATCAAATTGTCATGAAACTTATTAGCCATTACTTTGACGCCTCCTTTACCATCATCTTAGCGAGCTTGTTAGTCAGGCTCAGCGGACGTCTTGCCGGGCATGTGTACGAGCAGCTGCCGCATTCCATGCACTGCATGACGTTGAATCTGTTGAGTTTATCGACATCCTTGTGCTCGTATGCTTCGGCAAAGATGCTTGGCATCAGGCCAAACGGGCAGGCTGTGTGGCAGCGCTGGCAGTTGAGACATGCTGTCTCTTCCTTGACCTCTGCCATCTCCTGGCCAAAGCACAGGATGGACGATGTGTTCTTCATTGTTGGGGACTCGTCGGACTTTGTAGCTCTTCCCATCATAGGTCCGCCCATGATGATCTTGCGAGGCTCCTTCTTGTAGCCGCCGCAGAACTCTACTACGTCCGCGATCCTTGTGCCGATCGGAACAAATACGTTCTTAGGCTCAGCGACTGCGTCGCCGTCGACCGTGACTCTTCTTCTTACGATCGGCATGCCGGTCTTGAAATACTCGGCCATGACTCCGACTGTCGAAACGTTGTCGAGAATTACTCCCAGCTGTGCAGGGAGCACGCCCGCGTTCATCGTCTTGCCCGTGACTTCGTAAACGAGTACACGCTCAGCACCCTTCGGGTAGCTGGACGGAAGCGGAACGATCTCGATATCCTTGATTTCGTTCTGTTCGATCAGTCTCTTAAGGTTTGCGATCGCGTCAGGCTTGTTTGTCTCGACTCCGATGTAGCCTTTCTTGAGGTCCAGCCACTTCATGATCAATTTCATTCCGTCGAGAACGTCCTGACCGTTCTCTACCATTTCTCTGTTGTCCGTCGTGATGAACGGCTCGCACTCTGCGGCGTTCACGACGAGGCACTCACACTCATCGAGGTTCTTAGGATTCAGCTTGACGTGAGTCGGGAAGGAAGCTCCTCCCAGACCTACCATACCACTGTCTCTGGCAGCTTTGACGAAATCCTCAAAGCTGTTGACCTCAGGTATTTTGACTTCTTCGCTGATCTCCTGTTTCTTGTCTGTCTCGATAACGATGTGAGTTTCAAAGCCGCCCATTGAACCGCGGACCTTGTCGATCGACTTAACGGTACCGCTGACGCTTGAAAAGATAGGTGCGCTGACAAAGGCTTCGACGTCGCCGATCCTCTGTCCTACCTTTACATAATCACCCTTCTCTACGAGAGGCTGACAAGGAGCGCCAATGTTCTGGGACATGCTTATGCTTACTTCATCCGGTATCGGCATCGTCACGGTCTCGCATGCGGCCGTGTTCTTGTGATGCGGTACATGGATGCTTGGCAAATGTTTCCTTTGGCTCATCCCTTTAGAAACTCCTTTCACACATTACCTTTCACTTACAATAACTACTGTTACCCCTTCTTTTTGCACATCAAAAGAAGAGCGCTGTCAAACAGCTTACATATTATATACCATTTGATTCAAAAAAAGATGATTGCCAAAAACATAACAGTACAAAACTGTTCCTTTTAGGGTACAATATCGGTATGAAAGACTACACGATCTCGGATTTTTTAATGAAGAACGCGGCAAAGGACGACGTATCGTTTCATATGCCGGGGCACAAGGGCAGAAGCGCGCTTTATGAAGAAGCGGGCTATGGCGCCCTGCTTAAGAACGCGGCAGCCTGGGACATCACTGAGATACCGGGAGCGGACACGCTGTACAGCCCGCGCGGCGCTCTGCGTAACGTTATGGATAACTACGCAGAGCTGTATGGCGCACGCCATACGGAGCTGCTGGTGAACGGCTCCAGCGCGGGCCTCATAGCCGCCATCATCTCGAGCGTACCTGTCGGCGGTAAGCTCATACTCGGACGCAACTCGCACCATGCCGCCTTCAGCGCTCTTCGCCTCGGCGGTATCAATCCTGTGTATATCCGTCCTGAGACGGATCCGGATTTCAATATAGCGGCTGAGATATCACCTTACGAGCTCGAGGCCGCCTGCGAAGCAAACCCGGACGCTTCAGCTGTGCTCATCACCAGCCCTAATTACTGCGGACAGCTAAGCGACATCGCCGTGCTTTCCGATGTGGCCCACGACCACGGCATGCTCCTCATAGTCGATCAGGCGCACGGCGCTCACCTAAAATTCTTCGACTACGACGCCGAGACCGCCAGAGAAGAGGGGGCATACATCCCTCACGTGAGGCACTCTGCCGAATCGCTGGGTGCGGACATCGTTGTCAACAGCACGCACAAGACGCTCCTCAGTTTCACGGGAAGCGGTATCCTCAACATCTGTGGTGACAGCGTGGACATCGACGCGGTGAGTGAATCCCTGCGCATGGTGCAGACCACCAGCCCTTCATATCTGCTGATGGCGAGTCTGGATATAAACGAAAAGATAATGCGCAATAAGTGGCGTGAGATCGTCGCCGCCTGGAAAGAAGACCTTCGCGGATTCTATAAGGGCGCCTCAAAGATAAACGGCCTTACCATTGTGACCGGAGGCGGTGCCAGAGGATCCGGCGCGCAGGATGAAGAAGTCTTTGCGCTGTACAGATACAGGGAAGGTCCGGATCCGACCAAGATAAACATCAGCATGTCGGAGCTCGGCCTCTCAGGCGATCGCCTCGACAAAGAACTCCGATACAGGGGCATCATCTCCGAGATGGTCCACGGTGAGTATGTCCTCCTGATGACCGGAGCCGGCAATGTGAGGCATGATTACGAGCGTCTGCTCGAGGCACTTCAGGACATATCCTCCAGCTACGGAGTCGGGACACACATCGACCGCACACCTCGCTCCTTCGATGACATAGTTCTGGACTACGCCGACGTGCCGGTCGAAGGAGTATACGTGCCTCTTTATGAAGCTGTGGGCAGGGTGCTCTACGACCCGATAATCACCTATCCTCCGGGTACGCCTATCGCCTGCCCGGGCGAGATACTCACAATGGAAGTGATAAGCCACATATCCGACATCCTTGAAGACGGGGAGACCATCACCGGCGTAGATGAAGAGGGCATGATCAAAGTCGGCACAGGATACTAAGAATGAAAAAGAGACCGCTTATGCGGTCTCTTTTGTTATGCGATTTTTACTTTATCACTTCGCGTCCGCCCATATACGGTCTCAGGGCCTCAGGAATGACAACGCTTCCGTCCTCCTGCTGATAGTTCTCCAGGATGGCAGCGACCGTACGGCCTACCGCAAGGCCGGATCCGTTCAGAGTGTGGACGAATTCAGGCTTGGAATCCTTGTCCCTCTTGAAGCGGATGTTGGCGCGTCTTGCCTGGAAGTCCTCGAAATCAGAGCAGCTTGAGATCTCAACGTATCTGCCGTAGCTTGGCATCCATACCTCTATATCGAATGTCATCGCGGAGCTGAATCCGAGGTCGCCTGTCGACAGCCTTACGACTCTGTACGGGATACCGAGTCTCTTCAGGACTTCTTCAGCGTCATTGGTCAGCTTCTCCAGCTCTTCGTACGAGGTCTCCGGAGTGGTGAACTTTACCATCTCTACCTTGTTGAACTGGTGCTGACGGATGAGTCCTCTTGTGTCCCTGCCGGCCGAGCCCGCTTCCTTACGGAAGCAGGGTGTGTATGCGGTGTAATAGACCGGGAGTTCTTCCATCGGGATGATCTCCTTTGCTCGCAGATTGGTCACAGGGACCTCCGCGGTCGGGATCAGGAAAAAGTCCTTAGCCGGGATCCAGAACATGTCCTCCTCAAACTTAGGCAGCTGGCCTGTCCCTGTCATAGCTTCACGGTTGACCATGAATGGCGGCAGTATCTCGGTATAGCCCTGTTCTTCCGTGTGGAGGTCGAGCATGAAGTTGATGACTGCTCTTTCGAGCTTTGCGCCCAGGCCCTTGTAGACCGTGAATCTTGCGCCGGACAGCTTGCCGGCTCTCTCAAAGTCAAGTATATCGAGGCCCTCGCCGATGTCCCAGTGAGCCTTTGCTTCAAAGTCGAATTCGCGCGGCTCGCCTACTCTGCGGAGCTCCACGTTGTCAGAGTCATCATCGCCTTCCTGAACGTCCTTGTTTGGGACGTTAGGGATGCCCAGCAATACGTTTCTGAGTTCTTCTTCTACTGCAGCGACCTCGCCGTCGAGTTCCTTGATACGGCTCGAGAGTTCTTTCATCTCCTTGAAGAGTCCGGAAACGTCCTTGCCTTCTTTCTTGAGTTTAGGAACTTCTCTCGAAGTCACGTTCTGCTTGTTCTTAAGCGCTTCGACTTCAGCAAGTATCTGACGTCTCTTGACATCAAGCTCCTTAACGCGGTCGATACCGAAATCACCTTTTCTGCGTCTTTCGACTCCGGCTTTTACTCCCTCAAAATCTTCTCTGATCCTTTTGATATCTAACATAGTACTACCTTTTGAAATATAACTTACAGTATGTTGCGTCTGTATCTGCCGTAGACCTCGCGGAGCTCCTCGAGCTTCTCCTCGATCTCGAGCTCGAGCCTGCTGAGGCCGGCGTAATCACTTTCATCAATGGCCTTCCTCGCCTGCATCAGCAGGGAGTCTCTGCCGTTCTCTTCGCGCCCTATCAGTGACTTGAGCTCCGCGCTCTTCAGCCAGTTGGACGCGTCGTATTCATTCTTGTCATCCTCATGAAGTTTAACGCAGCTTCTGAGGAAATCCATGGTGTTCTGGATGTATCTGTCATGGTACTCCATCCACCACTTGAGTATCATCTGCTCACGGTAAGAGCGGAGCGTGCTCACGGCTGCCTCGTCACCAAACGTGATCAGGTCTACGGTCTTTCTGTCGAAAACACCGTCGCCCCAGGACATGAAACCCTCCCAAACATTCGAAGGAGCCCTGCCGAACAGCTTCTCTCTTTCCTCAGCCGTAAACTCAGTAAAGAGGTTGCGCTCAGCCCTGTACTCGCGGTCCTTTTCGAGGTAGAAATCCTCTTCCCCGAACTTCTTGCTGATAGATGCCTCAAGCTCGCGCGGCGTCTTGCCGGCAGCCAACACTGCCTTGATGCCGTCCAGCATCGTAAGATAGCCCGCGCCGATAATGAGATAGGTGTTTGTGTGCGGGTTAGGCGACCTGAGTTCGAATCTTGTAGCCAGCGGATTCAGCCGGTCTCTGACCAGACCGACAAGAACGGTCCTGTTACGAGAAGGTGTTTTGTGATCCATGCCCAGCGAAGTGACTATGCAGACAGGAGCTTCATAACCCGGCTTCAGTCTCTGATAAGCGTCATGCGTCGGCGCCACGATAGGATAAAGCAGCTCATAGTTTCTAAGCAGTCCCATCAGCGCACCGAAGCCTACAGGGCTCATGAAATCATCGTCCCTGTCAGCAGGCTCAAAGAGGTTGACCGTTTTACCGTTTTTCAGCTTTGCAGCGATACCAAAGTGAGTGTGCTCGCCTGAGCCCGCGACTCCGTATATCGGCTTGGCCAGGAAGGTGACTTCGAGACTGTTCATGCGGAACACATCTCTGATGATGTTCTTTACCTGGGCCTCGTTGTCGGCGGCCTGCATAGGACTCGCATACTTCCAGTCCACTTCCAGCTGCTCCATGATGTGGTCGAAGTTGCCGGAGTTGCCCATCTTGGCCTTTACTCCGCCCACCTCTTTATGACCCATCTCTACGCCAAAGCCGTAGTGGTCGAGTATCTCCAGAGTCTGTTCAAGAGCCGTAGCCACCGGTCCCGTTACTCTCTGCCAGTACTGCTCCTTGAGTTCCTGAGCTATCGAAAGCTGGTCTCTGTCCGCTCTGTCGTCAGGCGTCTTGACCCAGAACTCCAGCTCTGTCGCGTTGGTCAGCAGTACGTCGTCGATTTCGGCTGCGCTGTCAACACCTCCGATGTGTTCAAACACATAAGGATGCTCAGCCAACTCTTTCATGATCTCTGACCTGACCTTCTCCGTGGAATTTTTCAGGTACACCCTGGCCCCGACCAGCGTGTCACCGTTATGGAGCAGGAAAGACGGGATCCTGAGTGTACCCACAGGCAGTCCGGTCTCATAGTCGATATTGTCGTAGTTGTACTCGACAAACCACTTGGCATCCATGTCCGGTACCAGGTCGACTCTCGCGTTGGAGAGGTCGGCGATAGTCGGGAGCGCAACGGATGAGCCGTCAGTCTGGACGCCTCCCTTAAGCAGCTTCTCCATGTCTTCAATGAAGAGTGCTACAGGTATCTTCTCGTCGGTGTTGTGGCCGCCCATGTCGACGCCCGTGAATGAAACGAACTTGACTTCAGGGTGAGCCACGAGACGACTCCGGACGGTCTCTGAGTCGTGCTCGTCCGGAGTCAGTGTAAATAACATTCTGTTCAAATCAAATCTGATCATCTTTTTTTGTCCCTTTTCTCCAGTCCCTTGGAAAAAACTTATGCTGCGTCGTCCTCAGCCGCAGGCTCTTCTGCCGCAGGTTCTGCCGCCGGAGCTTCCTGTGAGCCGCTGCCGCTCTCGTTTGCGAGCTTGGTCAGATAGCCTTCCAGCTGCTTGATGTACTTGCCGTAACCTTCCCAGTCGCCGTTCTTCTGACACTCGATGGCCTTATCGTAAGCGTTCTGGGCTTTGCTGATGAGCGATCTGACGTCTTCGCTCGTATCGCTGTCGCCGTTGTCAAGGCTGCCGATGTCATTTCCGGCGCTGTCGGCATTACCGCCGAACAGGCTCAGCAGGGCTTCACCCAAAGTAGGCTCATAGGCGATCTTATCCTGGTAAGCCACGATTACTCTCTTGACCTCCGGGATAGCCTGATTTGTAGCCTCAAGGTATACCGGCTCTACGTACAGCAGCGATGTGCCGATAGGTATTACGAAGAGGTCTCCTCTCTTATATGTCGATCCGGACTGTTTCCACAGCGAGAACTCCTTGGAGATCTCTGTGTTCTGGTCGATCTGGGCCTCTATCTGCATCGGGCCGTATATGGTCTTGTTCTTAGGCATCGTGTACACGATCAGCTGACCGTAGTTATTGCCGTCATTACGTCCCATCATGATGGCCGTCATGTTCTGCTTCGACTTCGGAGTGAACGGCACCATGTTGATGAACTCGGCGCCCTCCTCCGTGTCAGGCAGGTTGAATACGTAGTAGCTCGGATCCATCTCGACATCGTCCACGCCGTAGATCTGGTGAGCGATATCCCACAGGTCCTCCTTCTGGTAGAAGACCTTGACCTCGTCCATGTGGTACTTGCAGTATACCTGTGCCTGGATCTTGAACATCGCGTTCGGGTACCTCAGGTGTGTCTTCATCTCATCCGAGATCTCATCATACGATCTGAACAGCTTAGGATAGATCTTCTTGTATGTCTGAGCGATAGGATCGGTCTCATCCACGATGTAGAATCTTGTGCTGCCGTCGTAGGCGTTCACGATGACCTTGATGGAGTTTCTGATGTAGTTGGTCGGACGGACAGCGTTAGGGTCACTGTTGTAAGGCTCGGAGTACGGATACTTGCTGCTTGTTGTGTAAGCATCCAGTACCCAGTAGAGCTTGCCGTCAACGATGGTCATGTACGGATCCTCTTCATACGCGAGGTAAGGCATGATCTTCTCGACTCTGCTCACAACATCTCTTACGAGCATGATCTTCGACTTGCTCGTGATGTTTGATGAAACGAGGATGTTGATGTTTCCTTCCCTGATGGCGAACAGTATCCTGTTGAAGAAGTTGAGCTTGATGCCGGTTTCTCCCTCGTACTCGGTGTACTTGTTCTCGCTTCCGTCAGGATAGTCGAACTCGGCTTCTTTGGTATTTACGATGATGTAATCCTTCGAAAGCTCGCCGAAATAGATCTCAGGTCTGTCGATCTTCAGCTCTGCAACGTTGGTCTCAGGCGGGATGTTGCCCTCGACTACGTCAGGCTGACCGGATGAAGTGACCTTGTCTACCTGCGATACTGCGACACCGTAGCCGTGTGTGTACTTGAGGTGCTTGTTGATCCAAGTATTGGAGATCTTTTCCTCGTCTATTTCTCTTGCCGAAAGATAGGTCTGCGTTATTGCATTGTCGATCGTGTATCTGTCGATGTCCACGTCGTTGAATCTGTAGTACTGACGGATCGACTGTGTCTGGTTGTAGAAGTCCTCTACAGGCAGGTAGTCGTTGATACGGATATTGCCGATAGTCTCATCCGCGTTGCTGATCACATCAGCGTTGAGAGAATCATCAGCAGCGAAGTTGGCGACTCTTACATCATCGATACCGTAAGCGTGTCTTGTGTACTCGATATTGTTCTCAAGATACTTGGACTCTTTGTTGATCTCGTCCGGGCTTACTATGAGCGACTGCACAAGGCTGCCGGCTCCGACTCCCAGAGCATATACAAGGATCATGATCACAGGCAGCTTCAGGAGCTTTGTGATCTCGCCCTTCTTGATGTGGATAGCGAGTGTGACCGCTCCGACGACGCAGAGCAGCATGATCACGCGGTATACCCACAGTGTGATGTTGACGTCAACGAAGCCCGCGCCGTAAACGACACCGTTATGAGCGTGAAGCAGTTCAAACTGTCTCAGGAAGAAGTCGACAGCCAGCATCAGGTAGAAGATCACGCCCAGGATTATGAGCTTGCCGCTGGCTATGCTCATCAGGTTCTCAACATTGCTGTTGTTGATATCTGTGGAGTGTCCTCTCTTCTTCTTGCGGTTAGGGTCGAACGCTGCCTGGACAGCCTTTCTCGAGGCTCTTACCATCCTTCCGATCACGGAGTGGTCGATAGGCGTGCGGTAAATGACCTTAGGTTCCGCGTCCTCTTCTTCTTCTTCAAATTCTTCCGGTTCAGGCGGCAGATCATCATCGTGATCAAAGATGTCAGGCGTCCTTACCGAAAGCAGGAACGAATAGTACACTATGGTCACCACTACCAGACCGATGACCGAGACCAGTATGATCTCGTTTACCTTATCGAGCCAGTCAAGGTTGAAGATATAGAATCCGATATCCAGATTGAACAGCGGGTCCTTGAGGCCGAATTCCGTCGAGTATTTTGACTTCAGGAACGTCAGCCATGTGCCTGTCGATGTGTAGAACGCGACTCCAAGGCCGAATACTATCGAGAGTATCCATGAAGTGGAATTGATCCTCCTCAGGTTAGGGATCTCATGTGATTCGATCTTCTTGAAATAACCGTTCTTGAGCGTCCTCAGGTAGAATCTGGCGAGCAGCGTCACCACTATGAACACCGGTACTCCGAGCTCGAGCTGTGTGACCAGTCTCTTCCAGAATACGCTTGTGTATCCGAGGTCCTTGAACCACATCCAGTCGGTAATGAAGCCGACCGTCAGAACAAGGAACGCCAGGATCAGAGCGAAGATCATAATCGCTACTGACAGGCCTTTGTTTCCTCTTCTTCTCTTTCCCTGGAACTCTCTCTTTTCCCTTTGTTTCTTTTCTTTTTTTGGTCTCTTTCCGTCTGTGAATTCTGCCAAAGCTTGCTTCCTCCCGGCGTTGAGCCTCTGTTGTGTTTCCTAAAATAATTGCAGCGACAGCGTCGGCTGCCGCTGCAAGTGTAGTTGCGTTTTTACTTGCTGCTTAAAGCAGGAACTGTCCGCCTCCAGGCGGTAACATGCTGAAGTTTGAAGTGATGCTCTCGATGAGAGAATCGATCCACGCGGCTGCTCCGCTGTCAGGAGCGATCTGCAGGATCAGTATAACAGCAAGCAGCGCGATAAGAATGATCGCGATGATCACGGCAAGGATCGTGAGAAACTTGCTGCCGTGCTCTACGTCTTCGTACTCGACTTCGACTTTCTTCTTATCCTCTTTTTTCTTAGGCTTGTCCTCAGGAACCTCCGCAGGTGCCTTAGGCTCAGCAACTGCCGAAGCCTGCGTGAAGTCTACCTTCATCTGCTCGTCGAGGAGTTCCTTTGGCATGTAGATGGTCTCATCTTCTACCTGTCTGTAAGCCTTCTCCTTCTCGACCGGTACCTCCGGCTTTTCCGGCTCTGCCGGTGCAGGAGCAGGTGCAGGTGCCGCAGCGGCTGCCTTTGTCGCAGCCTCAACATCCGCCATCTTAGGGACGGCATCAACGGCCTGCTTCTCTTCTTCTGTCAGTCCGCCGCCGTGTTTCAGCTTTTCATATTCTTCATCAAGAAGTCTCTGGAACTCCTCGTTCTTGCGATAAAGAGTGTAGAACTTGTCGATCTTCTTGGTCTCTTCAGCTTCTACCTCTTCATCGAGCGCGTCGCCAAACAGATCTCTTTCGAGCTCTTCCAGCGAGAGCGCGTCCGTGTCTTTCACTTCCGCAGGCTCTTCGACTGCCGGCTCTTCAACGGCTTCCTCAACTACCGGCTCCGGAGCAGATTCTTCGACTGCCGGTACCACAGGCTCCTCGACTTCTACGTAAAGTTCCGGAACTTCTTCATTGAAAATCTCTTCCGGTATCTCCACATCGAATTCCGGTGCAGGCGGTTCTGTTACAGGCCCGGCTCCGTCAAGTCTGATGGTAGGTGCCTTAGGCATCTCCGGTTTTTCTTCAGGTTCATCTTTCAGATACAGATCTTCTACTGCAGGTTCAGGTTCGGCTTCCGGTTCAGCCTCGACCGCCGGCTCAGCAGGGATCACTGCCTCAGTATCAGCTGATGCGACGCTTGCAGGCTTCAGCGAGTCAAACAGAGCGTCAAGTTCAGGTGTGATCTCAGGGCTGAAAGCAACTTCCGCAATAGCAGCCTTGCTTGCAGGTTCAAGATTCGCAAAGAGCTCATCGACCTCAGGTGTGAGTTCTACCTCAAAAGCAAATGTCTCGCCTGCAGGCTCAGTCTCTTCTTCCTCTTCTTCAGGCTCAGCGAAGATGTCATCTCCCGGCTCATCAAAGAGTATGTCTTCAGGCTCTGCTTCAGGCTCATCCTCAAGATCTTCAAGGTCAGCCGCCTCTCCAAGATCCTCAGGCGCGTACATGTCTACGCCTGTGAGCTCTGCCAGTCTCTTTCTGAGCGCTTCTATCTCTGATTCCTTGTCGGCAGGAGGAGCAATGGTCATGCTCGGCTTTTCCGGCACGGACTCTGCCATGTCCTTGAAGAGCTCGTCCTCATCGACCGGCCTTTCTTCTTCTTATTCCTCTTCTTCCTCGTC
>JAFRCS010000006.1 GCA_017404265.1 Mogibacterium sp. | reverse complement strand
TTCTCTCTCTTCAGGTGCCTTGTCGATCTGATCGAATGCTACGTCAGAGCCGAGTCCGTACTTTCTGTTAAGTACTGATGTGATCGCTGCTGTAAGAGTCGTTTTGCCGTGGTCAACGTGGCCGATCGTGCCGATGTTGATATGCGGTTTGGTCCTCTCATACTTCTGCTTTGCCATTTAAAACTTCCTCCTTCAAATAATAACGTTATTTTTGAATAAGATTAGGGACAAGCGTCCCTGTCCCTAAGCGGGTTTGCCTGGAGCTGATGAGCAGACTCGAACTGCCGAAACCTCTTCCTTACCAAGGAAGTGCTCTACCTACTGAGCTACATCAGCGCATAGCACGGAAATAGTACAACATCGGGCACCCAATGTCAAGTAAACAGAATGTTTTTCACGGAGTCCAGCACCTGTTTAGAACAAGAGGCAGCAAGCTGCATCACCTCTGTCTCCAGCGTGCTTATACGGCAGCCCGCTTCCTCCAGATCTTTCATCGCGACAGCATGGTCTTTCTTCTTCGAAGCCGCGCAGCAGTCCTCTATAACTGTCACCTCATAGCCCCTCTCGATGAAGCCGAGCGCCGTCTGCAGCAGTTCGATGTTTGAAGCCGCTCCGGCTATCAGGACCCTCTCCACGTCGACGGACGAAACGACCTTCTCCATGTCAGGGGAAGTCCACGCGTCCGGATGGACGTGCTCGACTTTCTCGGCCTCGCCTGCGTATGACGCAAGTTCAGGCAGCATCTCTCCGAGACCTCCTTCTTCCGTGAGAAGTACAGGCACACCCATCCTGCTCACGGCATGAGTCAGTTTGGTGATGCGCTTCTCGAATCTGTCCGCCTTCTTCAGCCGGCCGAGCATCTTCTGCTGGGCGCCCACTATAACTGTAAGGCATTCGTTCCGGGAGGTCTGCCCTTTCAGACGCATCAAAGCGACCGGATCTGCAAGAGAAGTCGGCAGCGGAGTTATCGCCACATAGCCCGCATCGTTCCAGTCGATATCGTAGCGCATCTTGTCATCTGTAAAGTCCGGGCCGCCGGTCATCTGATAATTTCCGCTCTCAGTCTTATGGAATCCGAATCTGACTCCGTACCCCCTTGGCGCGGCCTCGCAAATACGCACACCCTTTATGTCCCACGACGGAAGATCCGGAGCGTTCACATTCAGTATGGTCCTTGGGCTGATCCTGTCCGACATCTCCATCAGCTGCGGAAGCATGCCCAGCATGTAATCGAAGTGACTTGCCTTGTGGCTGCCCGCTGAAAGAGCGATCGATCTTATGTTGTTGATGGCTCCCTCTCTAGCTCCTGCGATGGTACCCGAATAGTAGGCTGCGAGGCCCGAATTGTATCCCAGATTGATGCCGCTGATGACGTAGTCCGGAGTGACGCCGAGCTCATCCTTCAGATAGTCTATCGCCCACATGACGCAGTCGGCCGGGGTGCCGTCAAGCACCCACGCGGCGACAGCGCCTTTCACGTCGCGCTCTTCCGGAGTCACCTCGCGCATGAAGGTGATGCTGTGGCTCTTGCCGCTCTGCTGCTCCTTAGGCGCCACGACGTAAACGTCGGCATGCTGCGCCAGAGCTTCCACAAGTATCGTGAGACCGTGTACGTCTATTCCGTCATCATTCGTTACAAGTACTTTTACCATTTTGCTGTTCCTTTGCTGTATGTGTCAGCCTGTTCCGTATCTATTTTGCAGCTTCGAAGGCAGCCCCGTCAGTCGTCCGTACGTCTCCATTCGAAAGAACGAATATGCCTTCTATGCCATTCGTATTCTCTATGAGTTCCATGCCCTCCGCCGAGCCTTTGATCAGACATGTGGTGCTGAACGCATCTATGTCTGCCGAATGTCCTTTATCAGCGATGAGCGTCACCGCGTCAAGGTCGGTCTCCACCGGCCAGCCTGTCTTCGTATCCAGTATATGATGATAGGTCTTTCCGTCGACCTCTATCCTGCGTTCATAAATGCCCGATGTGACGAGCGTCTTGTCGCGCGCCTTGACCTTTCCGATTATCTCGCTGCGGTCGCTGAACGGCGCCTCGACTCCTATCACGAAGTCGTCCTTATCAGTTTTTCCGCCTATGCATATGACGTTACCGCCCAGGTTGATGACCGCCGAGACGACTCCCTTGCTCTCGAGGAGCTCCGTCATACGGTCGCCTATGTATCCCTTGGCTATCCCGCCGAGATCGAGTTCTGTCTCAGGGTCTGTCAGTTTCACCCTGTTGCCCTCGATCGCAATGTTTCTGTAGTTGATATGTTTTACGGCTTCGGCAAGAGCCTCTTCATCAGGGAGTTTTGCCTCGCCCTCCGCAGCGTGGAAGTCCCACTGCTTTGTGATGCCGCCGACCGTTATGTCAAAGTCGCCGTCCGATATGTGCGAGTACTCCATTCCCTTTTGTATAAGCTCTACGGTCTCGGCGCTCACTTCTGTCCACTCACCCTTCGCGGAGTTGATGCGGCCGATATCCGAGTCCTCTCTGGTCCTGCTGAGCTTCGATTCGAGATCCTTGCAGAGCTCAAATGATTCGTCGATCGCTGCTTCCGCTTCTTCACTCATGTCCGCAGCGTCCTTCACCGTCCCGTCCTCGCCGGTCATGCGGTAGACCGTTACGCTGCAGATGGTGTCGAGGTAATAGCCGTCTTTCATGACAGGTTCCGCACCGGACGCACCCGCACCGCAGCCGCACATCAAAACTCCCGCCAAAGCGATCATCATGATCAAGGCGGCTGCCAGCTTTTTCAGTTTTCTTCTTTGCCTCAGTGCGCGCATGTTATAATGTTATTACCTATTCTGGATCGAACGGAGAGAGTTTTGAAGCAGTTCATAAAGAAAGCAGACATAATACTTTTCATAGTGCTGGTCGCCGTAGGACTGGCCGCTTCGGCTGCTCTCTCCATGTCACGCATGGACGCGGGCGATGGAGCCAAGGTCATCATCGAATCGGGAGGCAGTCTTTATGCCACTTACCCGCTGGCTGAGGACCGCGTCGTCATTGTCCCTGCTCCAAAGCAGGGCAAAGTCGATGCGCCGGCTCCTGATCCGGATAAACCGGCTTCCGAGCAGTACGACTACTACAATGTTGTAACGATCAGCGGCGGCAAGGTGTCGGTCACCGAGGCATCCTGCAAGAATCAGGTCTGCGTGAAGCACGGCACCATCTCAATGACGGGCGAGACCATAGTATGCCTGCCAAACAGGCTGGTAGTCCGGATAGAATCGAAGGGAGGCGGCTATGACTCAGTCACCTCGTAAGTCTTCATCCGGGCGTCTCAGCGCGTCCTTCATAGCGAGAGTAGGCCTCATGGCCGCGCTTGCTCTCATCTTTTCGTATGTCGAAGCAATTATACCATATAACCCGGGCATACCCGGCATCAAACTTGGCATAGCGAATGTCGTCACAGTCGTGGCTCTGTATAAGTTCGGGGCCAAGGACGCGGCTGCTGTCAGCGTCATCAGGGTGGTGCTTGCGGGGCTTTTGTTCAACGGCCTCTTTGGCATGCTTTACTCGCTGGCAGGAGCGGTGCTGAGCCTTGCGGGAATGATAGGACTCAAAAAAACCGGCCTCTTTTCAGTGACCGGTGTGAGCATGGCCGCGGGCGTCCTCCACAACCTGGGACAGCTGCTGGTAGCGGCTGCCCTTATAGAGGACCTGCGGATATTCTTCTATTTCCCTGTTCTGATGTTCAGCGGGATCGCCGCCGGCATCCTGGTCGGCGTCATCTCAGCGCTGATGCTGAGGGCTCTTCGTTAACGGTTCTGTTCTGCCAGATAAATGCGATGAGAGCCGCTATGGCCAGCGCCAGTCCGATGATTGGGTAGACCACAAGGAGCCTGTTGGTGGTTCCGAAGATATCAAGAACCCCTTTTATCAGGCTGCCTGCCGTGAGGGTCACGACAGCCGCGAGCCTGAGGCCGGAAGCGACGTTGCCGCTTCTTTTTTTGCTGCGGCGGCCTCGCGCTGCTGCAAGGATATCCGGCAGCGCGCCGCAGGCAAGCGGCACCATGAAGGCGTATATCATGTAGTTTGAATATACTCCGTGGCTGAACAGTTCGTACAGCCAGCCCGCCGCTGCGACAAGTATCGAAGCGATCAGGTATGCAGTCCCGCTTTTGAGCAAATCTGTGGACATCATTCTTTTTTCATCTTTGTATTCAGTATCCGATGTATACAATGTCACTCACGCTCCTTTCGCTTCCCGAACCATGACCTGCACGGCCGCCTGTCGGATCGTTGACTACCGTTCCGTTGAAGACCATCGTAGATGATCCTCCTCCGTCAAGATTGTATGCCGTGACCGCTCCCATCGACTGCATGAATTCCGCGAGCTCGTACAGCGAAAGCCCTTCGCTCTCATCTGTGCGTCCGTCAGAGACTGTCAGCAGGTACGTTCCATCCGCTTTGATCCCTATCGCGGTGCGAGGGTTACTTGCCATCGCACGACCTACCTCTTCATTCAGACCTACCGAGATCTCGCCTTCCTCGACAAGAGCCGGCCCGAACGACAGCGTCTGCACTGCTCCGTTTTCCAGGAGCTGCTCTGCGCTCACCTCGCCTTCGCTGATGATCTCAAAACTTCCGTCCCCGTAGATCACCAGGTCCTCGCGGTCAGCGGATCCCTCGTTTCTGTAGAGAACTCCGTTTCTGATGACATATCCCTTCTCTTGCGTACCATAAAAGTCGCCGTTTATGGCAAGGATGGCGTTGACGCTGTCTGCTATGTCTGATGTCGTCTCCGTCACATTCCTCCCATAGGCTTCCTGTGCAAAGGCTGTCTTAAGGTATTCCGGTGAGACAAGGCTGACCTCGGCAAGGTATACCGCGGTGTCGTTCACCGTATATTCGCTCATCCTGATATTTATATTGCCGTCGCTGTAGCTGTCAGCGGTTATCACAGGCTCACCGGCCTCCTCATTGGCAGTGCCGACTGCATCCTGCTCGACTATCTCTGTTTGATCCGCGTCGCTTGCATCCTCGACGCCGTATACTCTTGTGATAACGAAGGTATCCAGCATCACGTAAGACGTGAACACGGTCAGGGCCAGAAAGTACGCTGCAAGTTTTTTATGCCTCCGTATCATGATAGCCCCTCCTTATCTTCATGCTGCCGTATGTTTCTTCGCGTTCCTCTTCCGCGTGGAAGATGACGTATCTCTGGACCGTCCAGCTGATGGCAAAGAATGCCGCTTCGGTGATCAGCTTGGCTATTAACCTGTTCATCCCCAGAGTCCCCGCCAGTGTGCTGAGCATCACCGTGTTGCCGGCCAGTATGAATGCCGCAAGCAATATGTACTGTGCAGCAGACTTCGCGTAGCCAGTCCTGCTTTTGAATACCAGCTTCTTGTTCATCATGTAGTTGGCTGTTCCGCTCACGAGCCTGGCTCCTATGTTGGAGATGACCAGCCCGCCTGCTATGCCTGCTGCGCCGGTGACTGCCAGAAGCAGCGCGTACATGCAGTAGTCGATCACGAAGCTCGCAAGCGATGATGCGGAGAATTTCAGTATCTCTTTGTAGACCCTCAGTGAGTCGCGCAGTGTACGGAAGTGCGAGCAGCTGTTGTTGTCTTCATAGACCGTTTCTATACGTTCCTCGATTATAGGCACACCATCCGCAGCAAGCAGCATCAGCATGTTGATCTCGTACTCATAGCGGTCTCCTTCTATCTCAAGGAGCCTTGGGATCATGCTGCGGTGGAATGCCCTGAGTCCCGTCTGCGTGTCGTGTACATGTACGCCCGTGACAGCACTGTATACGTGTCTCGTTACGGTGTTGCCTAACCTGCTTCGCGCGGGCACGTCTTCATCAAGATCTCTGCTGCCCAGGACCAGAGCATCGGGCCTTGACGCGGCGATCTCAGCGACCCTCAGAACGTCATCCGGAAGGTGCTGACCGTCAGCGTCGACGGTGACTATGACCGCGTCCCTGCCGGAGACGCTGACCGCGCCGCTCACAGTCAGAACGGTCTCACTGTAAGCCATATACTTGTTGATGTATTCAAGACCGGTCCTGAGAGCGGCGCCCTTGCCGCGGTTGGCGGCATGGGTCAGCACCGTAGCTCCTTCCGCTAGCTCCCCGAATATCTGCTCATATTCCGGACCGCTTCCGTCATCTACGACTACTATGTCAAACCCTTTTTCTCTGAGCTCGTCTGTGAGCCCCAGTATCTTCACATCCGGCTCGTAGGCCGGTATAAGAGCTATGAACCTGTTTCTCATGTCCGTCTCCTTTCATCAGGCAGCTTCGTCACCCTTCAGTTGAGTCGCACCGGTAACACCATCAGTTCCCGGTCCCTCTCCCGGACCGCCCTGGAACATGTCGCCGTTCATGCCGTCTTTGCCGCCGTCATGCATTCCGCCTTCGTTCATTCCCCCTCGGGGACCACCTCCGCCGAAACTGCCTCCCATGCCGCCGCTGAGAGTGCTGTACATGATATCTGAAAGAGTGATGTTCTCACTGTATGTTCCTGCTGCCAGGGTGTATGTTTCGCCCTGGGCCATATCTTCTGTGCTTATGTATACGACCGCGTAGTCCAGCGCAGGCGTGGCCTCCGCAATCACATTGCCGGCAGCGTCCTTGAGGGTAACGCTGCTTCCCGCCGATTGATTGCCGGTGCTTACAGCGATGAGTCCCTGAGATGCGCTTGAGAAGTTCTCCGCCATTCCGGCTCCGCCCGTCCCTATGAACGTGCCGCCGCTTATTGTCGCCGTGCCATTGTAGTCGAGTACAGATGTGTCTCCGCTCGACGGTCCCTGCACTACCGTGTATCCGCCTGTGATCTCAACAGATCCATTCGAGTCGACACCGTCGCCACCGGCTGTAATGCTTACATTGCCGCCGCTGATCACTATGATTCCATCAGTACCGCCGTCATTCATCATTCCGCCGCCGTTCCAGTCATCGCCTCCAAAGGCACCGTTGCCGCTTGTGGAATTGCCGCCTGCAGCATTCAGTCCGTCATCGATCGCGGTCAGTGTTGTGCTGCCGCCGCTGATCTGTATCGAGAGTCCTTCGATGCCCTCGTAGGACTCGTTGATAATGATGCTTCCGCCTTCTATGATGACCTTCGCGTCAGCGTGAATACCGTCATCCTGCGCGTTTATCGTCAGGCTGCCGTCAGCCATGTAGAAAAAGCTTTCAGACTGTGCCGCATCCTCGACATCCGAATCCGCCACATGTACGCCGTCCTTATCGCTTCCGGCTGTGATGGTCACGTCAGACTCTGCAAAGCGCGCGCTGTCATTTGCTTTTACGCCGTGTCCCGACGCAGTGATCACATATGTGCCGCCGCCGAACTTGACATCGTCGTTGCCTACTACCCCGTGGCCTGCCGGCGAGCTGATGGTCAGACTTCCGCTTCCGTTGAATGTAATATCGTCCTTCGCGTATACCGCTCCGTCTACATTGGTGTCGCCGTCAGCCGTGAAGCTTCCGCCGTTAGCCAAAGTGTTTTCAGTTCCTGCAGCTGTTGTCACGAAGACCTTGTCTGCCGACTTGACATACAGCGCAGCAGAATCCGAGCTTGTTACCGACGCGTCTTTGAGTACGATCTGCACTTTTGCCGCATCATCCGCGTCAACTATTATCTGTCCGTCGCTCAAGCTGCCGCTCACGACGTACACGCCTTCTGCACTTATAGTGACCGTGCTTCCATCAATGCTTACTCCTGATGCGGCCGATGTCTTTGCCGAGTTACCGCTGAGAGTGATAGTCTCCGCTTCGCTCTCATCATAGTCGTCCGAAAGATCCCTTTCTGTGAACATTTCGGATTTGCTGACCGCATTGTCCAAAGAAGCTGCCGTTGTCGTCACGGCAGAGCTCCCGTTATCCGCCGCGCTCCCGCATGATGAAAGCGTCAGCGCGAATGCCAGCAGCAGTGCCAGTACGGATATCAGAGCCTTTGTGGTGAAGCTCTTCTCCACCCCGGCGTCCTTATATGTTTCTTTTTTGTATTCCTTGTTCATATCTGCACCCTCCTCCCGAGGTTTATCTTCGATCCTGTTTACAGTTCCGTTGCCGCCGAGCCCTGCCTCGAAACGTTGATCTCGAGGTTGCCGTTACGGCAGCGCAGTTTATCTATGAGTTCCTTTTCCCTGTCAGGGTCCTTCAGCGTCACATCGTATGTGAGCCTGAACATGCTTCCCATGTTTGTAGTCCTGACGTTTACCAGCTCGCACGAGTTTGTGTACTCCGCGAAGAGATCATCAAACACTCCTGTGTAGTCGAGATCCTCAGGGATCATGATCCTTATGCTCTTATATCTGCCGGCATTCTTCTTCGACCCAAGGTCAAGATGATTAAATATGATGATCGCCAGCGAGAGCACCGCCGAGAACACAGCTGCAAGCCCAAGGTATCCCATTCCTGTGATAAGGCCGGTACCCATCGCCAGGAATATCGCGCAGATCTCCTTGGCCGTGCCCGGCACCGAGCGGAACCTTACAAGGCTGAACGCTCCTGCCACAGCGACTCCTGTTCCTACGCTTCCGTTTACCATCATGATGATCACGCATATGATGGCCGGCAGCATGGCGAGCGTCGCCACAAAGCTTTTGGTATAGCGTGTGTTGTGCATGTAGGCTGCCGAGATCAGCAGACCCAGCGCGATGGATACCGCGAACGATGCCGCGAAATCCGCAAAACTTATCGAAACAGCCGTCTGGCTTTCGTAAATACTTGTTATCAGTTCTTCAAACATATAATTACCTCCTGCATATCCTTCATTCCGCAGCCTGGCCCGGCAAACTGTCATTGATATCTACCGCCAACCGCAGATGTTTCTTCTCTTTTCACCCGCATAATAGAGGTTCAAACTTAAACGAAACTAAAAGCTTCTGAATTTTTTGCGATTGTATTTTTTATCTCTCCTTCCATTGGTGCTTAGAGTCGTCAAATCGCAAAAGGTGTACCAAAAAATTGGTGCCTCTACCCGGAAAACAGCTCTTTGTGTACCAATCGCAGAACCGTCATACTGAAATTCGTCTACTGCATAACCTCTATTTGCGTACAGTTCCTGATAAATCTTGACGAAAGCCGGTTATAACCGTGAATAAATATTCTTAATTGCAAATATTCTGTTATTCAGAGGGCTGGCCCTATTCCGAATCGGCGTTGCGTTGGTACACATTCGGCAGATTTGAGGATGTGTGTACCAAAAAATTGGTGCCTCATTCCCGTTTTCAAAGGAACATGCACCAATCCAACAAAGCAAAACCTCCGCACATGGCGGAGGCTTCTGCTAAGTAATGAGGTTTGTTTATGAAGAAAAGCTTATGTTTACTATGCTGATGCTTTGCCGGCAAACACAGGCCTTCTGTGTCCGGATCTTCCGGCTTTGCTTTTGTCTTTCTGATTTGCAATGGCTGCTGCCCAGCTTCTGTACCCTGCTGCTGCTATTTCTTGCGAGCGTTCGAAGGGCGTCTTTTCCATGAAACTGCAGTACGCGGTGCCGTATTTTGAAAACGAGGTTTTGTATATATGCTCCTCCGAGAGGATCTTCGTCATCCAGAGAGGGATCGCTCCCGGGCACTTGAGTTCCATAAGATACATTCCGTCTTCGAGGAGGGATGTTCCGTACGCATCCGATGTGAGCGTCAGTTCGCTTTCCCTGCAGCAGATATTGCTGTCGAAAGTGACTCTAAAATCGGAGCTGGCCGACGGATCCTTTTTCATGCGGTATGCCTCACGGTCATACGAAAGGTAAATGACCGGTCTGAGTCCGCTGTACATGCCTGCGAAGTATTCGATCTCGGCTGCGACCTGCGGAGATTCCTTTTCAAGCTCCGCAATTATGTCTCCGTCTTTTACACCCGACATCCATCTCATGGCGTCTGTCTCAGGAAGTCCTATCCTTCTTTTATATACGATGCCGTCGAACTTGCGCTTCAGCTCTACAAAGACTATGCTGTCTGCGTCAGCTTTCGAGTAGCTTCTGACACGGAGCTTTTCCTTGAAGTCAGGCTTGGCGATGGAATGTCTGGCAAGCACAAAGTCATCCGTATCGAAGTACAGGTTCCTGACCGTGGATCTCCCGAAACGGTCGAGCTCCATGTAAGACTCCATGGCCTTCAATATGCGCTCCTTCTGCTCTGCCGTTACAACATATTTGATTTCGTATCTTTTAAAAACCGCCTGATATCCCATGGCGTTACCTCCTTTACAGTGCATAGGATACCCGGTGAAACTTAAACCAAACTTAAGTAATAAAAAATCTCTGCGCGTGGCAGAGATCTTTTTCTTTGGCTTCTGATTTGTATTCCCGGATCCTGCTCCGGTTTCTGCGGGTCTGCTCTTACAGCGGCAGCGTCGCTGTAACGATGAAGTCCCTTCCGCTCGTTGTATGCGCGGAGATCTTTCCTCCGTGAGCATTAACGATGGCGCTCGCCATAGAAAGTCCTATGCCGTGGCCGCCTGTCGCAGAATTGCGGGAGCTGTCAGTGCGGTAGAATCTCTCGAAGACATGTGAGAGCGACTCGTTGGAGAGTTCGCTGTCCGTCTGGTTACGGACCTCTATCACAGCGTTCTTGCCATCCTTCTTCAGAGATAAGTCTATCTGCGGATCCGAAGAGTACTTGATAGCGTTTTCCAGGACTATCGAAAGAAGCTTCTCAAGTTCCTTTGTGCTGCCCTGAACGGCGATCATCGGCTCTATCTCAGCTTTTATCGTTTTACCCTGTTCTTCCGCGAGCGCTCCGAATGAATCCGCTGTTTCACTGACTATGTCGGAGAGCGGGATCTCTGACATGACGAGCCCGTCTCCCTCCTCCATGCGCGAGAGATAGACGAGGTCGCTTGTCAGATCGGCGAGCCTGTCGACCTGTCCGTTGATGTCGCCCAGGTTTTCTTTAAGCTCGGCCTTGTCGATCCTCTTTTTATCCAGCTCCATGTCCATCAGGTCGATGTTGGCCTTGATGATGGCGAGCGGAGTCTTGATCTCATGGCCCGCGTCGGTGATGAAGCGTTTCTGCTTTTCATAGCTCTCAGCCACCGGTCTTACGATTCGGCCGGCAAAGAACGTGATGACGCCAAACATGACCGCCAGTCCCGCGAGCGACATCAGTATGCTGTATCTCAGGAAATCCCTGAAAGATTCAAGCACCCTTCCGCAGTCGAGGAAGGTTATGCGCATGCCCGGTCCGTCGTTTTCGACCGAGTACCTGAACTCCCCGACGAAGCCTTCATCCTTGCCGGAAGATAGCGCCTCTTTCGCGTAGGATCTGGCCTCGGCCTCGTCGACCGAAGATATCCTTTCGACGTTGACTTGCTGGATCTCTCCATCAGCGCCTGCAGTCGCAATAAAGAACCTGGACTCTTCGGCTTCATCACGGGTCATGAACGGTCCCTTTTCTCCGCCTCTTCCGAAGAACGGTTCGTCATCCCTGTCGAACATGTCGTCAGGATCGAAGTCCTCATCGTCATCCATGTCGTCCTGTTCGATCATGTCTCCCTGAGGCATGAAGGAACCTCCCGGTACATTGAGGAATCTGTCGTAGTTTTCTTCTATCACTTCGATCCTCTCGTCCGCATCGCTGACGACTTTTTCATAATTGATGATGTTCATGCCCGCGACGATGACAGCCAGCAGTATGGCCAGCGCCGCCATCGCGAGTATTATGAATCTTCTTTTTAGTTTGTTTATCATGTTCTTTATCCCGCCCCAAGTGGGTCATCTGTCATTCGTCGGCTTCTATCGAATATCCCGCATTACGCGTCGCCTTTATCTTTACGTCAGCGCCGAGCGCGGTGAGTTTCTTTCTGAGATATGAGATGTAGACCCACACGACGTTGCTTTCGGTGTCCGTGTCATAGCCCCAGATATGGTCCATGAATGTATCGACGGATACGATGTTGCCCGGCTTCGCCATCAGCAGCTCCATCATCTGGAACTCCTTGTTGGCAAGCTTGACCGAGCCGGACGGAGTCGCCATTTCAAAGCTGCCCCTGTCGAGTGTGAGGTTGCCGCAGCTGAGCTTTGTGTCGACCTCGTTGCCGGAGCGTGTTATGGCTCTGACCGCCGCAAGCAGCTCCTTGGCGTCGAACGGCTTGGTGAGATAATAGTTGGCGCCGCTGTCGAGTCCAAGCACCTTGTCATCTATTTCGGACTTTGCCGTGAGCATGAGGACAGGCATGTCGCTTCCGCTTGCGCGCAGCTTCTTCAGCACCGTGATGCCATCGACTTTAGGCATCATTATATCCAACACAGCCACGTCATAATTGCCCGCCTCGAGGTAGTCCAGGGCATCCTGCCCGTCATGGACCGCGTCGATCGAGTACTTGTTCGCCTCAAATATTTTGACCAGCGCCTTTGCCAGCGCGATCTCGTCTTCTGCAAGTAATATGCGCATCCTCAGCCTCCACTGTTTTAGTTTTTCCTGATAATACTAAAACACGCCTGCCTTAAATATACTTTAAAAAATGAAGCAAGCGTGTTTTTTATGTGTTTATTTCTGTCTGTTTGTCTACAGCATGCGCTTCAGGTACTGACCGGTCTTTGACTCGGCCACCTTCGCGACTTCTTCCGGCGTGCCTTCGCATACGATCCGTCCGCCCTTGTCTCCGCCCTCAGGTCCGAGGTCGATTATGTGATCGGCCTGCTTTATGACATCGAGGTTGTGCTCTATGACGACGATGGTATTGCCCTCGTCGACCAGCCTGTTGAGAACGTAGAGCAGCTTCTCCACGTCCGCGAAGTGCAGGCCTGTCGTTGGCTCATCGAGGATGTAAAGCGTCTTGCCCGTACTTCTCTTGGAGAGCTCTGTCGCGAGCTTGATCCTCTGCGCCTCGCCTCCAGAGAGCTGTGTCGACGGCTGTCCGAGGCTGATGTAACCGAGACCTACCTCATCGAGTGTCTTCAGGTATCTCAGTATGCTCTGCTGGTTCTCAAAGAACGGTATCGCCTCGGCGACCGTCATGTTGAGGACCTCTGAAATGTTCTTGCCTTTGTATTTGACCTCAAGGGTCTCATGGTTGTAGCGCGCTCCGCCGCAGACCTCGCAAGGCACAAAGACGTCAGGCAGGAAGTTCATCTCCACCTTGATTATTCCGTCGCCGCTGCAGTGCTCGCAGCGTCCGCCTTTGACATTGAAGCTGAAGCGTCCCGGCTTGTAGCCTCTGACCTTGGACTCAGGCATCTCGGCAAACAGGTTGCGGATGTGCGTGAACATGCCGGTGTATGTCGCCGGATTCGAGCGAGGCGTCTTGCCTATAGGCGACTGGTCGATGTTGATGACCTTGTCGAAGTTTTCTATGCCTTTTATCTGGCGGAACTTGCCCGGCTTCTCCTGCGTGCGGTTGGTGACGCGCGAGACTCCCTTGTAGAGTATCTCGTTCACAAGGCTCGACTTGCCCGAGCCCGACACGCCCGTTATGAGCACCAGCTTGCCCGCCGGGATCTTCACGTCTATGTCCTTGAGGTTGTTCTCGGCCGCGCCGAGGATCTCGAGGTATTTGCCCGTGCCGTCCCTGCGCACCATAGGCACCGGGATGTGCCTCTTACCTGAGAGGTATTGGCCTGTTACTGATTCAGGGCAGTTCTTAATGTCATCTACCGTGCCCTGTGCAACCAGTTTTCCGCCGTTAACTCCCGCGCCAGGACCGATGTCCACGATGTGGTCAGCCTCGTACATGGTCTCCTCGTCGTGCTCGACTATGATGAGTGTATTGCCCATGTCTGTAAGGTCGCGGAGCGACGCGAGCAGCTTGCTGTTGTCGGCCTGATGAAGGCCGATGGACGGCTCGTCGAGTATGTAAAGGACTCCTACGAGGCCCGAGCCGATCTGCGTCGCGAGGCGTATACGCTGCGACTCTCCGCCGGACAGTGTCGCCGACGTGCGGCTCAGTGTAAGATATCCAAGCCCGACATCCTTGAGGAATTTAAGTCTGGCCTTTATCTCCTTTGTGATCATGGCGCTGATCTTCTTTTCTCTGTCCGTGAGTTCGGAATCGAGTTTCTCAAAGAAGTCCATTGCCTGCATGACCGAAAGGTCGCAGATCTCCATTATGTTGAGTCCGCCAACCGTGACGGCGAGCACCGTGTCTTTCAGCTTGCGCCCCTTGCAGACCGGGCATGTGTCCTCGGTCATCAGCTCGCTGATCTTTTCCTTTATGTAATCCGAGTTGGTCTCGCCCCATCTTCTCTCAAGGTTAGGGATGACGCCCTCGAATGTGTGGTTCATGTATGAGACGCGGCCTGCCCTGCTCTTGTAGGTGTACTGGATCTTGCGTGTGCCGGTGCCGTGCAGGAGCTCGTCCCTGAACTTCTCCGGCTGATCCTTGTACGGGATCGACAGGTCGGTGCCGTGGTCTATCGCAAGGCGGTTCAACATGTGGCGGTACCAGCCCATGGCGTCGAGCGATGAGAACACGTTGCCCAGCGCTCCGTTGAGCAGGCTCTTGTTTTCATCAGTGATGACAGCCTCATCCGTTATGCGCAGTGTGAAGCCAAGGCCGCTGCAGTTGTCGCAGGCGCCGTAAGGCGCGTTGAACGAGAACATGCGCGGTTCCATTTCTTCGATGCCCACTCCGTGTTCAGGGCAGGAGAATTTGGTGGAGTAAACGGCTTCGTGAGCCTCTTCTTCCTTTATGATCTTGCCGTCTGCCTCCGCTGTGTCCGCCGGCTGCTGCGCCTTCTTCGCAGGTTCGAAAAGGACACTGCAGACTCCGTCGCCTTCCTTGATCGCCAGCTCCAGAGCTTCGGCTATACGGCTTCTGTTGTCGCTTCTGAGGACTATGCGGTCAATGACTATGTCGATGTTGTGCTTGTTGTTTTTGGCGAGCACGATGTCGCCATCGTCGAGGCGCGACATGGCGCCGTCGACGCGCACGCGGATATAGCCGTCGCGGCGCAGGCGGTCAAGGACCGCCCTGTGCTCGCCCTTGCGTCCCTTTATCACCGGGGCAAAGACCGTCATCCTGGTGCCCTCTTCATGCGTCTGTATATTCTCTATGATGCTGTCTATGTTCTGGCTGGCTATCTCGCGCCCGCATATAGGGCAGTGCGGGATACCTATCCTCGCATAGAGCAGCCTCAGATAGTCGTAGATCTCCGTTACGGTACCTACCGTCGACCTCGGGTTCTTGTTTGTCGTCTTCTGGTCGATGCTGATGGCCGGCGACAGACCCTCTATGGACTGCACGTCAGGCTTCTTCATCAGGCCCAAAAACTGCCTCGCGTACGATGACAGCGATTCGACGTACTTCTTCTGGCCCTCGGCGTAGATGGTATCGAAGGCAAGCGAAGACTTGCCGGACCCCGAAAGACCGGTAAGGACTATCATCTTGTCACGCGGCAGCGTGACGTCTATGTTCTTGAGATTGTGCTCGCGGGCACCCTTTATGACTATATTCTTTTCCATCTGCTGTCCGTTCTGAGTTCGAACAATACGTCTCTGAGCTCGGCCGCGCGCTCAAAGTCAAGCTGCTTGGCCGCCTCTTTCATGCTCTTTTCTATATCTCTTATGGTGTCGCGCAGTTCGGCGGCCGTCATCGACTTCGAGTCCTTCAGGTCTCTCTCGCCGCGGTACTCGCCGGTCGCCCTCGCGATCTCGCGCACAGGCTTGACTATGGTCTTAGGAACTATGCCGTGCGCCTTGTTGTATTCATCCTGTGCCTTGCGGCGCCGCGCAGTCTCATCTATGCAGACCCGCATCGCCTTACTTATGTAGTCGGCGTACATTATAACACGTCCGTGCTCATTACGCGCGGCGCGTCCGACAGTCTGTATGAGCGAGGTCTCAGTCCTGAGGAAGCCTTCCTTGTCCGCGTCGAGTATCGCTATCAGCGACACCTCCGGCAGGTCGAGTCCCTCACGCAGCAGGTTGATGCCTACCAGCACGTCGAACTTGCCCATTCTGAGGTCGCGTATTATCTCGAGCCTCTCGAAGTTGTCTATCTCCGAGTGCAGGTATCTAACCTTTATTCCCTGCTCCTGAAGGAATTTTGAAAGGTCTTCCGCCATGCGCTTGGTCAGCGTCGTGACCAGCACGCGCTCGCCCTTCCCGGCCGTCTTGAATATCTCGCCCATCAGGTCGTCTATCTGGCCCTCTGTCGGCCTGACTTCTATCTCAGGATCCAGAAGTCCAGTCGGCCTGATCAGCTGCTCCGCCGTGACTCCGCCGGATCTTTCCAACTCATACGCCGCAGGGGTCGCCGACACGTACACGGTCTGTCCCGTCAGCTCATTGAACTCGTCAAACTTCAGCGGCCTGTTGTCGAACGCCGACGGCAGCCTGAACCCGTATTCGACCAGCGATTCCTTCCTCGCCCGGTCGCCGTTGTACATGGCCCTCAGCTGCGGCAGCATCGCGTGCGACTCATCGATTATCGTCAGGAAATCCCCATCCGGGAAGTAGTCGAGCAGCGTATACGGCCTCTCGCCCGGCTTCAGGAAGTTGATGTGCCTCGAGTAGTTCTCGATGCCCTTGCAGGTGCCCACCTCCATCATCATCTCGATGTCATAGTTGGTGCGCTGCTCCAGTCTCTCGGCCTCAAGCAGTTTGCCGTTGGAGCGGAACCAGTCGAGTCTCTCGCGGAGCTCCTCCCTTATCGAAGCGACCGCAAGCTGCATGTCCTCGCGGCTCGTGATGTAGTGGCTCGCCGGGAATATGGATATGTGCGAGCGCGTCCCAGTGATCTCACCCGTCAGCGGGTCGATCTCATGTATGCTCTCTATCTCGTCTCCGAAGAACTCCACCCTGACAGCGCTCTCGCCTCCGGCCGGATAGATGTCCACTATGTCGCCGCGCGCACGGAAAGAGCCCCTCGCGAAATCCATGTCATTCCTTGTGTACTGGATGTCGACGAGCTTCCTGAAAAGCTGCATGCGGTCCATGTCCATTCCCGGCCTCAGACTGATCAGCTGGTTCCTGTAGGACGAAGGACTTCCGAGTCCGTATATGCACGAGACCGAAGCGACTATGATTACGTCCCGCCTCTCCAGCTGCGCCGCCGTCGCAGAGTGTCTCAGCTTGTCGATCTCATCGTTGATGTCCGCGTCCTTTTCAATATATAAGTCAGTCGACGGCACGTAGGCCTCCGGCTGATAGTAGTCATAGTAAGAAACGAAGTACTCCACCGCGTTGTCCGGGAAGAACTCCTTGAATTCTCCGTGCAGCTGTGCCGCGAGCGTTTTGTTGTGCGAGATTATCAGCGTCGGCTTCTGCACGGCTTCTATGATTTTGGCCATAGTAAACGTCTTGCCGGAGCCCGTGACACCCATCAGTGTCTGAGCCTGCCTGCCCGCAAGAATGCCGTCAGCGATCTCTCTTATCGCCTGTGGCTGATCGCCCGTCGGAGAATATTCACTTTTAACTTTGAATTGTGGCATAGCGGTATTATATCAGAAAAAACAATTAGGAACAAGTGTTCTTTTGTGGCATAATATCTATGAGCTACCATAGAAGGTAGGCGGTTAGCCCCCATCAGAGGGCTCATTGCCCTCGGAAAGGAGGGCGATGCTTATGAGCGTTTTTGAATCGTTATATTTAAGCATGACCTTCGGTCTGCTATTGATGGCTATTCTTGCATTCATAAAGAAATAACCGCCCGAGCCCTAATTCGAAGCGGTTAGTTTCTAACTTATTCGTGGGCTAACCGTTTATCGGTAGCTCATCTCTAAACCCATTATATATGTTTATTTTAAAAAGTAAATATCCCTCTACTGATAAGCAAATCCCTCGCCCGCGCTCTGTACAGGCTCGAATATCGACTGAGCCTGCTCATCCGTCAGGTCGATGCCAAAGACTTCCTTGTAGTACGTCTTCGCCTCGGCGATGACATCCACGTCTTCGAACTTTTCAGGATACGCTGTCTTTGCCATCCACAGCAGCGTGACCGGGCAGTCGACTCCAGGGGTGTAGCTCCTGTACATGCCAAGCGGCATCTTGAAGACTCTCTTGTCCTGCACCGCCTTTACCGCGCTCCAGTCGTAACCCTCGACCGTGTTGTTGTACAGGTCGTCCGGGTAGTATGCGTTGAAGTTGGTCATGAAGATGAGGTCAGGATTCCACGCGTAGACCTGCTCCATGTTGACAGCCACCGAGTTGTCGGTCGAAAGCTCCGTCGCGACGTTCTTGGCTCCGATGGCGTCAGCCCACCACTGACCGAAGAACTGCTTTCCGGAAGTCAGCAGTGTCGTGTCGCTGTACTGGAAGAGGAAGAATGCGTTTGCGCGTTCCTCGTCCGGGATATCCTTGACCCTCTCCTGCACCAGGTCGTACATCGCGTTGGACTTCTCCTCAACGATGGCGGCCTTGTCGCTGTCAGGGAACATCTGGCTCAGCAGCGCGATCCAGTTATTCAGGGTCTCGATGCAGTTGTAGTCCCACTTGTTGACGGAAATAGCGACCGCAGCGAAGCCCGCGTTAGCCAGCTGGTCTCCGAGCTCAGAACTCGACGCGCTGTAGAATACTACATCAGGATCAAGCTTTGCGAGCTCCTCCATGTTGACATTCACATCTTCGATATATCCTGTCTCCGCATTGAGGATCTCAGGATAAAGCTGGCCCAGTAGTCCGTTCTGCGCGGCTGTCATCGACGGCATCGGCATGCCTACGATCTTGTCGGCCGAATCAAAGAATACAGCCAGCACGCTCGGCAGCGGATAAATGTCGCACACCGCGATGCGCTGGATGTCCTTCGGGACCTCCACCTGCCTGTCGGCGTGATCCGTGATGGTAATGGTGTCCGCGCTCTCAGCAGGAGCTTCTTCTCCGCCGCCTCCACATGCCGCAAGCGACATCATGGTCATCGACAGCACCATCATCAGCACAATGAGTTTTAACATTCCGTTCTTCTTACTCAGAATCCTCTTCATAGTCAGAACCTCCTTTAATTGATTTTATTTAACAGCTGATCGAAATCCTCGATCAGATTCGTTATCTCCTCGCGGTAAAGTCTGCCGGAGAATGCCTCGCTAGGCAGCGGGATGAACTTTGCGCTTTCCGGTACGATCGGCCTGTACAGTGGGTCGGCGATCACGTAAGAAGCGCCTGCGAGTTCCGGTATGATATCGTCCTCATCAGGTGTCATGCGGTCGCATTCTCTGAGGATATCCTCAGGACACTCTGTTGCGCAAAGCACTTTGCACGGGATGCCGAGTTCCATCTCGACCGAGCTTGCGAGCGACAGTGAATAAACTCCCTCGCCTATCACAGCCGCAAAGCCTTTTTCATATGAGCTCCCGTCTTCGCTCAGGAATACCCCGGACTCGACGCTTATTATCCTTGATTCAAACGGTGCTTTTTCTGAAGCGGCAGCGTCCATCTCTTTGAACTTTTTGACATTGAGGATGATCTGGTCTGCCAGCAGTCCCGGCAGTTCATTGCCGATTGGCACTCCGACAGCGTACGGGATGCCGAACCTTTCGTAAAGCACCCTGGCCGCCCCAAATCCGGCAGCGGACACCACCAGATTCACGTCCGCTTCGGCCGAGCGCCTGATCTCACCAAGGCTGCTTCCCATTGCCCATTTTGAAATTACCTCAAAGCCTTCGTTACGGAGCCACTGGACTATGGACTCGTCCTGGCCGTTGGTGGAGAAATCCAAAGGCGTGAGTCCCAGAATATTTACCTTTATTCCATTAGGCCGCATGCAGCAGTTGTCCACTACGGACATGAGCTTGCGCGGAGACATATGCTGGGTATCGCTTTTGGACGGATCATCCACAAACCTTTCGGCGATCCCGGCCAAAGCCATCGATGCTCCGTGGATGTATGTGTTCATGCCTGTGGTCGGAAAGCCAAAGCTCGGTATGCCTGTGCGGTGTTCTATTACCGAAGCGACTGCCTCAAAGTCGAAGCCTGTCATGGTCGGTATAGGTGTGCCCGCTATTGCTATGAAAGCAGGCTTCAGGACTTCCGCCGCGTCTACGATATCGCTTATGAGCTTCTCGTCATCGCCCATTATGGCTTCTATCTCACTGATGCCGGAGATGTAGACCATGCTGTCCATGTCGAACCAGCGCGGCTCGTCATGAGTCGTGTAGGTCGAGTTACAGCCCGACGCATCGTGCATGATGGTCATTCCGCCCAGTTCAAAGAGCGCCGAGCATACGCCCATCACGTCCGCAGAATATGTCGATATTATCCTTGCTGTTTGTTTCATATCCCTGTTCTTTCCTATCTGATACAGACCTCGCAGCCCAAGCCCTTTACCTGCACAAGCTCGCGCATTTCCTTCTCATTCATATACGCGTCGCGGATCAGAGCGCAGGTCCTTGTGACCGCCTCAAAGCCTGTCATGCCACCGCCTTCGACGACATTGACGAAGTGGTTGGTGTTATCAAAGGCCGCTGCCTTCTGGCCGATTGCCAGCACGAACTTGCCGTCTTCTTCATTCGCGGTCCTGGCGAATCTCATGCCCGGGTGAACGGTCGGATAGATCATCAGATCAGGATGATCCTTCTTCAGATGATCGAAGGCCGCCCTGTCGCCGCCAGGGATGCCGTCCACGTAGACTCTTGTCACGTTGATGCCGTGGTCAAGAAGCAATTTCGCCAATCCCAGAGGTCTAGGGCAAAACGTATAGTCTATGCTTACCGGGGTATCCCCGATGAGCTTTTTTGTTTTCTCAAGTTCTCTTTCGCACTCTGCCCTCTTCGCAGCGATCTCACCCGGGCTCATGGCAAGGCCCGTCCTGCCGGTCGCCTTTTCAAGCGTCCCCGCGAGTCCGGCAAAGGTCTCGTCGATCTCATCGTAATCGAAACTGAACTTCAAAGCGTAGTGAGTGCCGCCGAGCCTCTCCGCAAGCATGTCCCCGCCCGGAGCAGCATCCGGATTGTACGACACATAGACGCAGCTCTCGGCCATCTCCTGGTACTCTGCGTAGTTTTTGCAGGATGTGATCTCGTGCACCTTAAGTCCCGCGCCCTTGAGCATATGCATCAGGTCGCTGTCCTCATCGGTCGGAAGGTCGTTGCCGATTATGGCAACTGCGTCCGGATTCTTCTCACGCTCGTGCAGGAGCATGTAAAGGCGGGACCTCATCAGCTGATCCGGAGTCAGACCACTCTTTCGCATGATAGGGTTCATGTAGCAGTCGGTGAAATCGATGTCCGGAAAGCGGCTCCTGAGAGTCGCGTAGATCATGTCGAGGTCTACACCTGTAAAGTGGTGGACACAGCTTGTGTACACGAGGACAGCAGGCGGTCTCTTAGGCAGCTTGTTGATGATATCCGTCACGCCCTCGATGACCAGTTCTTCCATGTCGCCGTCCAGAAGGTTGTTCTCCCTGACGGCTACCGTTGAGAACCTGTCCTGGGTGCCCATCTCGGCGGCAGTCAGAACGACTCCGCGCAGGCAGCCCGCGGCGCACACGAAGATTTCGTGTGCCTCCGGGATGAGCATCCCGGTGTGGACGATGTTCCACGTGCCGCGGGCCGGAGACGAATACTCCAGCCCCGACCGGAACGGCGCAGGGAAATTAGCATCTGCTATCCTCACATGCGGGATCTCGGATGCGTCCAGCTTTATATTCTGTTTTTCGTTTACTTTTTTCAGCATACTCTCATTTCCGAATTGCAGATCTTTATAAGCGTCTTTGCCAGCTTGCGGTACTCATCCGCCATCGGGCTGTCAGGGAACGCTTCAATGACCGTCTTTCCCAGATCCTCCGCCTCTATGACGGTGTCGCTGCGGCTCAGCTCGCCAATGACTTCTGACTTGATATCCGAAGCAAGCTCGGCGACCTTGGCATCTTCATCCTTCACGTTGCGTCGGTTGAGTATGATGCCTCCGAGTTTCGCGTATCCTCTGTCCTTGAAGTTGTCGATCGCGACCGCGATGTTCGCGGCGGCATGGATGGCCATGTTCTCGCCTGAAGTGATCACGAATACCTTATCGGCATAGCCGCCGCGCATTGGCATGGAAAAGCCGCCGCATACGACGTCGCCCAGAACGTCGTATATCACGACGTCCGGTTTGAATGTTTCGTAGGCGCCTTTCTCTTTCAGCTTGTCGAGCGCAGCGATGATGCCGCGTCCCGCGCAGCCGAGGCCCGGAGTCGGTCCTCCCGCCTCCACGCAGATGACACCGCCGTAGCCTTCGCGAACCATATCGCTGAGCGTGAAGTCGTTCTTATGTTCCCTCACCAGCTCCAGCACGGTTTTGATGTCTGCCGAGTGGTGCAGGCTCTGCGTTGAATCGGCCTTAGGATCGCAGCCGATCTGCATCACTTTGTAGCCCATGTCCGCGAGCGCGGCCGACACGTTCGACACGGTTGTCGACTTGCCTATTCCGCCTTTTCCGTATACTGCAATTTTTATCATGTTTTTACCTTTCCTTATTTGCCGCAATGATGCCGCGGCATGCTCAGCCGATTTCCGACTGTTTATTCATATGTCGTTTTGACGCTTATGTCAGGTATCAGGCTGAGCCTGTGCGAGAGCGCCTCGATCTCCGAAACAGGCCCCTCCAGCATCACGTTGATTATATATTTATCTGAGCTCCTGTGCGGAAGTCCCATTCTGCCTATCAGCAGGTGGTTGTATTCGCGAAGCGCCTTGTTGATCTGATCAGCGTGAGCGTTGTTTTGCATGATGACTGTAAGTGAAGCAAGCACGCTCCTGTCTGCTGCGCCGGGCTCCTGTGCGAAGGCTTCTTCGCTGATGCCTACCGCCACGACATTCTTCATTATGTTCTGCGGTGTCTCGACCTCACCAATGAGAGCCTCGACGCCGAACGCCCTTCTGATATTATCCTCAGTCACCACTCCTGTGGTGTCGCCAAAGAGGCTCCATCCTTCCTTCGACAGCATGAGCGACTTGCCTGCTCTCTGCAGCGCGTGGGACGGATAATGCGTGTTGAATACGCAGGCCACTCCTTCGGCTGCCAGCGCTGTCATTGTATCAAGGACTATCAGCTGGTTTTTGAAGTCGAGGTTGGACTCAGGCTCATCCAGCACCAGAAACTTTGGTTCAGCCGCCATGGCGCGTGCTATGAGGACCATCTGCAGCTCGCCGCCGCTTATGGCGTGGCATGGCTTGTCGGCAAGATGCGAGATGCCAAGCCTCTCCATGACGCGCTCCGTGACTTTCATGTCCTCTTCAGTCGGCGAAGAGAAAGCTCCTATGCGGCTGCTCCTTCCAATGAGCACGGTCTGGAAAGCCGTGTACGAAGTCGCCGCCGTCCCTGCCTGAGGCACGTACGCCATCTTCTTCCAGAGCGTGGATGCCGGTATGCCGCGGATGTCCTCTCCGTCCAGCAGGCTCCTTCCGCTCTGCCAGTGAAGCATATCCATCATGCAGCGGAGCATGGTCGTCTTGCCGGAACCGTTCGGTCCCAGTACGGCCAGTATCTCGCCAGGATCGACTTCTATATTTATATCCTTAAGTATCTGCGGCCCGCCCTTGTAGGCGAAGCTGCCGCCTTCTATCTTCAGAAGCGGCGCGGCCTGTCTGTTCATCTCGCTCATATACGCCAGCCTCCGCTTCTTCTCATCAGGATTATGAATACAGGCGCGCCTATTATTGCCGTAAGTATCGACACAGGGATCTCCGCCGCGGAGATGCTGCGCGCCATCGTGTCGACGATTATCATGAAGACGGCTCCGAAACTCACGGATGCCGGCACTATAGACAGGTGGTTATTGCCGAATACCATGCGGCACATGTGCGGGATCAGAAGTCCCACCCAGCCGACCTGTCCGCACATCGAGACGCAGGACGCGGTTATGGCTGTTGCTGCCACGACAGTGACCGCCCTCAGCAGCCTGATGTCTACACCCGATGCTTTGGCCTCGTCATCGGAAAGCGGCAGCAGGTTCATGCGCCATCTTATGAGGATGAAGAGGATTATGCCGGCGATGATCACCGGCGCTCCCAGGGCGAGCGTATGGTAGTTTGCCTTGTCCAGGCCACCCATCAGCCAGTAGGTGATGGCAGGCAGCTGCGATTCAGCGTCTGCGGCAAACTTTATGAAAGATATGAGGGCGCTGAAGAGGGAGCCTATCATGATGCCGGACAGCACTATGTAGCTGAGGCCTCCCCTGTCTCTGCCTGAGCCCGCGAGCCATGTGAGCGCCACAGCGGCGCCGCCCATGGCAAGGCCCATTATCTGTATGCCTATCAGGTTGAAACCAAGAAGTATCCCCAGGGCGGCGCCAAACGCCGCGCCGCTCGCGACACCGAGTGTGTCCGGCGTAGCCAGCGGGTTTGCGAAGAGGCTCTGGAAAGCGCAGCCGGATACCGAAAGTCCGGCTCCTACCAGCACGGCCAGGATTATCCTCGGCAGCCTCAGCTGCATGATGGTCTTCTCCGCCAGTTCGTTGGCCGCATGCCCTCCGGACAGATTGGCTCTCAGCACGTCAAGGACCTCGCCCGGGGCTATCGACATGCGTCCGATACCCAGCGCGATGACAGCTGCAGCAAGCGGCAGCACTATCAATATTACGATCCATACGGCGCCAAGCCTTCCGTCTCTTCTCTGGCTCATCTGATCTCTTTCTGTTGTATTTTGCGGTGCCCTGCCTTTAACTAAAACAGCCCTGCTCCCTTTGAAGCAAGGCTGACACGATCAAAATCTCAGTACATCAAAGCGTACTTGCAGCAGACCGCCCTCGCATCTTGCTTCAGCCTCAAAACCGCATAACGGGATTTCGGTCTTTAGGAAGGTGTTTCAGACTTTGGCATAGGTCACCTTGGCATTTATACCGTCGAGGCGTCCGAGCGCGCCGGTGAGCGAGTTGATCTCATCCATCGGGGCGTCAATGGCTATGCTGATGATACTTATTCCCTTTTCTCTGTACGGGATCCCCATACGTCCGATTATAAAACCGGAATACTCATGGAGCAGGTCGTTCAGCATTTCCACCTTGTCGGACTCCGTGACGATAATGCTTATCACGGCGACTCTGGTTTCCATTTCTGTCTCCTTATTTAATTGTGGTACCTGTATTTTAACAGTCCCGGGACTTATTGGCAATCGGATTCACCCGGCTGCTCTTTATGGCTCTTCACTTTGCCTATGAAGAGGTTGACTACCACGGCTCCGGCAGCTGTCACGATGGTCGAAATGAAGGTCAGCGTCCTTGCGCCGTACGCGTCGAGTATCCAGCCTCCCGCAAAACTCGCGGCTATCGTGGAAAAAGTCAGCATCATCGTGAAAAGAGCCTGTCCTTTTACTGCTTCTCCCTGACTCATTATCTCGTTTATATAGTAGACCATGGCCGGCATCATCAGGGCGAATCCTATGAACTGGAAGACCTGTGCCGCGTAAAGCATTCCGACCGAACGCGCGAGCCAGCACACGGCGATCTTGAGCGTGAAGCCGACCGACGCGACTTTTATGAGCGTGCGGCTCGAAAAGTGCTTGTGGATCTTGTCGTAAAAAATCATCACGGGGATCTCCGCGAGAGCCATCAGCGACAGTATCCTGCCTACCTGCTCCGTCGTTCCGTTCACGTTTCCGGCGATCTGCGCCATGTAGGTGCTGAGCACAGCATTGCTGAAGAGGATCGCCGCAAGCCCGAGGTTGACTATGAAGAAGTTCTTGTTTCTCTTTACGAAGGCATTGATATCTATTCTTTCGGCATTCGCTCTTCTGCGGGCTGCCGCGCCTGCTTCACTCATTCCGTCTGCGGCCGCGGCGTCTGCCTGTCTTACGATCCTGTTGCAGCTGTGCTTTGTCAGCAGAAGGAGCACTATCAGAAGCAGGCAAGCTGCCTCTGTGCAGACAGGCATCGTCATAACTCCCTTTTTCTCTACAAGCGTCCCCACGGCAGCCACTATCAATGAATACCCAAGCGATCCGCCGGCCCGTCCGAATCCGAAGCTGACATCTGTGCCGCTCTCGCTCAGCCTGAAAGCGAGCGTGTTCATGAGAGGCTGCAGCAAGGCATGGATCGCAAGCACCAGCATTATCACCAAAGCCAGCATGAAGGTCCCGCCTTTGAAGAAGAAATATCCGGCGCCGATGATCATTATGACGAGAGTGGACCATGCCACTGTGTCGATCAGCGTTACGCCCTTTGCCTTGTCCATGTGGTCGGCAATGAAAGGCTGCAGACCCATGGCCACGATATTTGCGGCAGCCAGAGTCATCCCGATATACAGATTGCTGTAACCTTTTGCGAGCATAAAAACCGAGGCAAGACTGCCTGCGATCGCGTAGATCATCCAGTATGCCCCGAAAGATGCAGCGTATTCAGTGTTGAGTTTCAGTTTGTTCAAATCCTTGCCTTTCAGAACTCGTCAGGCGAGAAGTCCAGCAGGCAGTCGTATGCCTCCTGTCCGAAAAGATCTATGTAATCAGCAACAGCCCTGTTGATGATATCCTCTGACTCTCCGGGGAAGGCCTTGCAGATCGCGTCGGCTACCGTGCAGTAGATGTGAGCGGTGTGGAAGTTGAAGTCTCTCATCGCGGATGTCCCCAGCTCGGCCTTTTTATCTTTGACCATCTGAAGTTCTTCCGCGGAAAGCGGCTTGCCCCAGTCGAAATCGCAGCGCTCGCCGCCCCAGCTCATCGAAGTGCTGATAGGCGTGCAGACCGCTCCGCAGCCGAAACCGTCGTAAACGGCAGCGTCGACATTGACGCAGTATTCGCGTCCGTATTCGAGGATGTCGTATTTCTTCCATGCCTCGCACCACGCGCATTTTGCGATATATGTCTGATAAGTCGGCTCGCTTCTTAGCATGCCGAATTCCATCTGACCGGCGTAGTCAGGTTTCCACTCGCCGTATGCCTGATTGGTCCAGAGGTCGACAGGATCGCCGGCCTTTCTGGCGCGTTCCGCCATCCTGGCTCCGCGCTCCCTGCCGTACTGTATCATGCCGTTCTGGATCGCTTTTCTTCCTTCTTCGCCCCTGGCCTCTATGGCCGCGCGGCTCAGTAATGCGAACATCATAGCCTGGTTTTCGATCTTAAGTTCTGCCATCCCTAGTTCTCCTTTTCAAGTTCACTGAGATATTCAAGTATAGCGTGCGCGGCCACGTTTCCTTCGCCGACCGCTTTCGCTATCTGATACGGCCTGCCCGTGCAGTCGCCCGCAGCATAGCATCCCTTATAATTCGTCTCCTGGCTGCGGCCCACCTTTATGTGCGCGCCGTCAGTCTCAAGACCCGGGAACAATGTCGACGGCGCGATGGCAGGCCTCAGAATGAAGACTCCGTCTACGGCCAGCTTTGTTCCGTCAAAGAGTTCTACGGAATCACACTTGAATCCTCCGCTCAGCTTCCTGAACGGTGATGCCAGCACCTCGGATGCCTCCGCGGACGCTTCATAGCCAAAGTTGGTATAGATGTATACCTTGCCGCAGATCTCCTCAAGGTACTTGATGTCGTGCGCCATGCGTTCATCCGTGCAGTATACTGCGACCGTCTTGCCCTTATAGAGGAAGCCGTCGCAGGTCGCGCAGTAGCTGACACCGCGGCCCAGCATCTCTGCCTCGCCTTCCATGCCCTTGGCTGAAGCCACGCCTGTCGAAAGAAGCAGTGCGCGTGCCTCGTAGGTCTCGCTGTCCGCCAGCACCATGTACTTGTCGCCCAGGTCGGCGATATTAGTCACACGCGCTTCCTTAGGCTCAAGCTCCATCTCCCTGGCCTGGGCCGCGAAAGCAGCGTTGAGATCTTCTCCGGATACCATAGGCACGCCCGGATAATTTGCTATCTTCTCGGACTTGCCTACCTTGTCGGAAAGCTCGGCTGAGCCGAACCAGATGATCTCTTTATTATGCAGTTTCAGAGTCAGCGCCGCGGCCAGTCCCGCAGGCCCCGTACCTACTATGGCAACGTCGTAAACCATGTTTTCCCCCCTTCATAAAAGCCGCAGGCAAAGGCCGCGGCTTCCGGTCCCTATTTGTTCAGTTCTATCTGTCTGCGCAGCCAGCTGATCCACGCGTCGAATCCCTCGCCCGTCTTTGCGGAAACGAAGAAGATCTCCGACAGCGGATTGAGGCTGTGTACTCTCTCAATAAATGCCTCGTCATCAAACGCGAAGAACTTTCTCGTGTCGTTCTTGTTGACCAGGACCGCCTGTGTGACCGTGAACATCAGAGGGTACTTCAACGGCTTGTCATCGCCTTCAGGCACCGAGAGTATCTCAATGTTGATATTCGCGCCCGTGTCCTGTTCTGCGGTGCAGACCAGATTGCCCACGTTCTCAAGGAAGATGAGGTCGAGGTCCTTAGTGTCGAACTCTTTGAGGGCAGCCTGGGTCATGGCCGCGTCCATGCAGCACTCGCCGCCCGTATGGATCTGCATCGAGCGAACTCCGGCAGCAGCCATCTTCTCAGCGTCCACGGTTGCTTCGATATCTGCCTCCATTACGCCGATATTGTACTCGCCGCTAAGCGCTTCGATGGTGCGAAGCAGCGTTGTGGTCTTGCCCGCGCCCGGCGATGCCATGACGTTCACCATGACGGTGCCGTTGGCCTTGTTCTGCGCCCTTACCTCGGCCGCGATGCGGTCGTTCTCTTCAAAGATGCCTACGTTTACATCTATTACTTTTACTTTCTTTTCACTCATCGTTCTGTCCGTCCTGCTTTAATATGCTGATTCAAAATCCAGGATCTCGCGTGCGCGCTCGCCTATCCATCCGGCCAGCTCGTGGATCCCTATGCCCGTCGCTGCCGACACCATGAATACCGGCGCTTCCGGACGGCACTCATAGACATTTTTCATGAACGTTTCCGGATTGAAGTCGAACACCTCCATGGCGTCGATCTTGTTGACCGCCACGACGTCAGCCTTGCTGAACATCAGAGGGTACTTCAGCGGCTTGTCGTCGCCCTCAGGCACGGAGAGGATGACCAGGTTGATCTGCGCTCCCGTGTCGAACTCCGCCGGGCAGACCAGGTTGCCGACGTTCTCGAGGATGACGATATCGAGATCTTTTGACTTGATCTCAGCCAGGGCCTGGCGGCTCATGTCAGCGTCCAGGTGGCACATGCCGCCCGTATGGAGCTGCACAGCCGGGATGCCCGCGTCGAGCATGGTCCTTGTGTCCACGTCTCCGTCGATGTCAGCCTCAAGGACTCCCACCTTGAAGCTCAGCCTCAGTTCCTCTACAAGTCTCAGTATAGTTGAGGTCTTGCCGGAGCCCGGCGAACTCATCACGTTGATGTACACCGTCTTATCGACCGCGAGCTCTTCGCGAAGCTTTTCGGCATCCGCGTCATTGTCCGCGAGTATGCTTTCCTTCAAATCGATTATTCTTACTTCTTCCATTTATCCTGTTAATTCCTTTCGAATCTGTATAGTCAGAGGGCCGCGGGCCTCTTCTTTTTTGCGCCGGCTGCCCGTTTTTATCTTTTTTACTCATCCGCAGAATTATATGGTATAATTGCCGCATTGTAAACAACATTATATCTTTAAGTGCCGAAATATGCACGCAGTAATATGGGCAGAAAATATACAGATTCAGAATACAGAAACATCAAGAGGCGTGAACGCGAAGTCATTGGTCAGATGCTCGACGAGCTCAAAAAGTCCAAGGACAAGCGCTACCTCTTCAAGGAAAAACACGTAGTCACCGATCTCAAGGACATGCTGAACTACAGCGCCGACGAATGGCCTGATCTTCCGCTCTTCATGCAGAAGTACAAGCCGAACCAGCCGTTCAGGGAGGTAAGCTTCCGTCAGGCCCGCGAGGACGTCAACGCCATAGGCACGGCCCTCATGGATCTTGGACTTGAGGACAGGCACATCGGGCTCATCGGCCGCAACTCCGTCGAGTGGGGCGAATCCTACCTCGCTATAGTCGGAGGCGTCGGAGTCGTGGTCCCGCTGGACAGAGAGCTGAACGAGAGCGAGCTGAAGCAGCTGACCATCAAGGGAGAGATCGAGGCGGTCATTACCGTCAACAACAAGTACTACGAAATCTTCAAGAACATCAAGGCGAGCGGCGACACGCTGCTGCGCTACGTCATCAACGCCGACATGGACGAGGACGAGGATGCTGAAGCCGGACTCATCTCGTGGAAGAAGCTCCGCGAGAAGGGCCGCCACATGATCTGGAACGGCGACCGCCGCTACATAGACGCGCAGGTCGTCAACACGGATCTCGCGTCCATCATCTTCACGTCCGGCACAACGGGAGTGTCAAAGGGAGTCATGCTCTCACACCGCAACCTCATGCTCGACACCATCCTGGTGCAGTCCATGTTTGAAGCCCGCCCTAAGGACATATGCTTCTCGGTGCTTCCGATGCATCACTGCTACGAGTGCACGGCGACCTTCCTCTCCTGCGTATACAGCGGGGCGACAGTCGCTTTCTGCCGCGGACTCAAATACATCCGCAAGGACATACTCGAGGTAAAGCCGACCATCCTTCTGGCCGTGCCTGCCATAATCGAGAACTTCCATAACAAGATCAGACGCTCGGTCGCTGACAAGCTTTCTCCAAAGCAGATGAAAGCTTTCGAGATCATGGACCGCGAGGCGAGCCGCCTGAAGGTGAAGCTGCCTAAGAAGGTCACAAAGGACATCGAGGCGGTATTCGGCGGGAGGCTGCATACGCTGATCTCCGGCGGAGCTCCTATAGACGGCGCTATCCTCGACTCGTTCTGCAATGTTGGCTTCAACGCCATCCAGGGCTACGGCCTGTCGGAATGCGCTCCTATCGTGGCGCTCAACCCGGCAAAGCGTAAGTTCATGAAGAACGCGTCGGCCGGACATCTGATGCCGTTCACAGAATGCAAGATCCTCGATCCTGACAGCAACGGCATCGGCGAGATCTGCTTCCGCGGACCGCAGGTCATGATGGGCTACTACAAGGATCCTGAGAACACAAAGGCCGTGATCGATGAAGAGGGCTGGTTCCACACAGGAGACATCGGCTACCTTGACCGCGACAACTACGTGTTCATCACGGGCCGCAAAAAGAACGTCATCATCGCAAGCAACGGCAAGAACGTGTTCCCTGAGGAGCTCGAAGGCTACCTCCTCGGACTGCCTATCGTTGAGGAGTGCATGGTATGGGGCGGAGAACTCGACCCTAACTCGCCGTTCAACGGCATCCATGCCACGGTAAGGCTCAACAAGGAAGAACTGGAGAGAAAGCTTGGCGCGGACTACACAGCGGAACAAGCTGAGGCGCTCATCGACGAAGCAGTCGACAAGATCAACGACAACCTGCCGAGGTTCAAGAGGATCGCGCACGTGATAGTACGCGAGCGTGAGTTCGACAAGACGACAACGCAGAAGATAAGGCGCTTCGTGGAAGACAACAAACGCGCATAGCGCAAAAGGACATAATAAAACGGACGGCTTTTGAGCCGTCCGCTTTTTATTTTCAGATGATGCCTGATTTACAGTGCAGCTGTGATGATTGCCATCTTGTAGACTTCCTCTGCGTCGCAGCCTCTGGAGAGGTCGTTGATCGGAGCGTTGAGTCCGAGCAGGATAGGTCCGTAAGCAGCATAGCCGCCGAGTCTCTGAGCGATCTTGTAGCCGATGTTGCCTGCCTCGATGATAGGGAATACGAATGTGTTCGCATAGCCTGCTACCGGGGAACCAGGGAACTTCAGCTGGCCTACTGTCGGCGATACAGCCGCGTCGAACTGCATCTCGCCGTCGATGGCCATGTCTGGGTTGAGTTCCTTGGCGATCTTTGTAGCTTCTGCAGAGAGAGCAACGGTGTTGCCCTTGCCCGATCCCTTTGTGGAGAAGCTGAGCATCGCTACCTTAGGATCGATGCCGAAAGTCCTTGCGCACTTCTCGATCTCTACCGCTACCTCAGCAAGCTTCTGAGCGCCTGTGAATGTAACGTTGCCCTCTTTGTCCTTGCTGTCTTCGTAGCCGAGGTTTACAGCGCAGTCGCCCATGGCGATGGTCCTGAGGTTCTCGTCTCCGCCCTCTCTTGTGAGAATGAAGCAGGAGCTTACCAGGTGTGCGCCCGGTTTTGTCTTAACAAGCTGGAGAGCCGGACGGATGGTGTCAGCCGTGGAGTATGTCGCGCCGCCGAGCAGGCAGTCAGCCTTGCCCATCTTTACGAGCATTGTGCCGAAGTAGTTGCCCTTCTTAAGTGCAGCCGCGCACTCCTCTTCAGTCATTTTGCCCTTTCTGAGCTCTACCATCTTTGCGACCATCTCATCCATTCCCTCGTACTTCTCAGGGTCGATGATCTCAGCCTTGCTGATGTCGAAGCCTTTCTCCTCAGCAGCCTTCTTGACTTCATCAACGTCTCCTACGAGAACTACGTCCATGAGTCCCTCGGCGAGGAGCCTTGCGGCAGCTTCCTGGATACGGGCGTCCGATCCTTCTGTGAAGACGATGGTCTTAGGCTCAGCTTTAACTTTTTCGATCAGTTTATCAAACATATCTTGTCTCCTTTAGATACTCAATAGTGACTGTATTTTGAGATGCGCGGCGCAGCGGCTGCACACCTTCCCAACATTGTAATTATACCGCTTCCGGCGGCCTTGCGTAAAGCAAAAAGGCGGCAGATACCGCCTTTCTCTTTATAACTTGTTGATTTCTTTTATCGCCTGCAGCAGCACCGGGAACTCCTCCATGCGCGGCAGCCTGACGCGGGCTGAGTTAGAGTCGAGTCCCTTGAAGTCGTAGCCGTCGATCACGAGGACCTTGCGCTTTAAGAACTCATCGTAAAGCTTTATGTCCTTGTTATCGTGGTAGAGCAGCAGGAGCGAGTTGGTGTCCAGCGTCTCCGCCATGTGCAGGTGTCCGGACGACGCGCCGTGGATCTTCACCTCTTCATATTCCGCGTCTGCGTGCTTTTTGAGTTTCCTGACCGTGCTCGGAGTCAGGACTTCCCTTATCTGCGCCTTCATGTCGACAAAGTCCGCCTTGCTCTTCCCGACGAATTCCGGGTGCCTGAGTGCCACAGCTCCGACTTCTCTCGCCAGCTCGCTCACCATGTACGGATTGACCATCTTTTTCATGTAGCCGATGAGCTCCTTGTGAGCGATGATGTAGCCGATGCGAAGGCCCGCCAGACCGTAGCCCTTTGAGAGCGTGCGTACCACCGCGAGGTTAGGATACCTGGCAAAGAGCTGCACCGCTGAGTTCTCCTTCGGCATGAAGTCACCGTAAGCCTCGTCGATTATGACCGTGATGTCCTTCTTGAGCGCGCCCCTGACTATCCTCTCGATGTCTTCGATGTCGATGCACTGGCCGGTCGGGTTGTTAGGGTTGTCGATGTAGATGAAGTTGTAGGACTTGACAGGCATGGACGCGTACGCGAAAGTGTCCGCGATGTAATGCATCGACATGAACTCGGAAGCGTCGAACTTGTAGTTGTACTGTGGCTTCAGCTGGTAAGGCGCGTAATCGATGCCTATCATCTCGGCATGCATGTAGTAATCAGTGAACTGCGGCGAGATGCCGAGCACGACCGAATTGTGCGTGTCGAATATGTTGTTGATAATGTACAGCGCGCTGATGCTGCCGTCAGTCAGCAGGACGTTGTGATGCTCCACGTCGATCTGCTCTTTCCAGAAGTCGCGGATGGCATCATACAGAACGTCGCTGTGAGGGTAAGGGCCGAGCCTTGCCGGGTCGAACTGCTTCAGCGCTTCAGCGCATTCAGGTGGGAATCCATATGGATTGCATCCCTCGCTGCAGTCGACACCGCCCTCAGGCAGCTCGATGTGTTCCATCGCGTAGCTTATCTTCTCCTGCTCCAGCAGTTCTTTCCTGATCTTCATGGCCGGGCCTTATGTCCTTTCAGGGTCTTTCAGTGTCAACAAATAAAGTTCTTGCATGACCTCCCCGTTATGAGGGAGACGCATGTCTATTTTAATACTTTAGGCGTCTGAATGACACCTGAATACGATAAATATTGCCAATTTAAAAGCGTGTAAAGTATAATTTCTACGATAGTAAAGATCCGCCGGCTTGCGGCCGGATGACAGCAGCTCCTTAGAAATGGGGAATTGAAAATGGAAGACAAAAAGAAAGTGATCCTGGGGGTCTCGGGAGGGATCTCCGCGTATAAAACTGTGTATGTAGCGAGCGGGCTCAAGAAGATGGGCTATGACGTGCACGTCATCATGACGGAGAACGCAGCAAAGTTCGTGACACCGATTACCTTCGCGACCATGAGCGGCAACAAAGTGGTAACGGACGTGTTCGATCCGGCAAACGATACTCCGACCGAGCACATAGAGCTGGGACAGACGGCTGACCTGGTGCTCATAGCACCTGCGACTGCAAACACCATCGCCAAGCTGGCTCACGGGATCGGGGATGACATGCTGACCACGACCATGCTGGCCTGTACCTGCCCTATCCTTATCTCGCCGGCGATGAACACCAAGATGTTTGAGAACCCGGCTACCCAGGAGAACCTTGAGATACTTCGCAGACGCGGCTATGAGATAATCGAACCGGCCACGGGCATGCTGGCCTGCGGTGTCGAGGGCAAGGGCAAGATGCCCGAGCCTGATGTGCTCATCAGCTACGTTGAGCAGTGGATCTCAAAAGAAAAGGACATGGCAGGGCTCAACGTGCTCGTCACCGCAGGCCCGACTGAAGAGGCCGTGGATCCGGTTCGTTTCATCACGAACCATTCGAGCGGAAAGATGGGCTACGCCATCGCGAGAATGGCCGCAAGGCGCGGCGCGAACGTGACGCTGGTGTCCGGCAGGACAGCGCTTCCGCGCGAGCCATTCGTTGAGACCGTGGATATACTGAGCGCGGATGACATGTTCCATGCTGTCACGGAGCGCGCGCCGGATATGGATATAATCATAAAGGCAGCGGCAGTCGCCGACTTTACTCCTGCCAATCCGGCAGACCAGAAGATCAAGAAGGCCGACCTCATCGCCGACGACACAGAAGGCTATGGCGGCATGTCGATCAGCCTTGCTCCTACACGCGATATCCTCGCTTATCTGGGCGAACACAGGACCGAGGGACAGTTCCTCTGCGGCTTCGCGATGGAGACCCAGGATCTTCTTAAGAACGCGGCGGAAAAGCTGGTCAAGAAGAACGTAGACATGATATGCGCCAACAGCCTTAAGACTAAAGGCGCGGGTTTCGCGGGCGATACCAATGTCGTCACCATAATGGCAAAGGACGGCATCACACAGCTGCCTCTTATGACAAAGCTTGAGACCGCCGACGCGATACTTGATGAGATAATGAAACGCAGATAAGATCAATACAAATAACAGTTTAAAAAGAGGTACACATTCCGGCCGGGATATGTACCTCTTTTTATGTTTTTTCAGTATTGCTTCTTTATAATTACTGCATATGTTTACCGCGGTTACTTGCCGGAAAGCATTTTGTCGATGGATGCGGCGGCAAGTTTGCCGGCGCCCATCGCGCTTATTACCGTAGCCGCTCCAGTGACCGCATCGCCGCCGGCAAACACGGCCTCACGGCTCGTGAGGCCGGCCTCGTCCACGATGATGCCGCCCTTGCGGTTCACCTCAAGACCTTCCGTCGTGTTCTTGATAAGCGGGTTAGGGCTGGTGCCAAGAGCCATGATGACAGCATCGACGTCTAGCTCGAACTCGCTGCCCGGTATAGGAACAGGCCTCCTTCTGCCTGAAGCGTCAGGCTCGCCAAGCTCCATCTTGATGCAGCGCATGCCTCTTACGAATCCGTTCTTCGGATCCCTCGGATCATCCGGATTGTTGTATCCGAGTATCTCCACCGGATTGTTCAGCAGTCTGAAATCGATGCCCTCTTCTATTGCGTGCTCGACTTCCTCCGCCCTTGCAGGCAACTCCTCCATCGATCTTCTGTAAACGATATATACCTTCTCTGCGCCGAGCCTCAGCGCTGTCCTCGCGGCGTCCATGGCAACGTTTCCACCGCCGACTACCGCGACCTTGCCGCCCTTCATGATAGGTGTCCTCGGCTCGTCCCTGAAAGCCTTCATCAGGTTGGACCTAGTCAGGTATTCGTTTGCGGAGAACACGCCCTTGAGCGACTCGCCCGGGATGTTCATGAACATCGGAAGTCCCGCGCCCGATCCGATGAATACAGCCTCAAAGCCCATGTCGAAGAGTTCGTCGACTGTGAGAGTCTTTCCGATGATGACGTTGGTCTCGATGTCGACGCCGAGGTCCTTGAGTCCCTCGACCTCGCGCGCCACGATGGCCTTCGGAAGACGAAACTCAGGGATGCCGTAAACCAGCACGCCGCCGGCTGTGTGCAGAGCCTCAAATACGGATACCTTGTAGCCCTTCTTTGCCAGGTCGCCCGCGCAGGTAAGTCCGGACGGGCCGGATCCTACGACAGCTACCTTGTGGCCGTTGCTTGCAGGAGCCACTGCTTTTTCCTTGGCGTTGGCATTGTGCCAGTCGGCCACGAATCTCTCCAGACGTCCGATACCTACAGGCTCGAATTTTATGCCCATGGTGCACTTTGCTTCACACTGGGTCTCCTGCGGACATACGCGTCCGCATACCGCAGGCAGAGTCGATGTCGCGTTTATTATCTGATAAGCTCCCTCCCAGTCGCCTTCCTTCGCCTTCATGATAAAGTCCGGGATGTTGACGTTGACCGGGCAGCCTTCCACGCAAGGTTTGTTCTTGCAATTGAGGCATCTCTGAGCCTCAGCGAGAGCGATCTCTTCCGTGTATCCCAGCGCTACCTCGTCAAAATTGTGCGCGCGGACCTGAGGGTCCTGTGCAGGCATTTCATGTTTCTTAGGATCAAGTGCCATTTCAGTTCCCCCTTTCCTACGCTTTGGCGGCCTCGTCGGCCTGTTTATACAGATTGCAGGTCTTCTCGTGCATGTGCCTCTCGTAATCGAAATACATGCGGCCTCTTGAGATCGCCTCGTCAAAGTCGACTTCGTATCCGTTGAAGTCCGGACCGTCGACGCATGCGAATTTCATCTTAGGGCCTTCCGGCGTGTTGAGCGTCAGCCTGCAGCCTCCGCACATGCCGGTACCGTCGATCATGATAGGGCTCATAGAAACCGTGATCGGCGCGTCATACTTCTTTGCGGTCAGTGTGACGAACTTCATCATGATCAGCGGTCCGATCGTGATGATCATGTCGAATTTCTCGCCTGCCGAGAGCATCTCGTCAAGCGGGACAGTTACATTGCCCTGTCTTCCGTACGATCCGTCATCCGTCATGACATAGAGCTTGTCGGAACATTCGTTGAACTCATCCTCTAAGATCACAAGGTCCTCGCTCCTGAATCCGATAATGCTCGTTACCTCAGCGCCTATCCTGTGGAACTCCTGAGCGACCGGCATCGCGATGGCGCAGCCCACACCGCCGCCGACTATGCAGACCTTCTTGATGCCCTCGGTCTCGGTCGCGTTTCCAAGAGGTCCCACAAAGTCCTGGATATATCCGCCCTCAGGCACGTGATTCAGCATCTCAGTCGTAGCGCCGACCACCTGGAAGATGATCTTGACGGTCCCCTTCTCAGGGTTCGTTCCCGCAACAGTCAGCGGGATGCGCTCGCCCTCTTCATCAATGCGAAGGATAATGAACTGCCCCGGCTTGGCCTTGCGCGCCACAAGAGGCGCCTCGACCTCAAGCTGTGTGACAGTCGGTCTGAGGGCCTTTCTTCTTACGATTTTATACATATCAGTATCCTCTCTGGATTTCCGAAAAAAAAGAGCGCCGCAAGTCAGGCGGCGCCTTTTTACTATTCAGCCTCGAAATTGTCCTTGCCTACTCCGCACAGAGGGCAGACCCAATCTTCAGGAACATCTTCCCATGCAGTGCCCGGTGCAACGCCGTTGTCCGGATCGCCTACTTCAGGATCATAAACATAACCGCAGATACTGCATACATACTTATCCATTTCGTTCCTCCTATTTGATACAAAGAGTATTCCTACGATTCGATTCTACCTTTTAACGCGCGGTAAATCAATAAACAGTGTTTGTGTTGTGTTAAGTATTACTGTTTATAAGCATTAAAATCTATAGTTTTACTTTTGTTAAAGCCGGCTCTATAATACAGACAAGAAGAAAGGAAAACGCCTGACGGGCGTATGTTATAGAAGGAGGTAACAAAATGTTTGGAGTAACAGTAGTAGGTGCCGCAATGGTGGTATACGTTTTCGCAACATACACATTTGAAAAAACTTTAAAGAACTAAGACCACTATAAAGCTGTAGTAGCGAGAAAGCAAAAGACCCCGGCCGTATGGTCGGGGTCCTTTCCTTATGTTTTCCGTGCGCGGGATGCGCGTTTATTTTTTTTCTCTAATATATTTGATAGCGTAGTCATAGAACTTCTTCGCTGCCGCCGTCATATGTTCCTTCGAAGTATAGGCAATGCCAAACTCTACATTTTCAGGCGGATCCAGCGCGAGCTTCACCAGATGCTCGTTCCAGTACTGTGCTGCGAGCTCGTTGGCAAATGTTACTCCTAGGCCCATGCGCACCATGGCCAGGGTCGCCGGCGTGTCGTAAGTGGTGTACTTCACATTAGGCGTTACCTTGTGCTTACGGAAGATGTTCTGTATCTCTATGTCCTTGCCCCAGGACGTCATTATGAAATCGTCCTTTTCGCAGTCAGCTATAGGATACGCCTTCGCGTTTGCCAGCGGATGATCCTCCGGCACTACCGCGATTATCTGCTCCTGCGCGAGCGGAGTCCATTCGTAGTCCATAGGCTCGGCATAGGCCATGAAGCCCATGTCGGCTACATGATCGTCAAGGTGCTTGAAGATCTCGGCGCGGATGCCTTCCATGATGCTGAACTGCACGTCCGGGTAATCGCGCTGGAATGTGCGGACTATCTCAGGGAGCCAGGTAGTGGCTACGCTCGGATAAGCGGCTATCGTCAGGTTTCCTATCGAGACGCCCTGCATCTCCGAGGCGAGCTCGTACATCTCCTTTTCGCGGGCAAGGTACGAGCGGACTATAGGCGCCAGCTTCGCTCCCTCGGAAGTCATGGTGACTCCTTTCTTGGAGCGGATAAGGAGCGTGAGGCCAAGTTCTTTTTCAAGCGCCGCGACAAGCTGGCTCACGGCTGACGGTGTGTAGCCGAGAGCGTCCGCGGCAGCTCTGAAGCTTCCACGTTCCACTGATTCAATAAATGCCTTGCAGCGCGCGCTTTCCATTATTCTTCTGCCTGCTTTTCGGAATTCCTGCTGTGGGACAGCTCCGTTATGATCAGAGTAGCGTCGGTAAGGACGTCCGACGCGCGGCAATCCATGAGATGCGCGTTGTACGGATCAGCCTTCCATATGACTTTAAGATTGGCGTCCACGTTCACCTTCGCGGACTTGATGCCTGCATAGAGGCAGAGGGCCGCGACGTAGATATCGCTTTCAAGATTTTTGTTGGAGCGGCCCTTGAGCTTCGCCGCGAGGCGGAGCGCAGCAAGGGAGTCCTCCATGACCATGAGCGGAGCCTCCGCGGCGAGGACCGAAGCCGACGCGATCTCGGCAGCGCAGTTCTCGTCATCCTTTGGCAGGGCATATGCGGCTGAGACTTTGCCGAACGCGTCGGCATCATTGTCCGCCCCGTCTGTCAAACTTTTAAGCAGCACCTCCGCTTCGCTCAGTACGTCCTTGTTGAGCTCTTCGAACTCAGCGTACTCGGACTTTCCTATGGTCAGGTTGGCGACCATCATTACAAGGGCGGCTCCCTGCGCTGAGGTCAGCGCAGCGGCGGCGCCGCCGCCCGGCGTCGCGGATCGCGACGCGAGCCGCTCCAGATATTCCTCTATATTCAAACTCTTTATCGAACTCAATCTTAAATCCTCTTTTCTATTCTTCCGTGAACTCTACAGCCGCTTCTTCTTTTGCTTCCTCCGCGGCCGGCTCTTCAAATTCAACCTCCGGCTCTTCATCAAACGCTTCCATCGGCTTCTGTCCTATCATGGCCAGTTCGCCCTTCGACTCCCTGCTCTCGAGCAGCTCGCCGAGACGTCCTTGCCTTGCCGCAAATACGACTATCAGCACGCCCAGCAGCAGATCCATAAGCAGCGCCGGCACCGCGCCCTCGACTCCGAACTCATAGCTGTAGCACCAGTTGCTTACAGCGTTCACAGCGTCCATGTGGAATATCGACGCTTCCGAGATCAGTCCGCTGTTAGGCATACCGAAGATAAAGTTCTGTGTGAAGTTCCACATGGTATGGATGCCGAAGCACGTCCAGATGCTGCCTGAATACCAGCGCAGCAGCGAGAACGACAGGCCGCAGATGATGAGGTCTGCCATCGCCAGCCAAGTGATGCCGTCGTTGAAGCTGTGAAGCGCTCCGAATACCACACCGTTCACCACTATCGCCACCCAGAGCGGATAGTGTACATTGATCCTCTCATACATGAAGCATCTGCACCAGAGCTCCTCCGATGTGCTCTGGAAGAACACTCCTATGAATGCCCATATCATCACCGGTATCTGCACAGCGGAGAAATCGAAGTACAGCTTGATGTCTCCGTGCAGCAACGCGCAGACTATGCAGAAAAAGTTCATCAGGAAGCCCAGCAGTATGCCCGTTCCAAGCTTGCTCATGCTGCGTTTCTCACGTGTCGGCTTTATGATCTCAAGCATGAAGCGGTTCTTTTTGATTATCAGGCACATAAGCACAAAGAACACGCAGGACGCAAAGATCGGCGCGTAGTATGTATTCACGAATACCAGCGCGTTGGATGGATGGCTGAATATGCTGTGAAGAAACTTTTCGAACAAAAGTACCAGCATATCGGCAAGCAGTATGTACCAGCCAAAGAACGCCAGTATGATCCAGATTATGCGGTTTGTGATACTAGTTTTCTTAAACATATTTCTCCCCTATTTGAAATACTTGACGGCATTTTCGAACATCCCAAAGAGATAGTTGCCCGGCACGTTCTTATACAGCCCGTTTCCGGTCCTCTCCGCGTGTCCCATCCTGCCGAATACCCTTCCGTCAGGCGAGCATATTCCTTCAACGGCCATCATCGAGCCGGCCGGGTTGAAGCGTATGTCCGCCGTTGCGTTATCTTTGTTGTCAACGTACTGAGTCGCGATCTGTCCTACAGCCGCCAGGTGTCTTATGACCTCATCCGGCGCTATGAACCTGCCCTCCGTATGCGACACAGGTACCGAATATATGTCGCCTACCTTGTTGTATCTCAGCCAAGGCGACTTGTTGGACGCGATCCTCACGCGCGCTATCCTGGACTGGTGGCGTCCGATGGAATTCAGCGTCAGCGTCGGATGATCCGCGTCCACGTCCATGATCTTCCCTTCAGGAAGCAATCCCAGTTTGATCAGCGCCTGGAATCCGTCGCAGATGCCGCAGATGAGTCCGTCCTTCTTCTCCAGAAGATCCATGGTCACCTCACTCACCTCAGGGTTCCTGAAGAACGCTGTGATGAGCTTGGCCGAACCGTCAGGCTCGCCGTATCCCGAGTTTCCTCCCGGGATCAGCAGTGCCTGCGTCCCTCTCATCGCGGAAGCGAAAGCCTCCAGCGAACGCTTTATGTCATCCGCGCTCTGATCTTTGATTATCATTATCTCAGGAGTCGCCCCAGCCTCTCGCACCGCACGCGCCGTGTCGGCCTCGCAATTGGTGCCCGGGAACACAGGGATCAGCACCTTAGGCTCCGCACGCTTGTATATAGGTGTATGCCAGCTGCGCGCTCTGTATTCCACATTGCTTACAGCGCCGCCCTTGCTGCCGACTACAGCAGGGTACACACCCTCCATCCTGCCCTCATACAGGGTCAGGAGCTCGGCAAGGCTCACTCTGCCTTCTCCGTAAGTGATCGATCTTTCTTTTATAGTGCGGCCCAGCAGTATCGAGTCGAACTGCCGTCCCGTAATTTCTACTTCTTCATCTATCTCGAGGATGATACTGCCGTAAGAGTATCCAAAGATGGTCTCAGGGTCAGCAGCCTCGAAGCTGAAGCCAATGCCGTTTCCGAAGCACATCTTCATGACCGCCTCGGCGACTCCTCCGATGCCCGGAGCGTACGCCGCCACCGCATTGCCCGAAGCCAGAAGTTCGGATGCCCTCTCCCAGACCTTCAGAAGCGACTCTATATTAGGCAGTCCTCTTCCGGATCTGCTGTCATCGCTTTCCGCGAAAGGCCTCAGCAACACGACCCTGTGCCCCGGTTTCTTGAACTCAGGAGTTGCGATGTCACCGGTCTTTGCCATCGTGACCGCATATGAGATCAGGGCTGGAGGCGCGTCGAGTTCTCCGTATGAACCGTCCATCGAGCCCTTGATACCTGTCGCGCCTATCCCAAGATCCATCTGGGCTTTGAACGCGCCAAGCATCGCTGCCAGCGGCTTGCCCCATCTTACCTGGTCATCGCCCGGAGCGCCAAAACGGCTTCTTAGCGAAAGATATACGTCCTTGAATTTGGCTCCGCTCGCGATCAGCCTGGATACCGACTCGATCACCGCGAGGTACGCCCCATGATAAGGCGATACATCCGAGATGAGCGGGTTATAGCCCCAGGCCATCACAGAGCAGTCATCAGTCTCTCCACCGGCAGGTATCTTCTGTACCATCGCCTGCGCCGGAGTAAGCTGGTTCATGCCGCCGAAAGGCATCAGCACGGTGCCCGATCCCGCCGTGGAATCGAAGCGTTCGGTAAGGCCTCTCTTTGAGCAGACATTGAGATCTGCCGCCAGGGTGCGCATGCCTATCATGAAGCTTCTGTCGCTCGCGTGCAGGCTTGTTCCCTTCCAGTAGCCCGGAGCGCTTGTCATTACATCGATATGTCTTACGGCCGGTTCCGCGCTCAAAGTCGGCTCCGCAGCCTCAGCTGTTTCACCTTCCGGACCCTTATCCGCAGGATCCTCTATTTCCGCTGCCTTAACGCACTGAAGGTCCTCGCCGGACGCGATCAGCTTGAACAGCTTCTCATTGCCGGCAGGTATCACGCATGCCAGGCCTTCGTATCCGTAGGCGTCGGCATCGCTGCAGCTTTTGATCATGCGGGCCGCGACGCCGTCGTTCAGAAGTCTCTGCATCTTATGATGATCGGCCGCTCCCTTGCCGAGGAGAACCATTACAGCATCGCCCGGCTCTACAGTTTCTTTTCTTATGTTCACGGACGGAGCGGCAGCCAGTACGGCCCATGCCTCCATCCTCTTTGCAGCGAATTTCGGATGGTATATCTCATCCGCCAGGCCCGTGGCAAGGCCTGTCATGTTGACCGCCCCTGAGCTTCCCTCCGCTGCGCCGACAGCCAGCTTTCTCTGAGGCAGTTTGCCCTGCAGAGTGTCAGCCGCGTGCTGCAGCGGATCGGCCATGCCGCTCAGTCTCATCAGCGCGTACGGATACGCTCTCTCGGTGAGAGGTTCTTTCACGCAGCCTTCAAGACATGCCGCGGCTCCGTCAGCAGGCCTTATCTCGCTGAGCCCCTTGTCCATGCCGCTTCCTATGAACAGCAGCCACGGCTCTTTCTCGCCGTCGACTTCCACGTCTATCATTATAGGGCTGATGCCGTTCTCACCGGCCTTGCCGAGCTTATCCAGCCAGCCCTCTCTCTTCATGTATCTGACCGCGATGCCGGCAATGTCATTCAGTGTCACAGGCGTATTACGCCCAAGACTCTTTCGCACCGCGAGATAATCCTTATACGCGTTTTCAAGCAGCTGGTCTTCGAATGAAGCGCTGTTTATTACCGCGTCAAATTCCGAGGCCTCCGCGCCGGAAGACTGCATTATCTCCGACTCGCTTACCTCTTCTGCGAGGGTGTCAGGCATCTCAAGAGACGCCGGCCTAACCTCAGCCGGGTTGATCACGTAGTTCATTATGGCGTCCCTGTCGGCAGGCATGAGTTCGCCGCAGAGCATGTAGACCTTTGCGCATCTGACGACAGGCTTCACGCCTTCCGCCATAAACTGTATGCACTTCTCAGCGGAATCCGCCTTCTGATCATGTATGCCCGGGAGTATCTCTGTCGCAAAGACAAAGCCCTTCATTCGCGGTTCGAACGCTTCATCCTCTTCATAGACGAACCCGTCATCATCCACGAGCGCGCCGATAAGCCCCGGCAGAGTGACCGACGTCACGTCTACCTGCAGCTCGGCAAACACCTTCCAGCGGCATTCCTCAAACAGATCCTCGTCGATGCCCTCGATATCGAAGCGCCTGATTATCCTCACGTCCTTGAGCCTGCTGACTCCGAGGAGGGTCTTGGCCTCGTTCCTGAGCACGGCCGCCTCTTTTCTGAAGCCTTCCTTTTTCTCCGCGTAGATCCTGTAGACCATACGTTTCTCCTTTATATCCTCAGTATCCTTCCATAACAAAAATATGCGATGACGGGTTTGGCGTCATCGCGGTTTGGCACGGGTTTCAGCTCCGTTCCTTGACGATCTTGCGGCAGAGCTTTGCTACCGCGACCGGGAGTATGAGCCACTCGGCCTGCTCCATGACGCGCCTCTGCAGTGTCTCAGGCGTGTCGCCCTCCTCTACGCTGACCGCCTTCTGGGCGATGATCTCGCCGCCGTCGGCTATCTCGTTGACGAAATGCACCGTGGCTCCGGTCACCTTTACGCCGCGCTCCAGCGCCGCGATATGAGGTTTGAGCCCGTAGAATCCGTCTCCGCAGAACGAAGGGATAAGAGCGGGATGTATATTGATTATCTTATGATCGTAGTAATTTACGAAGTCCTTGCTGAGTATCATGAGGAATCCCGCAAGCACTATGAGATCGATGTTCCTCGCATCGATGATCTTCTTGCATTCCTCTTCGAATGCTTCGCGGCCATTTGCCTTTGCGTTTATGACGCAGGTCTCTATACCCTCTTTGCGGGCACGCTCAAGCGCGTACGCGTCCTCTCTGTTTGAGATCACGAGTACTATTTCGCCCTTTTCAAGGAGTCCGGATTTCTGAGCGTCAATGAGCGCCTGAAGATTGGTGCCCTCACTGCTCACCATGACGGCTACTCTTGCTTTATCTGCCATTCCAATACCTCCGCTGCCGCGAAAAAATTATCTAAGTAATTATATATCATTTTGCACGGCTGAGATATGACTAATTATTCCGGAAGATTCAGCTCGTCCCGGGAATAGACCCTGGTAGGCCTTTTGTCCTTGTGCACCATCCTGCGTATGCCGTGGTAGAGGCCTCTCAGCACAGAGTAGATAAGGAACATGACCAGGAAGCCCGCCACACCGTAAGCGATGTCGCTGCTTTCCATGTAGCCGGTCCCCGTCCACCACTGGCCTATCTCGATAGCGAACGAGATCACCAGCACCACAGTGAACACGTAGAGCCATGTGATCACCATCGTGTGGTCCTTCTTCGCGAGCCACTTGAAGATAGGATAGAGCACAAGCAGCATCAGCATGCCGGCAAGGCCGGTCACTACGAAGTGCAGCTGCTTGTCATCAAGGTACCAGCCGCCGGCGTCGTTTATGCTCAGGACCTTTTCATGGATCCTCGATATCCATATTGAAAATGTATAAATGATATCCCATATTTCCATGGTCCTTATTATAATACCAAGCTGTCCGGCTTTGTGTGTCAGATTCAAGAAACCGCCCAAGTCTTACAGAACTTAAAGAATAAGAGGCAACCGGTATGTTCCGGTTGCCTCTGCTCCATTTCTGTCTCTATCAGTAATTATATTGGTGCTTTTCTTATGCTACCAACTTTCCATCAGCATCAAAGGTGTACTCGACTCCATTGATCGTGATTTTCTTGTTGTCTACACGGTAACCCTTATTGATGTAGCTGCTGCCGGCTGCTCCTTCGTCTCCGATCCACATGTCTTTCTCTATCATGTAGCCATCAGGTCCGATCCAGCACCATCCTTTGGAATCTTTTGCCCAGTCATTTGTTACCATGCGGCCATCTGATCCCAGATAGCACCAGCCTTTGGAGTCCTTTCTCCATTTGTTCTGGGCTCTGTAGCCCTTTTCGATGTAATACCAGCCTCCTTCGTACTGGATCCACTTGTTCTTCTCGACCATATAACCGTCCGATCCAATCCAGCACCAGCCCTTGCTATCTGGTGCCCAGTCATTTGTAACCATGTAGCCATCTTCTCCCAGGTAGCACCAGCCCTTGCTGTCTTTTTTCCAGACTTTCTTCACTGCAAGTCCGTCGGATCCAAGATACATCCAACCCTTGCCGTCCTTCATCCATTTATTAACGGTCCTATATCCCTTAGTGATATGATACCAGTCATCCCCGTCTTGCAGCCACTGCGTCTTCTCGACCATATACCCGTTAGGTCCGATCCAGCACCATCCTTTGCTGTCTTTTGCCCAGTCATTGGTGACCATGCGGCCATCCGCTCCGAGATAGCACCAGCCCTTGGAGTCCTTCTTCCAGACTGATTTCGCCATCGTGCCGTCGCTCTCATAGAAGTACCAGTAGCCGTCTATCTTAGTCCAGCCTTTGCCAACGAGTTTAGGGATCACTTCATTCTTGGTAGCTCCGCATTTTTCACAGGTAAGTTTCTTTTCCCCGTCTTCCCAATAGGTCGCCGCAGTTATGACTTCTCCGGCATCCCACTCGTGTGCCGCAGTTTCTTTGTGTGTATTGTCGCGTGCACAGACTCTCTGATGGTTTGATCCATCTTCGCAGTCTGTCCAGTCGCCCCAATCATGGTCAAGAGCATCGACTGTTACTGCATCCAGTGTGGTTTCATTGTTTCCATTGGCATCGCTGAACAGTTTGTGGCATCTGCTGCACTCCCAGTGTTCACTGACGCCTGTCGTTTCACAGCTTGCCTCAACAGCGTCGACTTTATTGATGACGTGACCGAGAGACGGTATGGTCAGATCAACCAAAGTTGTCTCGGATTCACAATCAGCATCTGTGAACACTTTGTGGCATCTGCTGCACTCCCAGTGTTCACTGACGCCTGTCGTTTCACAGCTTGCCTCAACAGCGTCGACCTTTGCAGGCGTATGACCAAGAGCTTCGATCTCTTCAGTCTTTGTCTTATCGCAGATAGAGCATGTATAAGTCTTAACGCCGGTGGTCTCGCATGTTGGCTGAATTGTAACTTCGCCGTTATCCCACTCGTGCTCGCACACCTCTACTTCATCGAGGACGTAATCGTTTTTCGTATCAAACGGGTCACCCTGTTCAGTCCACTCAGCTCTCAGATATAAGGATGCGTAATCGCTTGAAAGTCTCTCTAAGGTAAACGTGTTCTCCGATGTCGGTGTATCCAAAGTGACAAGATCGCCATTCGAATCAGTGATCCTTATAACATCTCCGCTTCCTGCCTCATTCTCGCCCCATGTGAAGGTCAGATCCGAAGCGTCTACCAGCGTATATCCATCATTGTCCTCGGTCTGAGTGTTCTCATCGGAATACTTCCTGACTTCGAATTTTATATCCTCAAATTTTTCACCGGGCTCAATGCAGGAATCTTCGAGTTCATATGGATATATCACCTCATACGCTTTGAAGCAGTTGTATGATTCGAAATAATCTTCGGCAAGGACCTCTCCTTCATCATCAACTATTTCGACCTTGATAAAGAACCTGTTCTCTATTGCATCCTTTCCGCTTGAGTCTGTTCCAAGCGCCTTGAATTTAAGATGTCCTGTCTCCTCAGCATCACCTTCATCGCCTTTTGTTACTGTGAAGTCTGCAAACGGAGTCGATAGTCCTGTCTCCGGGACGACTTCCCAATCGTCATCCTCGGGTTCGACCCCATCATTGTCGACCGACCAATCCGGAAGCTTAGACGCTATAGCATATGACCATTTGAGCCTAAGGCCTTCACTCTCTTCCTGATACTCGCCATTCTCATCTGTATAACCATGATTTGGCGTAGCGTACATTTCGAATTCATGACCCGGCAGACCCATCCTTCTTGCGTCAGCGTGGCCGGTGCTTATCCAGTATTCAGGCTCGTCATCATCGCCATGCCAATCGGAGTCTCTGCACAGAGTAGTCGTGTGCCTGATGGTGTCGCCATCACTATTCTCGAACTCGACCCCCAGTATTGCTTCTGAATACTCTGCAGGGAATGCGAAAGAAGGATCGTTGATATAATCATCAACATCGATATCAATAAAATCCTCATGAATATTCAGCCACACACCTATGATTTCCCATCCATCCGCAGGAGTATACTCGACACTCGGATTAGTCCCGGTATATTCATAAACGTAGTAATCGTTTTTTTGTTCGCTTTCTCCGGCGTCATTTCCATCGATCTTCAAACTTTTAAGGAAATTAGGAAATGCCTTTGCAGTGAATTCAGCATCTACAGTACCCGTTACACCATCATCAAGCTCATATGTGACAGTAATAGTGGCTGTTCCCGGTTTCTCTGCAAGAAGGTAGAAACCTCCCCATTCTGCCTCGTGAACACTTATCGTATTCGCGTCACTTGATACGGCTGAAGTTATTTCAGCACCGCTCAGATCTCCTGTTAGATTGAGATAAGTACCATAGCTGCAGTCCACCCATACTGTTTCAGTATATAGGCCTGTCTCCTCCGGTTCATATCCTTCCCCTCTGCAGAGCTGAACTGAGTGCATTATTGTTTCGCCGTCTTCGTTTTCGAAGTCGAAGAACATTCTCAGCGCCTCACATTCTTCAGGGAAAGAGAATTCAAGCCCGTTCTTGATGTTATCAAGATCGTTATCATCTATTTCAGTGTAACCATCATCTTCACCGGATCCGTCTTCAAGGAAGTAGTATCCGTAGACTATCTGCCAACCATTGGCCGGCGCATATTTGATTGTCGGTTCCGTGCCCGTATAGTTATATTGATGGTAATAGTTCTTATTATTACTGAGATCTACAGCCTCCCCGTCAATAGTAAGGCTGCTTGCAAATGTCGGGAACGGCTTAACGGTAAACACAGCGCTTGCAGTTCCGGTTGTTCCGTTCAAAGAATACTTTACCGTGATCAGGCTTGTTCCGGGGGTCAATGGTTCAAGATAATAATCATCGATCATAGGATGATCAACATCGTCATACATATGGACTTTAATGACATTTGTATTGCTGGATGTAACATTGATCAATTCCGCGCCATCCATATCGGTATCGAAAGATGCCGGGGAATAGTATTCACAGCCGGCCCAAAGGACTTCCGGATCCAGCTGAGGTTCAGGCTGCCGGTTAGTGACCACTGTCTCCTCATCACCAGTATCGCCTTCTGTCACTTCTCCCTCTGTGACACCTCTGTTTCCGCCCTCTGTGGCCTCTGCAGAGGCAGCCTTCTTCCCGGCTGCCTCATCCGGCTGAGATTCCGCTGCGATTCCTGCTCCGTCATGATCCTGTTCATTGTCTTGCCCGTTCTCCACTGACGCTGCTGCAGGATCCTCTCCGCCGGCAGTGTCTGATTCTCCCAGCGCATATGCCATGCCCGGTGTGTAAGCAATAGAAATAAACGCACATAGCGCAAGAACTATGATGCGTTTAAGCATGCTCTTGATATTGTTTGTTAACATAATAAAGCTCCTATAATTGCATTCGCATCCGGCAGCATTCCCCCTGTCTGCTCCAGGATGCTTCATTAATAACTGTTAAGGTAATTGTACCTTGTGCGCCCCTCCTATTTCAATAAAAGACAAATAGATAACTATTAAAACAGCCTCGTGTTTTACTGAACATAAAGGCCTTTATTTGTATAGGGCTGAAGTATCAAGTAGTTATGGATTTATCCGCCTGATATCTGTTATGCTTATGGCGGGATCAGACATTTTGTTTGAATGAAGAGGAGCATGAAATGATAAAAACTGTAGGCATTCTCGGCGCCGGCTCTGTAGGCAGCGCCCTGATGTATGAGATGTATCAGAGAGATCCTGAAAACGTGTATCTTCTCGCTACAGGCGAGCGCGCGGAGCGTCTTTCTACAAAAGGCATCTCAGTCAATAATGAAGTCATTTATCCGAAGGTATATTCGGACCCTTCGCAGGGAGTGCATATCGACCTGCTCATACTCGCGGCCAAGACGTACAGCATGGATTCTGTCATAGAAGACATGCGCCCTCTCATCGATAAGGACACCATTATCCTTCCGATCGAGAACGGCATCACCACGTCTACGCTGTTGGAAAAGGAATTCCCGGAAAACCGCGTCTTCTACGGTGTAGTGCTGAGGACCGATGCCCACCGCATGAGCCGCAGGGTATATTACAGTACTCTTGGCGAAATGCAGATGGGATATGCCGACAATAAAGAAATCAAGCCTGAAGTACAGGAAGCGTACGACAGGCTGAAAGAGCTCGGTATAAATGTGAAGATCTATGAGGATATGCGCAGGACCAAGTGGCGCAAGTGGATGCTCAACACAGGAGCCAGCCAGACGGCTGTCGAAGTGCAGGCAGAGTGCGGATTCTTCGGACAGGTAGAGGAGGTCCGCGCGCTGATGAAGATGCTCATGGATGAGATCCTTGCGGTAGCTAGGGCAGAGGGCGTCAACCTGACAGAGCAGGACAGAGATGAAATCATCGAGATGCTCATCAACTTCCCTCCTGATAAAAAGATGTCCATGCTGCAGGACTACGAGGCCGGCAGACCGATAGAGATAGACGAGTACGCCGGCGAAGTTATAAAGCTTGGCAGAAAGCACGGGATACCGACTCCTGCCAACGAGATCCTGTATCTGGCAATAACAGCAAGACAGAAGATCTCAGAACTTCGCAAGGGCTAAGCTATTCCCGTACCGGAGCACCGGCAGCTTTTACAGCCGCTGCCGCGAGCACCTCAGTCGGGTCAACGCAGCTTTCATCCAGAAGGCCCATCACTTCGAAGGCTACAGGCAGCTCTGTACATGCCAGCAGCACAGCCTCCGCGCCGCGCTTTTTCAAATCGATACATACATCCAGTACTTCCCTGACAGGAAGCTCAGAGGCATCAAGTATGCCTCTTTTTATGTAGTTATAAATAACAGACATTATGAGCGCCTGCTGCTCGTGATTCGGATATATCGTCTCTATCTCCTCTGCGTCCAGAACATTCTGGTATACACCGCTCTGGACAGTCCCGTCAGTCGCCAGCAGGGCAGCCTTTTTGATACCCCTTTCCTTCAGCAGGTGAGCAGTCTCTTCAGGCATGCTGATAATAGGGAGCGAAGTGGCCTTTGCAAGCTCCGTGACAAAATAGTGCGCGGTATTGCACGCCATAATGATCATGTCCGCTCCCGCGTTTTCAAGCAGCTTAGCGCTGGCTGTAAGTTCCGGCAGAGGATCCTCTCCTCCGTGCAGTATGGCCGCTGTGCGGTCCGGTATGTTTATATTCGAATCGATTATGACGTGCACATGATCCTGATCGCGTTTCGCATCAGTCAGTTTAGTGATCTTAAGGAGCAGGTCTGCCGTCGCAGCAGGTCCCATTCCTCCTATCATGCCCAGTGTCTTATACATGATCTGAGATCCATCCTTTCTTCTGATCAGACCGGACTGCTTTACAGTCCCTCTCCCAATGTATCGATATTCAGGTTTGTTTTCCAGATATAGTCTGTATCGCTCGTATTGTTCGCAAGTATCTCCAGAAAACCTTCGTTATCTACTATGCAGCTTTCGACCTCCGACAGATCGCAGGATATAGTCCCAAGGTATCTTCCGGTCGGCATGTGATACAGATCGATGTAGTTGGTCCCGTGGGTATTGCTTCCGGACAGACACCTGAGCATTATGCCCGCGTGGCCTCCGCAGTCCTGTGTGGCCAGATAGCCTCCGTGGTTGACTACACCCGTCGTGTAAACGACCTCGTAGCCTTTGGAAATGTCATAAGCCGCCATGATCGTCCTGGAGCAGGTATAAAGCAGCTTTTCCTTTCTGTCATATCCGATGCCTGAAGCGCCGTATGAGAGGTTGACCGAACCGTAGGTATCCGAAGTAGGCTCGTATGTGAAGACCTTGCTTGTCCAGCCCTTTGCGCAGTAGCAGCGGCCGTTCTCGTTTGCGTAGGTGAAGCCGTTAGGATGCCCAAGCGCTACCGTCGGTACGCTGACTTCCTTGCCGTCGCCGTCGACGTCAAAGCTTATGACCCTGTCGGGACTTCCCATTCCGTACGATATTATATACTTGTCACCCGTGTAGGCCAGGCCCTGCGGGACCGTTGCGCCGCCTGCTCCGGTGATCCTCTTGACCACCTCACAGTTGTCTGAATCCAGGTGATAGATGTTGTGCGCAGCAGCGCCTCCGGCAGATACAGGATATGAGTCGAGGACCTTGAGTTCTACGACTTCCTTTGCTCCCTCGTACTCCTGGTTGGACTTAGCGCTGACAGTGATCTCTGCATCGCCCGGGCCAACGATCTGTATCTCTTTCGTTTCCGGATCAACCGCCGCCACATCAGTATCGCTCGATTCGTACATTACGTCTGTCTCAGCCGACGCGCGGAGTTTGAACGGTTCGCTGAATGAGAACTTGGTGACCGTCTTGATGACATCGATCGACTGAGGCTTCTTTGTCCTGAAGTTTCTGACACCGGTAGGGATACCCTCTTTGTTTTTATTATCCGCTCTGACTATGAACGAATATGATGTGTTCTCTTTGAGTCCGTCTACCGTGATCTCCGGCTCACTGGTCTCAAGCGCCATCCAGGTATCGTCTATCTCGACCTCTCGGCTTTTTCCGGCCTTGCCCTCCTCATCGAGCCCGTCTTTGACCGGCTCATCGGTCTTCGGAGACATGTCGCGCTCTTTTACCCAGACCTTATATACCTCTGTATTATGCGTCTCTTCCCAGCTGAGTATGATGTAGTCGGATCCTCTTCCCGGGGAGCTGATCGAGTCTCTCTCGACACGTCCCGGATATATCCAGTAATGATGTACAGCCATTATCGCCGCGAGAGTAAATACCGCCATCAGAATAACGGAGACATACGAAAAGAGCCTGATCCTCTTGTACCGGTCAAACTTGCGCGCCACGTATTTGCGCGGCTTCTTCCGGACTTCCTGAAAATCAAGGTTTTCTTCAGTATTTTCTGTATCTGTATTCTTTTTGCTCTTTAAGAGCCTGAATTGCGGCATCCTTATTTTTGCCCCTTATAGTGAGAGCCGGTCCTTAACGGGCCGGCTCTCTGATTGTGTTTTACTGATCTGCGTCAAACGGCAGTATCGCGACTACTCTGGCTCTCTTGATGGCCTTAGCGACTGCTCTCTGATGCATTGCGCATGTGCCCGTGACTCTTCTAGGGAGGATCTTTCCTCTCTCTGTGATGTATTTCTTAAGAGTCTCAGCATCCTTGTAGTCGATCTTCTTGTCCTGATCTGCGCAGAACTGGCAAACTTTGCGTCTTCTGATGCCAGTGTTTACGCGCTTAGGTCTGCTGTTTCTTTCCATGATTCGTGCTTTCCCCTTTCTTAGAATGGAATGTCATCTTCAGCTGCCTGGAATGTATCCGGCATGTCGTCAAAACCTGCGAGCGGTTCTGCCGGTGCGCTGAAGCCGGTGCCCTGAGGCTCGGAACCAAATACCTGTTCTCTGCCCGTGTATGTGTCACGGCTCGCGAACGTGTCGCGTCTGCCTTCTCCGTTTCCTCCGCCGAGGAACTCTACTCTGTCGGCTACGACGTCAGTCGTATATACTGTGGCACCTTCTCTGTTCTTGTAGCTTCCGGTCTGGATCCTTCCCATAACGGCGACCTGTCTGCCCTTGCTGAGGTAGCGGTCGCAGGTCTCAGCCTGTCTGCCCCAAACGGTTATGCGGATGAAATCCGCGCCCTGATCTTCGCCCTGTCTTCTTGGTCTGTCGACCGCGATGGTAAAGCGGCAGATCGCTGTCTGTGTGTTTGCTGTGTAGCTGAGTTCAGGATCTCTGGCAAGTCTTCCGATAAGTACTACACTGTTCATAACTTGCCCCCCTTTACTACTCTTCGTCCTGAGATACGATAATGTGTCTCATTACGTTTTCGTTGATCCTCATCCTTCTGTCGAGTTCCTTAGGCAGCTCTGCTCCGGCCTTGAAAGGCAGTACTACATAGTAGCCTGTGCTCTTCTTGTTGATGTTGTAAGCAAGCTTTCTGTCGCCCCAAACATCAGCTTCTCCGGCTTCGCCGTCTGTGTTGATGACTGCCTTGACCTTTTCGATCAGGTCAGCCTTGGCTTCCTCGTCCAGGCTTGGATCAAGCACGAATAGAAGTTCATAATCTCTCATGTTGACACCTCCTGTGGTCTTGATGGCACCGGCTCTCCCGGTGCAGTAGGTAGTGCGTCCCTATTGACGCGCTCGGTTATTATACTTACTTTAAATGTTCAATTCAAGGCTTTTGAATATCTTTTTTGGAGGTCTTTCTCCCATGACCTGTGCGCGGCATCCTGCAGGCCAGAGCAAAAAGTATGGCCCAAAGCACCAGGAAAACGCAAAGCAATGCGCCTGTCTTATCCGGCACGTAAAGCCTTGAAAGGATCCATCCCTTCTCTATGTCTTCTGCCGCATACAGATCTCCCGTCTTTATCTCCCTGTCATCTACATAGAGCGTGTACGTGCCGGCCTTTTCGCCCTTTGCGACCGGCGCCTCGAGGTCGGTCCTTTCTATCTCCATGCGGACACCTTTCTCATCCTGCCCTTTAGGATAAGCGTAGATTGTCTCATCACTGCAGAGTTTGACCTTGTTCCTGCTTCCGCCCTTCACCATCGACTCGCAGATGACAGTTCCCGGTTCAGCTACTATGAATCCCGGGGTCACTTCCTTGCTGAAGGCTATCAGCTTTGACGCCTCCGGCTTGCGGTTTTTTACCTTTGTTCTGAGCACCACCGCTGCTCCATCCAGGCCATCCTTTGAGAACGCCACGGCGATCGAACTGTCGCTGCCGGTCCATCCGCCGGTCTTGCCGCCGGTTATGTATTCGATCTGCGTGCCCCTCAGAGTATGGCTCTCGAGGTACCTTTCGCCCTTCATGTTTGTTGGGCCTATCACGTACTCTCTTGTCATGGCGATCTCGCGCAGGGTCTCGTTCTCGAACGATCTCGCGGTGATCAGAGCCATGTCATGAGCGGTAGTGTAATGATCCTCATCCTTCCATCCGTTCGCGTTGACAAAATGGGTATTGACGCAGCCCCATTCAGCAGCCTGCTCATTCATGAGTTTGGCAAAGTCCTTTTCGCTTCCCGAGACCGCCTCTCCGAGTGCCGTAGCGGCGTCGTTGCCTGACTCGAGCATGGCCCCGTAAAGAAGGTCCCTTACACTTATCTCTTCGCCCGCTTCAAGGAAGATCGTGGTGCCGTCTTCAAGCGGTGTCGCGGCGTATTCGGAGACAGTCACTATCTGATCCAGATCGAGATTCTCGATCGCCAGATAGCATGTTAGTATCTTCGTGATGCTGTAAGGGTCTATCTTTTCATCAGCGTTCTTCTGATAGACCGGCTGCTCAAGGTTCACTATGTAGAGCTCCGCCGCTTCCGCCTGTATATCCGGCGCCTTGGCTTCCGGGTCACCCGTCTTCTGCATGGTGCCGGCATCAAATCCCGCCGGGTTCCTGCCTGAAAATAACACGCTGACCAGCACGGCTATAAGCACAAGAACAAGCAGGCCCTGCAGCTTCCCGGCGCTTTTCTTTTTGCCGCCGGTTTTTCCTGCAGTGGTCTTTTTGTTTCTAAGCTGTTCTCTTTTTTTCGCGATCTTTTCTTCCCGGTCCATTATTTCCTTTTGCCCGATGTGATCTTTCCGGCAAGTTTCATGAGATCTGAGCACGGATGCTCAAACAATTTAAGGCTGAAAAACGCGGTCATCGCGGCTCCTATCAATATGTATACCGCGTAAGCCGCCAGCATTGACGCGTTGCTTCCAATGAAAGCGAGCCCTTTTACCTGTCCCGCTACTGACGCGTCATATCTTCCTCCGAACAGCACAAACAGCTTAGGCAGCACTGCCCAGTTGCGGAACAGATAGCATAGCGGTCTGTGCCAGAAGTAAACGTTGAGCGTGCGGGCTCCTATCGTCGTTATATAGCCGAAGTCTTTGTCCGGTATGACCGCAATGATCGAAAGCGTTATAGCGATAGCGACCGCCCATACCGCTATCCTTATCCACCAGCCATTGCTGTAGGCATGCGGGAAGAAGTCCGTCAGGAACTCATAAGAGCGCCTGCCGGTGAACCACTTGCGCCAGCTGTACAGTCCCCATTTTCCGAAGAAGCATACCGCCATGGATATGGCTATGCCGCACCAGCCTGCGGCTTTGAGCCATTTTTTGCCGCTCAGCAAGGCGTTGAACTCCTTCATGTCCAGATAGTAGCTTATCATGTATATCGGCAGGAAGTTGATCATGCGCGAGAGACAGAACGTGTCGTTTACGCATGGGAAATATCCGATGATCGCGCTGAGAGCGAAAGCTCCGCTTATCATCATCCACGGCTTAACTTTCTCATCCAGTCTGCGCATCACATAGAAAAGCATCTCGTACTCTGCCATCACGAATAGGTACCACGGAATGCCCGGTTCTGCTATCGTATGCCAAAGCGGATGCTGCCCCATGAGCGTCCTTGTGAACTGCAGGAACAGTTTGAGACCGTAACCGCACAGGAAGAAACCCAGGACCTTGTCCCAGCGTATGCGAGTCTCTCCCTTTGCGCCAAGTGACGCCATTTCTTCACTTATGTAATGCTTGTGTACAAGGCCCGAGATGAATATGAACGCCGGCATGTGGAAAGAATATATCCACAGTGTCGTCCATCTTATCAAAAACGAGTCCGACACGTAATCTGTCGTCATGTGACCCAGCACTACCAGGAAGATGAGTATGGCTTTTATGTTGTCGTATCTGTATATCCTCTGTTTGATTTCTTTCTCCTTATCAGAATCAGCGCCAGGATCAGCACGCCCGCAAGCGACACGATACTCCCGTATCTGACGAAGCGGTTATTGTATCTGAGTGCGATCTCATGTCTGCCCGCAGGGACGCGGACTCCCATGAACGTTATATCCAGATCTCTTATCTCCGCAGCCTCTTCTCCGTCAACATATACGTCCCAGTTGTCATGAGCCGGTATGGACAGGAAGAGTATTCCCTCTTCATCCGTATCGATCGATGCCTCGACGTGCTTATCATCATATTCTTTCACGTCAAGCGCGTTCTCCATGCACTCCGACGCGTATTTATCATAGTTCTCATTGCTCATCGAGCTCACATAGAACCTGTCGAATGTGTAGGTTCCTTTCCTTGAAAGGCTGATAGTGATCTCGTCATTGCCCGATATATTGCCCATGTTGAGGTCGTGGTTCTTAAGGCCGGAGACCCCCTGCCGGCTGTGCTGGTTGAGCACGGTCTTTGTGACTCTGCCGTCCCATGCATTGATCTCATATGGCTCGCTTTCTTCACCGTCAGGCGAATCACGCAGAAGGTCATCGAACGAGATCATCAGCTGCCCTTCCGGGATATCTTTGAGTGATATGGTGAACGACGCATCCTTCTTATCGGCTGTGATCCTGCCTTCCTCAAAGGTGATGCCGTCAGTTGAGACTATCTCGTAAGGCAGCTCGCTTATATCGAAATCGAGATCCTCAGGACCGACCAGAGTCACCCCGCCGCATTTGTCCGCCTGCTCATCGGGGATCACCGCTGCCTGAAGAAGCGCCTGCTCCTTATGGAGCCTGTCCAGCTGTCTGAAGTCGCTCTCAAGCATCGCCTTGTCAAGCACGAATCCGAGTCCTGCGTCATATTTATTCTTATAGACGTTCACTCCGTCGATCTCTCCGATCTTTTCAAAGCCATAACCCGCGTAATTGTCGGAGTCTTCATCGCCATCCTTTTTGGCATCGCTTCCGAGGAAATACCTTACGCCGTAAAGGAAATCCATGCTCGCGCGGTTGCTGTTAGACAGCATATATACACGCCTCGCGTAGCCGTAGCTGTTACCCATCTCCACGTTGAACTCCGTAAGAGTCTCAGGGATCCTGCTGTTATAGATGAAGAGGTTGTTTGTCTTCCACCAGATGTTTTCATTCGAAGGATATTTCAGGTTCGCGTGCCTGAATATGCCGTCCACCGAATCGATCCTGTAGAAACCTTCGTCCTCTATCTGATTGCCCGCACGGAGGGTCGAATCCTGAAGGTGCTTGTATACTGCGGCGTTCCTTGTGAAGCTGCTTAAATTGTTTATGAATCCGACCGACCATCCGGCCGACAAGGAAAGCAGGGTGACCGCGAGTATGCCGGTCACGGCAAGCCTTCCGATCTCTCCCTTCTTTCTGATGATCACAATGATCGCTATTATGATCAGTCCCGCGGCAAGCTGCACAGGAACGAAAACCCTGCCTGTTTTATTGATCGATATTTCTCCCGTCTGATAAAGCGCGAATGTCCACGCGCTTATCAGGACCAGGCCTGCCGCCGGAAGTATGATACCTGACCGTGTCTTCAGTTTTTCTGCGTCTATCTGCTCTGCTGCCGCCCATGTGGCAAAGAGCACAAAAGTATAAGACCATCTGAACGATACATATCCGAAGCCGTTGAACATGCTTCCGAAGAATGGGATCATCATCATCACGAACAGTATGACCGTCATGATGGTGTTGGTGGATCTCCGTGTACAGTTCCTTACCGCCAGAGGCAGGAGCATGATTATGAGTATAGGAAGCCCGATATCCATGTAGTCGTAAGTCGCGCCTGTGCCAAGCAGCATCTTTCCGAACGCTATGTACCAGTCCGGGTCGAATAGCAGGCCATACGATTCCGCTGAACTCTCAGTCGATGCCCTCATGATGCTGAACGCAGAGAAAGCTGATGTGAAGATCGAGATCATTATGCCTGTGATCCCATATCCAATAAAGCCCATCATGGTACGGGCGTAATTCTTTATGTCGGACTCATCATTATATGCATAGAACCTGATCGCGATGTAGAGGACTATAGCTATCGCCGACATGTATGAGAAGTAGATGTCAGCGATCATGTAGTACGCGACAGTAAGGATGAAAAGCGCCGGGCTTTTGCCCTTATAGATCTTGTCAACCGATGCCACGAGCAGCGGGAACAGGTATATGTTCACGAGCTGCTCACCCTGGCGGAGCGCAAGTCCCATGAAGCAGGCTGAGAACACGTAGAGCAACGCTCCTATGAGATCCTGCTCTTTTTTCAGCCCGTTCTCCTTGCCGAGGACGAGGAAGGCGATCCCGCCAAAGTACATCCTCAGAAGAGATGCGCAGGAGAACCCGAGCTCCAGATATCTGTCAGGAAAGAGCGAGCCAATGAGTGAGAACGGGTCAACAAAGTTCTCGAGCGGTTCATCAAGTCCCGTGCCTTCATACCACGACCAGAACGAGAATCCGTCTCCTGACAGTATGCTGCGCAGCTGGTTCCTGAGCTCAACGAGGCGGTACACTCCCTGTGTGAACGAGTCGTGGTATTGCATGATATCGCGGTGCGAAAGGATGAGTACAGCAAAAATCCCCGCAACATACACTCCATAGAGAAGTGTGTACTGCAGGAATATGTTGGACCATATGCCCCTGTGCTTCAGTTCGCCTTGTTTTGTTATTCTCAATCCCAACCGTCCGTTTAACTAAATGGTGTATATCAGCACGCCCGCGATTATTATCAGGTTGCCGATCAGCTGTCCCTTTGTGAACTTCTCTTTGAGAAGCAGGTATGAAAGGAGCATGACAAACACATAAGTGAAAGTATCTATGACGGGGCCGTATCTCATGTCAACCTTTGTGTATGCGTAGGTCGTTGAAAACAGCACGCCGAAAGATATGGCGTACGCCGTGATGACGCGCCAGTTGAGATATTCATATATCCAGCTCTTATGTTCCATACGCGCGCTCTGCTTGAGCAGCACCTGGGATCCGGCTGAGAAAAAAGTCGCGACGAAGAGCACCAGAAGATAGATATTCATGCATCATCCTCCTCATAATTGGTATTCAGCGTAACGATGAGAACTCCGGCCAGCACGACCAGAAGTCCTATTACGTTTTTAAAGGAGAGATGTTCGCCGAATATGGTGATCGCCCAGATCTGTCCCCATATCAGATAAACGCTGCGGTTGGCATAACCGACATGAAGATCGACGTTCTTTATGACCTTCTGCCAGAAGAACGCGTAAAGGACGCAGATCAGCAGCATAAGGAACACAAACAGAAAGAACTTGTAATTCAGAAATCCTCCTTCGTTATAGGCGTTTGCCGCAAACTTTGCGAAAACGCTCGTGAAGGAGAATATCATGACACACATATGCAGAAGCAGATAGTTTTTTACTTTGCCCATAATTCCCTCATGGATCTGCCGTCTACATAAATGGCTCCGTAGATCTCATCCATTATACTGTTTACTGCAGCCTCATCATCATTTTTCACTATCAAATGGCCTATCCTTGTGGTGCCGTTATACATCTTTTCTACCGCGTGTCCGACTCCGTAGTCGAGGCCGATCACATTGCCCTGTGCCCTGAGCTCATCAAGTCTTGCGTTGTCTATGCCGCTTATCGTTCCGTCAACAGGGCTCATCAGCAGCTTGGCCATGCACGGAGTCCTGTGGTCGCTACCCGTAAGATCCACTTCCTTGCCGAGCGCGTTGTCTATCATCTTCTCATAAAAATCAAAGCCATAGTAGATGGATGTGAGCTCCGGTATACACGTAGCCCCTGCTCTTCCGCCCATCTCGATGATATACACGTCATTCCCGTCCACGAACACGTCAGAGTTGAAAGCGCAGTTGTCGAGCCCGAGGGCTTTGACAGCCTTGCCGGCCTGCTTCTCGATCTCAGCGCGCACCTCATCGCTGCATCTGTACGGATATGAATGTCCCGCAGGGATAGTCGCCCCGTTATGCTTATATGTATATTTCTGATGCGGCGCGATCAGTTTGATCTCTCCGTCCTGCACCATGCCGTCAACGCCTATCTCGACACCGCCCAGCTTTTCTTCGATCAGGACGTACTTCTTTCTTGAATACTTGATCGCTTCGTTATATGCCTCTCTGAGACCGCTTCTTTCTTCTACTACGTTTATGCCGCGGCTACCCGAGCTGTCGACACATTTCACCACGACCGGATATCCGATCTCATCTGCAGCTTTGTAAGCCTCTTCAGGAGTCTCGGCCTTGATGAAGCGTGAAGCGGAGACGCCTCCCTCTCTGAAGGCCTCCTTCATTCTGTATTTATCGCAGGCCTTGACCGCCGCGTCTTCTGAAACGCCCGCGAGACCCATCTTCTCATTTACATAGCCTATGGTGGCTACAGCGACGTCGGTGCCGGAAGTGCATATCCCGCTGATGCCCTCAGCCTGCGCGACCTGGAGTATGCCCTCCTTGTCGGTGGTATTTATAAAATAGACTTTGTCCGCATCAGAAAAGCCCGGGTAATCGCCCGGGATGCTTGCGACGATAGTAGACAGGCCCTTTCTCCTGGCTGTGCGGATCAATGGGACCTGATAAATGCTTGCTCCAAGAATCATGATCTTCTGCATCACGCTTCCTCCTGTATTCTGTCTTTATCGATCCCGACAGTTTCCCTTACGACAAATTGAGGAGTCTTGTTAAGTATAAGGATTATCTTACCCAGATATTCACCTATCACGCCGAGCATCATCAGCACAACACCGAAGAGCAATGCAAGGATGCATATGGTCGATGACCATCCTACCGGAAGGTCTGGCGAAATGATCTTGTTGATGATGATATAGACCGTGAAAAGTATGCCCGCAAGGAAGGAAAACATGCCCACAAAGAAAGACATCCTCAGCGGCACCACCGAGAAGTTCCAGTATGCCATCCAGAGCTTCAGCAGTTTTCTGAAGGTGTATCCGGACTGGCCGTACTCTCTCTTGAAGTGCTCTACCGGGACCATGCCAATATTGCTGGTAGCCCTGTAGAATATGGCATCCACATACGGATTGAAGGTATCGAACTTGATGACTTCATCCCTGATGGCACTGGTGATGATCCAGAAGTTGCTGGATGTGATATCCTTTGGGCGTCCCAGCATCACTCGTGACGTCTTTCTGTTGATCTTGCTTGTAAGGTTCTTTATCGGTCCGTTCTTGACCTCCGGATAGATGCCGTAGACCAGATCGAAATCGCCCTCCTGTATCCTGTTGATCAGTTTGAATATCTGCGAAGGGTGCGTCTGCATATCATCATCCATGCCAAGCACGTAGTCGCCCTCCGTATACCGGAGAGCCGCCATCAGGGCGTTGTGCTGGCCGAAATTCCTCATCAGGTTTACTCCCTTTACATTTGAGTGTTCCCTGCTGAGCTTGCGGATCTCATCGAAAGTGCCGTCAGTTGACCCGTCATTGGCCAGAACGAACTCACACTCATATCCCGGATTCTTATTGAATTCATCCATCACCATTTCCACAACCTTGCGGATGGTCTTTTCGGAGTAATAGCATGGAATGACTATGGATATCAGCATAACCGGTCTTGTTCTCCTTCTGTCTGGATCTTTACATACTGCAGAAATTATACCTTACGCGCAGTTTGTCCGCAAGATATCAGTGCTCTTGCGTGTTTCTATGACAGGCTCGTTTTGGTATAATCATTTCAATATATGATCCCCCTGCCTGCGCGGGGGCTGTCGTTTAAAAAGGAGGCGGCAAAATGCCAAAAGAGATAGGCGGATACATGGAGCTCGAGAATTTCAGAGGGAACGAACTTTACGGATCCCTTCATAAATTCAACCTCGGAAGGACCGCTTTAGTATGGCTTCTCAGAAACATCGAGCACAGAAGGGTCTTCATACCTGAATACATATGCAATTCCGTTCCGGACAGCGCCGAGGCCGCCGGCTTTGAAGTTGTCAGATACGCCCTCGATGGATCCCTTGAGCCTGTCTGGGGCCCGGCCGGTGAACCTGGCAGGGACGACATCTTCTACCTTGTGAGTTTCTATGGCCAGCTGACGGAAGAAGATATCCTGAAGTATCACGACAGATACCCTCTTATGATAGTGGACAACGCGCAGGCGTTCTATGACGCTCCTGTCAGCCTTGAAGGCATCCATACGATATATACTGCGCGCAAGTACTTCGGACTGAGTGACGGAGCTTATGTTGCGAGCAGCATCCCGGTCGACTATGACAGCATGGAGACGGATGTATCCGGCGGAAGGATCAGCCATCTGACCGGCCGTCTCGAAGAAAACGCCAGGGGCCATTACGGAGAGATGCTTGCCGTCTCGGATTCTTTCGGCAGCGAAACGCCCAAGCGCATGTCTCTGCTTACAGAAAACCTTCTCCGCGGCATAGATTATGACTATGTGCGGCAGAAGAGGTGTGAAAACTACAGGATCCTACAGAACCTGCTGCCGGATGACAACCCGTTCAACAGACACATGCCTTCGGCGCCGTTCGCGTATCCTTTCCACCATCCGGACGGAGTCGAACTCAGAAAGCATCTCGCAGCGCAGAATATCTTTGTTCCGACCAACTGGTCTTACCTGTTAAAAAAGCTGCCCGAAGGCAGCCTTGAATACGAGTGGTCGGCTAACATACTCCCTCTCCCTGTAGACCAGCGCTACGGTGAAAAGGAGATGCGCATCATCGCTGACGCGGTCCTGAATTACAGCATATAGCCGTGTCCCGTACATATGAGATAGAAGTAATGCAGCTGTGAACCTATATGCAACAGCAGCAGCACGGCCAGAATGGCAAAGTAAGCTGTTCTGGCTTTTTTATTGCCCGCCATGAAGTTTTCGTCTTTCAGATTATTGAAAGCTATCGCAACGGCTGTGATAACCAGAAGATAGCATCCGATCTGCCTTCCCCATGTGAAATTGCCGTGCGTTGCCCTGTCTCCGTCCTCAACGAACAGAGCCCATTGAAGGATGCCCGCAAGGAACACCGCGAATACCGTCCTGTATCTCTTCTCCCGGAGCAGCTTTATATTCACCGCCCAGACAACGATGGCAAACGCGAGTCCGCATACTATTGCAGCGAGCAGGTTTTTATATTCAAGCACATGGGTAAGATCGACCTTGACTTCTCCTTCATGAAGATCACCCTCTCCGTTGAAGCTGTACTTCATTATGACGAGCATATATACGCCCGAAGGTATGAGTGAGCACCCCATGATAAAGAGTTCCTTGAACCTTTTGATGAAGCTCTTTCCCTTCACCGTGAACAGATCTATCAGGAACAGGCATATCATCGCGACGATAAGGTCGATGATGAATGCCGGTTTCGCGAACGCCGACAGCAGCCCCGAGAGCATGGCAAATATCCAGTTCTTTAAACTTACGCCGTTATCGCTCTCTTCATACATCTTTACGAAGCATAAAAACGCGATCAGGCTGCATAGGATCATGGACTGTTCTGTAGGGGAATGCCAGGCAAATATCTGGAACGACCATCTGTAATAGAATTCGTGGATCCCCGGCACGTAAACAGGGCCTATGAAAGGCACCAGCAAAGATGCCAGCTGGAGTGCCGCCCTGTTTGTTCCTGACTGTCCGGTATAAAACCTCAGGAATACGAAATTCATCAGAACGATACATCCGATCACAGCGGCCAGATAAACGACCATTCCCGTTATCTCGTGACTGTGCCTCCAGATGATGTCGAACAGCCATCCGAGCAGTCTGTATCTTTCTTTATATTCAGAAACAGGCAAATTAATATACCACGGAAAATCTGACGGGTATTTTCCGTGATAATTTGTCGCCATCCTGTAAAACAGTTTGTAGCATATCGATGACAGGCCCGCGACCGCAGCCGCATACAGGATGTCTGTGATCCTCAGGCCCTTTTTATTCAAAGTGTTGCTCATCGCGGTAGTTAATCTTCTTTGTCTTTTATCTTTTTATAGCTGTCGACCAGGTGATTTATATAATTGACAACAAAGCTCCTGCTGCTGTTCTTTTCTGCCGCCTCGATCTCGCCGGCCTTCGGATTCAGCACGCTTTGTATGGCTTCAACGCACTTTCTTGCGGATGCAGGGTCAGCTCTGTAGACAGAGAACTTCTGGCTCTGTGTCAGGGACGCTACGTAGTCCATGTCGTATTCGCCTTCTATCTTCTGGGTCTCAACGTCCCATTTGACAGGATTGGTGATCTGCATCTTGACCAGCTCCGTCATATCATCTGCGGACAGGTTGGTCGTAAGATTGTCACCGGCGGCATTCATTATGTCTCCGTAATGAGTAAGCAGTGTTGTCGATGAAGTCATCCTGTCGATCATTCCCTCTACAACTCTCTGCTGGTTCTCTACTCTTACAGAATCCTGGCCTTCAAAGGCTTTCCTTTCTCTTGCGAAATACAAAGCGCGATTGCCGCCCATCAGGTTCCATCCCTGATCATAATGATATTCTTCCTTCAGGCTGCTGTCGAAAGTCGCCGGCGAATAAACTCTGATGCCGCCCATCGCGTCTATGATGTCTCTGGTAGCGCTGAAGTTCATCTTTACATAATAATTGATGTCTATGCCCAGCCAGTCTTCTACCGTGGACAGAGTCTCCTCGATTCCGTAGACTCCGGTATGCGTCAGCTTGTCCATTTGCTGAGCGGTATGGAGCCTGACGTAGGTGTCGCGCGGGATCGAAGTGAGGAGTATCTTCTTGGTCCTTGGATCGATCGTAACGATCATGTTTACGTCGCTTCTCTCAAGATCGAGGCCTTTTTCACACTCCCACTGGTCTATTCCCGTAATGTAGATGTTGAACGCTTCTTCCGTTACATTCACGGACTTCGCTACCGGTCCGGTTGCGTTCGTTCTGGTCGCGCTGATCTCCTCCAGCGTGCTGTATGTGCTGGCCATGAAACTCGTGACCGTCGAGATCACCAGAACGAATGCCAGTGCGAGCACTATGCCCGTGATCCTCTTCCAGCGGCGCTTGCTCGCAAACATCAGGCATGTAAGCACCAAAAGCGCTGTCACGATCAGCGACACGATTATCGTCAGATCCGGCGGAAGGATGTCGGCAATTATCATCATGGCAAAAAAAGCTATCGCTGCCACACCCATCAGCATTATGGCGATCATGTATGCAGGCTTGCGCGGGAACACACTTTTCTTATCATTCACTCCGTGCTTCCCGGCTTCAGCTTCTTTTTTTCTTCTTTTCTTTTTTTCTTTATCTTTTTCCAAATTATATTTCCGTTTCTTTGGCCTGAGCCTCTTTCATAGCGGCTTCTTCCCTATCGGCCTCCGCTTCAGCGGCAGCCTTAGCCGCCTCACGCAGTTCTTTGCGTCTTTCCCTCTCATAGTTGAGGTATTCAGTAAAATACTCTTTTTCGAGCTCGCTTACATCCTGTGTGATGATCCTTTTGATGCCCTTTTTAGGCTTTTTAGGAACGATTATTATGCATAGATACAGCACCGCTATCATGAACAGGAAGAACGCATCTTTGTAAAGTTCGCGGCTGATCAGCACTGCTACGACGCCCATGATGCCCACGATACCATACATGATCAGTACGGAACGTCTCTGTCCGAAGCCTGCGGCCATCAGATGGTGATGCAGGTGCCCTTTGTCAGCTTTCATTATCGACTCATGTTTGAGAGTGCGTCTCAGCATCGCCAGCAATGTATCGAAGATAGGCACTGCCAGCGTCAGCACAGGGACCAGAACTCCGACTACCGTCGCCCTCTTGAGCGGAGATATGACAGAAAGAACAGCGATCATATATCCGAGGTAAAGCGCTCCTCCGTCGCCCATGAAGGTTTTGGCAGGCGAGAAATTGTAAGGCAAAAACCCAAGGCATCCGCCGGCTATAGCTACCAGAGCGATGCATACCGGCATCGATCCGATCCTTGCTCCGTGGATGTACGCGATATACGCCAGCGAAAGAGACATTATTGCCACCGATCCGGCCGCGAGACCGTCCAGTCCGTCCATCAGGTTCACAGCGTTGGTTATTCCGACTATCCACAGCACGGTTATCAGATATCCGACCCCGGAGCTGAGCACAACGTTCGCGTGCGGATCCGTGACAGCGGCTCCGAAGTAGTTGCTGATGAACGTTATCCTGACTCCAAGCACAAAAACCAAGCTCGCTATACCGAACTGCCCCAGGAATTTGACTGCCGGCTTGATATCCAGTATGTCATCGGCTATCCCCAGCAGATACATCAGCAGCCCGCCTATCATGGCGATCCTGATCTTGTCATTCATGCCTGCAGGAATAAACATGGTCACCATTGAGCCCAAAAAGATCGCCATTCCGCCAAAGCGCGGGATCGGCTTCTTATGGACTCTTCTGGCATCCTTAGGCCTGTCGATCACTCCCAGCCTGTGGGCCAGGCGAATGCTTAAAGGCGTAGTCAGGAATGCGACCACGCTGCTTATCAACAACGCTTCTATTATTTTTCCAAGATAATAATTAGCCATTTATATGATACGGGTCTTTGCTTATCTCCTTTTTTGATCTACCTGTAAAACTCTTTGATCTTCTCTGTGATATATTCGACTTCCTCAGGCTTCAGTCCATAGTACATAGGCAGTCTCAGAAGCCTTTCGAACGTATTTGTCGTATATTTGTCTTCTCCGTGGAACCTGCCGAAGCGTGCGCCTGCCGGAGAACTGTGGAGCGGTACGTAATGGAACGCGGAGCCTATGCCGTTTTCCTTAAGGAAGGACGTCAGCGCAGTCCTTTCTTCTATGTTTGCCGTCTTTATGTAAAACATATGGGCATTGTGAGAGCATTCCTCAGGAACTACCGGAAGCACGATGCGGCCTTCCTCCGCAAGCGGAGTGAGCAGTTCGTAATACGCATTCCAGCTCGCAAGCCTGTTATCGTTGATCATGTCGGCTTCCTCGAGCTCGGCAAGAAGATATGCCGCGTTCAGCTCGCTCGGGAGGTAGGAGGATCCCATGTCGACCCATGTGTATTTATCAATGGCGCCTCTGAGGAATTTGCTTCTGTCAGTACCTTTTTCCCTGATGATCTCAGCTCTTTCAGTCTTGTCCTCATCCCTGATAAGGAGAGCGCCTCCTTCACCCATGCTGTAATTCTTTGTCTCATGGAAACTATAGCAGCCGTAGTCACCTATGCTTCCAAGGCCTCTGCCTTTATAGAAAGCGTAGACTCCCTGTGCGGCATCTTCCACTACCATGAGGCCGTGCTTCTTAGCGATGTCCATGATAGTGTCCATCTCGCAGCCAACGCCTGCGTAGTGTACGGGAACTATGACTTTTGTCCTCTCCGTTATGGCATCTTCTATAAGCTTTTCATCGATGTTCTGGGTGTCCGGCCTTATATCTACGAACACGAGCTGCGCGCCCCTGAGAACAAAGGCATTTGCAGTGGAAACGAAGGTATATGAAGGCAGAATGACTTCATCTCCCGGGCCTACTTCTGTCAGTATGGCCGCCATGTCAAGGGCGGTCGAGCCTGATGTTGCAAGCAGCGCCTTGTGCGCTCCCATCCTGTCTTCTATCCACTTGTTGCACTTCTTTGTGAATGAACCATCCCCGCAGATCTTGTGGGCGTTGATGGCATCCATTATGTAATCCTGTTCTTTGCCTATGTATGGAGGCACGTTGAAGCTGATCATCTCTGACTCCTTTTTTATCTGTTTCCGTACATTTTTTCGTAGTACTGCTGGTATTCTCCGCTGATGATGTTCTTCCACCAATCCTCGTTATCGAGATACCACTGGATGGTCTTGCGGATGCCATCCTCAAACTTTGTCTCAGGCAGCCAGCCGAGTTCATCATGGATCTTCGTAGGGTCTATGGCATAACGCTGGTCATGTCCCTTGCGGTCAGTTACGTATGTAATGAGACTTTCAGGTTTTCCCAGTTGTTCAAGGATGATCTTTACGACCTCGATGTTGGCCTTCTCATTGTGTCCGCCGATGTTGTATACCTCGCCTACTCTTCCGTTATGGATGACAAGGTCTATGGCCCTGCAGTGATCCTCTACATAGAGCCAGTCTCTTACGTTGAGACCCTCGCCGTATACAGGCAGCGGCTTGTCTGCTGTCGCGTTGGCGATCATGAGCGGGATCAGCTTCTCAGGGAACTGATAAGGTCCGTAATTGTTGCTGCATCTGCTGATCGTCACAGGCAGTCCGTAGGTGCGGTGATATGCCATGGCAAGCAGATCGGCAGAAGCCTTCGAAGCTGAATAAGGGCTCGAAGCAGTCAGAGGCATCGTCTCAACGAAGAAGAGGTCAGGCCTGTCGAGCGGCAGATCGCCGTATACCTCATCTGTTCCGACCTGATGGAATCTGCTGACTCCATGCTTGATAGATGCATCCATGAGTACCTGCGTGCCCAGGATATTTGTTCTTAAAAAGAGGCCTGGATCCTCGATAGACCTGTCCACGTGGGACTCCGCCGCGAAATTGATGACTATGTCGAATTTTTCTTCAAAAAAAAGCTTGTCGATGGCCTCGGCATCAGTGATATCCGCCTTCACGAATTTGAAGTGAGGAGAATCGATGACAGGCGCGAGCGTCTCTAAGTTTCCTGCGTATGTAAGAGCGTCAAGTCCGACGATATCATAGTCAGGATATGTATCAAGCATATGGAAAACAAAATTGCTTCCGATGAATCCGGCGGCGCCGGTAACGAGGATTTTCATATATTCGTACTCCTTTGAATTTACAAAAAACTGTCAATACATTATACTTTAATCCATCAAGGATTTTCAATCCACATGGCACATTAGAGCCATTTAATATACGGAGGTCAGAAAATGCGCGAGTTTTTGAAAAAGCGCTGGTGGGTAGTGCTTTTAGTTGTCATCGCGATCGCGGGGCTGATATTTTTTCTCATCAGAAGCGGCATATCAGGCAAGGCAGAGGATCCGAATGATTATGCAGGCGATGAATTCGCCATTCCTGAAGACGCAGAGATCGAAGAAGAAGACTATGATACCGGCATAGATTTTGAGGAAGAAATCGAAGGCGCACAGCTTTCGTTCAGGAGTTCGGAGGAATCCGAGTTCATGGGTTCATGGACGTCTACTTCCGGTCAGGCTCACTATCTGTACGGCAATATCGATCTTGACATCGAGAAAGGCGGTAAATGGACCGGGAACGTTGCGGATGAAGATCTGTCGGGATCATGGACCTTTGACGGCACATACCTCAGTCTGTCAAGCGATCTCTTTAATGTAACACTTGCGTTTACCGAAAGCGGAAAACTCGTAATGCAGGAAGACCGCAGCGGAGACGGCACGTATCTGAACACAGTGCTGACGAGGAATTGAATTGAGTTACCTCCGGAACGTAAAAAAATATAATTTAGCAGCGCATGTCATCACTGTCCTGTTTGCAGCAGAGATGACCGCTGTTGGCATAATCGTATATGGAGCGGATGTATCCGCTCTATGTCTTTTTGTGCTTTTCATGATCGTTTATGTCATGGTCCCGGGCTATGTCATAACAAGACTTCTGAAGATCGATACTCCGCATCTGTCCACCATACTGGCTCTCAGTCTTTACAGCGGCTGGGCGCTCTGTGTACTGCTTTACTTCCTGGCGGATATTATCCGCTTCAATTTGCTGGTGGCTGCCGGCTGCCCTCTCATCACGGTCTGTTGGCTGATCCACGAGATAAAAAAACCGAAAGAGCCCGGCAGGATATCCGTGAGAGAACACATATCCCGCATACCGGTCTCATTCTGCATATTCTTTGTTCTGGTGTTGCTTTACGCCCTGATGACCACTCAGTATCTGTATATGTCACCTGATCTGAGCGCCTCCATCAACGTCAATCCGGATAAAGCCTACCACATGGGCCTGATCGACTCTCTGTCGCATGACTATCCGCTTCAGAGTCCGTGGATACAGGGACGTTTCATAAGCTATCACATTTTTACCGAGGTCCTGTACGCGATCCCGGTCAGGCTGTTCGGCATGGAAGCGGACTTCCTTCTGCTCTCCTGCGGACCTTATCTGACTACGTTTGCGATCTGCACATCGATGTACAGCTTTTTCGCGGAGCTTTCACACAAAGCTGAGCGTGCAGGAGCATACTGCCTCATCGTGATCCTCTCGAATCCGTTCATAGCGAAAACGTTCTGCGATTCGATCGCCTTCAAATTCATAATCACCAACGACAACACCTCCGGATATGGAGTCATGTCATCCATGACATTCGTCGTGCTGCTGAAATACTTCTTTGAAGAATATGAAGAAAAAGGCAAGCGCATCCCTTGGGGACTGACCGCTCTCCTGACAGCGCTCATGCTTCTGATAGCGGGCATCAAGGGGCCTATGGGCATCGTGCTCCTTGCTTCTTTCTGGGGGACGCTCTTCCTTGGCTGGATACTCAGGCAAAGCAAATTCAATCTTGCGATCCCGGCCGTCACTTTTACAGCTGCGTTCGCTATCGTCTATATGACCATACTCGGTGCGAAAGGAAGAGGAGAAGCTACCGGCGGAAACACTCTGTTCGACTTCGCGAATATAACGAACATCTGTTACTGGAAAGATCCGCTGATAGAGCATCTGAAGGCCGCAGCGCTGCCGCTGCCTGCAAGGCTCGTCATACTCATGATCGTATTTCTGCTGTTCTATCTGACGGCGTTTTTCATTCCGCTTATTGTCGGATATATCAGAGAACTCTTCCTGGTGCTGACAAAGAAGAAGCCTTATGTATTCTATGAGGTGATCGTATATGCGGCTTTTCTTGTCGGATTCATCGCCATGTTCCTGCTCCGATACAGCGGACACAGCCAGATCTATTTCGGTCTGCTTTCACTGTTTTTCGCTCCGCTTATCTCGTTCTGGTATCTTGAAGGAGCCGAGGACAGGTACCGCGTGTCAAAGGGCTTTAGAAAAGGCCTGTACATAGCCATGCTTTCTGTGTTCGTCGTGTCTCTCGCGGGCACCACTATGCTGCTCACAAAAAGCCTGCTGAACATCTACCCGGATGACATCAGGCACGCCGACCCGACCGTCGAATACGATATGTATACGAGCATGAGCAATGATGAATATCAGGCAATGGAATGGATAGAAGACAACACTCCTTCAGATGCGCTGCTTGCGACAGACCGGTATTACAGCGTTCCGCTCGACAAATATTCTTACGAGGATCGCTGGTCCAACAGGTTCTTCCTGTACGCCTCTTATTCGAACCGCTTCTGCTATATAGCCGGTTCGGGCTACAACCTTGGCAGGTATGAATGGCCGACAAGACTTGAGATGATAAAAAAGAATGCCGAGCTTTATGATCCCGACAATGATGCGCGCGGCGATACCGCCCGCGAACTTGGCATAGACTATGTGATCGTTTCCAAACGGTTCACGGATATACCGAGTCTGGAAAACAAAGATTACGAATTGTGTTATCAAAACGATGACATAGATATATATGAAATAAAAGATGCTTCCTAGGAAGCATCTTTTTTTATGTCCATTTGTCTGATCCCCTTTCTTACGCAGAGCATGAACACCACCGCGAATATCAGGGATATGAGCGTCATAAGGAATGTGTAGAAGAGCGACGCTCCCGGCACTCCGTAAGTTCTGACAAAGTATCCGGAAAGCAGTCTGGCAGTAAGCGCGCCCAGTATATAGCCTGCCAGCAAATGCTTCTGCCCTCTTACGACCGTCACCACAACGGTAAAGAAATTCGCCAGGGCAAGCATGCCTCCGCCCACCATCAGTATCGTGAGACTGAACCGGTTGCCGCTCAGATCGGCTCCGAAGATAGCGCCTAAAACAGGACAGCCTATCGTCAGCGCCACTGTGACCGCAAGCAGGGTTATGCCGCCTATCACAAGCATCTGCCTGATCACTATCCTTCTGAACTCCTTTATGTTTCCCTTGTTCCACTCTTCTGCCAGTCTGACCAGAATAGGATTGAAAATGAAGTTCGCCAGCATCCCTATCGCGAAGACAGGCATAAAGATGAAGTTGAAGCAGGCCTGAGCCTTGTCATCAAGGAAAGCGTCTATCGCATATTTCGGAGCATTGCCGATGTACAACAGCAGGAAGCTGCCGGCAAACAGAGGGATGCATTCCCTCGTTATTGTTATGAACCTGGACATGTCCAGTCTGACTTCTATCTTTCCGAATTCAGGCGCCACCAGAATGAAGGATGTAAGGATCGACAGTACGGTCACTGCCAGCCATATCAGCACAGATGCCAGCAGATCGTGAGTCAGTATCAGGGCCAGCATGCAGGCGACCATAGGTACGGTTATCCTGTACGCGCTCGCCTTTGAAGATACGTCAAGCCTTCCCTTCTGCTGGAATCTCGCGAAGTAAACGTCGCAGTACGCCTCGAGCACCTTTATGGCGCATACGAGTACGATTATCTGAAACTTGTACGCGGAATACTGCCCCTGGATGTATCCGTTGGCAGCGTATCCGATGCCCGCGATAAGCGCCACCAGACAGCTCGCTATCCTGTGTGTATGATAGTCGCAAAAGCTGCTCTTCTCTTCTACATCCGTCACCTGATACTTCCGTACGCCGAACTCGCCGATGTAGTATATGAGGCTGGCGATCGCGTAGGCTATCGAAAAAACGCCGGCGTCATCAAGTCCGTTGGTCCTGTTGATGACCATCAGAAGCACCGCCGACTGTACGGCAAACAGAATGCTCTGGATCATATTCCAGAGATAACTGTCTTTAGCCGGATCTCCGGTATTCAGGAACAGATTCTTTAAAGCTTTCAGCATACGCATAATATAAAAGCACCATGCACGGAATGTCAAATACTACGTTCCGTACATGGTGCGATTTTCAATAAACTATACCTTTAGTAAACAGCAACTCTTGTATTATAAGGTACTGAATAATAGATCCAATCCGCTCTGTCATTAGGACATCTTACGCATGCATGGGATATCGGGGATCCCAGAGGTTCACTCGTGAACCGTATATCATGGAATGAAGTCCAGGACTGGAATGCTGACCATGGTCCGTGCCCGTTTCTTCTCCATACCTTCTTATATATGGACTTGTCCCAGCCCGTAGGAGAAGGTGTCGCGGCAGCACCTGTGTTGCATTCCCAGTCATCATAAAGTTTCCATTTGCCCTTGGATCCCTTGAAAACGTAAACGTGCTGTACATACGGACTTACCCAGAAATAGTACTGTGTAGGGCTTGTTACTCCGGATGTATTGATGAAGTATTCGGCCTCTTTCTTGTTCCAGTTCCAGCTGTATCCGTCCGTCTTAGCCGTGATAGCTTTTGCCCAGTCTGTGTTCAGATAGGAGACCCAATACAGATAACCATTATAGTAGAATTTGTACTTTCCTCCTCCGAATCCGAAAGCTGTTACCTTTGTTCCCTTTGGGAAGTAGTGCGTCTTGCCATATCCGTCGTGTGAGGTCAGGTCGCGGGCAACTCTGAATCTTACCTGGATGTACATCTGGGTAACTCTCTTAGCGTTCTTTATTTCAGACTTTTCTGACAAAGAACCGTCTTCTGCCATGGCTCTGACGCAAAATTTATGATAATTATCGTCCTTGATGTTCCATAAAATGCTGGACACTTTTCCTTCATGATCAATGACATCATACGCAGTCGAGTCAGGATTTGCGTTCTTGACATGCTTACCGTCTTTGTAGATCCAGTACTTTACAGCACCTTCAACAGGCTCCCACTCGAGAGCTACGCTGTTATACGACCAGAAAGCTTTCACTCCGGACGGAGCAGCGATCTTGCCGGCTTCCACTTCTTCAGAATAGGCCGTTGCAATAAGCTCATCATCAAGGAATGCCTCTACTTTAAAGCTTACCTTGGTACCCTCCATAAGGCCTTTCTCTTCATAGCTCGTTCCGGTCACATATACAGGATCTTTTTCTATTCCGTCAACAGTCGGAGTCACTTTGTAGGTAATCCCTTCCGCATCTGCAGTCCAACTGGCAATTACCGATAAGGAACCCGGTGTCGCGGTCACGCTGAGACCTTCCACTTCCACTTCATTGGATGTGACCTCGGCAACAGGAGTCTCCTCACTTCCATTGAATGCCGCTACCTTAAAGCTTACTATGGTGCCCTCTCTGAGGCCTTTCAGATCATAGCTCGTTCCGGCTACATTTACAGTATCTTTTTCTGTTCCGTCAACGGTCGGGGTCACTTTGTAGGTAAGACCTTGCGCATCAGCAGTCCAGCTTACCGTTGCAGATAAAGGACCTGCGACCGCGGTCGCGCTGAGATTCACTGTCCCCGTTTCCGTTTCACCGTCTTCTGCGCCTTTAGCCAAAGGTGCAGGTTCTGTTATCTCTTCTGTACCCTGGCTGTCAGTCGAACCGGCTGCAGGTGCTTCATTCTCCGCGAATGCGAAAGTGCCGAAAGCACCGAGTACCATGATGGCTGTCAGCAATATGGACACAAGTCTCTTCTTCATATAACTATATCCCTTCTGTAAAAATATAGATTAACTAATCAATACATTCTTTAGCCATGATATTCTATCAGAAGAAGCTCTGTAATGCAATTAAATGATAGACCGGAGTATCAATAAAAAAATATTAAGCAAATACTCATGCTTAAAGTCCTCATTGCCAACAGACCGGATAAATAATAAAATGAAAAAGGAGTTTGAAAGGATTTGAAAAATGAGTTATTCGATAGTGATACCGTGCTACAGATCGGCGCATACAATAAGAAAAGTAGTCGAAGAAACAATGGCTGAACTTGATCGCCTCGGCAGGACTCCTTATGAGTTCATTCTTGTGGACGATTTCTCTCCGGACAGCGGCGAGACAGTCAGAGAACTCAGAAGTCTGGCCGGAGACCATGACTGCGTAACCGCGATCGCACTCGCTCACAACGTGGGGCAGCACAACGCCATAATCTGCGGACTCAATTACGCAAAAGGTGATGTCATCATATTGATGGATGACGACGGTCAGACCCATCCTTCGCAGCTTGACACCATGTTTGGCGGTCTGGATGATGATCATGACGTAGTATACGGCTACTACGCTGACAAAAAGCATTCCGGCTTCAGGAATTTCGGATCCTGGTTCACTCATATGAGCGTAAGGGTCCTGATCGGAAAGCCAAAGGATATGAAGACTTCCAGCTTCGTCATGATGAAGAAGTACGTAAGGGACAGCATCATCACATACCCTGCTCACTACACACAGATGCAGGGACTCATCCTGAGGACTGTATCGGCTGACCGCATCGCAAGTGTGCCTATCGAGCACTTCGAGAGAGTCTCCGGCGAATCAGGTTATACACTTAAAAAGCTTCTCAGCCTCTGGTCAAACATCGCGGGCTTCTCGGTCGTCCCTCTTATCTTTGCGCAAAAGATCGGAATTTTCACAACAGCCTGCGGAGTGCTTGGTCTTGTCTGGCTGCTGATCCGTAAGATCATCAGCAAGACTAAGATCCTGGGCTGGACATCCACAATGATGACCATAATCATATTCTCGGGCATAATCCTGCTGACGCTCGGCATAGTCGGAGAATATGTGGGGAGGATGTTCCTGACGATGGGCAACTATCCGCAATACGTGGTGCGCGAGATATACGGGGACAAAAAAGAACGTTCGGATAACTAGCTTTATCTTTACACGGCCGGAACGCATATCAACTTGAAGAAACGCCTGTTTTAGTATAATATTGAAGCAATATAAAACTGAGGGGGCTATAACTGAATGGCACTGACATCTCTCCCGTTTGCGGCTTTTGCAATTATAACGGGTATCGTTTATTTTGCTGTTCCAAAGAAGCAATACCAGTGGGTAGTGCTTCTGATTGCGAGCAGTTTTTTTTATGTCTATAACAGTTTTCAGTACACGGTATTCATTCTCGTTACCATAATCACGATATATTTGGCTGCCACTAAGATGGCCGACATTTCCAAATATACAAAAGCTGAGGTAAAGAATCACAAGGCCGAGTGGTCAAAAGAAGAGAAAAAAGCTTTCAAGGATGCTTCTCAAAAGAAAAGGCGCCGCGTACTCGCCGCCTGCCTCATCCTGAATTTCGGCATACTCTTCCTTCTTAAATACTTCAATTTCTTTTCCGGCAGCATAGCGTCGCTGCTTGGAGGATCGCCTGACGAAGCGCCGCAGATCCACCTGCTTCTTCCGCTTGGCGTGTCCTTCTATACCTTCATAGCCACCGGCTATCTAATCGACGTATACAGAGAGACCGTTGAGCCGGAAAGGAATATATTCAAGTTCGCTCTATTCGTCTCTTTCTTCCCACAGATAATACAGGGGCCTATCAGCTCTTATAACAAGCTGCACAGCCAGCTCATCGGAGAGCACAAGCTTGAATGGATCAATTTCAAGCAGGGCGTTATGAACATTTTCTGGGGACTGTTCAAAAAACTCGTTATCGCCGACTGTGCCTGGAGAGGCATCAAGGCTTATTACGCAAACGGCGGGCTGAACGGCACCGCTGATTTTGAAGGCTACGGAGGAACGATGGTGCTGTTCATTTCGCTCCTCTACGCGCTTCAGCTCTATACGGACTTCTCGGGCGGCATCGATATCTCACGGGGTATCTGCAGGATCATGGGCATCGAACTCGAGGTCAACTTCCGCCAGCCGTACTTCTCAAAGTCCATAAGCGAGTACTGGCGCAGGTGGCACATTACCCTCGGCGCGTGGATGAAGAACTACGTCTTCTACCCTATCGCGATGTCAGATCTCTCAAAACGCATCAGCGCGGCGATCGCGGGATCATCATTCGGAAAGACCGCCGCGGGCAAGCACCTTTCAAAGGTCTTCACTACCGCGATGGCATCGTTCATAGTTTTCCTCTGCGTCGGTATATGGCATGGAGCCAATAGCAAATACATTGGATTCGGTGTGTGGAACGGTCTCATCATCATGCTCTCCGCGATGCTCGGTCCGGTCTATGACAAATCACGCAATGCGCTGCACATAAACAGCGAGGCGGCATGGTGGAAACTTTTCCAGATGCTTAGGACATTCGTCATCGTTCTCATAGGCTACATTTTCGACATAGCGGATAATTTCACTAACGCCATACAGATGATGAAACTCATCATAAGTGATCAGAACAAAAGCGTTTTCATGGAGCAGATCAAGACTCTGGGGCTCTATAAGACCGAGTACGCGACTATCATGCTTGGCGCGATGATCCTGCTGTATATAAGCATAAGGCTCGAAATAACTTCACTGGACACTCCTGGGGAGCTTCTGGAGAGACGCAGCGGATTCATACAGTGGCTGGCTCTTCTCGGCCTTATCATGCTGGTGCTTGTGCTTGGCACATATGGGCCTTTGTATGACCCTGCTGAATTCGTTTACATGCAGTTCTAATCACAAAAATGACTGAAACTAAGCCTGAAATAAAATCGAACAGAAAAAAATATCTGAAAAGGACTATAGCGGTGGCAGCGTTGCTGGCTATAGTACTTTCGGCTGTTTCTTTCATGCAGTATTACCTCTGCATTCCTATGACCACGGATGTAACACGCATAATCCAGTTCGGCAAGGAGCCTGAAAACAGTATAGACGTCCTGGTTCTCGGATCGAGCCAGTCATATTCAGGCTTCTCATCGGCCTACGCGTACGGGAAATTCGGCTATACATCGTATCCGCTGGTCATTGCCGGCTCATCATGCACGGCGTGGAAACCGGCTGTCAAGAAAGCTCTCTGGACTCAGAAACCAAAGCTCATCGCTATAGATACCTTTGGCGGAGGCTACGATGCCGACACGGTCCGCAGCCGCAAGTATCCGCTTTATATGCTCAGCAATTACACCCCTCTCTCCGCGGAGAGAATGGAAACAGCATATGAAATGAGCGTACGGTCGGACGAAAGCGACGCGCTGAGCTATGCTTTCCCTTTCATCAGGTACCACACGAAGGTCCCTTCCAACCTTCTGAGCATACAGGAAAGAATGGCAATCGACAGTTATGGCCCTTCTCCGCTGAAAGGCGTTGAGACCATAACAGACGCGGAGGAGTTCAAACCGCTGGATGAAGAGTGTTTTTCATCCGACAAGATCGAGCTTGACCAGAATACTGAAGAGATCATTACTGATTTCATCGATTTTTGCAGCGATGAGGGCATCCCGGTACTCTTTGTGAAGTATCCTTCCGTGATGCTTTACCCTAAGGACTTCAATGCGAACAAACGCATGAACAGCGTCCTTGAACTCGCGGAAAGCAAGGGGTGCGCGACCCTCGATCTTGAGAAAGCGTTCTACGATATAGGTCTGGATGAGACCACCGATTATTACAACCGCAGCCATCCGAATGTGCGCGGACAGAAGAAGATCACTGAATATCTTGGAAAATACATACAGGACGAGATGGGTATCGGGCCTTCAGAGCTCGACGCCTCTCTCAGTGAAGACTGGGACAAGGCTGCGGCCTACTACGAGATACTGTGCGACATCGCGGAAGAGATGATCGCGAACGGTGAAGTCAGGACTCTCGCGGATTCCCCTCGTCTGCTCGAAATGATAACTGAACGCGCGAACGACTAGTAATACGCGTATATCTGTTTCTATTAATTGTTAAAGGAGAACACATATGGCATCACAGGTATTTGACTGGATAAGACGTTCAGCCGCTTCATATGGCAGCAGGACCGTCTATACGGACACGGAAAAATCTGTATCGTTTGAAGAAGTGGAACGTTATTCCGCGGCAGTCGCGACATGGGTCGCGCAGCGCTCCGGCATTGAGCGTCCCGTTGCCGTCATGTCCGGCCGCGACGTGTTCACGCCTGCCTGCTACATGGGTGTGGCCCGCGCGGGTTGTTTTTACGCTCCGATGGACGCGGAAGTGCCGCGCCAGAGGCTCGAGCAGATAATGAGCGTAGCCGAGCCAGCGATAGTCATCGTCGATAAAGCGCATCTTGCGACTGCTGAAGCCGTTGCCGGAGACTGTGAGATCGCTCTGATGGAAGATCTGCTCGCGTATCCGGTGGATGAAGATCTCGTCGCGGCAAGAGAAGCTTCCGTTACCGAATCCTCTCCTCTCTATATGATCTTTACCTCGGGTTCGACAGGAAAGCCTAAGGGCGTGCTCACGTCCCACCGTTCCCTGATCTGCTATCTCGAAGGCCTCGATGAGATCATTGGACTTGATGAGAGCGATGTGCTTGGCAATCAGGCCCCTCTTGACTACATAGCGGCTATCAGGGATATGTACCTGCCTCTGATGAGAGGCGCGAGCACCGTTATGGTACCGAAGAACGAATTCGCTATGCCTGACGCCCTTTTCAAGACACTCAACGACTACAATGTTACTACACTGTGCTGGAGCTGCGCGGGTCTTGAGATCCCGGCAAAGCTTGGCGGATTTGCTGAAAGCAAGCCTGAGCATCTTAAAAGAATCGTGTTCTCCGGCTCGGTCATATCAAACAAGTATCTTCGCGTCTGGCAGCAAAATCTCCCGGATGTGACGTTCATAAACCAGTACGGTCCTACGGAAGCGACCGCGTCATGCACATATTATGTGCTCGAGGACATTGTCACAGATGATACCGTGCTTCCTATCGGAAGGCCATATAAGCATTATCAGATACTGCTGCTCACGCATGACGAAGAAAGCGGCGAGTGGTCCGAGACTCCGGACGGAGAGATCGGCCAGATATGCGTCAAGGGTCCATGCCTTGCGATAGGTTATTACAGATCAAAAGAGCAGACCGAAAAGGTCTTCATGCAGAATCCTCTGAATGACGATTATCCGGAGATGATATATCTCTGCGGCGACCTCGGGCATATCGGAGAGGATGGCGAACTGTACTTCCACGGCCGCATGGACAGGCAGATAAAGCACATGGGCCACAGAGTCGAGCTCGCCGAAGTCGAGGCGTATGCTCTGACCGTAGACGGCGTCACAGAATGCGCGTCTCTCTACGACAAAGCACGTGAACTGATCTATCTGTTCTATGCAGGTCCTGCGACCGCAAAAGAGATAACACTGAGATTCAGAGCGGACATGCCGGCCTTTATGGTACCGCGCAAACTGGTGGCTCTCGATGAGATGCCTCATCTGCCTAACGGCAAGATCGCGATGAGTGAATTAAAAGAAATGATGAAATAATAAAACAGAACTGGAGGAATCAAAAATGGAAGAATTGATGGAGATCCTGGAAGAACTCAGACCTGACGTTGACTTTGCAGCTGAGAAATCCCTTGTTACCGGCGGCATACTCGATTCGTTCGATATCATATCGCTGGTAGGCAATCTTAACGACGCATTCGATATCACTATCAGGCCTGCCAACCTCGTACCGGAGAATTTCAATTCGGCAGAGGCCATGCTCGCGCTGATCGAAAAACTTCAGGAAGAGGAGTAATGACCGTGCAATCCGCACTCAGACAAGCCTTCGGGGAGGTCGCTTCCCCTGCATACGTCTTCTCCGCGCAAGCCTTTGCCGCAAGAGCAAAGATGGTAAAAGAAGCCTTCGGAGAAGACACTGACATTTGTTATTCAATAAAAGCAAATCCTTTTTTGCTCGCTGTTTTGCCTGAGGAATTTTCAAAGATCGAGGTCTGCAGCCCGGGCGAACTTGAGATCTGCAGGGCTCTTGATATAGATCCCGCAAAGATCATATTCTCGGGCGTCAACAAATCACAGGCGGAAGTCAATACGGCGATCGACTACGGCGTGAGGATACTAACCGCTGAAAGTGAAAACCATCTGAGATATATCAGCAAGGCCGCGTCGGAGAGGGGGATCACTGCTGAAGTTCTGGTCAGGCTTTCATGCGAAAGCCAGTTCGGCATGGATAAAAGCGATGTTTTCAGAGTCATCGCGGACAGAGACTCGTATCCTGGTACGGATATAAAGGGTATTCACTATTTCACGGGAACACAGAAGACCAGACCTAAAGAGATCATAAAGGAGATCGCGCGCCTCAACAAGCTTATCGACCGGCTGAAAGAAGAACTCGGTTTCACTACAGAGCGCATCGAGTACGGAACGGGGCTTGCTGTTGACTATTTTGCCGCGGACGCGGATGATAAGGAAGCCGCGCGTCTTTCCGACATATCAGATTGCATACGCGAATTGTCGCACAGAGTCCATCTCACAGTCGAGATGGGCAGGTTCTTCGCGGCTCCGTGCGGATGGCTCGTAAACACCGTAGCGGACACCAAATTCAACGACGGCACGCACTACGCCATACTGGACGGCGGTCTGCACCAAATGAAATACGACGGTCAGATCCAGGGCATGCAGATACCTGTGATCACACACATCCCTGCTGATGGATCGGCCGGTGGAGAAGAAGAGAAATGGACTCTCTGCGGAAGCCTGTGCACGACGGCGGATGTCATTGCAAGAGGTGCCGCGTTCACAGGTCTTAAAGAAGGCGACAGGCTCATCTTCTACAGGACCGGAGCCTATTCTGTATATGAAGGTTTCTCGATGTTTCTTTCAAGAGACCTTCCATCTGTATACATGCTTGACGAAAGGAACGAGCTCAGGCTCATGAGAAGCCGCATAGAGACGGCACGCTTCAATATGGCTGAGTATCTGCATCTCTAAATGCCATAACCGCTTCCCTCATATCAAGAGGCTCGTACCCTAAAGCAGTTTTTAATCTTGTTATATCCATCAGGAATGGTCTCCCGGCTTCCGGATATGAATCTTCGTATTCTATCGGAGCCGGATTTTTATAGACCTCATTTACTATACGCGCTACCTCGAGGTTCGTATATGCCTGAGGCATGCCGGCATTTACGATGATATTTTCATCATCGCTTAAATTCTCGTTGCCGGCGGCCAGTATCATCAGGATCTCCGCAAGATCTTTTACATATATGTACTGCTTTTTAGCGATGCTTTTGCCCATCACCCTGATGGTGCCGTGGTCACGTGCGGTATCGAGGAACACATTCATCATACCGCGGCGTTTTTCACCCTTGCCCAGTACCTGGGCTATGCGCACGATACCATAGGTGATGCCTGTCCTTTCTGCGAAGTCTGTTATCAGTTTCTCACATTCTGCCTTGGAATCCCCATAACATGAACGTCCCTTCAGCGGGGCATCCTCTTTCCATGGGATCAGTCCGTCGTCGTTATAGACTGACATCGTAGAAGCGAAAACGATGCGCTTTGCGCCGCAGTGCGCCGTGGCATCAAGAATGTTCGCGGTCATCTGTTCATTGACGGCAAACTTTTCAGGGTCGTTTTCCGTGCCGCGCACACCGGCCAGATGGATCACCGTGTCTGCGCCTCTCAGCGCCTCCTTCAGGCTGTCCTCCGAGTAGTCCGTGCCGCGCCATTCGCATCGTTCAGTATCTTCACATCCCGAAGCGTCCCTTGTGAGAGCGATGACACTGACGTCATCTCTTCTATTCATTACGACAAGCAGCTCTGTCCCTATGAAGCCGCTCGCTCCCGTCAATGCTATCTTCATATTATTATTTCACATTGCAGACAAAGCATCTCTGCTTGCCCGTCTTCTCCGGCGGCAGCTCGTCGAGCCACTCGATGGTGATCCTGAATTCATCGCCGTAGAGCTTGGTGACCTCTGTGATGAACCTCTCTTCTATCTGCTCTTTTGTCATGGTCTTGTTGAACGGATCGGAGACGAGCTGGATCTTCATGTCGTGATAAGTCTCCTCGATGAACCGGAACTGCGAGAGTCCGACCGTGTGATTCGCGATCCTCATCAGCTGGAGCGCTGATGAATCCGCACCTCCCTCGTGCTTGACGAGATCGTTCATGCGGCCCTCGATATCCGTGAAGTAACGGATGCCGTCCTTTACAAATGACTTGCCAAGATCGAGCGTCTCGTAGTTGATCAGCGGATATGTATGCTTGTAGAGAGACGTGACGACTATACGGCCGTCATCGGCGAGCTCGTTGTTATCGTTATATACGTTGGCGACCGCGATATCATTGGCAACGTATCTGAAGTCTTTCTCAGGGAACTGATATATGAAGCTTCCCATCTCCGATACTCCGTATGCGTCAATGAGTCCCGGCCCGAGAGCTCTGGCCAGCAGCTTGCGTGTCACATCATCGACCATTTCGCTGATAGGCGCATAGAACTTCGGTTTATATATTTTCAGGTTGTGCTCTTCAGCATAAGCGACCATTCTGACCATGACGTTGCGTCTGAGACAGATAAGATCCGGCTTGTAATCGTTGATGTCAGCTATAAGGTCGGCGATGCCGTCTCCGACGATGTGATCCTCGCCTACGACCTTGCGGCGCATAAGCCCAAACTTCTGAATGATAGAGTCTCTGTCCTTTTTACGCGGCCCCTTGTGGCTTGTCGAGAATGAATACATTTTGCCGCGAAGCGGTCTGTATCCGGCCGCTGCCAGAGCTCTTGCCCAGTTGGCATCACTGCATGCCTGTTCTTTCTGCGTATAGAGCATCTTCAGCGGAGTGCCGGATGATCCGCTTGTGCTGAGGATGTTGATATCATCATGCTTTTCCGGATGATCGTCCCATTCCTGCTGCATCCAGAGACGGAGCTCAGGTTTTGTGAGTGTCGGGAATTTGACGAGATCCTCTGCTGAATGATAGTCAGCCGGAGTCGTTCCCGAAAGCTCAAATTTCTCCCTGTACACCGGGATCCTGTAAGCCCTCTTCATCAGTCTGTGCACTTTGCGGTTCTGATCGGCCTTTATCTTTTTAGGATCCCCGTCAAACGATCTTCTGAGCGTCAGCAGGTACCATACTGTATATACATTTTTGAGTTTTTTCTGAATGCTCATTTAAGCATGCCTCCGTAGTTATAGTATTCTGCCCGTTTTGCGGATGACATATCCGCACTTTTCCATGTAGCCGTTTATCCTGAGCACCCTGTCGCCATCGTTGTAGTAGTAGCAGACATACTCGGCTCCTTCAATGTCGAAATCTGACCCCGCGAATGTCGTATTCGGCTCCTTGCTCATGAACTCAAGGCTGTATTCTTCTTTTGGAAATGAGTAGTCTTCATCAAGCACTGATTCTCCTTCAAGGAGATGTCTGAAGCAGGCATCCAGAAGATCGGCTCCGCAGTAATGCTTTATCAGATTCCACATATGGCAGCCGTCCAGTCTCGGTGTTACCTCTATTATCACCGGTTCTCTGCCGTCCCTGAGTTTTATCTGAAAATAGCACGGGCCGTTATTGATGCCTATCTTTGCCGCGACTCTGGCGGCAAGATCAACGGTCTTTGCCTGCGCCTTTTCATCTGCGAAGGAAGACGGTACCCTGTGCTCCTTGATTATACCTCCCGGAAGTTCATCGAACGCATAGCGGTCGCTCACGAGGGCAAACTTCATTTTGCCGTCCTGCATATAGGCGTTGACTGAGACTTCAGGTCCGTCTATATACTGCTCAATTATGACCTTTCCTTCGAAGGAATAGTCCAGAGAGGCTGCGAAATGCGCTTTTATATCCTCAGGAGACTCCACTTTGAAGCATCCGCGCTGTCCCTGCGAGTCTACCGGTTTCATCATTGCCGGAAAGCCCGTATAGCGCAGCGCCTCTTCAAGAGTGCCGCAGACCATATATGCCGCGTTGCCTTCGAAGCTGCCTCCCAGAGTTTCTCTCATCTTTCCTTTGGAGTGACAGATCTCGGCGGTCTCTGCGGTAATAAAGTGAGGGAGTCCGAGCTGTGTGCTTGCCATCATTACGGTAGGCATCGCAAGATCCGAACCTATCGAATAGATCGCGGAAACTCCGTACTTCTGCGCCAGAGCCACCACTCCTTCTACACTCTTGATGTCGACCTGCTCAAATATATCGAGATGCGGAATACCGCAGTCAACAGTCGTATAACTGCAGCCGACCACTTCGTATCCGTGAGCCTTGCAATATTCAATTGCGTCTATCTGCGCGTTGCCCGCGCCCAGTATCAGAATTCTTTTCATAGTGAATTAATTTTACCATAATAAAAGGATGATTTGTTGGATCATCCTTTAAATCGTTGTCTTTATATATACTGCTTTATCTAGCCTACGTATCTCATGACGTAGCTCTTTGAGCTGTGCCTTGTGGCGCTTCTGAGCTGGCCGGCAGCGTTTCCGCGAACTGCTATCGAAGCAGGTCCCCAGCAGTCCTTGATGCCTTCGGCGTCGCAGATCTGATTGTTTCCTATATACATCGCCATATGGCCATTGCTGTATCCGGATGATGAGTACCAGCATATGACGTCGCCCGGCTGAAGATCATCGATCGTAAGATTCTTTGTAAGTCCGACCTTCTGCCAGCATGAATAGTGCGAGAAGTTATCGTTGTTTACCGAGAGCACATGGCTTGCGTTCTGGCATTCTCTCAGCATCACCGGATCTCCTGCGCCGTGTGCGTATGCTGCATGCACGAATGTGAGACATACATACGTCTTCTCATATCCCTTAGGCTTTCTCTTCTGGTTGGTTCCGCAGAAGTAGCATCCCAGGTTGCTCGTCTGAGGTTTTTTACCGTATGTGAACGAATCGTCATTGGCTATCTTTACTGCCCATGCGACCGCCGCTCTGATGCCGTCGCCTGTCCACACAGCGTACAGATCGATGTTGTCGCCCGGCTCTCCGAGGTCGCTGACCGACTGAGCATCCGTGTACTCTACCAGTCCGTCATCTGACGCGGCCCATCCGAGGAACTCACGCTCATCGTATTCGAAGCCGTTCTCCTGCAGGCTTTCTGTGGAGCCGTTAGGGATGACCTGTTTTACTGTCTCATCCTTATCTGCGCTGGAGTGATATGTAACGGTATAAGCATCTATCTCCTCTACGGAGACATTGAATGACGCTTCAGCTTCATCATACTGACCGTTTCCGATCTGCTTTACTGTTATAGTAGCGTCGCCTTCGCCGGTCGTGGTGATCTTGCCGTCTTCATCGACAGTAGCGACGTCCGGATTGCTGGAGCTGTAGATCAGATCATCGCCGGAGCTTGCTTCAGCCGAGATTTCTCTGTCATTGCCCGGGAATGTGAGATCGTAATCTTCTTTATCAAGAGTGATCTCCTGCTGTTCTCTGTCAACGAAGTTGACCTCTACTCTTTCGCGATCCAGTGTCTTTCCGGTCTCAGGGTCTTTCTCTTTGACCGTGTATACCGTCATGATGTTTTTGCTGATGAATTTGCCCGGGATCTTGATCCTGAACGATGCTTCCCCGCCGGTGTTAGGCATAGTCTTTTCAGCTACGCTTCTTGGGCCGATCTTTACGGATATCGTCTGTCCGACAGCATTATCGACTTTGCCCTCGATATATGTTGCGTCCACGTCAGTTGTGATCAGATTTGTATTGAAAACCGTCATTCCGGTCGAATCTTTCGCATACGCAAACTGCGCTCCTACAAGAAGGAGTGCAGACGTTATTATGATCAATATCCGTGTTCTATTAGTTCTCCACATAAGTATTTTCTCTTACGGTTACGGCCTGCTATCAGATGTACATTTTAACACAACTCGGCGTTCTTAACAACTGATTATCTTTTATCTGTCAAAATCAAACGCCCCTTCTTCTCTGAACATGCTTGGATTGTACGCGACTACTACGGCGTCAAAATCGTTGTTGTTTATATATTCCTTGATCTTCAGCTCACTGTGATATCTCATGTCTATGGCCGTTATCTCTCCGGCTGACAGAGAGAGATACGGAAGCAATGCGCATGAGAAGGAATCCCTTAAAATAAGGATCTTCTTGTCATTGTCCGCCATGTTGTTTGTGATGTCGCTCAGGCGGTATTCCGTGCCCATGTATGTGAAGTAAGTCATTGGGCTGAAATAGTCTTTCTTATCCAGTATGCTCAGCTTCATAAGCGACTTGCTGAACGGTCCGGACTTCTCTTTAGGGGACCCGTTGGTCTGCGACTCGGTATAAAGATCGAAGTCTGTATCAAAAGTCGGGATCAGTGTCTCAAAGTCATCCAGGCCGCCAAAGAACACTCCCGTACGTCTGCCAAGCGAACCAAGGAACCAGTCCTCATATACCTTCCTCTCATAATTGTCCGCGTTGTAGATATCCGGATCGTAATAGTAGCCATCAATGGTCCCGGCAAATTTTTCGGATATGACTTTCGAAGCCCACAGTGCTGTCGAAGGCTTCCAGTGATGGTCGGTGTTGAAGAACAGCGGCGGGATATCGAAGCCTTCCTTTTCTATCTCTTCTCTGAGGTCCAGAATATCAACATCGTTAGCTTTCAGCCGGCTGATCAGTTCATCTGAATCCGCATATCCGTAGGTGTGTGTGCCCGGGGGCATGATCTCATCAGTGTATGCCTTGCATGGCAGCTGGATATACATGAAGTCGAGTCCCTTCTCTTTGACGAACCTGTCCAGGCTGATGACTTCTTGCGCTGCGTAGGTCATGTCGCAGTCCGGATACTCATATGTCAGCTGTCCGTTCGACATCTTGAAGACATCGATGTCGCCGGCATCACGTATCACGGTGACGCCGATCATCCTCTGGAACAGGCCATTGATATTGATCCAGTTGTTGCGGCTCTTGAAATTGTCCGTCAGCTCTGCTTCGATCGCCGGCGGGATCTCAGATATGGAGTCGTTTCTGACGACCTCAAGGATGCTGCCGCGGGCCTGCAGCAGCGTCGTTCCTCCAAACAGAACTACTGTCACTATGAAGAATATGGTCAGCAGCATTTTGCCTGTCTTGCCCATACCAACTCCTAAAAATTAAAATAGATGAACGGATTATAACTTCCTTTGACCAGGAAGGATATCGATGCGATGAACAGCGCGGCGAGGCATGCCGAATACAGAAGATCTCCCGCGACCGTCCTCTTTGTGTGGTCCCTGACCCATTTTGCCACAGGCATCGAGAACAGGATGCCGGCGGCCAGATATACTGAATACTGCCGGATGTATTCGATGAAATTGCTGTCTGTCAGCGGTCCTCCTGATACTCCGAAGCAGCACTTGTAATAAGCGGCAGCGGCAGGCAGATCATCAGCCCTGAACAGTATCCATCCCATGATGATGAAGAACAGCACATATATGCGTTTGATGCTGTCGGTCGCTGTCCCGGTCCAATCGTTGAACTTCGAATACTTCTCAAACACCAGAAGCACAAAGTACATCATGCCCCACAGTATGAATGTCCAGTTTGCTCCATGCCAGACTCCCGTGCACAGCCAGACGATGAACAGGTTCAGTATGTGCCTGCCGGTCTTCACACGGCTTCCGCCGAGCGGGATATAGACATAGTCTCTGAACCAGGTGCCGAGAGACATATGCCATCTGCGCCAGAATTCAGCTGCCGATCTCGATATATACGGATAATTGAAGTTTTCAAGGAACTGGAAACCAAACATTTTTCCAAGTCCGATGGCCATATCCGAATACCCGGAGAAGTCATAAAATATCTGGAGTGTATATGCTATGGCGCCCAGCCAGGCCATGCCCGTCGAGAGCTCCCCGAGTCCCGAAAGCTCGAAAGCCTTGTCTGCCACCAGCGCCAGGTTGTTCGCAATAAGTATCTTCTTGCAGAATCCGATGATGAATCTACTGACTCCGTCACAAAAGCCCTCCCACGTCTCTCTGCGGTTGTTGATCTGATCTGCAATAGTCTCGTACCTGACGATAGGTCCGGCGATCAACTGCGGGAAGAAAGATATGTAAAGCCCGACATAAAGGATGTTCTTCTGCACCCCTGCCTTGCCGCGGTACACGTCCACAACATAAGAAATGGCCTGGAAAGTAAAGAATGAAATACCGATAGGAAGCGCTATATCCGGAACTTTTATATCTGCTCCGAACAGCGAATCGATGTTGCTTACCGTGAAGCCAAGATACTTGAATATGAAAATGATAAGAAGGTTGAAGAATATGGCGGCAGAAAGCGCCGCTTTCTCTCCTGTTTTGTTGTCCTGTTTTTCGAAGGCTGATATTACCATGCCGGCTGCCCAGTTGATGATGATGGACAGCATCATTACAAGAACGAATTTCGGCTCGCCCCATGCGTAAAAGAAAAGACTTGCAGCAAGCAAAAAAATATTCTGAAGAGGCCTCGACCATTTAAGAATGGTGTAGTAGATCAGAATGACTCCGGGAAGGAATACGAATAGAAATATATTGCTTGAAAATAACAACTGCAGTCTCCTTAAATGCATCTTTTATGTGAAAAGTGCAGGAATATTATAGCATAAGTATTGTGCAATTGCTTGATTGCTTGGTAAAATATGAAATCGTTGAATAATCATTTGAAAGCTTAAAGTATGGACGAAGAGAAAACTATAGAAAAGACAACTGAAGAGACAGAAGAGTCAGCAGCAGCGGCAGCAGATGTCATGCCGGAGGATGCGCCTGAACCAGTCGAGCCTCAGGCTGAAGAAGAGAGCGGGACTGAAGAAGCATCTGAGGAAGATCCCGGCGAGTCAGCAGATGCCGGATCCCCTGCGGAAGCGAGCCCTGAGAAAAAGGCGAAAAATAAAAAGCTCCTTCCGAACCTTCCTAAGTACCTTCCAAGGAAGACCGCTGCCATCATCGTTCTGATCGAGCTCGTGATGCTGGTCGTATGCATACCGGTATTCCTGCGGTCAGTATCTCTCAACAGGAACGATGATATGGTTTACACGGATCCGGCACAAGTGGATCATATCACCTGCTCAGATGGGAGACTTTTTGTAAACGATGTTTCCGCAGATGTTTCGACAGAAGGCAATGTTTCCTACAACATCTCTTATACATGGGGCAGTGAGGATGCGGATTTCCCTTCGGTGCCACGCGCTGTGACAGCTTCATATAGAAGTGATGAGAACGAGCCTCTTTATGACATATCGCTTTACAGAGACTCTTTCACACCAAACTCCAAAATAGCAGAGGGCAAGACAGTTGATAACTGGTTCGATGACTGGGAAGTCACAGAGGATGATAACAGCACACACCAGCCTCTGCAGGAGGGAGACCTTCACGGATTCCGTATCACATCAAATGAGGATTCGAAAAAAGCGAGTTCCGGAAGTATATACACCAGTTCTTCATTCTACTTCGCAGTACAGGAAGAAGACGGGATGTCTGTATACGTTCTGGAAGGCATCCTTTATGATCCGGGATCGCTTGAAGAATGTGACAAGACTATATCCGAAAGCATTCGGTCGATCACAATAAAGAAGCAGGCGTAACGACCGCCTGCTTCTTTTATTATTGCTTCTTTATTAGTGGATGTATCTCATTACGTAGTTCAGGCTGCTGTCTCTGCCCTCGGCCGCGAGTTTCCTTGCGGCTCCCGACCTGACTGCTATGGAGTTCGCTCCCCAGCAATCCGCGATGCCTTCAGCGTCGACAAACTTGTCCCCTCCGACGAACATCCATACATGTCCGTTGTTGTTGCCCGCCGACCAGTCAACTATGACGTCTCCCGGCAGCAGATCTCCTATCGCCAGTTCCTTGCATGATCCGATCTTCATCCAGCAGGAGAACTTGCTGAAGTTGTCATTGTTGGAGTACATTACCATCTTGCAGTTCTGGCATGCCTTGAGGATCTCAGGGTCTTTAGCGCCGTGTGCATAGGCCGCTCCAAGGAATGTCAGGCATACGTATGTCTTCTCATATCCCTTTGGCTTCCTCTTCTGGTTGGTGCCGCAGAAGTAGCATCCAAGTCTGCTGGTTTCCGGCTTTTTGCCGTATGAGAATGAATTGTCATTCGCGATATTGACCGCCCAGTTGACCGCCTGCTGAGGCTTATTGCTTGCCCTTACGGTGAATGATTTGTTGAATACTATCTTTATTCCGTCCTCAGTGTGAGCATACATCCTGTAACGGTATGCTCCGGCCGGGATCTTATCGAACTTCAGTGTCGATGCGGTCTTGCTGAGGTCAAAGTTGTAAGTGTTCACATTGGCAGTGTACTTATAGTCCGTCCACTTGTTGGTCGCGGAGAAAACGATACCCACTTCGACTTTTTTGATCTTGCTGGTTGAGGAGACCGTTCCCTTAGGTTTGAACTCCTTACCTACAGTATAGGTGTCCGGCGCATTGGCTCCGCTCAGCGAGATGCCGGTGTTGTCAGCCGCAGTAAGATCTACCGTGCTGGCGGTCTGGTCCACGACCGTAAACTTCTTGTTCAGAACATTTACGTACTTCTCACCTTTAAGTTTTACATGGATCCTGTAGTAATATGTTCCGGGGCTCAGGTTGCCGAATTTCAGCGTCAGATCGGCCTTCTTGATATTGAAGGACTTGCTGTTGATCTTGTACTTTGTGTACTTATACTCCCATTGCTCAGTATCGGCATTGGCTATTCCGATCTCGACAGAATAGATCTTCTTGCTGGCTTTGATCCAGCCCTTGATACTATAAGAGTGTCCCATACTGACAGTAGTAGGAGTGTTATAGCTGGTCAGCCATACCTTGCTGCTGGCCGCGTGAACATCGGTGAATGACAGCGATAGCACCATCACTGCCACCAAAATGACTGCCAGCGCCCGTTTGGTTTGTCTCAAAACATCCATAATAATACCCCGACACTTTTCCTTGTACTATTTATCGTATAAGGAATCATATCTGCCGGGGCGGATGTATTCAATCAATCTGTATGCTTGTTAATCTATATATATATTAAGACTCCCGGATCACCTCTGACAGGACGCGCTTGGAGGAGTTGCCGTCTTCGTATGGATTGAAGCGTTTCTTGAACTCCAGATACTTTTCGTCCGCTGTCCATCCTTCCGTTTTTCTTATCTCGGCAATGAGGTCGTCCTCGGTTTTGACTATAGGTCCCGGAAGTTCTTCGATCGAAAGATAGAATCCTCTCATTTCGTTCGCGTAATGATCGAGGTCATACATATAGAAAACGACAGGTCTCTCAAGGATCGAGAAATCGAAGAACACGCTCGAGTAGTCTGTGACAAGTATATCTGACGCGATATAAAGGTCATTGATGTCGGGATATGACGACACGTCCTTGACAAAGCCTTCGTAGCGCCCGAAGTCAAAGCTGTTGGCGACCAGATAGTGCGCTCTGAAGAGAATGATGTACTCACTGCCCAGTTCCTTCTGCAGCTTGTCAAAATCGACCTCGGTCTTGTATGTGTAGCCCTGGCCGCTCGTGTGCTGGTTGTCCCTCCAGGTAGGAGCATAAAGGATGACCTTCCGGTCCTCTACGCCCAGCTCTTTTCTGAGACGCGTGCGCTCCTCCTCATCCGCGACGGCTAGCCTGTCATTGCGCGGATATCCTTTCTCTATGATCTTTCCTCTCTGGCCCGTCTCGTTCAGGTTCCATGCAGTCGCGAATTTCTCGGTCGCGAAAGGCGAAGGTGAAAGGATATACGAGAATTTACGGGCATCAGTCCTGTACTTTTCTTTGATCTCCTTGAGGGAATTCATCGCGTTGTCGCTCTCGATGATGTCATATCCGAGCCTCTTGAGCGGCGTTCCGTGCCAGCACTGCAGATAGACCTGTCCCTTGCGCGGATACTGATGATTGAGCATGCGGTAATTCGTGATCCAGTACTTTGCCCTTCTAAGAGCTTTGTTGTCTGCCATGGTCCTGAACTTCACGATCTCAGTGCGGTCGTTCTTCAGCAGAAAGTCGTACTTCTCGGGCTCCTTGAAGCACCAGACGAACCTGTAGTCCCTGTATTCAGGAGCTGTCAGCATGTACTCATACATGGCCTTCGGTGAATCGCTGTAGCCGCGTCCGGAAAAAGTCCGGAAGTATACCAGCTTATCATCGATCTTGCCGAACGGATCGTCAAGCGTCATTTTAGCCCGGTAAGCTGCATCCCTGCTGCCCCTGAAGACCCGGCGGAATGTCTTGTTCTTCTTTGCGATGTCAAATACCGCCTTCTTGAATGTCTTAGTTATATTCATCGCTGACCTCCGTGTCTGCATTAGTTATTTCTGTATTCTCTCTCAAGAGAGAGCGCGAGCGGCGTGTCATTGGTAAAGTATGTATCTACGCCCATGTCTATGGCATCCTTTATCGATTCTTCTGTATCGAGCGTCCACGCGCTGAAAGCCTTGCCGTTTTCGTGCGCCGCGCTGCAGTTGCTCCCGGTCATGAGGCCGGCGGACGCCTTCACTGAAATAATATCTATATAAGATTTGTCTAAAGCGTATTCAAAGTCCCCCTGGCTCCTGCACACGTAGAGCTTAGGCATGTCGGGATACTTCTCTTCCAGAGTTTCGAGCACATGAGAGTACATCGACTGCACGGTTATGACATCAGCGAGACCGTACTCGTCCACAAGTGCCTCGAACGCCTCTATGCACGCATCACTGTCGGGCTTCAGCTCGATAATGTAGTTGATGTCCCTGCCGTACCTATCAAAGACCTCGCTGAGCCTGAGCACCTTATTGCCCGCCTCTGTCGTAAGGCTGTCGATGGTCTCAGAACTTATATACTCATACATTCCGTTGTAGCCTGTCATAGTCACGGCATTAAGATCGTGCGAAACGTAGAGAACTCCATCAGACGAAATGACGACATCCTGTTCAATATTGTGCGACCCGGCCTCGATGGCTGCATCGTAAGCCTTGAAAGTATGCTCTTCGGGACCGGCGGAGCCGCGGTGCGAATACACGTGTGATGCGATCGCTGCTTCCTCAGCCCTTTTGGCAGCTGCTTCCTCTTCTGCCTTCTGCTGTGCCTCCTGCTGTTCCCTGGCGGCTTCATCCCTCGCCCGCGCGATACTCCTCTGGTTTCCTATGTGCAGTATCCACACCAGAGAAATAATGACAAGGAGGATCAGCAATGCGAGCACTATTACCAACGTTGTATCAGCCCTTTTCTTTTTCATGGTTTTGTACTGCGTCCGGAAAGGGATACTATAAAATCAGCCAGCGCGGCAGTGCATTTATCCGTATCAACATCTATATATCTGTTCCTGAACGCACGCAGAGCGTCCATGTCGTAATCTTCTTTTTCGATGCAGTCAGCCAGTTTCTTTGCGTCTTTGAAAACATACGGCGCGACAGGCTCGCTTTCGAAGTCGATGTTCAGGCCCGTGTTCTCCGCATAATCCTCAAGATCGTAGGCATATATGAACAGAGGCTTGTCTGCAAGCGTTGATTCGATGACCAGTGATGAGTAGTCGCTGATGATCATGTCTGCCACCGACAGCCAGTCGAATGTGGAGAATTCCTCATCGTAGATGATGCCTTTCTGAGCAGTGTCTGCCTGTGCAGAACCGCTTTCGCCCACGGCAGTGCCCCCTCTGTAGAGCGGATGCAGCTTCACCACCAGATCGGATTTCCCGGGATCCAGCGCGTCTGCGAGGCTCTGCACGTCGACCGTTTTGCCCCTGCGGAAGGTCGGAGCGTAGAGTATCGTCTTTCTGCCATCTTCCTTCAGCTGAGGATATCTTGAGAGTATCTTAGCGGCCATCTCATCATGTCTGTCGCCGGCAGTGACGCTTTTGATATAGTCGATGCGTGGCAGTCCGCACTTTACTATCTTCCCGCGTTCTGTCCTGAAAGCCTCACAGAAGTATTCGGCAGTCACGTCGCTGGAGCAGATGACGTGATCATATCCCTTATGCATTTTCATCAGCTTAGCCATCTTCTCGGAAGACCCGCCTTCCTTGCCGACCGTCTGCCAGCCAAACTTCTTGACAGCGCCAAGAGCATGCCACATCTGGACCACCCTGGTCCCCTTTCCGTGAGGGATCATGCTGGCCGGTATACAGTATGTGTCAAGCACTACAACATCGGAATCGAGTATCGCAGCCTCCTGTCTGATCACATGACCGATATATCCGAGCGCTTTAAAAGACTTCTCCTTGGTCAGGAGCTTGCTGAGCACTTTCACTTTATGCCCGCGTTTAAGCAGCTCTGCCTCCAGCATGGAGACGTCGAGCGTCTTGCTGTCGCTCTCACGGCTTATTATCGCGATCTTTTTTCTGCCCTCTCGTTCCATCTTTTAAAGCAGTCCGTCCTTTTTCGCCATCTCTATGAATCTTTCGGTATTCCGTCCGTCGTGATACGTCACTATCTTGCGGAACCTTTCGATATGCTCTTTTTTCTGAGCCTTGCCGTATGTTCTTATGATCGATTCTCTCAGCTGTTCTTTGTCGTATGCCACTTCGCCGAACGCGAGGTCCTCCGTCAGCATCAGCCTCGAGGACTTTCCGTAATAAGCGATCGTATCATCCTTTTCTTCCCAGTCGAATATAACGTTTGCCCCGCGGTAGAACGCGTCGTATGAGATCGATGAATAATCCGTGATCAATGTATCGGTCATCCTGAGGGTCTCCTCATGAGTCACGTCAGGCAGCATCAGCCTTATCACGTCGCGGTCCCCGATGTCTCCGCCGGATTCCGCTGCGGCAACAGCGCTCTTCTTGATCAAAGGATGCGGCAGCACTACAACTTTATCTTTCAGATCGTCCGGCACCGCGTCGTATATCTTCTGTATGAACTTGAAATAAGTGGTCTCGCGGAAGTTCTCAGTCGCGAGATTTGCCTCTCCCGGTCTCCAGGTAGGCATGATCACGATGCGGTCATGCGTCTCATTTCTCTCCGCCCTGTCGAATTTGAGCAGGCCGCAGACATACAGCTCCTCGCGATCGAAACCTCCTCTATAAACGAAGTGGTCGGCCTCAAGTTCTGAAGATGTCACTATCCTGTTCTTGTATCCCGGGCGTTCGCGCAGCCTGAAGAAAGCGCGCCTCTCGGCGTCAAGCGACACCATGTACATAACGCCGTGCTGCAGGAAAACGAAGTTGTAACCCGCGTGTACGAGCCAGTACCTCAGGAATGGGCTCAGCGGCCTGAGGTCTATATTATGCGTGATGCGTTCGGTCGCTATGAACGTCCTGCATCTGAACAGCATCAGATAATGCCTGAATGAATACTTTGCAAGCAGCTTTGAGCGGTACCTGTCAGGCACATCGTTCCACGCCGGGCAATCTTTTCTTATAACGTAATAAACATTGCCATATCCCATATCGAGCAGTTTCTCGAACAGGACTGACGCAGATTCCTCATATCTTTCGCTGTTTTTCTCATACAGCAATATAGGAGTCGTTCCGCCTCTTTTGAGTTTTGCGGCACAATACGCAAGCGCTATCCTGACTCTCTGTCCGAAGCTGTCGGTATAGTTTGCCGGTCTGACCAGAAGATCCGTGCGGGTCCTGTATTCCTGCAGATAGCAGATCGACCCTCCTGTGCCGGACTGAGCCGTGTCTTCTTCTTCATCTCCTCCGGCGCTGATCCCAAGCTTTATGACTTTAGTATGGATTATACTTAATATCTTTGGCAGGCGTCTTCCGGATATGATCCGGTGCTCCTCCCCGAACTCATCGATCAGGGCTATGCGGTTGCGGAAGAAGAATCCTGTCAGATCCTCTTTAGGGATATCAATAAAGTATTTGTTTCCGCGCCTTTGGAGCTCACAAGGTCTCTCTCCTACTCTGGCGCTGACCAGATAGGAAAGCCTGTCCTGCAGGAACGAGATCCTTATGTTCTCTCCTCTGTCATGGATCGCATATTTCCTGACGGGTATCAGGTGGTACACGAGTCTGTGGTAATTCCTTCTGAGATCATCTGAATTTCCGACGTTGTCGATGTGCCAGCCCGGAAGCACGCGCCTTACCTCGCGAGGCATGTCTTCGTCTCTGATGCCTCCGATCAAAGGGTACCAGTCAACGTTTTCATACGTATCGAGTTCTTTGAGTGTATCGATATATTCCGGCTTTATGCCTCCGCCAAACAGCACGCTGACGTGGTCGCCGCCTTCAGTATTCTTCTGTATCAGCCGCTTCAGATCATTCGTGACGCCCTTGCTCAGATCCCTGACTGCGATCACGTTCCTCGCACGGCCGTCATTCTCTCTCTTTATTATTTTTACCGAATCGCTCTGTCTTCCTGCAGCGATCTCAAGGAGCTTGCGTGAGCAGTTCTTTTCGCCGCGCCGGTATGCGCAGAATGTATCCAGGAACCTTTTGTCAGCGACCGATCCTTCGCTGTTGAGGCCGGCTATGACCTCGTCCGGAGTGCGGCAGATATCAAAAGGCATCTTACGTATATCGAGATACATGCCGCGGCTTTCAAGATAATCCTCCAGATCGTACGTAAACAGAACTATCTTGCGTCCTGTCCCGGCATAATCGAAGAGTACGCTCGAGTAATCCGTGATGAGCGCGTCTGTCGCGTTCAGGAAATCGTAGGTCTCATATTCGCCCGGAAACGGTCTTATATGTTTATAGCTGTCATATGACAGTCTGCTTCCGACGAATGGATGCAGATTGACAAACAGCAGCTGATCGTCCGCGAGCGATCCATCCAGCGCAGCCAGATACCCGGTGATCTCTCTCTCCTGATCTTCCATGCTGACAGATTTTGAGTCGCTGCCCCTCCAGGTCGGCATGTACGCGTACACGCGCTTATCTTCAATGCCCTGCTCCCTGCGCACTGCAGCCCTCATCTCTTCATTGTAGAGCGCGTCATTCCGCGGATAATCAAGCATGACTGCGCTGCCGCTGAATTGAGAACTCAGCTGGTAGTCATTCATGAAGACGTCTCTCGTAAAGTCATTCGGGAAAAGAGCGTGGTCCGACATGAAGAAATTGCGCATCACGTTGCTCATGCCGCGGGCACCTTCAAGATTGGCTTTGCCCATGTGTTTGAGCGGGGTCCCGTGCCATGTGTTTACCAGTACCTGGTCAGTTTTCTTGCAGAACTCCGCCGGATACGTGTTATCCGAAAAAAAGTATTTGCACGTTGCGAGGAGCTTCAGGTATTCATCGCTCATCCTCTCAACAAGCTTTACTTTACTGAAACCGTAATATTCGATCTTCCTTTCGGCTTCTTTGCGCGTCTTTTCCGTAACAACGAAAAAAGGCCTGAGATCAGACCACTCCGGTCCGGTCTCCACCTCTTTCAGTATCGCAAACATATTGCCCGACACGGTCTCTCCGCGCCCCGGCTCTATCATTATGCAGTGTTCATCGACATCACATGAATACCAGAGATCGCGGTATTTGCGGTCACTGCTTTTATAGTATTTGATTTTGCGTTTTATCGATCGTAACGGATTTCTCATCAGTTAAACTATTTTGTTTCGTAGAATTTGATCGCCTCATCGATCGTTCCGTCAAATAGGATCTTTCCCTTCTCAAGCACGATCCCGCGCTTACAGAAATCTCTGGCCGTCGTGAGAGAGTGTGTAACAAAGAGAAGCGTCACATTGTCGTCAGCCATTATCTCGGCTATCTTTTCCTTGCACTTCTTCTGGAAATTTCTGTCTCCAACGCTCAGCGCCTCGTCAACTATAAGTATGTCCGGCTGGGCGTTGGCGTTTATCGCGAAGCCGAGTCTGGCTTTCATACCGCTCGAATAGGACCTCAGCGGCTGATCCATGTAATCCCCGATGTCCGCGAACTGCACGATATCATCTTCTACCGCATCGATCTCTTCATCATTCATTCCCATGAGGCTGCATTTGAACCTTATGTTTTCCCTGCCTGTCGACTCGGCGTCAAAGCCCGCACCAAGCTCGAGCAGAGCGCACACCTTGCCTTTGACGGTTATCTCGCCTTCAGTCGGGAAGGTAACGCCCGTGATCATCTTGAGCATGGTGGACTTGCCCGCACCGTTACGTCCAAACAGCGCTACGCTCTCGCCCTTCCTTACCTCAAAAGACATTCCGTTAACAGCTTTGTTCTCTTTGTACGGAACTTTCTTGCTGAACAGCCCTTTGAAGCGTGCTCTGCTGCTCTTATACAGCTTGTACATCTTTGTGACGTTGTCAAATCTGACTACTACTTCATTGCTCATATATCTGTACCGTTTCTGCTGACCTATAAAACGTCAGGGATCTCTTTTCTCAGCTTCTTATATACCGTGAGCGCAAGGATCAGGAAAATCAGGAAGGTGATCGAGAAGCACACCAGTGATACTTTGTCCTGCCAGAACCACTTTTTATAAATGAAGGCTCTTCTGTAGCCGCTGGATATTACCGTGACCGGATTGAACTTGAGCATGACCCTTATCCAGGTATTCTCGATATCCTCAACGTTATAGATGATACCCGACATCCAGAAGATCGCTGATGAAAGCGCATTGACCAGATTCTGGAAATCCTTGCTGATAGCGGAAAGCATGCCCGCCAGGAGCGCCCATACGATAAAGAACGCCACCATCAGAAGCATGTAAAACGGGATCTGCAGCAGATAGATGTCCGGCATATGTCCCGAGACCGCAAAAAGCACTATGGTTATGACCAGCAGCGCCAGATGTGTATATAAATGAGAGATATTGAAATACGTAGGTATGATCGAGATAGGGAATTTCATCTTGGTCACGAGCGGGCTGTATTTTCTGATACAGGCGGCTCCGCCGGTTATCAGCTCCTGCATGAAAAACCATGGCAGGAATCCCGCTACAAGCCACAGGAAGAAGGAATACCCCGCTACCGGCTTGCCCGACCTCAGTCCTACGGAAAATGCGAACCAGAACACAAAGAGCGTGATCAGCGGCTTGATGATCGCCCAGGACCAGCCCAGGGCGGCGCCGCGATACGTCTTTATCAGATCTGACTTAGCCAGCATCTTGATCTGGTCTTTGTATTGAATATGGTCTCTTACTATTTCTTTGATCGATTCAATCATTTCAGCACTTCTCTGTGATTATTCTGCAGATCCTGTCTACGTCTTCAAGAGACAGATCGGCGTAAAGAGGCAGGCACAATACGTTGTCGCTTATACTTTTCGCGATCGGCGTCTCAGCGGTGTCGAACTTCCATTCGTAGCAATCATAGGAATTCGTCAGCGGATAGAAATACTTTCTGGAGCCGATCCCGTATCCTGCCAGTATCTCCTGGACCTCGTCGCGGTTCTTCCCGTATACTTCAGGGTCGAACACGACCGGGAAATACGCGTAGTTCTGTTTGACCCCGTCCTGCACGACATTGAGCTTGATCCCGTCTATGACCGAAAGCTTTTCGCGGTAGCGTTCTACTACCTTCTTTCTCTTTTCGATCGCCTCGTCCACATGTCTGAGGTTGCAAAGCCCCATCGAAGCGCAGAACTCGTTCATCTTGGCGTTCCCTCCGACAGCCTTTACTTCTTCCGGTCCATGGATCCCAAAGTTCTTGATGTCGTAAAGCGACTGCTTATACTTCTCATCATGGAAACAGACCGCTCCGCCCTCTATAGTGTTGAACACTTTTGTTGCATGGAAGCTGAAGAACGACATGTCTCCGAAGTTGCCTACGCCTTTGCCTTTGTAGGTTTCTCCAAAGGTGTGAGCCGCGTCATATAAGACCTTAAGGCCGTGCTTACGCGCTATGCTGTCTATAGCTTCTACGTCACAGATGTTGCCGTATACATGTACCGGCATGATGGCGACCGTCTTATCGCTTATCAGCGCCTCGATCTTTTCCGGGTCAATGGTGTAGTCATCAGGCTTCACATCGCAGAACACCGGCTTCAGACCGTTCCTTACTATGGCGTGAGTCGTGGATGTGAAAGTGAAAGGCGTCGTGATGACCTCGCTTCCCCTTTCAAAGCCGCAGACCTGTATGCCAAGTTCTATCGACATGTGTCCGTTGACCATGAGCTCGATATTCTCTACGCCAAGGTAAGCGGCAAGTTCCTGCTGGAGCTGCACGTGCTTGCTTCCCATGTTAGTGAGCCATTTGGTTTCCCAAAGAGACTCTATCTCACGGATATATTCATCCATCGGCGGTATCGTGGACTGTGTCACCAATATTTTTTTATCCATCATCTTGTCTCCGCTTTATTTGATTATCGTGATCACGTTTGCCATGAACAGCTTTTCATATGCTTTCATGTGATTCGCGCTGTTTGTGAACTGTGCTTTGTTGACGGTGGAGATAGTGCCGTTGCCGTGTTTCGCAAGCAGCACGTTTCTGCCCTCCGGAAGATCGTTCAGCCCAAACTGATATATATCGTCACTGATACGCTCGAGCTCACTCTCCCTGTTGTCTATAACATTGTAGAAGAACAGCCTGTCGATATCTCCGTCATCGTTGTTCACGAATATGCGGGGTCTTTTGCTGTCCCCTACAAAAGTATATCTGTTCTTCCTCATGATAGTAAGAGGATTTCCTCCATTGCGGTTGCTCGTGATGAGGAAATCGTCATCTTCATAGAACAGGACCGGGGCCGGGAGCGGACTTCTGCCCATCTCCTGCATGTAGCTTTCTTCACCTATATTATACGAAAGATTGAAGTAGTAGATGGACTCCGGAAGATCTTTGATATTGAAGCGAAACCTGTCGTTGTCAAAGTCCAGCTCATAGCGGTCCATTTTATATACTCTGCTTATGGCAGTCACGCTGTTGACCTTTATCAGATCTTTGTAGTCGTTAGGCACCATGACGTATACATATACATTGTCCCCTTCCGCGGCTACCCTCTGCATGACCATCTTAGTATTCTCTTTGCACATCGCCTCTCTGAACATCGGCTTGTCTTCTTCAGTAGCCAGATCCCTCAGCTTTATAAGGATCGTTTCTTCATCCGCGATGTTCAGAAGAGCATCATAATCATGCGTCAAAAGGCATACTGTATAGAATGCGTGGAGGGTCGCGATGTGTCCTGCGTCCAGAAGCTGTCTGAAAAGCCCGGCATATTCCGTCAGCAGGAACCTGTACCTGTCACATACTACCGTGAAAAAGTCCCTGTCGATCTTCTCCGATCTCAGCAGTTCTGTCAGCGGGTAAAACAGTCTCTCGAAAGAATTCTCCCACATCCCCAGATTGAGAGAGCCTTTTTCTTCAGTGTTTTTAAGCGTTATCCTTACCTGCGTTTCAAATGAGTCGCATCTGTCGGCGATCACCCGGTACTCGTTTTTCTGATCGGTTATCGACTGCTTCTTAGGATTGTTTTTCTTTCTCCAGTAATATACGACTGTGTGGTCCAGGCTGATCCTGTCTGCTTTATAAATAGCATCGAAGAGGAAAGGTCTGTCTGCTATCAGCAGTCCGCTCGCCATGTGGATGTCGTTCTTTTTGAGAAATTCCGTTTTGAAGATGCAATTCCAGTAGCTGAAAACACAGCTGAATTTAGCCTTGGCCTTATCGTCGCTGATCACAGTATTCTCTGCAAAAACCGAAGTCTCTTTCTCATTCGGCATGAATCCATACAGGTAGCCGGAATGGAGTATCAGAGGCATGCCCGAGGCAAAGTCGGAACCGTCCTCTTCTATCCTCTTTATCAGCTGCTTATACGCTCCGTCGGCGATGATGTCATCGGAATCGATTATCGAGCAGTATTTTCCGGTGCTTCTTTCAACGCCGATCTGAGAGGATACGGCGCCGCCGGAGTTCTCCGTCTTTTCTATGAGGTGAAACTGCGGGCGGTCCGCGATGTAGTTTTTGATCACTTCAATGGAATTATCGCTGCTGCAGTCATCAACGATAAACACCTCGTAGCTGTCTATACCCTGCTTTTCTATCGACGCAAGGCAGTCTTCGATATACTGCGCGTTATTGAAGCTGAGTACCGTTACTGATAATGTGACCTGTTTTGCCATATATCCCACCGTTCATTGATTCTCTGTCAGAGCCGGAATGCAGTCGATGTCAAATACCAGGATCCCGTTGACCCGCGAGACATCGGCTCTTTCCCTGAAGGAATCGTCTATAAAGATCGCGTCTTTTTCTTTTATATAACTGCTCTTGAGTTCTTCATCCTCTACGTGGATGATCTCGTCAAACAGCCTTTCATCTATCCTGAACTTATCCAGTGTATCCTGTTCTCTGCGCGCGTGCCTGGAAAGTATCTTTACTTTCTTTCCGCTGTTGACACACTGATATACAAAGGCCATCGCCTCCGTATTGACCTTGTCCTTAAAGATAAGTGTATCATCGAGGTCAATGTAGACCGTGCTGTAATCCAGGAACAGTTTGTAATTGTTGGAAAGGGCTCTGTCCTCTTCTATCTTCTCAAGCATGTGCTCAACGCCGGAGACTTTTACCCCCATGGTCTGGTAAACGGAGTTCAGGATATAGTTGAACCCTCTGACCCTGCTGAGCGACATGCTTCCGGCAACTCTCGGCGCTACCTCAAGAAGCTTGAATCTGCCGTCGGCTGCCTTCTTGATCTGGAAAAACCAGACGCCGTCAAAGCTGATCCTTTCGTTGATGGCACGGCCGATCGCTCTTACCTCATCCGTCAGCGGCACCGAAGCAGTATTGACGCTGATACCGTTGCGTATCCTGTTTCTGCTTCTCATGGACATGCTGATTATCTCACCATCCATGTCCGTGAAGCAGTCGACAGTATATTCTTTGCCCGGAAGGAGCTCGCATATCAAGTACTCTTCATCGCTGTCTCTTATGACCTGCAGGTCATCAAGCGTATCGATCCTGAATGCCCCCTGCGACCCCTGGCCTATGTCAGGCTTCGCGAAAAGCGGCAGGTCGGATCCAGTGATCTCATCCGGACTGTATACGCGCGGAACAAAATCGCAGCCTTCCAGCTTCTGATACGTCCGTCCCTTGGACCGCGCGACATGACAGGTCTCCGCTCCTGAAGTCACCAGCCTGCAGTTCAGTTTGTCCCTGTTGTCTGACAGGTAAAGGATCACGTCATCATACGCCGGAATAAGCACATCGATATCATACTGATCGATCACAGCGTTGAGTTCGTCGATGAACGTGTCGCTGCTGATGAACGATATCCCCTCAATGTAATTGTCGAATACGAATTTCCCGTGGCACGGCACCGAGCTGAGTCCGAAAAGTCTGACATGCTTGTCTCTCTTCAGAGCTTCGTTGACCTCAAGGCCAACCTCTGAGCCGCAAGGGAAAACCAGAACATTGATCATTTAAGATCCTCCTTATCTATCACAGCTTCCAGAACGTCCCGGGACGAAGTTCCCTTGCAGTATTTTGCGAATTCATTGCAGAAGGCCCTGAGCTGAGCTGTATAGCGGTAGTTACCATCTCTGATGCTTTGAATATTTCTGATAAGACCTTCATCATCCTTTATGATCTCTCCCGGCAGATCATTTACGTCGATATACGTGCCTCTCGTTTCATTGAGGTACTCTTCAAGGTCATACATATAGAAGAGCATAGGCTTGCGCGCGCTGGCGAAATCATAGAAGACGCTCGAATAGTCCGTGATCAGGATATCCGTCTTGCACAGAAGCTCCATGATGTCCTCTTCATCGCTGGCATTGATGAGAAAGTCCTTATACTTTTCATCTATGACAAGGTTGTTAGCGATCAGATGGTGCAGCTTTACGATGATGACATACTCATCTCCGAATGCGTCATATAGTTTCCGGATGTCGAACGGCAGGCTGAATTCATAGCCTCGCACATAATCTCCCTTGAGATCTCTCCATGTCGGCGCATACAGGATCACCTTTTTCTCTTTGGTGACGGGGTAATCCCTTTCTATCCTTTCGCAGACTCTCTTTTTTCTGTCCTCGTCAAAGTAGATATCGTTGATAGGATAGCCCTTCTTGATGACTTTTCCCTCGAAGCGGAACGCTCCTGTCAGTTTTTCTTCACCGTAATCGTTATCGACTGTCATATAGTCCCAGTTGAGACTCTCCTGATACAGCGCGGCAAAGGCATGCTTCTCAGGACCCTCACATTCTATATCAAAGCCCAGCTTCTTCAGCGGAGTTCCATGCCATGTATTCAGGTATACCGAGCCTTCCCTCTTATGGATGATCGGGAATCTTATATTGTTGATCCTGTACTTTGCCTTCGCGAGGTAATGAAAATATTCAGAGGTACCTCTTTCTACGATGACAGGATCGCCCGGGATAGGGCAGTTCTCTTTGTCCGGATACACCCAGACATATTTGAACTTGCTGTATTCCGGCCGCGAGATCATATATTCATACAGATACTTCGGATTGCCGGTGTAATTCTTGCCGAGATTGGTTTCGAAGAGTATCAGATGGTTGTCTATATCTTCACTCTTTACTGTTTTGAAGTAAGCTTCCCTTCCTTCCTGATAGTTGATGCCTTTTCTGAGCTCTTCCTCAGAGGTGTGCCACAGCTTAAGGTTGAAGTGGTTCTCTCCAAGGTATAATTCAGTAGACATTCCGTCTTTCGTGTGATCGAACAAAAATCTTTCGCGGGCCGCGTATTCTCTCGGAACGGCGCAGATGAAATCATCTTCGCTATAGCCGTTCACATATCTGACGCCTGCCCATAATGCTATCCTGCTGTTGTTGTAGGAAAAGTCGCTGAGCTGCTCCATATCGATCCTTACCGGCAGTTCCTTTTTCATTTCAGGCATATCGAACACGACATCCTCAATAAAGCGCGACTCTTTCCTGTAGTTATCATTTACATAAACCGACACGGACGATATCCTGAGCAGTGTCGACTGCAGGGACAGATCAAAGCAGAGATCATGTCCCTCAAGGCGGATGTTTTGCGCATGAGCTTTGAATCCGCTTGCCGAGAAGTCATATGCATATTTCTCCGGGTAACTGAGGATGCTGTCCTCTTTTTCGAGCACCAGCGACCTGTTGGACATGCGCATTATACGGTTGCCGTTATGTGACAGCACAACATTTTCTGAATACAGTCTCTTCTTTGGCAGATCAGCATACACGAAACCGCTTTCTGTGATCTTCTCCTTCTGTATGATCTTATATCTCAGAGCATATCTCTCAAACGGGACCAGTTTCCTTTCCAGTTGTGGCTTAAGAGCGATGAGTGAATGCTTTGACGATGTGACCGTCGCTATCTCATCTTCATTGCCTGTTCTGAGATCATGCCATAAAAGCACCACCCTTGCTGCCTTCTTAAGGTCTACCGTAAGGAACACTTCGTCATTTTCGAATTCGATATCGAATTCGACTGTCTTTGTCTTTGTCGTGAACGGTTTTACTGCCAGCCTTCTGTCTGCCTTGAAAGTATAAGAGCCGGAACCGTCCCCTTCCAGATATACTCTGTTGTTCAGCTGTCTGACTGTCACTCCTTCCGGTTTCCGGTCGATGCCGACGACGGCAGGGATCGCTTTCTTTTCTGTCAGAGCAAACAGCTGCAGCCTTTCATCACGGCCTATAGCCCGGACGTCTTCCAGCGTGACTGAGCCTCTCTCTCCGGAAAGTACCGGTGAAACGGCTTTTGTCCTGAAGTCCTTATCCATGACGACGAACGTCAGCTTGTCCGGCTGTCCGGCGACACTCTTATAACTGAAAGAAAGACCTGTATCTCCGATACTGATGTCCGACAGCTTGATAAGATCGTTGCGGTCATACCCGTATTGTCTGTTTTCGATAACGATCTTTTCGTCTTCAACTACCATGAACGAACGCGCGATAGCCGCGGTTCTTTTTCTGTTTCCGATCACCAGATCAGCAGACATTCCGCCGGCAAGAATTCCGGCCATTGTCTCAGCAGTATATGGCAGTTTAACGGTATTGTTCCTTGCCTCATACTTCTTGCCGCCTATCCTCAGGTTTTCAGCTCTGCCAACAGACATGTCAACAGATGTCACGATCTCGTCATTGACTACCCCGACACGGTATCCTTTTATGATGGCTTTTTTACCGAGCTTTTTGATCGTTTTCTTGATGTTTGTCTTGCCTTTACGCATGTCGTTACCTCAGATATGCTCCGCTAATAGACTCCAAGATATTCCCAGTTATTTTCGTTGAATATATTATCATGTACGCTGAACCACCTGTCCGGAAGGAATGTGTTCCCCTGATTGTCGTCGATCTGCCAGTTATGCGTGAACATCACTTCCTTGCCCTTTTCTCCCGCTGCCACTTCTCTGATCTCATTTCCCGTGAAAGGATTGACCATGTCGTCGACTTCGCCCTCCATAGCCAGATAAGGCGTATCGGCATTGGTCATGAATTTATTGTCTACAGTAAAAGTGTCGGCGTTAAAATCCTTTACCATGAGCAGGCAGTTGAGCGCTGTCGTGTCGAAGTATCTCTCATTGCCGGTTCCCCTGACATCCACCTTCAGAAGGATTCTCTCCTTATGCCAGAGATCCCATGAATGGTCAGATACCAGAATGATCCTGGTGTTGTCGTACACTCCCTGTTCTTTCAGGTAGTCAAACCACTTGCCGAGCTGCAGGAAAGTCGCCATGTTGACCTGGTAATGCGTGACCTGAGCGTCTTTTACGAAAGCCAGCTCTTCTCCATCCCACGACTTTCTGACCTTGTGCGTCTCATCGAATTCAGTATTGTCCACGACTGCAGCAGGCACGTATTCAGGTTCCTGAAGCAGTGTCGGCTGATGAGTGGTGTTGTTGCTCATCATCAGGAAGGAATCCTGATCAGAATCCGCTACCGTTGTGATATCCGGAAGGTGATACAGCACGGCATAAGCGTCCATAAAACGCTCCTCGAAGCCTTCCGCGGTGGACAGGCCCGTTCTGGTCTGCGCGACGGCCTTAACTCCCTGGCTGTTCTGCGCCGTCTCTATGGTAGCGCTGCTGTTGTAACTGCCGTGGTCGTACAGCGTCGGCTGCAGCACAAGTGGAGCCGCCTTGAACAGGCTGTAGCAGAAGAAGTTTCTCTTTCTGGTTTCTCTGGTAAGCTCGCTGAACGACTCAAAACTGTATTCATCGATCGAGAACTTGCCCTCCGAGATATATGTTTTGATCTCCGGATAGTCATCATAGATGGTCAGGTCCGGTATCCAGCTGTATCCCGCGTACGTAGGATCGACGACCATTACTCTGGCACCGCTCTCATCGAACAGCACAGGCATGACCTTCAGCGCTTCGTCGTTTTTCTCAGGTATGGTGAGTTCCGGCCGCTCATTCATCGCGGCAGGGACGTACTCATATCCGCCGTAGAGTCCTGGCGCGCCGGTATTGGTTGAAGTTCCGTAAGTTACGGTATTCGGATAATATGTGAAACCCGAGAACTGCTCTTTGAGTTCCGGCTTTTCTTCAAAAATATACGGTACGTAAATGCTCGCCGCTCTGTCAAGCATGAGGACGACTACATTGTTGCCGTTCTTGCTGAGCGATATCTCAGGCTTGCTCTCGTTGGCCTTCGCGACCAACGACTTGACCGGTGCCAGAGCCTGCGCGATGCCGAATATGTTGATCACCGACATGATGATGATCGCCATGCAGGCGGCGGCGTATACAGCCTTGACTACAGGCAGCTTCTTCCATATCAGCAGGGCTATGGCGATGACCGCGGCGATCACCAAAAGGTTGATCGCCATCTCCTTGACCGGTATCCTGATATCTTCATCGAACTGAAGCTGAGACGAGAAATTGCCGTACCCCTTACCGAAGAAGAAATAGTCTACGATACAGATGGCAGAGCCCGCCCACATCAGCTTCGTGAAGATGTTCTTTCCGCTGTTGTCCGCAAGCGAATAGAATATCCTGAACCAGACTATGAAAGTTCCCACGGCCAGGCACATTGCTGCGGCGAAGTACCACAGCGGCGAGGTGTAATTGCTTGCATCTATGAACTCAAGCGGAGAATCCGCGATAACAGTCGTTGGGATCAGCGCTCCGGTAAGAACCGCCAGCAGCAGTGATCCTTCCGTAAACAGCACATCCGTCTCTTTGGTGTTAAGCAGTTTCCCGGTTTTGAATCCCTTTCTTGACAGAATGATCGCTCCGGTAAGCGCGACAAGGACCGCGACTACCATGACCTGAGCCCTCGCGCTCTTCATAGGATGTACAAAGAGAACGAGTATCAGCAGCAGGGTCGTGAGGCCGAGCGCGCAGTAGAACAGCACCGTCTTCGCGTTCGGTATCTTGTAGAAGATGTTCTTGAACAGCGAGAACAGATTGTTCAGCGTCCAGTAGAATACCAGTCCCGCCGGTGACTTGTACAGGAAGACAAGGAAGATGGCGGCTATGCCGTACATCTGTATCTTGCTCTTGAGCGGGAATCCCTTCATGTATATCGCCGCCGATATGACGTTTATGAGCGTCATCAGTATCGGAAGAAGGTTCACGGACATCCCTCCGATATTGATCAGCGCGTCAGGCGCTCCCAGGTCGCTTATAGGACCGAATCCTACTCCCTTCAGAGTCTGAAGGTTCGAGAGAAAGTGGTATGCCGCGATGAAGAACGGTATCTCAAGCAGCAGCGAGATCGAGCCCTTCAGAGAATCCGTAGGCTTGTAATCATTCTCGCGGTAAAACGCCTGAAGCATCATGAATCGCTCATCGCCCTTGAAGGTCTTCTTGATGTGCTTGATCCACGGCGCCAGCGCGTTCTCGCGGTCTCTTTCCTCGGCCTGAACGGCATCGGCTCTGCGGTAAAGCGGCAGAACCAGGATGTTCATGGCGAGACTCAGCATGATAATGGCATAGGCAGGGTTGCTCACCTGTCTGTTCGCTATCTGAAATACGACTTCAAAAAACAGCTCAAGAGGTCCTATTAGAATCTTGTATATTATTTCTCCAAAAGTCATTCGTGTTCCTTAATTAATAATATCCCAGATAATTCCAGTTCTCTCTCTCAAATATGTCATCATGAACAGAGAACCAATAGCTTGGCTGGAACACGCACCCCTTTTCTTTTTCAACTGTCCAGTCATATGTGTATATGAGATCCAGTGTGCCGTCTTTGCTTACCTCATCTTTTAACGAGCGGCCTGTTGACGGGTTCTTCGGATCATCGACCAGGCCTTCGGTCGCGATTATCGGCGTATCCGCGTTTGTCATAAAGCTGTTGTCGATCTTAAGAGGATCATTGGAATTAAAGTCCTTTACCAGCAGCAGCGCGTTGAATGAGAACATATCCAGTTCTCTGTCCTCCGCGACTCCGCCTCCATCGGCATCCACCGGCATGATCTCATCCCCTACTAAAGCTCTGGCGTGGTCTGAAACAAGGATGATCCTGGTATTATCATATATGTCATTTTTCTTCATCCATTCGAACCATTCCCCCAGCTTCAGCAGTGCCGCCATATCGGCATGGTAATGGATCATGCTTGTTTCCTCTCCTATGTTTATCTCGTTCCCATCGGCGTCAGTCCTGTTGAATCCGTCTGTCTCGAACTTCGTGTTGTCGACCACGATGCTTGGAACATAATCCGGCTCCTGCAGCAGCTGCGGCTCATGAGTAGTATCATTGCTCATCATAACAAAGGCGCCGTTATTGTTATCAGTCAGCGTGGAGATCTCTGACAGATTGCAAAGCGTTGCGTACGGACTCATAAAAGCGTTGTTATAGCCTTCGGCAGTCAGAGAACCGTTTCTGATCTGAAGTCCGCTGCTTTCATCAGTGATCGTTCCGTTATAGCTTCCGCTTGAATACAATGTAGGCTGGAAAATGATCGGCGCCATTCTGAAAATGCTGTAGCAGAAAAGATTCCTTTTTCTGATAGCGTTCTTCTGACCTCCCGCGGCATAGTAACCATATTCCTCTGCCGAGAATTTCCCGTTTGTAATGTATTTATGGATCTCCGGCCGCTCATCATATATCGTCAGATCCGGGATCCATTTATATCCCGCGTATGACGGGTCGCATACCGTGACATCGTAATCATTATCATCAAAGATGTACGGCATCACCCTTAAAGCCTCATTCTGCTTGCTCGCCAGTGTTTCCGTATCTCTCTCGTTTATTTTTTCCGGAGTGTATTCATATCCTCCGTACAGCCCGGGAGAACCCACATTGGTGACCTGTCCATATGAGACCGTATTTGGATAGAAAGTAAATCCTTGAAGAATCTCTCCTATTTCCGGGTTTTCGTTCAACAGATACGGAAGGTAGTAGCCGCACGCTCTGTCCAGCATTATTACAATGACATTGTTACCGGTCTTGCTGAGTCTTAGTTCGGGCTCTTCCTGTGTAGCAGCCGTTATGCTGTCTTTTGATTTATTCAGAGTAGAGCTGATGTTTACACAATTTAAGACACCCATTATCAGCAGCGCTGTACACATGACTATAGCAAACAGCCTCACAAAGCCGGTCTTCTTGTTTGATAACACGAATACAACTAACGCGGCAACGGTAATAACCAGGAGATTCAGCAGCCATTCCGAATTGCTGATCGAAGGCTTGCTATCATAAACCAGCAATGATGAAATGTTCCCGTAATTTTTCCCGAAGAACATGTAATCCACAACTGAAACAACCGCCGCTATGCAGGTGCACAGGCCCAAAACCTTTTTCCCCTGCTCGCTCGCAAGAGAAAAGAACACCCTGAACCACACAATGAACACTCCGAACGCGATCGTTAAGGCGCTTATGATATACCAGAATGGTGAAATATAGCTCGATAATTCTATGAACTCCTCTACAGAAGCACCTATAATTGCGCTCGGGATCAACAGCCCGCTAGTGACCGCCAGTATGATGCAGCTTGGCGTGAACAGTTCTTCGCCTCTGCGAATAAGAGTGACCGATCTTGGCTTGTCCTTATTGATCAGATAATAAGTTGAAGGTATCTGGATCAGGAATAAAGCCGCTGCACAAATCGTTTTTATCCTTACGCTTCCGCCCGGATAGAAGAACAGTACTACTATTAAGAGCGCTGCACTCAGAAAAGATATCCCGATGCTCAGAATCAATTTCGGATTAGGTATCTTGTAGAAGATGTTCTTGAACAGCGAGAACAGATTGTTCAGCGTCCAGTAGAATACCAGTCCCGCCGGAGACTTGTACAGGAAGACAAGGAAGATGGCGGCTATGCCGTACATCTGTATCTTGCTCTTGAGTGGGAAACCCTTCATGTATATCGCTGCGGATATGACGTTTATGAGTGTCATCAGTATCGGAAGAACGTTGACTGACATCCCTCCGATATTGATCAGCGCGTCCGGTGCGCCAAGGTCGCTTATAGGGCCGAATCCGACTCCCCTCAGAGTCTGCAGGTTCGAGAGGAAGTGATATGCCGCGATAAAGAACGGGATCTCGAGCAGCAGTGAGATCGATCCCTTCAGTGAATCCGTCGGCTTGTAATCATTCTCGCGGTAATACGCCTGAAGCATCATGAAGCGCTCATCGCCTTTGAACGTCTTCTTGATGTGTTTGATCCACGGCGCCAGCGCGTTCTCACGGTCCCTTTCCTCAGCCTGAACGGCGTCGGCTCTGCGGTAAAGCGGCAGAACCAGGATGTTCATCGCGAGACTCAGCATGATAATGGCATAGGCAGGGTTGCTTACCTGTCTGTTCGCTATCTCAAATACGACCTCGAAAAACAGCTCGAGAGGTCCTATTAGAATCTTGTATATTATTTCTCCAAAAGTCATTCGTGCTCCTTACTGTCAGCTGATGATCTCTCTGTTCATCTTTTCATGTTTATCGATCAGATAATCAGCCACGCGAGATGCGCTTTCACCGATGTAAGCCCAGGTCTCGGCACGGGCCTCGGCCCTGCCCTGCTCAAAGCTTTTATCTGTCAAACATTTCTCAACAAGGGCCCCAATATCCTTCATGTTTTCTTCTGTCAATTTCGATCCCAGCTTAGGCAGAACTCTGAAGGTCCAAGGCTCTTCATCGAGCCAGCAGGCATCGTAAGGTGCGTCATCATATTCCGCATCAGTGTAGATGAGCGGCTTGTCAAAGACCAGGCTGAAATCGAACATGACTCCCGAAAAATCCGAGATCATGATGTCAGCTCTCCTCAGTACGTCAAAATTGTCGTTATCCCTGTTCCAGTGAAGACGGTCACTTTCAGGATAACTCTGCATCAGCGAGTCTATCATTTCCTTTTCACTGGTAAACGACTGCGGATGAGGCCTGATGATTATGTCATAATCCGTCTTTAGAAGTTCGTCAATGATCCTGCCGCCGTATTTACTGAAAATCGCGCTCGATCCCCATGAAGGCGCTACAAGAACAGTCTTTTTTTCATTACTCACCTTGCCGGCTTTGTCAACGCGATCCTTCATCGTATCGAGGAAAGGCAGCCCCACTTTAACTATTTCTTTCTCAGGAAGCTTCCTTACTTTCTCGAGTGCGCGTATCTGTTCCTCATGGTAATCACCGGACGTCAGTATCGTATCGTAGAAATCGATGCCAAACATTCTGTACATGGTCAGGTCGCTTGCTGCATGAGGAATATGCACATAGTGTTTGACATGCTTCGACCTCTTCCAGTAAAGGACATCCAGACTTGGCGTAGTGGACAGCACGATATCCGCGTGCATTGTGTTCAGGGACGCGAACGCCTTGTTTCCCTCGCCGATGAATTCCGTCTTTACGTATTCATACTCTTTGTCCAGAGCCGGATCGTCAGGTGAAGCGGTCATATATACGATAGGCGTTTTTCTTTTTTCGAACTCATCGCAAACCGGTTCGAAAACATTCCAGTAACGCTTGTGATCCGAAAATATCACATAGTCAGGATGTTCGTTGTCAGTTGATTTGGTCTTGCCCCCGCTCAACAAAAAACGAGCCTTGACAGTCATGTCCTTGAACTTGTAAGCACCAGCTCCAAGCACGCCTATCAGGATCGTAAAAAGCATGCTTCCCGTGCCGGGATCGATGTATAGTAGCATTAAGTTTCTCCTTGCGGTCAAGTGTAATTTAACTAAATGATTATATCATATAGGCCTGCTTTTATGCATTGTTTATCAATATATGTGCTGCATATATCAGGCAAAACAGCCTGCAGGATACAAGTCCTGCAGGCTGTTCAATCGATCGATTATTGTCCGTCTTTCTGCCCCATGTATTAACCGGCAGGTTTAGGCGGATTCAGACATTTTCCGTTGCTGTCGAAAGTGTACGACTTGCCGCTGATCGTTACGGTCTTGCCTTCAACTCTGTAGCCGCTGGCATTGACGTAATACATATCTCCTTCATACTCGATCCACTGGCTCTTTAACAGGTAACCGTCGCTGCCTGCCCAGCATGTGCCCACCGAGTCTTTTGCCCAGCCGTTCTTGAGGATGTAGCCGTTACCATCAAGATAGAGCCATCCGTGGGAATCCTGTGCCCAGGAATTCTTAACTATGTGGCCGTTTTCATCAAGCAGATACCACTCCTTTGAATCCCTGACCCATTTGCTTACTGTGATATAACCGTCAGCATTCATGTAATACCATTCGCCGTCAGCCGGGTCAAAGATCCATCTGGTTCTGGTGATCTTGCCGTTTGCATCCATCCAGTACTTCCCTGTACTGTCTGTTGCCCAGCAGTTTGCGAATCTGTATCCATCCGCATCAGCCTTGTACCACTCATCGTCTATCAGGAACCACTTGTTCCTCGGATTCTTACCGCTGGCATCTACCCAGCGATAGCCGTTTTCATCCTGCAGCCAGCAGCTCTCAGCCATATGGCCGTCAGGTTTGATGAAATACCATGAGCCCTTGTATTCGAGCCACTTGTCTGTTGCCATACGGCCATCCGCCTCCAGCCAGCACCAGCCTGTGTTGTCTTTTGCCCAGGCGTTTGCTGCCATGATGCTGCGGTCATTGAAATAGTACCAGTAGTTGTTGAACTTCTGCCAGCCCTTTGCTGCTTTGCCGTTATTGAAATAGTACCAGTCTATGTGATTGTTGCCTTCATCATCTACCCATTCTTCACTGTACCACTGTGTGAAGTTTTCGAGCCATTTTCCGTCTTCATTGAACATATAGACCCTTTTGGATTTTGCGACATAGTAAAGTCCATATGCCATGTTGCCTTCATAGTCTGCTTCTTCGAAATAGTACCAGATGCTTTTGACCTTTTGCCAGCCGAATTGCTGCGCTCCGTCTGAGTTGAAATAATACCAGTCGGAATATTCAGTGCCGTCATCTTCATCTATCTCGGTGAGATAGAGCCAGCCGGTCTTCATTCTTCCGGAAACCGGATTGAAGTAATACCACTTGTTTTTGATCTCTTGCCATTCTGTGACCATGGCTCCGCTGAAAGCACCGGCGTCTCCCTCTTCAGGATCCAGGTAATACCAGTAGTCACCGCTCTTGAGCCAGCCGGTCTTCTTGACTCCGCTCGAATTAAAGTAATACCATTCCTCATCTATCAGCTTCCAGCCGGTGACCTTTTTGCCGTTTTCGTAGTAAGAATTGCCATCTGATGACCAGTTTGTATTTCTTGCATGTCCGCATCCCATGCAGATGCCGGAATCATCATAATAATGACTCTCATATATAGGCTGATCTTCGGCATCGACTTCTCTTACCTCAAAGTCTTCTCCACAGATCTCGCAGCTTGTTATTTCATAGATCTTTCCCATAACGCTGTGGTTCCTGCCACAGTCTGTTATGGTAACATCGTCATCATCATACTCATATGTGGTGTATGTCGAAGGATGCCCGCAGGTGTTTTTATAACTACACAACTTGCAAACATGATCCTCTCCATATATATGTTCATCTTTGAACTCGCCTTTATATTCCGAATCCAGAGCCTCGCCACAGCTCAGACAGTATTCTACCTTATAAATGTCTCCCTTTGCTTTATGGAACTCGTTGTTTCCCTCGATCTGTTCATATGTAAGCGTCCCGTTGTATCTTGTTTCTTCTCCCCTTCCGGCTGTGTGTTCGCAGGCATTGCTGTGACCGCAGTCAACGCACACATGATTCGAATTGTAATTATGCGGTAAGGTTTCGATCTTCTCGCTCCACACTTCCGCGCCGCAGTCAACACAGGTCTCGACCCAATACGCATCTCCTGTGACCTTATGGTATTCATCGTCGCCCGTAATCTCTGAATAGCTGACGTTACTTCCCAATACAACTTCTAAGGACGTTCTGTAATGCGTACACGCCGCCTTTGCCGGTGCTGCTTTCATGCCTTCCGGTTCGGCTTCCGGAGCGTCCGATCCTGCTGCCTCTTCATTAACAACTTCTTCCTGAACAGGCTCTTCAGGCGCAGGCTCCTCAGCCACCGGATCTTCATTCGCAGGTTCTTCAACGACAGCCGGAGTTTCCCGGTCTTCAGCAGAATCGACCACGGCCTCCTGCTGCTGACCGTTTCCTGTATTATCATCTGCTGTTTCTGAATCAGCAAAAACGCTGAGTGCCGGCGAAAGCACCATGACCATTGACAGCAGTAATATTAATATGCTTTTTCTTTTCATATTTATTGCTCCCTTTGACAGCCTTTAATAATAAAGTCTTCTTTCTAAAAAAGGTTATCATCCGATATCCCCAAAAACAACCTAAAAGATGTTTAGGAAACTTGTGCTGTCAGGAGCAAATAAAAGCTCCGGCGATCTCTCGCCGGAGCTTGAATCATTGCTTTAGTTTGTTTTTCTCGGTGGATTCGTGTATCTTCCGTTTTCGTCGATGCATCTTCCGTCTTCGTCGAAATTGTAGTATCCGGCCAGATATCCGTTTTTAGCTCCTATATAATACTTCTTCTTGTTTTCAACCTGATAGCCGCTTGAATCAACGTAGTAATAATAGTTGCCGCGTTCAACTACCCACTGATCCACTACCTGATAGCCGTTTTCGTCCACCCAGCACCAGCCTTTGGAATCCGGTATCTGTTCGTTTTTGTCCATACGGCCATCTTCACCCACATGGCACCAGCCTGTGGAATCTTTGAGCCATCTATCCTGAGCTCTATATCCCTTTTCCAAATAGTACCAATCGCCGTCGATCTCCTTCCAGCCGCTTGTTTCGACCATATATCCGTTCGGACCTATCCAGCACCAGCCCTTGCTGTCAGGGGCCCAGTCGTTTGTGACCATGCGGCCGTCTCCGCCCAGATAGCACCAGCCCTTGGAGTCTTTCTTCCAGGTATTCTCGACCCTGTATCCTTTTTCGATATAGTACCAGTAATCTCCGATTTTAAGCCACTTGTTCTGTTCGACCATGTAGCCATCCGATCCTATCCAGCACCAGCCCTTGCTGTCCGGAGCCCAGTCGTTTGTGACCATAAGACCGTCCGATCCCAGATAGCACCAGCCTTTAGAGTCTTTCTTCCATTTGTTCCGGACCTGGTATCCTTTTTCGATATAGTACCAGTCATTTCCGACTTTTATCCACTTGGTCTGCTCGATCATATAACCGTCCGGTCCGATCCAGCACAGGCCCTTGCTGTCAGACGCCCAGTAGTTTGTGACTAAACGGCCATCTTCGCCAAGAAAATACCAGTAGACAACACCTTCTTCGTCAACTTGTTTGAGCCATCCTGTTTTCTTTAATCCGGTGTTTTCGTTGAAGAAATACCTTGCTCCGTCGATTTCCTGCCATCCTTTGAGCGGATCGCCGTTTTCGTCATAATAATAGTTTCCGTCGTCTGACCATCCCGCGCCGCTCCTCAAGACAGACGGCTCTTCCTGGACAACTTCTTCAGGCGCTGCCTCCTCCTCCGAAGATTTCTCTGTCTCCTCTTCAGCCACAGGCTCCTCAACAGTTGCCGGAGCGTCTTCTTCGATGAGATTGACTACTGCTTCCTGCTGACCGTCATCATTGCCCGTATTATCTATCGTTTCTGATTCCGCAAAAGCGCAAAGTGCCGGAGACAGCACCATCAGGATCGACAGCAATAAGATCAGCAAACTGTTTCTTTTCATTTATCTCTCCTTAACTATTTTTCTTTAGTTAATGCTTATTATCAATCTGTTAGAGAATATCATTTTACAGCGCTTTTGTAAATCCATGTTTTCCTTATAAAAAAGTAAGGGGCCTTTTCAGACCCCCTCTTCTGTTATTGGTTTAGAATGGCGGATTCTCACATATTCCATTGATATCGAATGAATAGTAACAACCGTCGATCCATATTGTATCGTCCTCAACTCTGTATCCGTCTTCGATATAGTACCAGTATCCTTCGTATGAGATCCACTTAGTCTCCTCGACCATGTAGCCCTTGTCACCTATCCAGCAACAGCCCCAGGAGTCCCTGGCTCAGCCGTTGGTGACCATGATGCCATTTTCATCCAGGTAACACCAGCCTTTTGAATCCTTGATCCATTTATTGCATACCGGATGGCCGTTTGAGCCCATGTAACGCCAATTTCCATTATAGTCTTTGATCCATTTATTTTTGGTGATCTTGCCGTTGCTGCCCAGCCAGTACTCTCCGCTGCTGTCAGAAGCCCATGTATCTGCAAGCATATAACCGTCTTCGAAGCAATACCAGGTATTGCTGATCTTCTGCCAGCCGTTAACACCTACGCCTTTCTTGAAGTAGTACCAATACGTGTATTTGTCTCCATCGCCAAAGATGACAGTTTCACTCTTCCAGCCTGTAAATCCGCTCTGCCACACGCCGTTGCTGCCAAACAGATAAGCCTTTTCCACATTATCGACATACCAGATCCCTGTCGCCATGTATCCAGCATCATAGTCATCTTCGTCATAGTCATCTTCGAAGTAGTTCTCTTCGAAGTAGTACCACTTATTGCTGATCTTTTGCCAGCCAAAGAGCTGTGCTCCGCTCGAGTTTAAGTAATACCAGTCAGTATATGTTTCTCCGTCTTCATCAGTATGGGTCAATTTGAGCCAGCCTGTCTTCATTTTTCCTGAGCTGTCGAAGTAATACATCTTCTTGCTGATTTTTTTCCAGCCGATTGCCATGGCGCCGGAGACTCCGCTGATTTCCGATACAGCCGGATCTAAGTAATACCAATAGCTGCCGTCTTTGAGCCATCCTGTTTTCTTTACGCCGCTGGACTTATCGAAGTAGTACCATTCGCCGTCAATCTTTTTCCAGCCCTTTGCCAGCTTTCCGTTCGCATCGTAGTAATAGGTTCCATTATTTGCCCAATTTTCGTTCCTCTTGTGTCCGCATAAATCGCAGACACCACTCACATAGTCGTGTTCTTCATGTACAGTCGTATAACCAAGGTTCTCTGTCTCCAGGTCTTCCTCACAGTATTTGCAAGTGGTTTTTCTGGTTATATAGCCTGTGACGCTGTGGGTATCGCCATTCTCATCATCAGTGATTTCAACTTCATCATAGTCATACCATACATAAGTCTTTTTATGTTTGCATCCGTTCACATGGCCGCAGAGCGTACAAACATGATTGCTGCCATAATCATGGCTAGCTAAGATTTCATTATCTCCATATGGAGTCCATTTGAGGTCTTCACCACAATCTTCGCAGTATGTGACAATGTATATATCGCCAATAACTCTGTGATAGCAGTCATCACCTTCGATCTCTTCGATTTGAACTTCATCGCTATTCCAGTCAACATAAGTGTCTTTGTTTATATGTGAACAGCCTGAGTCTTTTGGCTCGCCCCTCATAACAGGTTGCTCTTCCGATGCTTTATCTGCTTCCTCAATGGCTTTTTCTTCAGCCACAGGATCCTCAATGGTTTCAGGAGCGTCTTCCTCTTCGGTGAGATCGACCACAACTTCCTGCTGCTGACCTTCACCCGCATTATCCGTTGCTTCTGAATCAGCAAAAGCGCAAAGTGCCGGAGACAGCACCATCATAACCGACAGCAATAATACCAGTAAGCTTTTCCTTTTCATCTTGTTCTCCCTGTTTGGCTTGGTTAATGATATCTGTTACCTTTTGGAGATTATCATTTTACAGCATTGTTGTAAATCCACATTAAACTAAAAAAAGTAAGGGGCCTTTACAGCCCCCCACTTCTATCATTAATGTTTTAGAATGGCGGATTCAAGCATATTCCATCGCTGCCGAATGTATATTCTTCGCCATCGATCTCTATAGTCTTGTTTGTGACGCAGTGGCCGTCTTCATCCATGTAATACCACCCTTTAGAATCCTCTGCCCATGCATTGGCATACATATATCCGTCTTCTTTATCGAAGTAATACCATTTGTTACTGATTTTCTGCCAACCGAAGGCTTCTGCTCCATTCGACTTGAAGTAATACCAAGTAATATAAGTTGCTCCTTCTTCTTCATCAGTCCAGGTATCTTTGAGCCAGCCGGTCTTCATGACTCCGGACTTATCGATGTAATAATAATTGCCATTAATCTCATCCCAGAAGTCGGAATACATATATCCGTCTTCTTCATCGAAGTAATACCATTTGCCACTGATTTTCTGCCAACCGAAGGCTTCTGCTCCATTCGACTTGAAGTAATACCAAGTAATATAAGTTACTCCCTCTTCTTCATCAGTCCAGGTATCTTTGAGCCAGCCGGTCTTCATGACTCCGGACTTATCGAAGTAGTACCAATAGCCTTTGTAAGACAACCAATTGTCGGCAAGCATCCAACCTCCGTCGAAATAATACCATTTATTGCTAAACTTCTGAAAGCCGTTAATACCTGTTCCCTTCTTGAAATAGTACCAATCGGTGTACTTAGTTCCATCATAGGTGTAAGTTTCGCTCTTCCAACCTGTAAATCCGCTCTGCCACTTTCCATTGCTTCCGAACAGATAAGCCTTTTCAGCTTTATTATTCCACCAAATGCCGTTTGCCATCTGGCCGTAAAGGTAATCGTCATCTTCATCTATGTACTCATCGAAGTAATACCAAGCACCGCCAATCTTTAGCCAGCCAACACACATTGCTCCTCCGGAGCTAAAGTAATACCAGGCACCATCCCCGTAGCCTTTGACATCCTTGACCCATCCGGTCTTCATATGTCCGGAATTATCGAAGTAATAATACTTGCCGTTAATCTCATCCCAGATGTCGGAATACATATATCCGTCTTTTTTATCGAAGTAGTACCAATAGCCTTTGATACTCTTCCAGCCGTATACCATATTGTCGTTTTCGTAATAGTACCAATAGCCGTATTCGTCCTGATCCCAGCCTGTTTTTCCGCCTCTCAAAGCAGCCGGTTCTTCCGTAGCATCCTTTGCCGGTTCTTCAGCAACTGGTTCTTCAGCAGCAGGCGCTTCAACGTTTGCCGGCTCTTCAGCAGCTGGTTCCTCAACAACAGGCGCCTCAACAGTTGCCTGCTCTTCAGCAGCCACAACTTCTCCGTCCGTATTTTCCGTTGCTTCTGACTCAGCAAAAGAGCACATTACCGATGTCATCACCATAGCCATTGACAGCAGCAATACTAATAAACTACTTTTCTTCATTTGCCTATTCCTCCCTCAGTAATCTTAAAAAATATTAAGAGTGTGGTAATCAGAGGGTAGCACTTGCAGGCAAAAAACTCAACCTATTTGCCTCGTTTCCTTTGTATTTTTGCTCTGTTATTTGTATTTTTCTAACAGGTATTTACTATAGCGTCTTGCCATAACGCGCCAGTTATAAAGGCTCTCTCCCATTATCGCTCCTCTTGCCTCACGGTAGAGCGCCCACACATACCAGTAATATGACAGGATTGCCGTATATGCCAAATAATGGAATCTGAGAGTATCATTATATTCACTCCCGCAATACTCTTTGATGAATGCCTCCGCGTCCGGAATATCCCACATGGAATCCATGATATATGCTCCCAGATCACAGCCCGGATCGGCGTTGCCCGCGTACTCCCAGTCGATCAGTATCGTCTCTCCTTTGTCTGTGAGCATCCAGTTCTGCGCGTAAGTATCGCAGTGACAGAACCTTGTCTCTACCCCGTCTCCGATCGTTTTCTTATAGCATTTTTCGACATCGGCTTTAAGCTGATCGAATTCTTTATCGGCAATGCCGCCTTTCTCTGAGCGCAGAAGTTCTTCCAGTTTTCCCGTTTCTTCCCATGGGCTGAAGGTTCTTCCGTCAGGAAGCTCGTGCTGATGCAGCGTCTTCATTACTCCAATGACTCTTTTCGAATCATCTGCCGATCCATAATCAGGTGCTCTTTTCTCTTCAACATATTCTGAGAGTTTCCATCCTTCGTTGTCATCCATATATATAAATGTAGGATCAGCCCCTATAAGTTTGGCAAGCTCCAGAGCTTTCTTTTCATCTTTGCGTGAAATAAAAGCTTCTGTCCCCTCGCCCGGATGCCTGTAGACATACTTTTTCCTGTTGACCTCAAAGGCGAATGATGTATTGGTTATTCCTTCCTTGATCGGTTTAAGGTTGAGAATATCCTCTTCATTACAATTCAGGCAGGAAGTGATATTCTTCATTATCCTGCTGTGAGTATTGTTGATATAACTGGCATCGAACTTACGGAGATCATCAAGTGAATCGAATTCGAAGATGACATCGTCCGGATAGACCTTTATCTCCATTGGAGGCAGCTCTTTGACATTCTCCATCAGAATCTGCTCCCAAAGCGACTGATCGTAATTGCCTATTTCATGATCCGCGTTGAGTATTCCCAACATTGCGGCGCTGAACTCTCTGTCCCAGTACACATGGCCCAGCATTATATCGCCTTCTTCTCCGCAGAGTCTTACCTTGGATATGTTGCCCTTCTTGTCCGGGATCATATACCATTCATTGGTTTTTTCTTTTACGTGAATGGCCGCGTAATATGACTGATATACATACTCCTCAAAAGGATTTTCTACGAAGTAGTCGTCAGAGGAGCAAATATAAGTGTTCTTAATGCAGTTTTGAGCCAAATACAAAGTATGTGTGTTGTTTTTGGTATTATATTCCGGATTGATGATTATTTTGATGCCATCGTATTTATCCTCAAGATAAAAAAACGCTTCTTTCTTGTATCCCAGAACGATGGCTATATTCTCTATGCCTGCCTCTTTCAGTTGTTTTATCTGGCGCTCAATAAGTACCTCGCCCTTAACTTCAAGCAAGCCCTTCGGCTTCTCCAGGGAAAGCGGAACAAAGCGGGTGGACATTCCCGCCGCCATGATAACCGCTGAATCGACTTTGTACGGCAGCAGCGCCTGCATCCCAAGTTCTGTTATGCCGTTATCGTCGATATAGTTCTGTTCAGAGAAGGATTTCATTGTCTGAGACACATATCCAACTGAAACAAAGGCCATATCTTTCATTTTTCTGTAGCTCTGTATTCCGTACTTCTTAATTGCGTAAAGCAGATTAAACTCATTTCTGGTCATTTCGGTCTCCTTTTTGGAAGTTATCTTTGTTCAAACAGTGGGAATAATAGCATAAAAATGAACAAGGCGCAACGACTGTGGTTTCTATGAATAAATATGTATTGTATTAAAAAAAGTGTTCATTTTTGATATGATTATATGGTAATATGAACACCGTGTAAAAACATATTTGATAGGCAAGCCATCAGATTCGTAAAAGAATGCTGTATGATCAGGTCTTTCAAATAATAACAAGGAGGATATAATGGCTGAATTAATCAGAGAAATTGAAGATTCTGACCTTCCTAAGGTCAAAGCGTTGCTTGGTTCCGTTTTTGAGGATGATGAGTACGTCGATATCTGCCGTCTTGGTGGAATGACTAATCATTCTTACAGGGTTACCCGCGCGGACGGAAACGAGTATCTTGTAAGGATCCCGGGAGAAGGCACCGAGGAGATGATCGTCAGAGATGACGAGAGAAAGAGCACGGAGCTTGCCTGCAGTCTGGGTATAGATTCCGAACTTTTGTATTTTGGAGATGATGGACGTAAGGTCATGCGTTTTATTGATGACCCGCAGCCTATGACCGAAGAGGTAATGTGCAGAAGTGAAAATATCAAACAGGCAGCGGACATCTTCCGTAAGCTGCACACCTGCGGAGTAGACACAGGAGTTAAATTTGAAGTTTTCGAAATGGCTGACCTGTATGAAAAGATCATTCGTGACGGCGGAGTTGCTTTCTATGATGACTATGATGAAGTTAAGCAGACTGTCATGGATATCAAGGCATCTGTTGACGCCAACGGACCTATCCCTCGCGTACCATGCCATAACGATTCCCTAATCGGCAACTGGGTTCTTGATAAGAACGGCAAGCTGTATCTGATCGACTGGGAGTATTCCGGCATGAACGAGGCTATGTGGGATCTTTCCTGCCTTTCCATAGAGATCGGTTATAACGAAGAGCAGGAAGCGGAACTCCTTCTGGATTACTATCAGAGAGAGCCATCCCTTGAAGAGAAGAAGTATTTCATAGCAGCAAAGCTCTATGTTGATTATCTGTGGACTCTGTGGGGTCTTACCCGCGTTCCGTTTGACGGCGATTTCATGCAAGAATACGCGGACGGAAGATATCTGAGACTCAAGAACAATATCGAAGCTTATAAAAAGCTTGGTTAGTGTAAAAGGAGGTAAATAATGTTTGCAGGAATAATGGCAGGTCTAACCTGGGGAATAGAAACGACGATCATTGGTATCGCGCTTGCTATGACACCTTTTGTATCGACGGAACAGGCAATCTTTTTAGCTCCTTTCGTATCAACTTTTATCCACGACGCTTTTTCCGCGATATGGGCATGCGCGTATAACGGTTTCAGGGGTAGGCTTCCGGATCTGGTAAGGGCGTTCAAGACCAGAAGCGGCAAGTTTGTTGCTCTGGCGGCAGTCATCGGCGGCCCGATCGGCATGACCGGCTATGTAATGGCGGTTGCTAACATGGGCGCTTCCATTGGCGCGGTATCGACAGCGATGTTCCCTGCTATAGGCGCAGTAATAGCGCATTATTTCCTCAAAGAGGAAATGCGCTGGTATCGTTGGGTTTTCCTGATCCTTACTCTGCTTGGAGTATATGGTCTGAGCTATTCACCTGACCTCAGCATCAAGAATTTCTGGCTGGGCGTACTCGGTGCTCTCATGTGCTCATTCGGCTGGGGTATCGAAGCTGTCATCATCGCGAAGTGTGTTCAGGATCCGCTGGTCACAGACGACCTTGCTCTTCAGATCCGTCAGACCACTTCGGCGCTCGTATATGGACTGATACTTCTCCCTCTGCTGAAAGGATGGGGCTTCACGATAAGCCTCTTCAGCGGAACCGGAATGCTGATCCCAACGATTGCTATTGCCGCTCTTAGCGCAACAGTATCATATCTCTTCTACTACAGAGCTATTTCGCAAATCGGAGCGTCCAAGTCCATGGCTTTGAATATCACATATTCCGCCTGGGCCGTAATAATCGCGGTAGTATTCTTCAAGAATTACGCTCTGCTGAATCCGATCACTATTCTGTGTACGATCGGAGTCCTGGTGTTTGGTATTCTTTCAGGCGCGGACTACAAAGAGCTATTCAGCAAGGAAGAGAAATAAACGCGTTTTATGTATTAGTGATTAATAGCAATAGAAAAGCCTCCCGCGTGTATGATTACACTGCGGGAGGTTTCTTATTGTATATTTCTGCTTAGTTTTATTGGATGTCAAGGCGCTGCTTTATCTCTGTAACGATACATTCGAGATCCTTATCACCATTGACAGCTGTATCATAAATTGTTTCCACAGTTTTTCTTCTCTTATCGCTGTCAATATCCGGATCATTCATTCTTTCCAGAATCATATTCAGAGCCTCTTCCCAGTCATCTGCCTTTGCCCCCGGCGCGACTTCGTCAAGTTTATACAGCATACCGCCAGGGACATCCTGTTCAATCTTATCCGGATTCAATAAAACGACCGGCTTATTCTGTAATGCAAAGTCAAACATTGCTGATGACCAGTCCGTTATCATTGCATCGATATTGATCAGTTCGGAGAACAGATCTTCTGCCGGCTCGCTGACTTCCATTCTTGGGAACCGGTCTGTTCCTTTCTGCAATTTTTCTCTTACTTCATGATAATAGTCGTTAGGGATCATGATCCTGAGGAAGCAGTCCTCTTTTTCAAGAAAAGCATTGATGCTGTCAATATTTTTTAATAAAGCGTCCGCGTATTCTATTTGATCTGACACCCTTGCTCTGAAGCCGGGACACAGAGCGATCACGTTATTTGTTTCTTTCGGTTTTTCCCTGACAGCAAAGCACCTTGGCGATACGCACTTTATGATCGCCTCCTCGGGAATACCCATTACTTCATTATAAAACCGCAGCATCCTGTCATTTTCTGCAAGTTGAAGGAATGTGTTTGGATAATCCTCTGTGAAATAGCTTCGTGTTTCTTCCGTGAGCATTTCTTTATCATAATTCTCCGGATGCTTACTGATGATCTCTTCTGCTGTAATAAAAGGAACTGTTCTCAGGTCCCTCTGATATGCATTGAACCTTTCTTTTCCTTCTGGCCGGATCCCGTCTCCAAGCCGGACGATCTTAGTGTTCTTATTGATCCCTTCTATACCAAATGATAGTATTTTGTAGTTGTTGACAAAAGCAACCGCTGCCTTTTCCAAAACATGCTTACATTCTTCGCTTCCTATCTTTGCATATGGCTTTCCTTCAGAATCAAACAGTTTGGTCAGCGTTATGCTTCTTGTGATCCAGACAGCGCTGATTTCAGGGTGATATGCCAGAATGTATTCGTACAGATGCCTTACATTTCCGCTATAGTACCACTGGTTATCATAACTGAAGACCCATAGTTTTTTGTCTTCGATCGCTTTGTTATCTTTAACATATGCGTTTAATCGTTTTCTTATGTTTTCTTTTATTTTTTCTTTCTTTTTGATTTTTCTTTTATCGATTAATTTTGAAACCCCCTCTTTTACGTCACTATCTGTTATAAGCATTTGGAAGCCATTTTCAGAGTAAAGACTTTTTAACTTATTGATAGTTGATTGGTTTCTTAAATTTGCTTCTATTGCCAGACTGGCTGGATATGCATATTTTATATATGCTTCTCTTAACAGATCATCATTCTCAGTATTTATAATGTATTGAATATAATCGTTGAATTCGTGGACAATGCGGTCTCTTATTTCTGAATTTGCAAAAAGACCATAGTGACTTAAATAATAGCTCTCGATATCAACGGCCATTTCTATCCGGTTCTGCTGGCTTTTTATATAGAGATCTGTCTTTGATTCATGCTCCGGCGCTCTTTCCTCTGAAAGCCCGCCGACAGACATCGTTTCGGGAATATAACCGATAAGTCCGTCCCCGACCTGAATCATTACCAGTGAGTGTTCCCAGTATATTTGGGTATAATACCACTCTGGTATCTCCTTGCTGTTATCCCATCTGTAAAACATTGATGATGAATGAGCCGGGCTGTACTTAATGTAATTATCGGCCTTCATTTCGGTAAGCGTTGTATCGTAATCCGGTATTGATCCTGGAAAGACGATGCTGCCATTATCATCCCGGTCATAGCATTCATACAAATACCACGATGGATCTGCCATTATCATGGTGTTATGAAAGCACATATTATACTCCGGATGTGCTTCCATCAGATCGAATTGCTTTTGTAGTTTGTATTCATCCATCCAGTAATCATCGCCCTCACAAAATGCAAGGTACTCGGTTTCCGCACGCCTGCACAGATCCACCAGATTCCTTTGCGCTCCAATACTCTCCTTGCGGATGAAAGGAACGATCTTGTCCGGGTATTTTTCTGCATAGTTCTTTACGATCTCGGCAGTTTTGTCAGGGCCATTATCCTCTCCGACTAAGATCTGAAACGGAAACTCCGTTTTCTGCATCAGAAAACTGTCGAGAGCCTGCGCAATATGATCCTCATGCCCGTATGTGATACATATGACTGATACCTTAGGTTTTTCTGTCATTTTTCCTGTTTTCCGTGTTCTTCTTCTCTATCAAGAAAGATTACTTTATCAAAATGAGGTTTTCTGTCTTTCAGCTCCGGCATTTTCATGTAATCCCCGTACATTGAATGCAGTACGCCATCCGGATTGTTCGGAACAGCCACCTCGACACCTTCAAAGACCATCTTTTTTACCGGCAATGCATCCTCAAGATCAAAAAAACATTCTATAATCGTTCCTTTGTTGCCGATACAGACTTTTTTTGTCGACTGCTTTTTCTCTTTTTCCAGCTTGTTAAGGCGTCCTTTGTCGATCAATATGCCTGCCATGTTTTTTGAATATCTGTACAGAGAGTGTGTCGCGGCATATTTATGCTTGTTGTTCTGTCTTCCTTTTAGCCTGTCTTTAAGTATATCTATCTGTTCTTCGTTTTCGTATTCGAACTTGTTCACTACCGTGACTTTCAGGATATCTACGCAGATGCCGTGATATTTGAATTTGCGGTCTATTACCCAAAGCGATTCATACGTATCGCTGTAAAGGTCACGTATTTTTGTCCATTCCGGCCAATATATCGGATCTGATCTTCGATTGTGAACGATCATATCGTCAGGCAGTTCTCTTCTCAGCAGCTCTATAGCCCGCGCATAATCCCAGTCAAAGACGAACAGGTCGCAGTCATCGTCCCACGGAATAAACCCTTTATGCCTTATCAGACCAAGCAGCGTACCATGTGCGATCATGTAATCGATCCCATGTTTTTCAAAAATATTAACGATGACAGACATCATCTCGACAGATTTCTTTTGGGTCTTCTCGATGTCTTCTATGCTATAGCTTTCAGTAGTATAAAACTCAATGCCATTTTTGTCTTTAACAAGTATCATTTCTTCCATGATGGTTTCCTTTATTTCATAAGTTCTTTCATGAAGCTTTCCTTGTTTTCTTTTGCACTTGTAGTTGGTCTTCCGAGATCGTCTCTTGCTCCGATGGCGCTTTTTACTTCTATGAAGGTCAATTCATCTTTCCTTTTCGCAGCCTCAAGTGCAGCATCAAGGTTTTCAAGTGTATCTACAGAAATTACATTGGGATAAGCGCAACCTTCTGCGACTTTGGCTATATCCATGTGCCCGGCCACCGTAGGCTGCCCTCCTACACTTTCATGAGCGCTGTTATTTATTACGATGTGCACGATATTCTTTGGCAAATAGGCTCCTATAAGAGCCATGCTTCCCATGTGCATCAGCATCGATCCATCACCGTCGATGATCCAGACTTTTTTGTCAGGCCTCTGCATTGCGAGTCCAAGCGCGATCGATGAGCTGTGTCCCATCGATCCAACTGTCAGAAAGTCGTGTCCATGCGTCTCGTTGCGTGAAACTCGCAGCTCGAATAATTCTCTGGATGTTTTTCCTGTAGTCGAAACAATAGGATCATCGCCGGTCACATCGATTATATGGCGCACAACATCCTCTCTGATCAGTTTATTGCCGTTGGCGTACTTTGAGACACCTCCATATTCGAGAGCTCCCTTACGAACCACGAAGCTTACCTGTTTGCCAGCAGCCAACATGCCTCGGAAATCCTCCATCACATCTTCGAGTTCTTCTTCCGTAGTGTGTTCTCCTATTATATAGGTGGAAATGTCCATATCCTCAAGCAGCTTAATGGTCACTTCGCCCTGATATTTGTGCTGAGGCTCATCCTTCACGCCCGGTTCACCACGCCAACCAACAACGAAAATGCATGGTATACCGTAGACCTTGTCATTCATCAATGAAGCGACCGGATTGATTATGTTGCCCTCGCCCGAATTCTGCATGTAAACCACAGGCACCTTGCCCGTTGCAAGATGGTAGCCTGCTGCTAATGCAGTACAGTTTCCCTCATTTGCAGCGATGATATGATGTGTGCCATCTGTTCCATATGTGTTTATAAGATAATTGCATAGGGCTTTCAGCTGTGAATCAGGGACGCCGGCATAAAAGTCAGCACCAAGTATTTTTACGAATGTCTCTATTTTCATTATCGTCTCCGTCTTCTGTTTCAGCAGCTCAGCAGTCCCTGTTTTGTCTGATTATATTTCCATACATAACTGCGAGCTGCTCTCTATTGAAAATGACAGGATTGTTAGAAAGTCTTTGTGTATTTACGGAGTCGGTCAGCCGTTCTATATCTCTTGAAACATCATCGCTCACCGGATACTCCATGCCGAGTTCTTCAAGCAAAGCATTAAATTCTCCTATTGTGATCCCCGGCGCAGCATCGATATGCTTCCATACTTCAGGAAGGCAAATGGCGGCGGCATGGCCATGCTGGAATCCATACATGCCGGTGATCTTATAGCACATAGCATGGGCAGCAGTTGTGGTCGATATGTTGATCGCCTGTCCTGCCAGATTAGCAGCATCCATCATAATGGCGTTGCCTTCTTCTTTATTTTCCAGATAGGCATCTTTACCCTTAAGGATAAGTTTTATCGCTTTTTCTGCGTATTCCCGGCTCTCGTTGGTTGCTTTCTTTGCCCAATGCGATTCTATTGCGTGGCAAAGAGCATCCAGCATAGTGGCCTTGCGTGTATACTCCGGAACGCTGAGGAGCGTTGACGGCTCGAGTATTACTATATCCGGCAAAAGTTCAGGAGCAGCGACCGAAATCTTGTTGCCGCTTTCATATACAACTGCAAAATGCGTTGACTCGCTTCCCGTGCCTGCAGTTGTAGGTATGGCGATGATAGGTGCCTCAGACTTGCTGTAATGCTTTATGCATTTAGCTACATCAATAGAACTGCCTCCTCCGACGGCGAGTATGGTGTCACATCCGGATTCCTTAAAAGCCTCGACTCCATCCATGACTTCTTCTTTTCCCGGATTAGGAGTAAACCCGCTGAATCTACATGAATCAAGGCCTTTGATAAAACCCGCTATCTTAAGACTGTCAAACGAGCCCCTGCAAACCAAAAACAGGTTTTTCCCTTCGAGCATTCTTTTGTTTTCTTCAAAGCCTCTGTATATCAATTGACCCTCCGGACTACTCTTCTGCAGGAATCAATCTTATGATCTCTTCGAAAGGCATCAGCATCCTGTCGCATTCCTCTGCCCTATGACACTCAAGGATAGTCTTTGCGGCTTCCTGAATAGCCGGAACTGTTGCCCGCATTAGCTGATTGGCATAAATAACGATGTTAGCACCACGTTCTTTCCACTCTTCTTCCTTAATTGAGTTGAAGGATGTTGGTACCAGAACGATATACGTTGATCTGTCTTTTTCTCTGAACTTCTCTATAAACTCGAATATCTCACCCGGATCTTTCTTTCGGCTATGTATCATGATAGCGTCAGCTCCGGCGCCAACGAAGGAAAACGCTCTTTGGAGGGCATCGTCCATACCCCTTTCAAGGATAAGCGATTCTATCCTCGCGCAGATCATGAATTCTTTTGTTCTTTGAGCGTTCTTGCCAGCCCTGATCTTCTCACAGAAATTTTCGATCGATTCCTGAGTCTGTTTTACCTCGGTTCCAAACAGTGAATTCTTTTTGAGACCGGTCTTGTCTTCTATGATCACCATAGACACTCCGAGTCTTTCAAGTGATCTTACCGTATATATAAAGTGTTCGGTCTTGCCGCCGGTGTCTCCATCGAAAATGATAGGCTTAGTGGTCACTTCGGTGATGTCTTCTATTGTGCGGAATCTTGAAGTCATATCGACCAGCTCGATATCCGGCTTGCCTTTTGCTGTCGAATCGCAAAGCGATGAGACCCAAGTGGCATCATACTGTCTTGCTTCACCATGCTGATAGACTACTGTATTCTCAACTATCAGTCCTGTAAGGCCGTCATGCGCTTCCATAGCGGTTATTAAGCCTTTGGTCTCAAGCATCCTCCGAAGTCTTCCTCGTCTTATGTCAGGCATAGCTAATTCAGCTTTTGTTCTTGATTCTATGTCTTTATATTTATCATCCGTGTTGTACGGGTATTCTACCAACTTTCCTCCATATGAAGCCAAGACCGATACGACTTCGTCTCTTATAGGCTTCTGAAATCCGCTCTGCCAGTCATCTCCATGAACTACATAGTCAGGTCTCAGTTCATTGAGAACTTTTAAATACGACAGGGTATCTTGCTCTATGACTCTGTCAACACAGTTGATGTTTTCAAATAGACTTTTTCTTTCTTCAAACGGAATCAAAGGAAATCTCTTGTATGACGCTATTACTTCGTCCGTGAGAACGCCCACAACAAGCTTGCCCAACTTCGAGGCTCTCTTGATTATGGCAATGTGACCACTGTGGAGTATGTCTGTCGAGAAGCACATATAAACAATTCGGTTCTCTACCTCTGAAAGGTTTGCCTTTACTACCGCAAGATCCTCCGGTGTATCGATTTCCGCGCACAGCCTTTCGCGAACATCGTATGCGCGGATCACACAACTATCGGTCACTTCATTAAGAGCGTTCTCAGCATATACGCCGGTATTGCCTTCATCACAGTACTCCGTTATCTTTTCAAGCCAGATTTTCCAGTCTGATTTGTTCAATTTGTATAGGGCCTGGGCTTCCATTGCGGAATCAAAATACTCCACCCCTACCGCCTTGACTATTCCGTTCTTTACTATAGCTTTGAAATCTTTGTCAGGAAGGGGTGTCGTAGAGCTGACTTTCATACAGCTCCCTTCAAAAGCAAGGATGTCATCAAGTACAGAAGCTTCAAAGACTACATCCCCGTGCATCAAAACTATGTCATCGTCGAGATATTCCCTGGCACAATATATCGAGTAAATATAATTTGTCTCTGCATACAGTGGATTGTTCACGAAAGTGATGTTGAGCGGATAATCCAACTCCCTGCAGTAATTTACGAGAATCGAATCATAATAGCCGGTGGTCATGATAACGTTTTGGATCCCGGCTTCCGCAAGGAGTCTCAGCTGTCTGCTTAAGATAGTTTCTCTTGCAGAGATCTCCGTCATACACTTTGGTTGTTCAGATGTAAGAACTCCCATACGATGTCCAAGTCCGGAATTGAGTATTAATGCTTTCATTATCGACCCTCCTGTTTTTGACTCGGATATGAGTCTGTCATTGTATTAAATACAATGGTAGTTGACACACAACAAATATCATCGCTGACCGGTTGTTGATCCAGCGACTGTCCTTTTGCCTTGTTTTTATCAGTAAGATTATTGCAACCACGATTCGCAGAAAGTTATATCGATCAGGCTGCTGTTATCTGTATTTTAGATTATGACCTTTCCTTCGAGTACCGCTTTGAGTCGTTCACCATATGGGCTCTTACCGTAACGTCTGACACTCTTTGCGAGCATCTCATCATCGATCCATCCCATGTGATACGCGATTTCCTCCGGTGAAGAAATTGTCATACCTTGATACTGCTCTATCATGCTGACAAAGTCAGTGGCTTTCTGCAGACTGTCGAATGTGCCAGCGTCCATCCAGGTATAGCCGCGTCCAAGAAGTTGTGCGTTCAGTCTTCCCTGTTGCAGATACATGTCGTTGAGCGTGGTGATCTCAAGCTCGCCGCGCGCGGACGGTGTGACCCTATCTGCCATGTCGCTCACGCCCTTAGGATAGAAATACAGACCAACGATCGCGTAGTTGCTCTTTGGCTGTTTAGGCTTCTCTTCGACTGAGATGACCTTAACTGACCGGTCATTGTCAGTGCTCTTTTCGAATTCCATGATGCCAAAGCGCTTTGGATCCTGAACGTAGTAACCAAAAATAGTAGCGGTCCCTTTCTCGGCATCTTTTCGGGCATCCATCAGTTTATGGTTAAGTCCGTTTCCATAGAAGATATTGTCACCAAGAACCATCGCGCAGGAGTCATCTCCTATAAACTCACGGCCTATAGTAAATGCTTGGGCAAGTCCTTCGGGTTTTTCCTGTACAGCATATGAAAGCTTGACTCCGAACTTGGAGCCGTCTCCCAGAAGTTCTTCTATTCTCGGAGTATCTTCCGGAGTGCTGATAATCAGGATATCCCTGATCTTGGCAAGCATCAATGTTGACAGCGGATAGAAAATCATCGGCTTGTCATAAACCGGCAATAATTGTTTCGATGTCACCAACGTGAGCGGATATAACCTTGTGCCGGCGCCTCCTGCAAGTACTATTCCCTTCATAGATACCTCCTTTTGTATTCTTAATAATTCTCTGCGTTGATTTCGAAATAGGCTTGCGGATGCGCGCATACCGGGCAAATCTGTGGAGCTTTGGTGCCCACAACGATATGTCCGCAATTGCGGCACTCCCAAACCTTGACCTCACTCTTTTCGAAGACCTCCTGCGCCTCCACATTGTGCAGCAGAGCACGGTAACGTTCTTCATGATGTTTCTCGATAGCCGCTACCATGCGGAACTTGCCTGCTAATGCCTTGAATCCTTCCTCTTCAGCTGTTTTCGCAAAGCCCTCGTACATATCGGTCCATTCGTAGTTCTCGCCTTCTGCAGCTGCCAACAGATTCTCCGCTGTTGTGCCGATTCCTTCGAGCTCTTTGAACCACATCTTGGCATGCTCTTTCTCATTGTCGGCAGTCTTCTGGAAGAGCGCAGCGATCTGCTCAAAGCCTTCTTTCTTCGCCTTGGAAGCGAAATAGGTGTACTTGTTGCGTGCCTGTGACTCGCCTGCGAAAGCGGCCTGCAGGTTCTTTTCTGTCTGTGTTCCTTCGTATTTGTTTGCCATGACATTTCCTCCTTATCTCTGTCTTGGACCCTTAGTATCATGTTTATTATATCTGCACGGGCCAGGTATTCTCAACAAAAACTACCTTTTCCGGCTTTGTTAAATTCTTTATGCGCCTGCCCTGTTTTGTGCTACAATTCGGGTGTAAGGGAGGCTTTGCATATGAATATTTTCAAGACAGGACCTAGATTCATAAAGGGATATATAGAGACAAAGAAATTCACTTCAATCAAGAAGCAGGCTGAAGCGCTGCGCGCTGTCGGTGATCTTCGTGGCGAGAAGGAACTGATCTGGGATGCCCAGAAACGCTGGGTGGAGACCATGTCTCCGGTGCTTGGTCTCACATATGAGGTTTACGGAGAAGAGAACGTCCCATCCCTTGAGGATGGCCCTTTCATGATTTACAGCAATCACCAGAGTTTCGCGGACATATGCGCCACACTGTGGCTGATGAAGGAGCATGGCCCTATGGGATATGTCTCCAAGAAGGAATGGAGCAAGTATCCTATCCTGGCTGATGTTGTAGAGTATTCGCGCTCTATCTATCTGGTGCGCAACAATCCTAAAGAGGCGGTCAAGGCTTTGGGCGAGGCCAAGAAAATGCTCGATCAGGGTTTCAGTCTCTGCATCTTCCCTGAGGGGACCCGCTCGCAGAAGCACGAAATGGGCGAATTCAAGGCCGGCGCTTTCAAGTTTGCTGAGAAGGCGAAAGTTCCTATCCTGCCCGTGACCATCGACGGCACATATCATTTCTTTGAAGAGAAAGGGACGTGGAACCCTGCACATATAAAGATAACTGCACACCCGCTGGTGCATATAGAGGACATGGACCGTGAGCATCAGCATGAAGCCCAGAAGCAGATAGAAGCGACTATCCGGGCTGCGTTGGATGAATAATAAAGGAAATAAACTATGCGTTTTGTGATACAGCGTGTAAAGCACGCGTCTGTAAGTGTAGGCGGCGAAGTGGTCGGCAAGATCGACCGCGGATATATGGTGCTTGTTGGCGTGTGTGATGCCGATGATGAAGCCATCGCTGACAAGATGGTCAATAAGATGATTAACCTTCGCATCAACAGGGACGCTGAGGGGAAGACCAATCTTTCGCTGGCGGACGTTGAAGGCGGACTTCTTATAATCTCACAGTTTACACTTTATGCTAACTGTAAGAAGGGCAACCGGCCGTCGTTCGTCGATGCCGGATCGCCTGAGCACGCGAATGCACTTTATGAGTATATCCTCGAGAAATGCCGCGAGCGCGTACCTGTAGTCGAGAAAGGAATGTTCGGCGAGGAGATGGCTGTCGAACTGCTGAACGACGGACCGTTTACAATCATTCTTGATTCTAATGCGTTGTAAAAGTTGTTTCTTCTCTCTATAAAACAGCGCTGGCATAATAGCCAGCGCTGTTCATTTGTTTAATAATCTTTACTTATACTCACTTTACTACTACCGTCGAGGTTGCAAATAAATATATCTTCAACATATTCATAATTGTCAGAGCATATATATATTAGCTTGTCATCATATATGCATGGTGCCCAACAATATGGATCCTGTGATACAAGACTAATATTCTCCCCATTCTTATCTATACTATACAATCTGCATTCATCATTTGCATTTATAAAATATAGACGATCTTCTTTTACTCCTAGGGAGCCGTCATTCGCTCCTTCATATAAGACTTTTCTTTCAAGTGTCTCCAGATTAATTTTTACTACTTGTGCTTTTTCGTTCTCCTTTTTTTCACCTTCATATTGTATGCAATAAATATAGTCATCATTCAGCACATATTGGTAGGTTCTGTTATCTGTTATTTTTTTATCTTCTTTTGATTCTAAATCATAGACATGAAGCGTTTCATTATCAGCGTCATCCTGGTAGTAAAGTTGATTATCAACTAAATATGGCCAATATATTTCTTTGTCAAATACTACTTCTTCGTTTTCTCCCTGAAGATCTGCTCTGCAATAGTTAACCGCCCTATCATTTTCATATTTACAATAATAAAGGTAATCTCCTACTATCTGTAAATAATACGCGTCATTAACCAGTTGCTTTTCTTCATCTCCTCCTAACCTGTATTTATAAATACTAGGAGTGTTGCTTCCTTCTAAAACAGCATATATATATTCGCCCTTAACATTAATGAATTGGGCACTATCAGAGTAGTGCAATATAGTATCATCAGACCCATCCGTACGCATTTTCAGAAACAGCTCATCACCAGATGAATCCATCCAACCAATTGTATACACCCACCCATTGGCAATATATGCATAATTAGTGTTCATATAGTTGCCCATTTCTGTCTGATTCTCAGTATAGTGGGTTTCAACCATCGTTTCTTCTTCTTGCTGCTCTATATTACTGTTATCTGTGCCGCATCCAGTCGCCACAAGCGCCATCAGTAATAAACCAATAACCAGATTTGTGATTTTTTTCATGGACCCCTCCTTTCCAATTTCTAGTTGTTACTCACAATACTTTTTATGTGCTTTAGATGTTTAAACCTCTAATTGTTCTTGGAAAAGCTCTTTGTTACTATTCCTGATAGCCTTGCGGGTTGTGGCTCTGCCAGTTCCAGGCGTCGCGGCAGATCTCATCGATGCCGCGGCTCGCCTCCCAGCCGAGCACAGCCTTTGCCTTTGAGGCGTCTGCCCAGCTGTCCTGTACGTCGCCGGCTCGGCGGGCGCCTATTTCATAGGCTACAGCGTGCCCGCACGCGCGGCTGAAAGCATCCACCATCTCGAGCACGCTGTAAGGCGAGCCCGTACCCAGATTGAACACTTCCGTGCCCTTGTGCGTGACGGCGTATTCCGCTGCCTTCACATGTCCTTCCGCAAGATCCATCACGTGGATATAGTCTCTGCGGCAGGTGCCGTCCGGTGTATCGTAATCATTTCCGAAAACTGTCAGGTGATCACGTCTGCCGACCGCTACCTGTGAGATGTAAGGCATCAGATTGTTAGGGATACCCTGAGGGTCTTCTCCTATCAGGCCGCTTTCATGAGCGCCGACCGGGTTGAAGTATCTCAGAAGCACTACCGACAGAGGAGTCTTCCAGCCGTTGGCTGTGTTGGCGCTTCCGTCCGAAGCCTCGCTTGAGAACTGCGCGTCTGTCAGCATCTGCTCCTGCATCCACTTGGTCCAGCCATACGGATTGGTGCACATGCCCTTTGTCGCATCCTCAGTGAACGGAGGGATATGGTCTTCTCCATATACGGTAGCGGAACTGGAGAATACTATATTTGAAAGTCCCAGCTCTCTCATGCATTCAAGAAGAGTCAGCGTCGTGTCTATATTATTCCTGTAGTATTCCACCGGCATCGCCACCGATTCGCCAACTGCCTTGAGTCCCGCAAAGTGGATTATGCAGTCAGGCATCTCAGCACTGAGGATCTCCATCATGCTCTCTTTGTCGGCAACATCTGCCTCGTAAAGCGATACCTTCTTTCCGGTGATCTTTTCTACCCGCGATATCGCCTCTGCCGAGCTGTTGACGTAATTGTCCACAACAGCGACTTCGTGGCCTGCCTCAAGCATCGCCACAGCGGTGTGTGATCCTATATACCCTGCTCCGCCTGTCAGTAATGTCTTCATGATTCCTGCCTTTTGTTTTGGTTTTACCTGTGTTTACTTTGCCTTCAGTGAAGCAACGAAGTTATCGAACACTTCACGGTCAGCCTCTGTCAGTTCTACTGCGCCTTCCTTGATGTTGCCGTCTGCATCCCACGCAGGGGTGCTCATGTCGAAATCATAGATGCCGTCATTTCCGAGGAACATCGCGCTTGTGTAATAGTACTTATCATCCTCAAACGGATAGCAGTTTTTATATCCGTCAAAGCCTGCGATAGTCGCCTTATCTTCATCCCCCATGTACTCTGTCCTGTTCTTGTACTCTGCCTCGAGCGATTCAGGATGGTTTCCGTTCTCATCCTCGTACCATTTGAGTTCATCTTCAGTAATCAGATTGCAGTTTATTGTGACCTCACTGCCATCCTTGGCGAGCGTGATATAGGTATCGGATACGGATGTTACGGAGTAACCTTCCGGAACTTCAAATGCGATCGATCCTATTGAATCAGCTGTAAGAGATCCTTTCAGCATGGCATCGCCGTCTCCGCTCTGGATGCTTGCGAGGATGCTCTCATATGCTTTCATATCATCAGCGCTGATTGCAGGGGCATCTTTCTTCACTTTGCCTTCGTCGTCATATACGTCCTGTTTGTCAAGGAATGTCAGGTAAGACTTGCCATTATAGAGGAAGGATGTGCTCAATCCCACTACGCCGTTGTCTGAGCTTCCTGCATACTGGTATCCGTCTACGCCGCATACCGTAACCTTGGTTCGCTCGGTGCCTCTCTCCTTCAGTTCCTCGTCTGTCTGTTTGGTATTTGACTGTTCAAAGTATTCCTGAATGTTTTCTGCTGTTTGTTCAGGATCCCACTGCTTGCTGTTTTCCAGATCCTCTTCATCAAATACTGAAACTCCAAAGTCCAGACCCGACTCTGTCTTATACGATACATAATCTCCTAATGTTGCACTATTGCATGTCCATGCTTCAGGCACGCTGAATACGATTTCTGCAACACCTGCGTTCGCTTCTGCCGGAGCTTCACTTGATCCGCCTCCGCTTCCGCCGCCGCATGCTGCAAGTGACAGTACCATGGCCATAACGGTTATCAGTGCAAGTAGTTTCTTTAGCGTCATCTTCATTACATTTCCTTTCAATAACCTCAAATTTTAACTAATAACCTCCTGTCCTCGTTACTGCCTGAGCAGCACCCTGTTTCAACTTTACTATATTACTCCCATTGCCGCAATCAGAAACTCCTCCTGATCTCCTGCGGGCTCTGAGTCTCCCTGCTGTAATTATCCTCAGATATTAGGTCTTTATCTATGCCTCCCTTGTATGGATCACCTGCGCCTGCATGTCCAAGCACATGCGGACCGTTTGCATCATATCTCGTAATTATCATTTTGTCTGTATAGATCTGCAGGACCGTTCCCGTAAGTGTCATGTCGGCAGCCGCATATTTGTCCGGATCGCCCTCATCGTATTGCGAAGCCGCACAGTTCATATAATATCCGGTGTAGCCCGCATTGAGATAAGTGAAGCGGAGTGTTTCCTCCGAGTACGTGTCCGTATCTATCTTGTATTCGTTGAATGACGGTATGAGAATGGTATCGCCGGCTGTCTTGAAGACACTGCTTCCTCCCATGTAGCAGTCCCATCCCTTTGAATGGTTGTGCCCATACATATAGACTATGTCCAGCGACCCTGCTGCTTCATTCACCACATCGAAGATGAGCGATGAATACAAATTGTCTCCTGTCGAATGTTTTGAAGAAGTCCTTGCGGTAAAGTGCAGTGGTACATGTCCTGCTATGATGACCGGCCTTGTCTCCCCTTTCCGTATCAAATCATCAAAGCATTCTTTCATGGCCTCTGATGACTTCGTGACCTTTGCCAAACAACCGGATTTCTTTCCCTGCTTCCATGGAAAATCCTCTTCGGTATTGAGTACGTAAATCAGGTAGTCGCCTTCATCATGCAGACCGCTTTCTGTTATCTGTTCAGTCAGTCTGTCGTGATTGCCCTGCACAAAGATCATGTCATCATCGCTCATTCCCGAGAACTCTTCCTTTGCTATCCCGCGTATCTCTTCGATGGACTCATCCGGGCTCAGCTGGTAATCATGCAGAACTCTGTCATTCGTATAGTCGCCGCAGATGACTATCCTGTCTATGGTCTTGCCTTCCGTCTTTGCTGTCTTGAGCAAAGCTCTCAATGTGTCTGCCGGTTTATCGAAGCCCGCTTCAGGCTGGTAATCCGAGGCAAAGAAAACTGTTGCAAGAGGGCCTGTCTCTTCCTCTGCCTGCTGCTCCGTCTGCTCAGTTACCGCTTCCGCAGTCTGCTTCTTCTGCCCTTCTGTTTTCGCTTTGTTCGAACGGGCAATTCCAAAGGAAACCGCAGCTAACGCGATCAGCAGCGCAACTATTAATAAAAGCCCGATATTATTCTTCTTCATTGCTTTAATGCGTTACAACAGCCTTTCACTCCTCATTGCTCATATTACCATACTGGATCCACCTGAAATAAGAAAAAAGCTCCGGCTTTTCAGCCGAAGCTTTTACTCTTTTTCTTATTCCTTTACACCAGTGTCAGCTGCTCGTTGCCGTCGGCTCCTACGTTAGGGTCCTTTGGCGCGTCTGTGCTTGGCTTCTGGGCTGAGTCCTCATCGACTACCTTCGCGAAGGATACGATGCGGTTGCCCTTCTCGACCTTCATGATCTTGACGCCCTGCGTGGTGCGGCCAAGCGTACTGACTTCGTCGGCCCGGATCCTTATGATGACTCCGTTGGAGTTGATCACCATGACCTCGTCGTCTTCGCTCACAAGGGTAGCTCCTACAAGCAGTCCTGTCTTGCTGAACTTAGTCTTGTCGTATGTCGCGACTCCCTTGCCGCCTCTGGCCTGTAGTCTGTACTCATCGAGCGGCGTACGCTTTCCGAATCCGTTTTCTGTGATGACCAGCATCTTGCGGGTCTGATCGATGTCGAGTTCCATGGAAACGACTTCATCGCCCTTCTCCAGGAGTATCGCCCTGACTCCGCCGGCGTTACGGCCCATAGGTCTGACGTCGTCTTCACTGAAGGCGATCGCCTTGCCCTGCTTGGTGACTACCAGCACGTTCTCCTTGCCGCTTGCAAGCGCTACGCTTATAAGCTTGTCGCCTTCCTTGAGCGTGATGGCAATGAGGCCGGCCTTGCGGTTGGTGTCAAACTCGGTCATCGGAGTCTTCTTGATGGTTCCCTGCTTGGTTACCATCACGAGGCACTCATTGGCCTTGAACTCTCTGACAGGAATCATGGCCGTCACACGCTCTGTGCTGTTGAGGTTGAGGAAGTTGATGACAGGTGTGCCCTTGGCTGTCCTGCTTGCTTCCGGAATCTCGTAAGCCTTGATCTTATAGACGCGTCCCATGTCGGTGAAGAACATCAGGTAGTCGTGCGTGCTGGTGATTATGAGGTCGCGTACAAAGTCGCTCTCACGAGTCGTCAGCCCGACTATGCCCTTGCCTCCGCGGCGCTGAGCCTTGTAGGTGTCGGCCGGGACTCTCTTGACGTATCCGAGGTGTGTCAGCGTGATCGCGACATCCTCTTCATCTATCAGAGCCTCTTCATCAAGCTCGCCCTCGTCAGCGACGATCTTGGTGCGGCGCGGATCTCCCCACTTGTCCTTGATCTCCAGAAGTTCATCCTTGATGACTCCCATCAGCTTGTGCTCATCTGCCAGCAGGCTCTTGTAGTACGCGATCTTCTTGAGAAGCTCGTTGTACTCGTTCTCGATCTTCTCGCGCTCAAGTCCCTGCAGCTTGGCAAGCCTCATGTCGAGTATGGCCTGTGCCTGGATCTCGGAGAGTCCGAATCTTATCATCAGCTTTTCCTTGGCATCGTTGTATGCCGAGCGGATGGTCGCGATGACTTCGTCGATATTGTCGAGCGCTATGATGAGTCCCTCTAAGATGTGGGCTCTGGCCTCTGCCTTGGCGAGGTCGAAGCGCGTCCTTCTTGTGACTACTATCTTCTGATGCTTCAGGTACTCCTCGAGTATCTGCTTCAGGTTGAGGATCTTAGGCTCGCCGTCCACCAGCGCCAGCATTATCATGCTGAAAGAAGTCTGAAGGGCAGTGTGCTTATAGAGCCTGTTGAGGATGACGTTAGGGTTTGTGTCTTTCTTGAGCTCTATGACTATGCGCGTGCCCTCGCGGTTCGACTCGTCGCGGATCGCCGAGATGCCCTCTACCTTCTTTTCCTTTACGAGGTCGGCCATCGACTCAATGAGTCTGGCCTTGTTGACCTGGAACGGGATCTCGCTGACGATTATGCGCATGCGTCCCTTCTTGTCCTCTTCGATCTCGCAGACGGATCTGACATTGACCTTGCCCTGGCCTGTCATGTAGGCCTCGCGGGCCGCATGCTTGCCGAGGATGATTGCTCCCGTCGGGAAGTCCGGTCCCTTGATGATGCGGGCCAGGTCGGCGATCGAAGCTTCAGGCTCGTCTATCAGCTTGACGCATGCGTCGATGGTCTCGCCCAGATTGTGAGGCGGGATCGACGTGGCCATGCCGACCGCGATACCGTTGGATCCGTTGATCAGCAGGTTAGGAACTCTGGACGGAAGTACCGCAGGTTCCTGTTCCTCGCCGTCGTAGTTGTCCACGAAATCGACGGTGTCTTTTTCGATGTCGCGTACCATCTGCAGCGAGAATGGCGACATCCTTGCCTCGGTATATCTCGATGCAGCTGCTCCGTCGCCGTCGACCGAACCGAAGTTTCCGTGTCCGTCAACGAGCGGATAGCGTGTCGAGAAGTCCTGAGCCATCTTGACCATTGCGTCGTAGATGGAGGAGTCTCCGTGCGGGTGGTATTTACCCATTACCTCGCCGACGATACGCGCCGACTTCTTATGCGGTTTGTCCGGTGTGATGCCGAGGGAGTGCATGCCGTACAGTATCCTTCTGTGTACCGGCTTGAGTCCGTCGCGCACGTCCGGAAGAGCACGTCCTACGATTACGCTCATCGCGTAGTCGATGTACGAGTTTTTCATCTCGTCGTATATTTCGTGCTCGATTATGTTGCTGTTGTCGAGTAGATTTGCCATCTTCTCTCCTTACTATATATCTAAGTTCTTTACGTATCTTGCGTTCTCTTCGATGAACTGCTTTCTAGGCGGTACCTTGTCGCCCATCAGGGTCGTGAAGATCTCGTCGGCCGCCTGAGCGTCCTCTACGGTTATGCGTACGAGGGTGCGGTGGTCGTAGTCCATGGTTGTCTCCCACAGCTGGTTGAAGTCCATCTCTCCGAGACCCTTATAGCGCTGGATCTCTATCTTGTTGCTGCTTCCCTTGCCTTTCAGCTCTGCCAGAAGCTTTTCCTGCTCGGCATCTGAGTATGTGTACCATACCTGCTTGCCCTGCTTTACTCTGAAAAGCGGCGGCTGAGCCGCGTACACGTAGCCGCCTTCTACCAGCGGCGTCATGTATCTGAAGAAGAATGTCAGCAGAAGCGTCCTGATGTGCGCTCCGTCAACGTCAGCATCGGTCATGATGATGATCTTGTGGTAGCGCAGCTTGTCGATGTCGAAGTCCTTTCCGACATTGCAGCCAAAGGCGGTGATCATGTTCTTGATCTCCTCGCTGCTCAGCACTCTGTCGAGTCTTGCCTTCTCAACGTTGAGGATCTTACCTCTCAGCGGCAGCACTGCCTGGCGCTTTCTGTCTCGCCCCTGCTTTGCGGAGCCGCCCGCGGAATCGCCCTCTACGAGGAAGATCTCGCTGAGTGCCGGATCCTTCTCGGAGCAGTCTGCAAGTTTGCCCGGAAGCGATGTGGTCTCAAGCACCGACGTCTTGCGGGTGATCTCCCTGGCCTTTCTCGCGGCCTCTCTGGCGCGCTGAGCCTTGAGGCACTTGTCGATGATGACTCGCGCCTGCTTTGGGTTCTCCTCCAGAAAGTATGTCAGCTGCTCTGTGGTGTTGGTCTCAACAAAGCCCTTTACCTCTGCGTTACCGAGCTTGGCCTTTGTCTGGCCCTCAAACTGAGGGTTGGTCAGCTTTACCGAAACGACAGCCGTCAGACCTTCTCTTACGTCATCGCCCAGCAGAGCGTCCTCGTTCTCCTTGATGAACTTGTTACGCTTAGCGTAGTCGTTGATGGTTCTTGTGAGCGCGGACTTGAATCCGACTTCATGAAATCCTCCCTCGTTGGTGTGGATGTTGTTGGCAAAGCTGAGGATGTTCTCGCTGTACCTGTCGGTGTACTGCAGCGCCACCTCTACCGAGTATCCCTTCTTCTCTGTCTCGTAGTAGAAGATCGTAGGGTTGATGGCGTCCTTGTTGTGGTTGAGGTATTCGACGAACTCCTTGATGCCGCCTTCGAAGCAGAAGTGATCCTTGGTCTGCGGGCTCGTCCTCTTGTCCACGAGGTCGATCGCGAGGCCCTTATTGAGAAAGGCCATCTCGCGGAGCCTGCGCTGGAGCGTGCCGTAATCGTAGACTGTCTCGTCGAAGATCTCAGGGTCCGGCCAGAACTGTGTCCTGGATCCGGTCTTGCCTGTCTTGTATTCGCCGACTACTTTCAGCTTCGTGGCTTTCTCGCCCTTGAAGTACTCCTGCTCGTAGATCTTATTGTCACGCCTTACCTGCACTATCATGTGTGTCGATAGCGCGTTAACTACTGACGCGCCTACGCCGTGCAGACCGCCGGACACCTTGTATCCTCCGCCGCCGAACTTACCGCCGGCATGCAGCTGGGTGTGGATGACCTCTACCGCCGGGACTCCCATCTTAGGATGGATGTCGACCGGCATTCCGCGTCCGTCATCAGATACGATGATGGAGTTGTCCTGCTCTATGCTGACTGTAATGTTTTTGCAAAATCCTGCCAGCGCTTCGTCGACAGAGTTGTCTACTATTTCGTATACGAGATGGTGGAGTCCCGCCGGGCCCGTACTTCCGATGTACATACCCGGTCTGAGTCTTACCGGCTTAAGACCTTCCAGAACCTCTATCTGACTAGCGCCGTATTCCTGTTTCTGGGCCATTATCTTTTCCCTTCTAAAATGAAATTTTTGTCGTTTTGTATCTCTTGAAATCGGTGCGCCGCATTAAAAAACGGGCATTGTATCCCTCTTGTGTGTTCGCCCGTATTTTACCATATAAGCGATTTTATTGCAAGTTTTACCACAATATCTTGTATTTTCGAAAAAATCCCTTAAATCGCAAATATTCGCCCCAAATCCTACATCAAACTCCCGAAAGCCTTGCAATTGCTGTTCTTCAAGGTTTGCAAAAAATGCATTGTTTTTTAGCGTTCAAAAACAGCTTAAAAAACTGTCAGAAATGCGTTTTAAAAAGTCTATTTTGCGCGTCAAAACTGTGTAATAATAGACGCATGAAGATAAACAGCATCATTTTGGAAAACTTCAGAAACTATAAACGCCTCGAGCTCGACTTTGACGACAGCCGCAATATTATCGTGGGCGAGAACGCCCAGGGCAAGACCAATCTCATCGAGGCGATCTACCTGACCGCTTTCGCCAAGTCTTTCCGCACGTCCAATTCGGCGGACCTCATAAGCTTTGGCGAGTCCCAGGGCAGGGTAAGCACGTATATCACTTCGGAAGATATCGACAAGAACATCAACATAGTTCTGAGATCCGACGGCAAGAAGATGATAAAGAAGGACGGCAAGGTTATACGCAAGACCACCGAGCTTCTCAACAACGTCGTGGTCATCATCTTCTCTCCGGACGACCTTCGCATCATAAAGGACAGCCCGGACAGGCGACGCAACTTCATCAACCGCGAACTCTCGCAGATGAGACCGATGTACTATGACGCTTTAAAGCGCTATAACGAGGCTCTCAGAGAGAAGAACGCGCTGCTCAAGGGCTACTTCAATGTAAAGAAAAAGACCTTCACCCGCGCTGACAACCTAAGTCTAAACGATCTGCAAAGCGGCGCGGCAGCAGATGAGCGCAGTCCGTACGACAACAGCCGCAGGTTCAATGAGGAGATGATGGACATCTACGACCGCCAGCTGGCTGATTCGGGTTACGAGATCATCAGGTTCCGCAAGGAATTCGTCGAGATGCTGAGCAGCGAGGCCGGCGAGATAATGCACAAGATATCAGGCGGCAGGGAAGATCTTAAGATAGAATACAAGACGACCTGCGACTTCGTGACAGGGCCTGAAGGGCGCGAGATACTCTTCAGCCAGATATACCACAACCGTGACCGCGACATATATAACGGCTATGCCAGCATCGGCCCGCACCGTGATGACATAGAGTTTTATATCAACGGGAAGGATGCCAGAAAGTACGGCTCGCAGGGACAGCAGAGAACGATAGCTCTTTCGCTAAAGCTGGCGGAGATAAGGATAGCCAGGCAGATGCTTGATGAACCGCCGGTGCTTCTTCTGGACGACGTGCTCTCGGAGCTCGACCTCGACAGGCAGAAGTTCCTGGTGAGCGAGATAGACGACGTGCAGCTCTTCATCACATCGGCCGAGCTGAACGATGAGGTCATCAGAGATCTTCGCGGCGGCACCCTGTTCCGTATAGAAGAAGGCTCCGTGACGCGCGTGGATAAATATTAGAAGCGAATATGCCTGATAATATGGTATACTTTTCACATCTGATACATTATTTTCAATCATTTGATTAATTCGGAGAAAAAACTATGAACAACAAAAAGGGCGGATTTGGAGCAAAGTTTCTGCTTGTGCTTATTCTCATGATCGCTTCAGCTGTAGGCGGAGCTTATGGCTACAGGATACTTGACGGCAAGATGGCTTCGCGCGACGCGCTCAAGGCTGTAGAAAACGTGGATGTCTCGGATTATGACACTGCCGAGCAGAGCATCATCCAGGGCTACATCGATGAAGCAAAGAAAGATCTTGAGACCGCGAAGACCCGCAAGGAAGTCTATGAGATCATCAGCGACTTCGTAAAGGACGTCGACAAGGTGCAGACAAAGGCTGAGAAGGAGCTTGAAGCTGCTCTGAAGGAGGCAGAGGAAGCTAAGAAGCGCTACGGCAACAACGATAAAGACAGCAACAGCAACAGTACATACGATAACAATGGCAGCACCACCACTGACACTGATGACAGCGGCTATAAGAGCAACAGCCTCAACAGCGGCAGCGATGATGAAGAAGAAAGCGGCGGTCTGCTCAACAGCCTATTTGGCGGAATGGCCAGCGGCTCAGGCGGTAACTAAAAAAGGAGGGACCACTAATGAAAAAGAGGATATTACTCGTTCTTCTTGCCATGCTGGTAGGCATGACCATGATCATGGCCTCTTGCGGCGGTGGCGGCAGCACACCTGAAGAACCTATGACACTGGAGAAGTACGTCAAGGATGACGCGGAAGTACAGAACGCTATCGACAGCGCCATGAACGATTCCAACGTTCTTGTTGAAATCAAGGAAAACGCCATCATCTATACATTCGACCTTTCCACGATGGAGGGTTATACAGAGGAACTCGCTCATAGCGAGGAGATCCAGGCCGCGCTCCAGAGCGCGCTTGACTCGGCGGGCGGCACATTCGGCGGCATCGCGAAGAGCATAGAAGACGCGTCCGGCATCACGGGCATAACCACAGTCGTCAACTATACATGGGGCGATGAGGTCGTTGTGTCAAAGACGTTTACATCGGCAGACGCACCGGCGGACTCGAGCGGAAATTAAGCTTAAGCAATAAAAGAGCGTTCCGGAAGGAACGCTCTTTTCATTTGCAATATTTACTTGGTTTCGATTATGACCTTGCGGTAAGGATCCTTGCCCTCGCTCCTTGTCTTTACGCTCGGGTGGTTCTGCAGCGTGCAGTGTATCACCTTTCTTTCGTAAGGATTCATTGGCTCGAGTGTCGTCGGTCTTCCTGTCCTCTCGACCTTGCCCGCCAGGCGGTTAGCAAGGTTGACGAGTGTCTTTTCTCTCTTGGCTCTGTAGTTCTCCGCATCGAGGATGACCCTGATGTACTTGTCGGAGTCCTTGTTGACCACGTAGCTTGCGAGGCACTGGACTGCGTCGAGGGTTGATCCCCTCTTGCCGATTATGGTTCCGGTGTCCTTGCCGGTGATCTCTACAAATACCAGCTCATCGCCGGCTTTCACACTGAAGTCGAGGTCGACGCCCATCTGCTCCGCGATGTCCCTGAGGAACTTTTCAAGCGGATGATCCACTGCGGGATCCAGCTTCTTGACTTCATACAGCATAGTGTCTTCAAGCGACAGGCTGTATCTCTTTTTCGATTTGCTGCGGCTCTTCTCTTTGCTGCGGGCTTTTTCTCTTGCTCTTGCGTCTTCCCTTTCTTCTGCTTCGAACTTGTCGTATTCCGCTCTGACCTCGTCAGGCAGTTTCTGCGCCGAATTCTCCGGCAGCCCTGCGAGGATCGCGTCTATGTCGTCGAATGTAGCTTTCTCTCTTGTCTGCGGTTCAGCTTCCTTGGCCGTCACTCTTACTCTTGCCAGTTTGGAACCGATACCAAGGAATCCATTGGAGGATTCCTCAAGGACTTCTATCTCTGCTTCGTCCCTGCTGATCCTGAGTTCTTTAAGCGCGAGATCCACTGCAGTCTCTACATCGACTCCCCATTTTTCTGAAGATCTCATCTATTAATAACTTCCTTTCATTCTTGCTCTCTTCTTCCTTGCAAGCTCCTTCTCGGCTCTCTCTTGCAGTTTCTTCTTTTCTTTCTCAACTTTCATTTCTTCTCTGATCTTATTGATCCTGAGGTTAAAGAAGATCTGCATGAACTGACCGCCGGCCCAGTAGATCGCGAGTCCTGCCGGATACGATCTTGCGAGCCAGAGGATGCTCAGCGGGAAGAAGTATTTCATGATCGCGTTCATTGCCTTCTGCTGTCCCGGATTTGCTCCCGGCTGCTGCATGGTCATCGCGCTGTTCATGCTGAACGCGAAGAACGTGGCGAGGCCTGCGGCTATAGGCAATATTATGAGGTCCGGCTGAGCGAGGTCCTTGATCCAGAGGAAAGACTCGTGGTTCGCGAACATCAGCGCAGGATCGGACGGCATGTACTTCATCGGATTTCTGAGGAGTGCGAACAGTCCCATGATGATAGGGAACTGGATAAGCATTGGAAGGCAGCCGCTCATCGGATTGAATCCGGTCTCAGCGTACAGCTTCTGCATCTCTTCATTCATCTTCTCTTTGTCGTTGGCGTATCTGTTCTGGATCTCCTTGGCCTTTTCGGACATGTCTGACATGTCTGCTGTCGACCTGATCTGCTTTGCATAGAGCGGATACAGAGCCAGCTTAACGATGACTGTGAGTATGATGAGCGAGATTCCGTAATTGCCTACCAGTTTGTATATCAGCGCAAGCAGATATCCGATAGGTTTTGCAACTATTCCCATTTAATTCTCCGTTCTTGTGGTTGATTACTATGTTTTGCCTTATGGTACGGGATCGTATCCTCCCGGATGGCCAGGGTGACACCTGAGTATCCTTTTGATACCCAGCCAGCTGCCTTTGAGCGCTCCGTACTTCTCTACTGCCTGTATGAAATACGCGCTGCATGTCGGCGTATAACGGCAATGAGCTCCGATGTACGGAGAGATGCCCAGCTGGTATGCCCTTACAAAGGCTATCAATATTCTTTGGCTTATCGATTTCTTACTTTTCATTGTTATTACGGCTGTCCTCCAGGAGTCCGCAGTCCGCAAGTGTCTTTCTTATGCTTTTCTCGACTTCAGCTTCACCGCGTCCGTTGATAGTATTGCGTGCCACAAAGATCACATCGTACCCGCTCCTGACCATAGGCGCAAGCGCCCTGTAAGACTCTCTCATGAGTCTGCGGGATCTGTTTCTTTCCACCGAATTGCCGACCTTGCGGCTCGACACAAACGCGGTCCTTGTGATATCCAGTCCGTTCTTTCTGTACAGGATCACCGTAAACCTGCCGCCTTTGGACTTGCCTTGCTTGTATATCCTGGCAAAGTCCCTCTGATTGCGCAATGTAAGTTCGCTGCGATCTCTCATCCGGACACCGTTCCAATCAAACAATTAAACTGTAAGAGATTTTCTGCCTCTCGCTCTTCTTCTCTTGAGCACTTTGCGGCCGTTAGCTGTGGCCATTCTCTTACGGAATCCGTGTTCCTTAAGTCTCTGTCTCTTCTTAGGCTGATATGTCCTCTTCATTTCATTCTCCTGTTCTGTTTATATATTATTGTAAGTAATTTATTCGTGTGCCCTCTGAATTCCATGGGCACATAGACCGTGAAATTATAATCTACAAACATTCGCAAGTCAAGGAAATGCAGTAATTAAGGGACCTGTGGAATTTTTCTCATGTATGTCTAAATTAAATACAAAATGTCCAAAAATGGGGTTATACACAATATGTAGTGTAGCCTTATGGTTGTTCACAGTTTTATCAACAATATGTGGAAAACTTATTTTTTGAACAGCCTGAAATACCTGTTTTTAATGCTATTTTACCCTTTGCATATGTGGAAAACTTTGAGTAAAATTGGTTTACAACCGTATGGAGAGTAACCGTGGATAAGAACAAGATATGGGGGACGACCCTCAATTTTCTTAAAGATAATAATACGACACTGAGTTACAATACCTGGCTGGCTCCTCTAAAGATACATCACATAGAGGAAGAGGCAGGTATTGTTTATCTTGCGTGGCCTGATCAGCCGCGTCTCATTACGCATATCAACGACCATTATCTCACCCAGATCGAAAATGCCATCAACAGCAGCACGGACAAACCGTTCCGCGTGGTGATCAAGAGTGATAAGGATTATGAGATAAGCAAGATCGATACTACAAAGATGAAGAACACTCTGAACCAGGAGAAGCTCTTCAATCCGCGTTTTAATTTTGAAAATTTCGTAGTCGGAAATTCAAATAAGTACGCTCACGCTGTATCGGTCGCAGTAGCTGAATCCCCTGGAGATATCTATAATCCTTTGTTTATATATGGTGGATCCGGACTCGGCAAAACTCACCTGATGCAGGCTATCGGAGTACAGATAATCCGCAATAATCCTGAAACCAAGGTGCTTTACGTATCCGCGGAAATGTTCACAAACGAACTTATCACCGCGATCAACGATAATAAGACCAGAACTTTCAGAAATAAATACCGCAAGCTTGATGTACTTCTAATAGACGATATCCAGTTCCTTGAAGGAAAAGAGGCGACGCAGGAAGAATTCTTCCATACTTTTGAAGCTCTTTATCAGAACAATAAGCAGATAGTAATTACAAGTGACTGTCCGCCGGTAAGTCTTAAAGGTCTTGATGAAAGACTTCGTACAAGATTCAGCTGGAACATGATAGCGGATATACAGCCTCCTGATTATGAGACAAGAGTAGCTATTTTAAGAAATCTTGCTGAAAAATCGGATATTGAAATAACCCCTGAAGTAAGTGATGTACTCAATCTTATTTCAGATCAGGTAAAAGATAATATTCGTGAACTTGAAGGAGCATATAACAGGGTAGTCGGTCTTTCACAGCTTCTGAATGAACCAATAACTGTGGATAACGCCAGGAGTATACTGAAAGATATCATTAAAGATAATGAGCAGGCTGTTGCTCCTGAGAGAATAAGATCCATAGTAGCTAATCACTATAAAATAAAGATAGCGGATATGGATTCTCCAAAGAGAAATGCTGAAATAACTCTTCCAAGACAGGTTGCGATGTATCTTTGCAGAACAGAAACTGATCTTTCTCTTCCTAAGATAGGAAAGCTGTTTGGTGACAGACATTATTCAACTGTAATACATGCCATTGAAAAAATAGAAGATCAGCTTAAGTATGATGAGATACTTTATGAAAATATAGAAACTATAAAGGCAAAACTGCAGGCAAGGAAGATATAATTTTCATATATTAATCAGTTGATAATCGTATACAAATAATAATCAACATCAGATAAACAGTTTTTTAATATCATTTTCAACTTTAAAAATTTTGGATAAAGCTTCAAAAATCAAGTTATTCAGGAGTTATCCACATTATCAACAAGGCTTACTATTAATACTAATATCTAATATATAAATATAAGAGCAGCGGCAAGGTAAAGACGAAAGGATAAGACATGAAAATCTATTGCAACAGAACAGAATTAAATAAAGCTTTGAATAACGTTTCTCATTCTGTTCCGGTAAGAACTACATCAAATATATTGGAAGGAATTCTTATCAATGCAGAAGATAATAAAATGAAACTTACTTCTACAGATACAAACATGACGACTGAAACAGTCATTAATGTAAAAACAGATGGTATCTGTGAATTTGTAGTACCTGCCAAGCTTTTCAGCGCTATCATTGCAAAGCTTCCTGAAGAAGACATGATGATAGATTATGATAATGAAAAATTAAAAATAAATATAAAGAGCGGAGGATCCAATTCTGAAATCATATGTTTCAGAGGAGATGATTATCCGAAGATCAGACTTGATGAAGGTGAAAGAGTTTTCTATCTGGATAAAGAAGATGTAAAGAAACTTATTAAAAAGACTGCTTTCAGTGCATCAACAGATGAATTCAACAGGATCATCACAGGAGTACTTCTTGAGATCAAGGATGGAAAAATGAAAATGGTAGGAGTTGATCCTTATAGGATAGCTACTTATCAGATAGATGTTGATAATAATGAAAATGTAAATGTTATCATTCCGGCAAAATTGATCATTGAAGTATCAAAATTCATTGATGATGATGGTGATTCAAAGATGAGTTTTGAAATCATAGATAATAAAGTTGTGATGAAGTTTGATAATAACAAAGTAATCATCAATACTTATTCAGGAAAATTCATTGATTATGAAAGGATCCTTAATAAAGAAGGAAACATCAATGTAAGAGTTAAAAAAGATGATCTTTTGAAGAGTAATGAAAGAGCATCACTCCTGGCATCAGTTCAGAATAATAACCTTATAAGATTCAATATTGGAAAAGATATGATATATATCACTTCTCTGAATGAAGAGGGCAATATTGAAGAAAAGGTAGAAGTCATAAATGATGGAGAAGAATTGAATATAGGAATCAATTCAAGATATTTAAAGGATGCTCTCAGTGTCATTGAAGATGAAGAAATAAACATCAACTTCAAAGACAGTGTAAGCCCGGCCATCATAAAGCCATTAAAAGGCGATAAATACACATATCTGATTCTTCCAATCAGAATGAATTAAAAAAATGCAGCCATAAGGCTGCATTTTTAATATGTATAACATATTTTTATTTACATAATTCGCATGCTGTCTGTGCTGCGACTTTTGCGTTATTGAATACAAGCTGGATGTTTGAATCGAGGCTGTCTCCTCCTGTGAGTTCTTTTACTCTTGCCAGAAGGAATGGGGTGGTCTCTTTTCCTTTTATTCCCAGTTTTACACATTCATCTACAGCCTGAATAATTGCCGGATTTATTATATCCGGATCCATCGCATATTCTTCAGGTATAGGATTACCTACCAAAATTCCGCCTTTCATGCCAAGCTCCATATGTGTCTTGAAGAAATGAGCCAGCTTGGCCGGAGAATCAACTTTATAATCTACACTGAATCCGCTCTTTGTAGTATAGAAAGCAGGCATGTCTTCTGTGCCCATTCCAATAACAGGGACTCCCTTGGTCTCGAGATACTCGAGGGTCAGACCTATATCCAGAATTGATTTACATCCCGCGCAGATGACCATGACAGGAGTTTGAGCAAGTTCTTCAAGGTCCGCGCTTATATCCATCGTGACTTCGGCACCTCTGTGGACTCCGCCGATCCCGCCGGTCGCAAAGATCTTTATACCTGCCATATGAGCGATCATCATGGTAGTCGTAACTGTGCAGGCTCCGTCTTCACCTTTTGCGCAAAGCATTGCGAGGTCGCGTCTTGATGCTTTTGTGATCTCAGGACCTTTCTTTCCAAAGTATTCTATCTCTTCAGGTGTAAGTCCTGCTTTCAGTCTGCCTCCTATGATGGCGATAGTAGCCGGAGTCGCGCCGTTGTCTCTTACTATCTTTTCTACTGCAAGAGCTGTCTCTACGTTCTGCGGATAAGGCATGCCGTGCGAGATGATTGTTGACTCAAGAGCAACTACAGGCTTGCCGGCATCCAGAGCTTCTTTAACTTCTTTGCTAATATCAAGGTATTTATTCATAGAAATATCTCCTTCTAATTGCTATCAGTTTATTATTGGCAGTCATCTGTCGATTTTTCAGATGATTTATCGAGCACTGTTATTTTATGTACCTGACTTCTTTAATTACCACTTCATGATCATCAAGCATCTTTTCTATCAGCTCGCTGCTCATGGCAGGGTGTATCGTAGGATCCACGGATATGGTGGCAGAAGCCGCAGCGTTCGCTGCCTTTACAGGTGCTTCCAGTCCGTCTCCACCGTCTTTGAGAGATGACCAGATTATGGCCGCCATCGCGGAGTCTCCTGCTCCGGTCGTGCACTTCACGTCAGCGGGATATCTGTCCGCCATTAAAGTGTGATCCTTGTCTGCTGCGATCATGCCGTTAGGGCCAAGAGAAATAAATACTCTTCTGACACCCTGGTCTATCAGGGCCTTGGCTGCTTCGAGACAGTCGTAGTCAGTTTCAATTATCATATCGGTCAGGAACTCGGCCTCAAGAAGATTCGGCTTGAGAGTGTCTATTCCGTCCAGATGACCTTTGATCTTGTCAGCCTGAGAAACCGATACCGTATCCATGTACAGAGGTACCTTGCAGATCTCTTTTATCTTGAGAAAGGTCTCCTGAGTCAGATTACAGTCGGCGATCACTACGGCTGCGGAATTAATAACGTCGCTTAGCGACTCTATGTATTCAGGCGTGATGTGCTTTACTATGTCGACGTGTGACAGAGCAAGGCTCATCTCACCGTCATCGTCGTTGATGAAGAGGTATGTGGAGGTAGAAGCTTCAGGCACTATGAGCGAGAGGCTCGTGTCCATGCCTATGCTTTCGCATCTCTCAAGCATCTCTTTGCCGAGTGTATCATCGCCGATCGCGGTGATGAATTCGACTCTTACTCCGAGCAGGGCAAGATTATGGGCTATGTTTCTGCCCACGCCTCCGTAGCTCATCTTTATGACGCCCGGATTGGAGTCGCCCGGAATGAGCGGCTTATATGGGGTACCGCCTATGTCGATGTTGGCGGCTCCGATCACTACTGCGTATCCTTTTTCTTCCATAATAACCGGTTTCCTTATTTTCCCTGCTGTTCCTTGATGCGCTGCTTCCAGCACTTGTGGCACATCGCTGTATATCTGTCGTTGCCGCCAAGCACTACCTGATCTCCCTCTGTGATGATCCTGCCGTTGTCATCGAACCTTGCGTTCACGGTCGCCTTGCGTCCGCACTCACATATAGTCTTGATCTCGGTGATGGAGTCGGCAAGTTCCATGAGTCTTTTGGCTCCCGGGAAGAAGTGCGTGAGGAAGTCGGTCCTGAGGCCGAAGCAGAGAACAGGGATGTTCTTCTCATCGACCAGCCATCTTAGTCCATCGATCTGTTCAGGTGTCAGGAACTGAGCTTCATCCGCGATGATGACATCGTAGTCGCCTGCCGCGTGATAGGCTGCGATGATATCTTCATCCGGGTGTATGACCTGAGCCTGCTGCTGAAGGCCGATGCGGCTCCTGATGATGTCCGCACCGTCACGCGTATCGGTGCCCGGCTTGATCAGCCATACGGTCATGCCTTTTTCTTCATAATTGAACTTTGTGGTCAGAGCCTGAGCGGACTTGGATGAGCCCATTGCTCCGTATTTAAAGTATAACTTGGCCATAAAAAACCTCCTTGGGTTACGTTTAATTTTACTACATAAATGGAGATATATGAAGAAAATACATAGGGAGGGAGGAGGACTTTTAAGCTTGAACAGGAATAGATTTTTTTATAAAAAGGTTTTTGTTTTATCTGTTGTTAAGCTATAATTATTGCGTCGGGATCGACGGATCCCAAGGTTCACTTATTTTGATCTAAAGTACTTTAGGAGGATTAAGATGAAGAAATTTCTTGTAATGCTCCTCGCAGCTCTGATGGTATTCTCATTTGCAGCTTGCGGGGGCGGCGGTGGTGACGAAGGCGCAGCTGATGATGGCGCAATTAAGGTAGCAATGGTTACTGACTATGGTGACATCACAGACCAGTCCTTCAACCAGACAACTTATGAGGCATGCAAGGCTTTCTGTGAGGCTAACGGCGTTGACTTCACATATAAGAAACCTGCATCCGATGCTGACGCAGATCGTGAATCTTCAATGGAAGAGGCGATCGAAGAAGGCTACAACGTAATCGTAATGCCTGGATACGCATTCGCAACAGCGATCTTCGATGTTGCTCCAATGTATCCGGATGTTAAGTTCGTAGCCCTCGACGTTTCTGAGTATGACCTTACTCACGACTCGACAGGCGCTGAGAGAGACTTTGACGGTTCCAACGTATACAGCGCTGTATACCAGGAAGAGCTCGCTGGCTACATGGCAGGATATGCCGCAGTCAAGATGGGCTTCACAAAGCTCGGATTCCTCGGCGGAATGGCTGTACCGGCTGTACAGAGATACGGCCACGGATTCGTTCAGGGCGCAGACGCTGCTGCTGCTGAACTCGGAAAGAGCGACGTAGAGATCAAGTACGTCTATGGCGGACAGTTCTTCGGCGATGCTGACATCACAGCTGCCATGGATACATGGTATGGTGCCGGCACAGAAGTCGTATTCGCTTGCGGCGGCGGAATCTACAGCTCGGCTGCTGAGGCTGCTGCTAAGGTTGGCGGCAAGGTCATCGGCGTTGACGTAGACCAGAAGGGCACAATCGATGGAGCTTATGGCGATGGCATGACAGTTACATCGGCTATGAAGGGCCTTGGTGCAACAGTCAACACACTGCTCGGCGCTATCGTTGACGGCAAGTGGGATCAGTATGCTGGCCAGATCCAGAACCTTGGTCTCGTTTCCGAGACACCAGCTGAGAACTACGTACAGCTTCCGGAGAGCACAGTATGGAACGATGGATTCTCGCAGGCTGACTACGAGGCACTCGTTGCAGAGCTCTTCAACGGAACAAGAACAGTTTCGAACGACACATCTGCTATTCCTGCAACAACTGCTGTAAAGGTAGATGATCAGGGAGCTATCAAGGGCTAGTAACAAGTTCTGAAAAGACCAAGAAATAAAGGCGATTCCATAAGGAACCGCCTTTTTTCTTATACTCTTTTACGCTGTTTTTTTGTATAATAATTACGTATATGCTTATGCTATTTCACATATGGAGGGAAACGGTATTATGGATGCACCTTATGCCATAGAAATGGTGAACATCACCAAACGATTCCCCGGCATCATCGCAAATGACAACATCACTTTGCAGCTGAGAAAGGGTGAGATACATGCCTTGCTTGGCGAGAATGGTGCCGGTAAATCCACCCTCATGTCCGTCCTGTTCGGCTTGTACCAGGCCGAAGAAGGAGTAATCAAAAAGGACGGCAAGGAGGTAAAGGTCAACAACCCTAACGATGCCAATGACCTGGGCATCGGAATGGTACACCAGCACTTCAAGCTCGTTCAGTGCTTCACGGTACTGGAGAACATCATCCTCGGAGTAGAGGAGACCAAGGGCGGCGTGCTTCAGATGGATGAAGCCAGAGCCAAGGTCAAAGCTTTGTCCGAAAAATACGGACTGCAGGTCGATCCTGACGCGAAGATCGAAGACATCACGGTAGGAATGCAGCAGAGAACTGAGATCCTCAAGATGCTGTTCCGTGACAATGAGATCCTCATCTTCGACGAGCCTACTGCTGTACTTACACCGCAGGAGATCGACGAACTCATGGAGATCATGAGAAACCTCAGAGCTGAGGGCAAATCGATCCTCTTCATCTCGCACAAGCTGAACGAGATCATGTCGGTAGCGGACAGAGTAACGGTACTCCGCCGCGGCAAGTACATCGGCACTGTCGATGTAAAGGACGTCACAAAAGAAGACCTCAGCCGCATGATGGTAGGCCGTGACGTACAGATGGTAGTCGACAAGGAGCCGGCAAAGCCGGGCGATGTCATCCTCAAGGTAGAGAACATGACAGTCGCTTCCAAGATGCACTCCAACAACGCGGTCAAGAACGTGAGCTTCGAAGTACATGAGGGCGAGATCGTATGTATCGCCGGTATCGACGGCAACGGCCAGACTGAGTTCGTATACGGACTCACCGGTATGGAGCCGCTGGTCGACGGCAAAATCACACTCTGCGGCGAGGATATCTCACACGACTCGATCCGCAAGAGAAGCAGGGAGATGAGCCACATCCCTGAGGACAGGCACAAACACGGACTTGTACTTGACTATCCTCTCGAGTACAACATGATACTCCAGAGATACTATCAGTCAGAGTTCACGTCGAAAGCCGGATTCCTCAAGAGGCCTGAGATCCGTGCTTACTCAGAGAGACTGGAGAAGGAGTTCGACGTAAGATCCGGACAGGGACCTATCACCATCGCGAGAGCGATGTCCGGTGGTAACCAGCAGAAGGCCATCATCGCCCGTGAGGTCGATAAGGAGCACAAGCTGCTGGTAGCGGTACAGCCTACAAGAGGTCTGGACGTCGGAGCTATCGAGGGAGTACACAGACAGCTTATAGCTGAGAGAGACCGCGGCAGAGCGGTACTGCTCATCTCGCTCGAACTCGAAGAGGTAATGAATGTACCTGACAGGATCCTCGTAATGTACGAGGGCGAGATCGTCGGTGAGCTCGATCCTAAGAAGACGACAGTCGAAGAGCTTGGTCTGTACATGGCCGGCGCGAAGCGCAACGTCTTCATCGACGCCAACACTGCCGAGATCGAAGAATCGGAAGCCATTGATACAGCAGCAAGGAAGGAGGAAGCGTAATGAAAAAGAAAGAACCGCTTATTAAGAATCCGTCCTTCCAGTCGATACTGACATCACTGCTCTGTATCATACTCGGACTGCTGATCGGATACATCGTGCTGCTGCTGATCAACCCGTCAGGCGCGGGAGAGGCGATCAAGACGATCCTTCTCAACTTCCTGAGCCGTTCATCGCACGCAGCAAGAATGAAAGCACTCGGCAACACGCTTGCCAAGACAGCGCCGCTGCTGATGTGCGCACTCTCGATCTGCTTCTGCTACAAGGTAGGCCTGTTCAACATCGGAGCCCCTGGTCAGTATGAGGCAGGCGCATGCATCGGACTTTACGCCGCTATCGCATGGCACTGCAACTGGGCTATCTGCCTGCTGCTTGCTGCTGTCGCGGGAGCTGTAGTCGGAGCCATCTCCGGCGCGCTCAAGGCGTACAGAAACGTAAACGAGGTTATCTCGGGCATCATGCTTAACTGGATAATGCTTTATCTGACAAACATGGTGCTGTCCGGAAAGAACGTAAAAGAAGTAGCCAGCCCGTACACTATCAAGGTGTCGGGTAAGTCGCTGATTCCTTCAGCGGGACTCAATAATCTCTTTGCCAACAACAGAACAGTAACGATAGCGATCCCGCTTGCGATCATATTCGCGATCCTGATCTGGATGATCCTGACAAAGACAAAATTCGGCTACGAACTGCGCGCTACCGGTTTCAACAAGGAAGCCGCAAAGTACGCGGGAATGAAAGAAAAGCAAAACATAATCGTGACACTGGCGATCGGCGGAGCTCTGGCGGGAATCGGAGCAGCGTGCCTCTACCTTACCGGATACCAGCAGTGGTCGACCACTCAGACTTCGGTGCCTACGATGGGATTCAACGGTATCGCTGCTACTTTCCTGGGAGGCCTGCATCCGATCGGGACGATTTTTGCATCGTTCTTCATCCAGTCCATCACGGACGGCGGAGCGCTCATCGACAAGTCGGTATATCCTTCGCAGATCTCTGACCTGATCTCATCGATCATCATCTATCTGTGCGGATTCGTACTGTTCTTCAAGTTCGCGATCAACAACTGGATAAGCAAGAAGGACAAGGGAGGTCCGAACGTAAACGACGTACCTGTCACAGATGCTCCTGCTAAGTCGGAAGGAGGTGAGAAGTAATGGTACTGTTACTGCAATACACTATCATATTCGCCTCGGTACTTTGCCTCGTGGCACTTGGCGGATGCTTCTCGGAACACTCGGGCGTTATCAACCTGGGTCTTGAAGGTATCATGGTAATGGGAGCTTTAGGCGGAGCCGTAACGATGTTCCTGCTCCCTTCCGGGACTTCAAAGATAGTCATCGTGCTTGCGACCACGCTTTTCGCGATCCTTGTGGGAATGATCTACTCCTGCCTGCTGGGCGTCGCCTGCATCAACTTCAAGGCTGACCAGACGCTGATCGGTACGGCGATGAACCTGCTGGCTACGGCTGCCGCTACGGTATTCGTAAAGGCGATGAACACATCGATCAACCCTGACAACGTATCCAGCTCGATCCAGTACATCCAGGAGAAGAAAGCTTTCCTGAAATACTTCGGAGGCTTCGAATTCAACTGGTTCATGGTAATGGCGGTAGTCATGCTGGTACTTTCGTGGTTCCTGCTCTACAAGACCAAATTCGGTCTCAGGCTCATGGCCTGCGGCGAGAACCCTCAGGCTGCTGACTCCGTAGGTATCAACGTATACAAGATGCGCTGGGCGGGCGTCCTCATCTCCGGATTCCTCGGCGGACTCGGCGGTATCGTGTACATCACGGCCGGCGTATCCGAGTGGAAATTCGAAATGGGCGTCGCGGGCTTCGGTTTCTTGGCTCTGGCCGTAATGATCTTCGGTCAGTGGAAACCGACCAACATCGCTCTCGCGGCACTGCTCTTCGGACTCTTCCGCGCGCTGTCGAACGTATACACAGGTATCCCGTTCCTCAAGGCGATGAACCTTCCGAGCACGGTATACAACATGCTGCCTTACATAATCTCGATCATCGTTCTTGCGTTCACATCCAAGAACTCCAGAGCGCCTAAGGCGGAAGGTATTCCTTACGACAAGGGACAGAGATAATAACTATCATCAGGTGATAAAGGCGGGGGCAGTTTGCTTCCGCCTTTTCCAATAAAGGAGTCAAGTAATGGATACAAAAGAAATTCTGAAATACTGCGACCACACCCTGCTGGCCCAGACGGCTACATGGGAAGACATCAAGGCGATCATCGACGACGGCATCAAGTACGAGACGGCCAGTGTCTGCATCCCGCCGGGATATGTAGCGCAGGCCAAGGACTATGCCGGAAACAACCTCAAGATCTGCACGGTCATCGGTTTCCCTAACGGATATAACACGACAGCGGTAAAGGCCTTTGAGACCAGTGACGCTCTCGACAACGGAGCCGACGAGATCGACATGGTCATCAACATCGGCTGGGTCAAGGACAAGAGATGGGATGACATCGAGAACGAGATCCGCACTCTCAAGGAGATCTGCGGCGATAACATTTTAAAGGTCATCATCGAAACCTGCATGCTGACAGACGAAGAGAAGGTTAAGCTCTGCGAGATCGTTACATTTGCGGGAGCTGACTTCATCAAGACTTCGACCGGATTCGGCGGAGGCGGAGCGACCTTTGAGGACGTTGAACTTATGGTAAAGAACGTCGGTGAGGGCGTAAAGGTCAAAGCGTCCGGCGGTATCAGCGGACTTGAGGACGCTGCCAAGTTCCTTGAGATCGGAGCTAAGCGTCTTGGCACGAGCCGTGTAGTAAAGGCCGCGAAAGCCCTCGAAAAATAGGCACAATCAAAATATTTTTACAATTCCTGTAATATTCTTATATTAATTCAAGAAAAGGGGAAAGAAAATGGTAGATTATACAGAAGGCGCAGGCTATCAGTATCACGTAGGTCTGAGGCCTGGAGACGTCGGCGAGTACGTCATTCTCCCGGGCGATCCTCACAGAGTACCTAAGATCGCCGCATATTTCGATAACGCCGAAAAAGTAGCTGACAGCCGTGAGTACGTTACGTATACAGGTTATCTGGATGGCGTCAAGGTCAGCTGCACAAGTACCGGTGTAGGCGGCCCATCTGCTTCCATCGCGCTCGAGGAAGTCGCCAATGTAGGCGGCAAGACCTTCATCAGAGTCGGCACATGCGGAGGCATGGATCTCGATGTTAAGGGCGGAGATGTCGTAGTCGCGACAGGCGCGGTCCGCATGGACGGCACATCGAAAGAGTACTGCCCAATAGAATATCCGGCTGTATCCGACGTGACCGTTTCGGCTTCACTTGTCAACGCGGCAAAGAAGCTGGGCGCTCCGTATCACACAGGTGTCGTTCAGTGCAAGGACGCTTTCTACGGACAGCACATGCCGGAGGCTCTTCCTAACAGCCACGAGCTGCTGGAGAAATGGGACGCATGGCTGCGCATGGGATGCAAGGCTTCCGAGATGGAATCGGCGACCCTCTTCATCGTCGGCGCTTACCGCAGGCTGAGAGTCGGATCGGTATTCCTGGTCGTGGCGAATCAGGAAAGAGAGAAGGTGGGTCTGCCTAATCCGCAGGAGCATGACACCGACCTGGCTATCCGCGTTGCCGTCGAGGCGATCCGCATGATGATAGCCGAAGATAAAAACAAGGAAGGAAAAGAATAATGGGCAAGAGAGTATTCTGGATAGTGCTCGACAGCGCGGGCATCGGCGGCGCTCCTGACGCGGCCGACTTTGGCGATGCCGGAGCCGATACTTTCGGCAGCTGCTACAAGAGCGGTGAGATGAATGTGCCTGTCATGGAGAAGCTGGGTATCAGGAACATCAAGGACACTTCGTTCTATGATCCTAAAGAAGATATCGACGGCTGCTTCTGCCGCATGCACGAGAAGTCCCGCGGCAAGGACACGACAGTAGGCCACTGGGAGATGGCAGGCATGGTTTCGCCAAAGCCGCTTCCTACATACTATGAAGGCTTCCCGCAGGAGATCCTCGACAAGCTGTCCAAGGCTACCGGCAGAAACATAGTCTGCAACAAGACATATTCAGGGACTGACGTTATCAGGGACTACGGAAAGCATCATGTCGAGACAGGCGATCTGATCGTTTATACGAGCGCTGACAGCGTGATGCAGATAGCGGCTCATGAGGACGTCGTTCCTATCGAGGAGCTTTACGATATCTGCCACAAGGCCAGAGAGATCATGCAGGGCGAGCACGGCGTAGGCCGCATCATCGCGAGGCCGTTCGAAGGCGAGTGGCCTTTCCAGAGAACAGTCAGGCGCCACGACTACAGCCTGCAGCCGCCTCGTGAGACAGTTCTCGACGCGCTCAAGGAAAAAGGCTTCATGGTCATAGGCGTAGGCAAGATCTACGATATCTTTGCCGGCAAGAGCGTCATGTTCAGCTATTCCAACAAGGGCAACGAGGCCAACATGGTAAGGACTATCGATCTGGCGGACGCGGACTTTGAAGGAGTCTGCTATGTTAATCTGGTAGATACCGACATGATTTACGGCCACAGAAGAGATATCCCGGGCTACACCAAGGCTCTGAATACCGCTGACAGACAGCTGGGCGAGCTGATGGAGAAGATGGGTCCTGAGGACATCCTGATGGTCACGGCCGACCACGGCTGCGATCCGGGCTACAAGGGCACCGACCATACGCGTGAGGACGTCATGTGCCTCGTATGGGGACCGTCTCTCAAGAAGGGCGTCGATCTCGGAACGCGTGACACGTTTGCCGATCAGGCAGCTACCATTGCTGAATATTTCGGTATTGATTACCGCGGCGACGGAGAATCGTTCCTGAGCGAGATATTGTAAAGGACAATCCGACACAGGGCCGTCCGGCATTTGCCGGATGGCTCTTTTTATGCGCGTGTGGTAGAATACAAGGCGTATCAAAGAAAGGGGAACATCCATCATGGCTGATACAATTGCAGCGATATCAACAGCGCCTGGAGAAGGCGGTATCGGAATAGTGAGGGTAAGCGGACCTGAGAGCGAGGCGCTGATGAGGCGCCTTATGCTTGGCTGCCCGGAAGAGATAGAACCGCGCCACGCGTATACGGGCAAGGTCGTAAGGGACAATTCTGACCCCAAGGCGGAGATAATAGACGAAGCTGTCTTTCTCTTTATGAAAGGACCGGCCTCATATACAGGCGAAGACATGCTTGAGATACAGGGACACGGCAGCAACGTGTCTCTGAAGGCCATACTGTCTTCAGTACTGGACTCAGGACTTGCCAACGTGCGCATGGCCGATCCGGGCGAGTTCACAAAGCTGGCGTTCCTGAACGGCAAAATGGATCTCTCGCAGGCAGAAGCCGTCATAGACATCATCAAGGCAAAAACGGACCTGTCTCTGGAGATAGCTGAGGAACAGCGCGCCGGAAGGCTGGGTGACACCATAAGGGAGATCAGAGAAACTCTTCTTGACGTACTGGCCGAGATGGCCGTGGATATCGACTATCCGGATGAGGACTACGGCGATGAAGAAAATGCCTACAGCCACATCATCAATGACCTCAGGTGGGTAGATGATGATGTCGAAAAACTCCTGGATACCGTTTCCATAGGAAGGATAGCGCGTGAAGGAGTAAGGGCAGTCATAGTCGGCAAGCCAAACGCGGGAAAGAGCTCTCTCATGAACGCGATCCTGGGCGAGGGCCGTGTAATAGTGACCGACGTACCGGGAACGACACGCGACACGGTCGAAGAAAGTGCTTCACTGGGAGGCGTTCCTATCGTGCTTATCGATACCGCGGGCCTTCGCGAATCCGATGACAAGGTCGAGAAGATCGGCATCGAAAGGACCACAAAGGCTATAGCGGGTGCTGACATACTCATACTCGTGCTTGACGGAAGCCAGGATCTCGATGAAGAGGATGAGAAAGTGCTTGAGTTCATAGAGAAGATGAACACAGATAATATGCTGGTTGTAGTCAACAAGCAGGACCTTGGACGAGAGATCACCGAGGAAGAAGTGCATGAGAAACTGCCGGGAGTCAGGATCATTTCGACGTCTCTGGTCGGCAAGAGCGCGATCGAAGCTGCGGAGAAGATCTCCGAGGTTATCGGCGAGATGCTGGACCTTGGCAATATCAACGTCCATGAGTCCAATATCATCACAAACGAAAGACATGTGCAGATGCTCAGGAGGGCTGCAAGGGAGATCGACGAGGCCATAAGCCTGCTGAAAAACGGCGAACCGGTTGAAGTCGCGGAGCTTTCGGCACACTACGCATATGAAGCGCTCGGAAAGATCATCGGCGAGGAAGTCGGAGAAGAGATACTCGATACAGTGTTCAGCAAATTCTGTCTGGGAAAGTAAGTTCTGCCTCTGACATACAACAGACAAAAGAAAATGAATAAAAGAAAAACACTATCTATAATACTGATCCTTGTGATCACACTGGCGCTCCTGCCTTCATGCGGAGGCAGCGTTACAACGGAGGATATCGAGGTCGTTGAGGATGCCCTTATCATCGATAAGGATACCGGCGACTACACGGCTGTAGTAATAGCGCAGAACAACGGCACCGCAACAGCCCGCGAAATCGACATGGAAGGTATTGCCCTTGATAAAGACGGTAACGCCATCCCATCTATGAGCGATGCTGAGGGCACTATATGCCTGATGCCGTTCTTTGGCACGATGGCTCCCGGAGATCAGGGAGTCTGGTTTGAAAGCACGGTTCCTTTTGGAGAAGGGTCCACCATCTACGGCGTTTATCAGGACATACCGGCATCTATGAGATGGAATGTTACAGAGGTCTCTAAGGCAAAGATCAAGGGGTCTGCGGGGATCGAGATCACCGGCATTGAGAAAGGTGAAGAATATACCGACGAAAGCGGACTTCTCACAGCAGACTACGATATAACTCTGGAGAACAAAGGCAATATCGACTATAAGCCGGGCAGCGGCAACCAGATGTCTGATACTAAGTACGGTCAGGCCTGGGTCAGGATAATATGCCTGTACAGAGACGCCGCCGGAAGCATCGTCGGAGCGTCCGAACTGATGGATGAGAGCGGAGAGGCCCTGAGCCTTGCTCCGGGCGAGAGCAAAACAACGAAGTGGACCAACGTTGGCCAATACTATCCGGAGCTTGAGCCGGAGATGCATATCAGCGTTACATTCAGCGAATAATTCACTGCGAGGGAGAGCCATAGCAGACAATAACAGAAATACAAATGCATATGATGTCATAGTCATCGGAGCCGGTCACGCGGGATGCGAGGCCGGTCTTGTTTGCGCGCGCCTTGGAATGAAGACCGCGATGTTCTGCACAGACATCGACTCAGTCGCCATGATGCCATGCAATCCGTCCATAGGAGGAACGGGCAAGGGACATCTGGTGCGTGAGGTGGACGCCCTTGGCGGAGAGATGGGGCTCAACATAGACAAGACCTTTATCCAGTCCAAGATGCTTAACACTTCCAAGGGGCCGGCTGTCCATTCTCTGAGGGCTCAGGCGGACAAAGAGAAGTATCATCAGGCCATGCTGACTACCATCAGGGAGCAGGAAAACCTCGATCTGATAGAGGACGAAGTGACAAAGCTGCTTGTGGATAACTTTGACAAAAATGCAAAAGGCAGTGATGACAGTGCCCGTAAAATCAAGGGCGTCAGGACTTCGGACGGCAGCGGGTATACATGCGACGCCGCTGTTATCTGCACCGGAACATTCCTTGCAGGAAAGATCTTCATAGGGGACTACGTCAAAGTCTCCGGACCTGCAGGACTCAGGCCGGCGACCAAACTGGGAGAGAATCTCAAGGAGCTTGGTTTTCCGATCCGCAGGTTCAAGACAGGGACTCCTGCGCGCATGCACAAGGATACTTTGAACTACGATGCGATGAAAGAGCAGCTTGGCGATGAGAAGATAGTGCCGTTCAGTTTCATGAATGAGGACAAGACCTTTGATATCGATCAGATAAGCTGCTGGCTTTCATATACAAACGAGATAACACACAAGATCATTCTTGATAACATAGAAAAATCGGCAATGTACTCCGGAAACATAGTTGGAGTGGGGCCAAGATACTGTCCGTCAATCGAGGACAAGGTTTCGCGATTTAAAGACAGAAAAAGACACCAGCTATTCGTCGAGCCGGAGGGAACGGACACGGATCTTATGTATATTCAGGGCATGAGTTCGAGCCTTCCGGAGGACGTACAGCATGCTTTTTATGCTACCATTCCGGGGCTTGAACACGCTGAAATTCTAAGCCCGGCCTATGCAATCGAGTACGATTGCGCCGATCCTCTCGCTCTTAAGCCGAGCCTTGAAAGCAAGATAGTTGAAGGTCTGTTCTGCGCAGGCCAGTTCAATGGAAGCTCGGGCTACGAGGAGGCCGCGGCACAGGGACTGATAGCGGGCATCAATGCCGCGTCAAAGCTCAAGGGAAAAGAACCGCTGGTGCTCAGGCGCGACCAGGCGTACATAGGAGTACTCATCGATGACCTCGTCACCAAGGGGACAAATGAGCCGTACAGGATAATGACTTCCAGAGCCGAGTACAGGCTTCTGCTGAGGCAGGACAATGCCGACAGAAGACTGACGGAGATCGGCTACAGATACGGGACGGTAACAGAGGAGAGATATCAGAGGTATCTTCAGAAGAAAGAGCATGTCGATTCCGAGATCGAAAGACTCAGAAGCAAGAGGACAGACATAGCAAGCTTCAGGGAATTCCTCCTCAGGCATGAGTCGGCGGAAGTAAGCGAAGACATTGCAAATCAGACTTTTGCAGAAGCTTTGAGAAGGCCTGCCATCTTCTACGATGATCTCGTCGAGATCGATGATGAGACCAGACCGGAACTGACAGAAAACGAGAAGACTGAAGTTGAGGTAATGCTCAAATACGACGGCTACATCCAGAAGCAGATAAATGAAGTTGAGAAGATGGTAAGCCTTGAGGATAAGAAGCTGAGCGAAAACCTCGACTATAATTCAATAGGAGGGCTGAGACTCGAGGCCAGGCAGAAGCTGTCCATGATAAAGCCAATGACAGTCGGCCAGGCAAGCCGCATATCCGGAGTATCTCCGGCAGACATAAACGTACTTCTTGTATATCTTGAAAAGGAAATGCGATCAAAATGACAGATCTCATAATAAAGGAACTGAAAGAAAAATACGGAGAAGGCACTGCAAATAAACTGATTTCCTATCTTGACATGGTCCTTGAAAGGAACGAGCATATCAATCTGACGGCTGTCAGAGACAGGGATGAGGCTATAGTAAAGCACGTCTTGGATTCACTCGCCATATGTGATCTGCCTGAATACAAAGCGGCAAAGACCGTAATAGATGTCGGCACGGGCGCGGGATTCCCGGGCGCCCTGCTTGCCATAGTGAGTCCGGATAAAGAGTTCACCCTTCTCGACTCCACTTTAAAAAGACTCAGAGTCATAGATGAATTCGCAGAGGCTTTGGGAATCTCTAATCTTAAGACCATTCACGCAAGAGCTGAAGAGATCAACCGCAAGCCGGAATACAGCGGAGCGTTCGACCTCTGTGTATCCAGGGCTGTTGCCAATCTGGATACCCTTTCCAAATGGTGTCTGCCTTTCGTCAGAAAAGGAGGCAGCTTCATAGCCTATAAAGGCGAGAACTATAACGAAGAGCTTGAGGGAGCAAACAAAACCCTCAGAAAGCTCGGAGGAAAGCTCGACAGAGTCGAGGCCTACCCAAGTGAGCCGGAAGATATATCCGGCCATGTCCTGATGATCATATCCAGATAAAAATGTTTCACAAGAAACATTTTTGAATCCGGCAGGAAATGCTTCTGTAATGTTTCACAAGAAACATTTTTTCCCAGAGGAAATGCCGCTCGAATGTTTCACGCGAAACATTCGAACTTTTTCACATCTACATATTGTGGTCGTCTCGCTTCGGAGACACAATTTGCATATTGCATTTATTAAAGGCCACCAAAATCCCCAAATCTTCACAAAAACAGCACCATATAAAGTAGAAAAACTTCGCACTCTTGAAGTATAATACACGGAAGTGTTTAATCGGGAACTATGTCCCGCAGGAGGTAATAAATAAATGGGCAAGGCAATTGCTATTTTCAATCAGAAAGGCGGTGTCGGCAAAACCACTACGAACATCAATCTTGCTGCGTGCCTGGCGCGCAGGGGAAAGAAGGTTCTGATGGTCGACATCGATCCTCAGGGAAATACTACCAGCGGAATCGGCATCCGCAAAAGAGCTCTCAAGACCACGCTCTATGACGCGCTCATAGACACCGAGTTCGACGTGCACAAAGCGGTACTGCCGACATATACGGAGAACCTGTTCCTCATACCTGCAAGCGTTGATCTTGCGGGAGCGGAGGTAGAACTCGCGCAGCTTGAAGGCCGCGAGGGCAGACTCAAGAGGGTGATCGATTCAGTCAGAGACGAGTACGACTTCATACTTGTCGACTGCCCTCCTTCGCTTGGAATACTCACGATCAATTCGCTCACAGCCGTGAACAGCGTGCTGATCCCTATACAGTGCGAATTCTACGCTCTTGAGGGAGTGAGCCAGCTTATAAGCACAATTGAGAAGGTCAAGGAAAGACTGAATCCGGGTCTTTATATAGACGGGGTCATCTTGAGCATGTTTGACGGGAGGACAAATCTTTCCCATGCGGTCGTTCAGGATGTAAGGAATTTCTTCGGTCCGGCAATGTACGATACGATAATCCCTCGCAACGTAAGGCTCGCCGAGGCTCCAAGCTACGGCAAGGCCATCCAGGACTACGATCCTAACGCTCAGGGAGCCAAGGCATACCAGGAGTTTACAAAGGAATTCCTGGCCAGAGAGAGAGCAAGAAAGAGAGCAAAGAAAAATGGCTAAGACCAAAGGGCTCGGAAGGGGACTGGACGCGCTCTTCGCTGATGCCGCCCCTATTACCGAAGAAGAAAGAGATACCGCGCCTTTGGCCGGTTCGAAAAGGAAGCCGGCTGCGAAAGCGGCGAACGTTTCCGCGGACAGCGAAGACAGGATCCTTTACATCGACATAAACGATATCAGGCCTAACAGCGCCCAGCCGCGCCACGTCTTTGACGAGGACAAACTTTCGGAACTCGCTAGTTCCATAAAGACCAACGGCGTCATCCAGCCTCTTCTCGTTAGAGAGAGCGCCAACGGCTACGAGCTGGTCGCAGGCGAAAGAAGATGGCGTGCCTCCAGACAGGCAGGACTCAAGACGGTCCCGTGCATCATCAGAAACTTTGATGACAAGCAGAACGCGATCGTCGCGATCATCGAGAACATGCAGCGCGAGGACCTAAACCCTATTGAAGAGGCACTCGGACTAAAGTCGATGACTGAGAAATACGGTTTCACGCAGGAGCAGGTATCCGCCTCGCTCGGCAGGAGCCGTACATACATCACCAACAGCATCAGACTGCTGAAGCTCCCGCCGGAGATACAGCAGTACGTGTCAAGCGGACAAATGTCCGCAGCCCACGGAAGAACCATCATCAACATCCCGGACAAGGCCAAGCAGAAAGAGATAGCGGACAAGATCATCCGCAACGATCTCTCTGTAAGAGCCACCGAGAGACTGGCTGAGAAGGTCAAGGACGAGCTGAGACCTGAGCGCAAGAAGCGCAAGAAGAAGGTCACTGAAGAAGACACAGCAAGGGCTGCCGAGATAGCGGCCGTTGAAAGAGAACTCATGACGCTGACGGGCACAAGGGTGCACATCGCCGGCGATGAGAACAAGGGAAAGATTGAACTCGAATATTACAGCCTCGAAGAACTCAACAGACTTATAGACGCCCTGAGAGACGCCTTCAAGTAAAGGAGATGTCATGGATAATCAATACATCAGGACTCTTCCTATACCGGCCTGTACGGTAGATCCAAGCGGCAGGATAACAGGAGCCAACCCGCTCATGAAGAACGTATTCGTTTATGAAGACATAACCGGATCCAGTTTCTTCACTATGACAGGCGTAAAGCGCGAGCAGCTCATGTCCGCCAACAAGGAAGAGATGATCATTGAGCGAAACGGCAAGATGTTCAAGCTCTGGATCAACGAGGAAGCCAAGGATGATGAAGAGATAGTCGTATTCTTTGATGAAGCGACTGCGAGAGAGTCGTTCAGGACAAAGCTCGAGAACGACAAAGCCGCTATCGCGTACATCAACATCGACAACTACGACGATCTGATCGCAAGCGCTCCGGAGGATTACCGCAGGGTCATCCCTGCACAGATAGACATGCTGGTGCGTAAGTGGGGCGACTCTTTTGAATCGCCTGTCATCAGCACCGGCGAGGACAGATATGTCATGTACACAAGCCGCGGACGTCTGGAGGGCATGATAGAAAGCAACTTCAGCGTTCTTGACGAAGTGAGGAACATCGACTCGCAGATCGACTTCCCTGCTTCCATAAGCATTGGCATCGGAAGTTCAGACCTGTCGCTCATAGAATCGACGGAGCTTGCCGAGGCTGCGCTGGAGCTGGCTCTGGGACGCGGAGGCGACCAGGCCGTAGTCAAGACAGATGACGGCACCAAGTACTACGGAGGGACACTGCAGTCGTTCGAGAAAAACAACCGCAGCAAGCCGAGAGTCATAGCCCACGCGATGAAGGCCCTTATAAACGATGCGGACAAGGTGTTCGTCATGGGTCACAAGTGGCCTGATATGGATGCTTTTGGAGCTGCCATAGGAGCCAGCGCCATATGCAAGTTCCTTGGCAAGGACACGTTTATCGTCATGGACAAGCATAACGAGGCTCTCGACGCGGTCTACGATCTGGCGGCTGACACCGATGATTACAGCATCATCAAAAGCGAAAGAGCTCTCAAGGGGGTGACCGACAAATCACTCCTGATAATCGTCGACACCAACAGACCTATGCTGGTCGAGTGTCCTGAACTCGCGGAAGTCTGCAAGACAAGGATCATCATCGACCACCACAGACTGACCGAGGACTCGTATCAGAACTCGGCGGTTGCGTATATCGAAAGCTACGCTTCATCCGCCAGCGAACTGCTGGCAGAGCTGATGCAGCACTTCTCGCAGAAGAGGTTCATCAACAAGCTCGAGGCCGAGGCGATGCTGGCAGGTATCATGGTCGACTCCAACCACTTCTCGGTAAGGACCGGCGTACGCACCTTCGAAGCGGCGTCGTGGCTGAAGCGCGGAGGCGCTGATACGACTGAGGTCAAGCGTTTCTTCCAGGTAAGTGAAGAAGACTTCAGGGCCAAGTCGACAGCCATCGCGAACGCGGATTTCACCGAGGACGGCATAGCCTATGCGGTGACTGAAGGAACATCAACAAACACTCAGATAATCAACGCGCAGGTCTCGGACGAGCTGATGACGGTCAAGGGCGCAAAGGCAGCCTTCGTACTCGGAAGGAACGAGCGAGGCCAGACGCTGGTCAGCGCAAGATCGCTGGGAGATATCAACGTCCAGGCACTCATGGAGAAACTCGGAGGCGGCGGACACTTCACTTCGGCAGCAGCGCAGACCGACGAGCCGCTGGCTGAGGTCCTTGCCCGCATAAGGAAGCTGGTCAAGGAGTACCAGGAGCGCGAGGAAGAAGAAAGAAGAGCCAAACTTTCCAGGACTCAGGAAATAGAGCTGATCAGATAGGAAAAAACAGAGGAAATACAGATGGAAGTCATTTTAAAACAGGACGTAAAGGGCACAGGCAAGGCAGGCCAGATAGTAAAGGTCAGCGACGGATATGCCCGCAACAAGCTGATACCAGGTGGTCTCGCGATAGAGGCGACGCCGACAAACAAGAAGGCTTTTGAGAGAGAAAAGGCAAAGGCTGCCGAGAAGCTGGCTCAGGAAAGAGCAGCAGCAGAGGAATTCAAGGGCAGGCTTGAGGACAAGATGGTGATCGTCAAGACAAAGGTCGGCGAGAACGGAAGGCTTTTTGGAGCCATCACCTCCATGGATATCGCCAACGCAATCAAGGAGCAGACCGGTGAAGATGTCGACAAGAGAAAGATCGTTCTCAACAAGCCTATAAAGGATACGGGCGTTGAGACCATTGAGATCAAGCTGTTCCAGGACGTGAACGCTAAGGTCGTTATAAAGATAGAGGGCGAATAGACGAATGGACGAAGAAAGAAAAGACGTACTTCTGCCGCCGGTAGACATAGACGCTGAGAAAGCGGTGCTGGGATCCATGCTCAAGAACCAGGATGCCAGGGCTGACGTCAACGCCATACTCAGGGCAGAGGACTTCTACCTCAAGGAGCATCAGGAGATCTTCAGGACCATGTTCGACATGGACCAGAAGGGAACCGGCATCGACATAACCACGGTGTACTCGGCGCTCAAGCAGAGGAAGACCGCCGACATGGTCGGAGGCATCACATACCTCAGCAGGCTGATGGACGAGGCCATCGTTCCTTCGAATGCGCGCTACTACGCCGAGACCGTCTCGGACAAATCCAAGATGAGACAGCTGATCACGGAAGCGGAAGCGATCAGGGACGCGGCGTACTCATCGGAGCTGCCGCCTGAGGACATACTTGACAACGCCGAGCAGCGCATTCTTGAGATAGCGCATAAGTCACAGCGCAACAATTACATCGACGTAAACGATGTACTCTTTGAGAACATCAAGCAGCTGCAGGAGATAGAGCAGAACGGCGGAGAAGAAAGAGGCATACCGACCGGCTTCAGGGACGTCGACAGGATACTGGGAGGATTCCAGAAGACAGACCTTATCATCCTGGCCGCAAGACCTGGCGTCGGCAAGACCGCATGGGCGCTAAACGCCGCGGAATATGCCGCTTCCATCGGCAAAAAGGTCATGGTGTTCAGCCTTGAGATGTCCACCAGGCAGCTGGGCGAAAGACTTCTTTCGATGACATCCAGCGTGCCTCTTGAGAACATCCACAAGGGCAGCCTCAGCATGGAGGAGTGGGAAGACCTCTCGGCCGCGCAGGACAGCTTCTACGGGCTCGACATGGTCATCGACGAATCGTCGGTAATCACTCCGCTCGAGATGAAGAACAAATGCCGCCGCTTCAAGCAGGAGAAAGGCGACCTCGATCTGGTCGTCATCGACTATCTGCAGCTGATGAGCATGGGCGGCTACAGGATAGAGCAGAGAGAAAAAGAGATCGCGGCCATCACAAGATCCATCAAGATCATGGCCAAGGAACTCGACTGCGCGGTAGTACTGCTGTCGCAGCTTTCCAGAGGACCGGAGCAGCGCGGAGGCGACCATATGCCTAAGCTGTCCGACCTCAGGGATTCCGGAGCGATCGAGCAGGACGCTGACGTGGTCATCTTCCTCAAGAGAGACGACTACTACAGCTCGGAAGAAGAGCGCGCAAACATCGACGAGAACACAGGCCTCACATGCGCGGTCAACATCGCAAAGCACAGAAACGGTCCTGTCGGCATAACCAACCTGACGTGGATCCCTAGATACGTAAAATTCGGCAACCTGGCAAGAGAGTAAAACATGGCAAAGACCAAGCTGACGCTGGATAAAAAAAGAGACATATTCCTGCATGCGACAAAGGTCGAGAACCTTTTCATAAGCGAATATCTCCCGGACGCTCCGGGCGAGTATATTAAGGTGTATCTTTTTGGCCTTATGTATGCGCAGTATGAGGTGGAGCCAAACAGACAGGAGCTTGCAAAACTCCTGGGCATCAGCGAGGAAGAAGTCGAGGAAGCCTGGATCTACTGGGAATCCAGGGGACTGGTGAAGAACGTCAAGGGACGAGATGAAAACGGTGAAGAGGTAAACCAGATCATCTTCCTCAATCAGATAGACCTGCTCTACGGCAAGGTGCCGCAAGCAGAGGCCACAGAGGAGGCCTACGTCCTTTCGACCGAAGACGACGCCGAAGTGCCTCTCGACGTATCGATGGACAGCCCTGAATTTGATGAAGTGATGAGTGAGAGACTCGTGGACAGAAGGCTGCGGGATCTCTATCAGAAATATCAGATCACCACGGGAAGGACCATCTCCAGGCAGGAGACTTCCAAGATCGAGGACGCTGTCAAGGTGTACGGCGTAGAGCCGGACATCTTCGATTTCGCGATCGACTACTGTGCTGATCTGGAGAAGTACAGCGTCGACTATATCTTCAAGGTCGCGCTGAGGTGGACCGAGGAAGGCTGCCGCACCGTGGAGGACGCGAAGAGGCTGCTCGACAAGCACAGCCGCCGCAACTCCTGGTACAGGCAGGTCTTCAAGGCTCTCGGTTTCAACAGACTGCCTGCTCCGGCCGACAGGGAGATAATGGACAGGTGGTTCGACGAGATGGAATGCTCCATAGGTGAAGTTCTTGAGGCGTGCGCGGCAGCGGCAGGCCTGAGGGACCCTAACCTGAGATATGTCAACAAGGTCCTTGAAAACCGCAGAGCGGAAAAAGGCGGCATAAATGTGAGGGCGGAAGCAAGCGCGCCGGCAGTCCCGGCAGAGAACGCGAGCCCGGTGAGCCGCAAGGTCCTCAGCGACTATTACGAATACATAAGAACGACAGACGAAACGGCACGCGAGTGGCGCATCGACGAGGTGCTTTCGAGGGTGCCTGAGATGAGAGATGTCTTTGATGCTGAAGCAGACATCAACAGCAAACTTCTCTCGATAAAACCGGGGAGCGCGGGTCTCGACGAGAGGCAGCGTCTCCGGGCTGAAAGAATAGCTATTGAAGAATCGAAGAAGCAGCTCCTGACCGCCAACGGCTGGCCTGCGGACTATCTGAACAGAAAGTACAGATGCGAGACCTGCAAGGACACCGGATACACGGATGAGGGCATGGTGTGCGGCTGCGCAAAGGATCGCGCGGCGGAAGCGTATGCATGGCACACGAATAAAGAAAAGGCGTAGATGACAGATAAGGATATAGAAGTAACAACAGTTAATAACGAAGCAGAAGACGAAGAAACAAAGCCCGTCGAGGTCTACTCGGAGAAGGCTGATGCAGAGGCGCCCGATCTGGACAGCGAACAGATAAAGGCAGCCGCTTTGGCCTACGCGAAATACCTCAGGGAGCAGGGCCTGATCCCCGGCGACGCGACTTTCGTAGAGCCGGAGGAGATCGGAGTGGTTCTGGAGGAGAAAACTGCGGAGGTTGAAGATTTGCCGGAAGAGGAGAACGCGGAAGCTGAGGAAACCGCAGAAGCAGAGCCGGAAGAAGAAAAAGCCGAAGATGTTGCTGAAGACGAAAAGACAGAGGCCGAAGAAACTGAAGTTGAGCCTGTAGAAGAAACGAAAGCTGAAGATGTACAGGCTGAAGCAGAAGAAACTGTAACAGAGCCGGAAAAAACAGAAGCTGAAGAAAAGGCTCCGAAAAAGAAAGCCGGCAAAGAACGCAAAAAGAAACAGAAAGCAAAAGAGAAAAAGCAGAATTTATATAAAAAACAGTTCATGAAGAAGACTGGGAGGTCCCCTCTCGCTTCGGTCACCGATGGACTCGACCGCGTGCAGGACGCCGTTGACGGCGCGTTCGTCAACATGGGCCGGGACGCGGTCAGAGGATTCCACCGCATCTCCACCGGATACATGAACTCGCGCAGAACGATAGGCTTTGCCCTGCTGCTGACAGGCATACTGGCTGCCGCTATCCTCATAATCTTTGACATGTTCACTGTCTATGAGTACGCATACAACGGCAAAGTGCTGGGCTACGTGCAGGAGCAGGAGGAAGTCACCGACGTTCTCGACATAGCGGGCAGAAAGCTCAGCAGTGGCAGAGAGAACGGCGTCAGCGTCGAATTCGTCGCCAACCAGAATGTAACGTTTAATCTGGTCGAGGGCAAGGGCAAGAGCACCGATGATTCCGATACGGTCATCAATAAGCTCATTTACATGACGGACATCGAGACCGAGGCCACCGCGATATATGACGGTGACAGTGTAGTGGCCATAGTAAAGGACGAGGCCGACGCGGAGGAGCTGCTGGCACAGACCATGGGACAGCTCTCGATGCCTGACAACGGCATGGTGCTGGTATCCGCGGAGTTCGTAAATGAACTCAGTACAAGACCGGTCAACGTGCTCCTCGGAAGCGTACAGAGCAAGGCGGCTGCCCAGGAACAGATGGTGAATGGCGGTGACATGGAGACCTTCCACATAGCTGAAGAGGGAGAGACCGTGGAGAGCATAGCCGAAGAATACGGCGTCGAAACCGACGGGATCTACGATGAAAATAATGAAGAGGTCGTCAGTGAGATAGAACAGGGCGACAAGATATGCATCAGAAGCACGGTGGAGCCGGTAAGCGTCAAGATGGTAGAGACCGGAAGGATCAAGGAGACCGTAGAGTACCAGACCATCAAGAAAGAGACCGACAAGTACTACAAGGGCGACACCAATGTTGAGCAGGAAGGCGTCGATGGTGTCCAGATCTTTGAAGGAACGATCACCAAGGTCGCCGGAGAAGAGACAGACAGAGATGAGATAAGCACGGAAGTCATCAAGGAAAAGAAGGACAAGATAATCCTTGTCGGTACGGCCGAAAGACCTAAGACCGCAGCTACGGGAACATTCATAATTCCGCTTGACCGTTACACATTCTCATCCGGATTCGGATACAGATGGGGCCGGCTGCATAAAGGCGTAGACCTTGCAGTAGGAACAGGCAATCCGATCCACGCCTCTGACGGAGGAGAGGTCATCAGATCCAGCTACTTCGGAGCCTACGGCTACTGTGTAGAGATCGAACACGAACCAGGCGTGGTAACAAGATACGCGCACTGCAGCAAGCTCCTTGTAAGCGTTGGAGACCTGGTATATCAGGGACAGACTATAGCCCTGGTCGGTAATACCGGAAACAGTTTCGGTAGCCACCTGCACTTTGAGGTGTTGATAAACGGGTCCCCGCAGAACCCTGTAAATTACATACATCCGTAAACCGCGGATGACCGCCGGAGGAAGATTTGGCAAAGAAGAACAAGAGAAAATTTGATACGACAGAAATACGCCTGACCGATGAAGAGCTTGCTCTTCGCATGGAGCAGAGGTACAAGGTCCGCACCGCGCAGCTGCGCAGAAGAAAGACTGTAACGCTGCTGGTGTTTCTGGTGGCTTTTGCCATACTGGCCACCATGTGCGGCAAGGACATAGTCAGGCTCAAGGCTGAGAACATAGCTCTGAAAAAGCAGCAGGTCGCTCTCGAGAAACAGAGGGACGAACTGAAAGAGGAGCTCGCCAACGTGGACGACCCTGAATACATCAGGGAACAGGCCAGAAAACAGCTGAACCTGCTGAACCCGGGAGAGATACTCTTCCTCTTTGACGATGAACAGGGCGTTGAGGAGGTGCAGGAACCGGAGGCAACCGAAGAAACTGAGCAGACTGAAGATGCCGGAGGCTCCGATGGCTAAGAAGCGTTTTCACGGAGGCCGCGCTCCAAGGCCGCGCAGCTTATCCGGAGTCAGGCCCCGTAAAAGTCTGGGGCAGAACTTCCTCATCGATGAAGAGGTGATCGCGACCATCATCGAGGCGAGCGGAGTTACAAGGGACACGCTGGTCCTTGAGATAGGTCCGGGCACGGGAGCGCTGACACTGCCGCTGGCAGAGCAGGCGGGACATGTCATAGCGGTCGACCTCGATCCCGACATGATAGACGGGCTCAGGGTCAAGACCTTTGGACTCGATAACGTCGACCTCATACTGGGCGACATACTCGAGACAGATATCAGGAAGATCACAGAGAAGAGCATGGAGGAGCACGGGCTCTCCGAACTCCGCATAATAGGCAATCTGCCGTATTACATAACCACACCGATAATCATGAAACTCCTGGAAACGGGCACCGGCGCAAAGAGCATCACGGTGATGATGCAGAAGGAAGTCGGCGACAGGATAGCCGCCGAACCGGGCACCAGAGCTTCGGGAGCCATAACCTACCCGGTCCACTACTACGCGGAGGTCACGGAGATCTGTGACGTACCGCGCGAGTGCTTTTATCCGGTACCGGGAGTCGACTCGGTCGTGCTGAGGCTGGACCTCAGAGACGAGCCGCCAGTAAAAGTTGCCAGCGAAGAGATGCTGATGCGCTGCGTCAAGGCGGGTTTTTCGATGAGACGCAAGACACTTCTGAACGCGCTCGCTTCTCTTGACGGCTACGATAAAAATTCTTTGTCTGAAGCTCTCATTGCCGCGGGCATCGACCCGGGACGCAGAGCCGAGACTCTGACTCTTGAGGAGTTTGCGAGGCTTTCAGACAGCTTGCAGGAGGCATAGACTTGCAGGAAAAGATCCACAGGGTCCTTGCCGCGATCGGAGCATTTTTCGTAAAGCTCTGGCACGGCATAGGCAAAGTATTCTACAAAGTATTTCCTAAGAGAGAGGCAAAATACTTCGATGCGGACCGCCACGAGTTCAAGTACATAGGACTCATGGCTCTTGTGGCAGTTGCGATAGAACTCTATATCGAGGTCTTCGCGCGGATAACCACAGCTCCGCTTGAAGGATTCCGCTGGGCAGTCACCCATCCCGTAGTATTCCTCTACAACACTCTCATCATTTTCGCGACCATGACGATCGCCCTTCTTTTCAGAAGGCGCAGATTCGTGTGGTTCATAGTGTCGGTAATCTGGCTGGGTCTGGGCACTGCCAACGGCGTCATACTTATGAACAGGATGACACCGTTCACGCTTTATGACTTCACGAACTTCACTGACGGCCTCACGATCGCCACGACGTACTTCTCCAAAGTCCAGATAATACTGTTCCTGATCGCACTGGGCCTGGGCGTTGCTGCCCTCGTCATGATATTCATCAGAAGCGAGAAGTGGACGAACATCAAGTACAGGAAGAGCCTGGCGGCGATAATACTCGCGGCGGCTCTGGCCGGGGGAGCGACTATCGGACTCGAAAACTCCGGGACAATAAGCTCGTTCTTCGGAAACCTCAACTACGCCTACAGGGATTACGGCATGCCGTACTGTTTCATAGCGACATCGGTCAACGCCGGCATCGCGAGACCTAAGGGATACTCCGAGGAGATGATCGCGGGCCTTCTGGACGAGAAAACAAAGAGGGGCACGGATACCAAGCTGGAGGAAAAAGAAGACAGCACGCAGCATCCTAACATCATAGTACTGCAGATGGAGTCGTTCACCGTGGCGCAGGACTACGCCAACATCGAGGTCTCACAGGACCCGACACCGGTGTTCAACGATCTTTATGAAAACTACACATCGGGAACCTTTGAGGTACCTGCCTGCGGCGCGGGCACGGCCAACACGGAATTTGAGGTGCTCACGGGAATAAGCGCCAAGTTCTTTGGGCCGGGCGAGTACCCGTATAAGGGAAAGCTCCGCAAGAAGACACTGGAGAACATGGCATATATCACGCGTTCCCACGGTTACAACACCGCGGCGCTTCACGACCACCGCGCCCTCTTCTACAACCGCAATGAGGTATACGCGAATCTCGGATTCAACACCTTCACCTCGGTCGAGTATATGAACAATGTCTCGTTCACGCCTACCAACTGGTGCAAGGACAGGGTGCTCACGGGAGAGATCATGGAGATCATGCAGTCGACAGAGGAGCGAGACTTCCTGCACGTAATTTCCGTGGAAGGACACGGCTCCTACCCTACCGAGCAGGTCTTCAAGCACCCGTACACCGAGGTCACTGCTGAGGATGAGTACACCAAGTGGAGATACGAGTATTATCTCAACGAATGCCATGAGATGGACACGTTCATAGGCGATCTTATAAAGACGATCGAAGAGAGCGGCGAGCCGACCGTCATGATAATCTACGGCGACCACATCCCGGCACTCGACGTCAAGGAAGAGAACTACAAGCAGCCGGACCTGTACACCACACGCTACGTGATCTGGGACAACATAGGGCTGCCTAAGAAAGACAGAAACATACACTCGTATGAGAGCGGCGCCATACTTCTTGAGGATGCCGGTCTCGAGCACGAGGGGATCATATTTGATTATCAGCAGTCGAACGATCCTGACGAGGACGCGACTTATCTGAGTGATCAGGAGGCTCTGGCATACGATATGCTCTACGGCAAGCACTACGCTTACGGCGGCATCGAGCCATACGAGCGCGTCGACATGAAGATGGGCCACAAGAGCATCAGCATAAAGGATCTGGTCAAGATCGGAGACAGATATTACATAAGAGGAGAAAACTTCACGGAGAGATCGATCATCAGCATGGACGGCAAGCAGCTGTCGACAGTATACCTGTCACCTACCCTGCTCGCGCTCAATGAGGAGATCGACCCTGACGACATCGGCAAGCTCGAGGTCAGCCAGGTGGATAAGTCGAAGGAGACGATACTGACGACGGTCGGAGCCAACGAAGAGCTGTAGCCATTTTCCAGCAAAACAGGAGTTAGTATGGAAAACGAAGAAAAAGTAATAACAGAAGAAATAGAAGAAACAACTGTCGAAGAAGCAGTTGACGCTGCTGAGCCTGAAGAGGAAGCGGCTGTTGAGGTTGCCCCGGAAGATGACGGAAAGTCGGAGGTCGAGGGAATCCTGGAACTGTCTGAGGACGGTTTCGGATTCCTGCGTTTCGACAACTTCCTGACTTCCAGCAAGGACATTTACGTGTCCCCTACTCAGATCAGAAGGTTTGGGCTCAGGACGGGTGACAAGATACTCGGCATTTCCAGAAAGCCGCGCGGCACTGAGAAGTTTGGCGCGCTGCTTTATGTGAAAGAGGTCAACGGACTCGATCCGATGACTGCCAAAAGAAGGCCTTGGTTCGACAGCCTTACGCCTATCTTCCCTGACGAGAAGATAGTGCTTGAGAATTCGAGCATCGACCTTTCGACCAGGGTCATGGACCTTGTGGCGCCTATCGGCAGAGGCCAGAGAGGCCTTATAGTCGCTCAGCCTAAGGCCGGCAAGACGGTGCTGCTCAAGAAGATAGCGGCTTCGGTCGAGGACAAGTATCCGGACATTGAACTCATAGTGCTGCTTGTTGATGAAAGACCTGAGGAAGTCACGGACATGAAGAGAAGCCTCAGGCACTCCGAGGTCATCTACTCGACCTTCGATGAGGAGACCAAGCACCATGTCAAGGTAGCGCAGATGGTTATCGAGCGCGCCAAGAGACTGGCGGAGTCCGGCAAGGACGTCATGATACTCCTCGACTCCATAACGAGACTCGCGAGGGCTTACAACATGGAAGTTCCGGCATCGGGAAGGACGCTTTCGGGCGGTCTCGACCCGGGTGCCCTGCACCCGCCGAAGAAGTTCTTCGGTACAGCGCGGAACCTCGAAGAAGGCGGCAGTGTAACGATCCTTGCGACCGCGCTGGTCGAGACCGGATCGCGCATGGATGATGTTATTTATGAGGAATTCAAGGGCACCGGCAATATGGAGCTCCACCTCGACAGACAGCTTTCAGAGCGCCGCATCTTCCCTGCAATAGACCTCTACAAGTCGGGCACAAGACGCGAAGACCTGCTTCTTTCGCAGGAAGAATACCAGGTCATGTACATGCTTAGAAGAGCCATGAGTTCGGGCAGCGTCATGGACGTGACAGAAGAGATAATAGATAACCTTTCGAGCACGAAGAGCAACGCGGATTTTGTGAACTTCATGCTCAAGAAGATGCACTAGAATGGCAAAGATAGATTACAATAAAATTTTCATAAAGGATGCCTGCCCTACCGCGATAGGCGGTCAGGCGATAATGGAAGGTGTCATGATGCAGGGCCCGGACAGGGTCGCTATTGCCATGCGTCTGCCTTCCGGCGAGCTCTACCTCAAGACCAGGAAGAAGGGCAAGGAGCCAAAGACAGCAAAGATACCTTTTATCAGAGGTATAGTCGCTTTCGTTGCTGCGCTTGTGAACGGCATGGGCACGCTGATGGAATCCGCGGATATCCTTGAGCAATACGCCCCTGAGGAGTACTCCGAGGAGCCGGGCGCTATCGAGAAATGGATCAATAAAAAGTTCGGCGACAGAGCCGCGTGGAACTTTCTCCTGATTTCTTCCCTGATTTTTGCGGTCCTGATAGCGGTGGTGTTCTTCGTCATACTGCCGACATGGGCAGTGAACTTCCTGGGCAAATGGATATCCAACTCGATAATACTCAACCTTATCGAGGGCATACTCAGGATAGTGATGTTCGTCGCTTATGTCGCGGCGATACGCAGCATGAAGGACATCAGGACGCTGTTCCAGTATCACGGCGCCGAGCACAAAACGATCCACTGCTATGAGAACGACCGAGTGCTCTGTCCGGAGAACGCGGAGCAGTTCTACACTCTGCATCCGAGGTGCGGAACCAGCTTCCTGGTATTTGTGCTCATCGTCAGCCTGCTGCTCTTCAGCTTTCTTGGCTGGCCGAACCTGGCGGTAAGGATCATCTCAAGGATCCTGCTGATCCCGGTGATCGCGGCCATAAGCTTTGAGCTTCTGAGATGGGCCGGCAGATCCAACGGAGCGGTCGTCCGCATACTCAGCTGGCCGGGACTGCAGCTTCAGAGACTTACGACGGCAGAGCCTAACAGGTCTCAGCTCGAGGTGGCGATACTCTCGCTCAAGGCCGTGCTGGTAGATCCTGCGACGCCTGAGATACAGGGATTCGTCGACAAGGACGGCAACATCGTAAGGTCCAAGGCGGAAGAAGAGATAGCCGCAAAGGAAAACGAAGCGTGGGCGGCAGAAGTCGAGGCTCATACAGAGGCCAACAAAGAAGCGGTCAAGAGAGCTCTTGAGGAGACCAGGATAGAGGAAGCCCGCACGATATTCGAAGACCGCGCGCCGGGCGCCGATGACAAAGACGTGGACGATGTGATCAAGTTCCTCGAAGACCTGGACTGCGATGACTATACCATCGTTTCTCCTGAAGAGACCGACGGGCGCACGCTGGTCAGGGCCATCGCCGACAGAGAAGCGGCTCAGGCCAAGGCCAGGACTCTCGCCCGCAGATATACGAAAGACATAAAGACGTTTGAGAACGCTCTGGCCTGGGGTCAGGCAGCGCTCGGCCTCATAGAGAACGGCAAGAACGAAGCCAGGATGATCCTGTCGTACGCGACGGGCCTCGGCTCTACCGAACTCATCACAAGGTCAAAAGAACTCATGCGCGAGGATGACTTTACGGAATATGAAAAGCGCATCTACGCGAGGATAGAGGGCGTGCCTCTCCAGTACATAGTCGGCATGCAGGAGTTCATGGGACTGCCGTTCCGAGTCAACCCTTCGGTACTCATCCCGCGCCTCGACACCGAGGTGCTGGCAGCGGAAGTGCTGAAGGTCATCGACCAGAAGGGCCTGAAGAACCCTGAAGTCCTTGACCTTTGCACCGGAAGCGGAGCGCTCGGGATAACCATAGCCGCAAAGGTGCCGGGAGCGCTTGTAACGCTGACTGACGTATCCGAAGAGGCCCTGCATACAGCCATGGGCAACGCGGCGCTAAACAACGTAGGCCGCCGCTGCAGCTTTCTTCTTGGCGACATGTTTGAAGCGATACCTGAGGACAAGCAGTTCGATATCATAGTATGCAACCCGCCGTATATAAAAAGCAGCCTCATCGAGACGCTTGATGTAGAGGTGAAGGATCACGAGCCGCGCATGGCTCTGGACGGCGGCAAGGACGGACTCAAATACTACAGAGTCATCGCGGATCAGGCCAGCATGCACTTAAGATCCGGAGGCACACTTGCGCTCGAGATAGGATTCGATCAGGCGATCGATGTAAAGAGACTGCTCAACAAGGCAAAGACTTATGATGACTCACGCGTAGTACGCGACCTGGCGCATCTTGACCGCGTCATAATCGCGACACGCAAGTGATCATGTAATAAAGGAGACTTAAACAAATAATGTCGGTATTTCTTATGACTTTTATTATCGCGCTCGTCTTCAGCGCGATAGGATTCAAAAAATATGTATGGTTCATTTCGATAGGTTACGGGCTCTCCGTGGCGGCTATCGGAATTTTCCTTCCGTTATACTTCGGAGCTGAGGACGGCATGCTGCCGGTTATTGCAAGCATCCTGCTTATACTGTACGGATGCAGACTCAGCGGTTACCTGATATTCAGGGAAGTAAAAAAGGCTTCATACAACAAAAAGATGAAGTCCGAGATCAAAGACGGCAAAGACATGTCCTCCATAGGCAAGTGCGGGATCTGGTTCTCAGCGGCGCTGCTTTACGCATGTGAGACATCCCCTATCGCATTCAGATTTGAGAATGGAAGCGAGACCTATGGATGGCTCATAGCGGGAATGATAATAATGGCATGCGGCCTGGTTACCGAAACTACGGCCGATGTACAGAAGAGCCTGGCAAAGAAAGAGAAGCCGAACAGGTTTGTCGACACAGGCCTGTACAGACTCGTAAGATGCCCTAACTACTTGGGAGAGATGCTGTTCTGGACAGGAGTATTCATTACAGGAATTGAGTCAAATATGGGAGCGTGGCAGTGGATCGCTGCCATTTGCGGATACCTGGGCATCATCTATGTGATGTTCGGAGGAGCGCGCAGGCTGGAGATAAGACAGGACAGAGAGTACAAAGATGATCCTGAGTACTGGGCGTATAAGAACAAGACGCCTATCATGATACCTTTTATTCCGCTCTATAGCGTAAAAGAGCACAAATGGCTGGTGGCATAGGGAGCGATTCATGACGGAAAAAGAAAGAATGGAGAAAGGACTGCTGTACGATCCCGGCGATGAAGAGGTTTTGCGCGAGCAGAGACCCTTTGGAGAAAAGCTCAGGGCATTCAATGACTTGAAGCCGTCACAGCATGAGGAAATACAGCGATATACAAAAGAACTCTTTGCCGAATGCGGTGAAAACGTGTACATCCAAAGACCTCTGTATGCCAACTGGGGCGGAAGCCATGTGCACATGGGCTCCAACATATATGCGAACTTTAACCTGACACTGGTCGACGACGGACATATATACATCGGCGACTGGGTCAAGTTCGGTCCGAATGTAACCGTAGTGACGGCGGGACACCCTGTGCTGCCGGAGCTGAGAAAGGACCCGGAACTCCAGTTCAATAAAGACGTTCACATTGAAGAATGCGTATGGATAGGAGCCGGTGTGATCGTGCTTCCGGGTGTGACCATTGGAAAGAACAGTGTCATTGGCGCCGGAAGTGTTGTAACGAGAGATATACCTGAGAATGTCGTTGCGGTCGGTAATCCGTGCAGGGTCATGAGGCCGATCGGAGAAAAGGACAGAGAAACTTTTTTCAGAGATGAAAAAATAGACTGGGAGGAAATAAATGGCTAAGGTTATATTGATAAACGGAAGCCCGGTGTACTACAGCTCCCCAAATGGGACACTCATCTCCTTCCTGGACAGGCTGTTCTACAGCGCTCAGTATGACATGCACATGAAGGTCGGTGCGGGAGTTGTAAGCGCAAGGCGCGGCGGCACCACAGCATCCTTTGATGTGCTCAACAAATACTTCAGCATCAGCGGAATGCCGATAGCCACATCCACTTACTGGAACAATGTACACGGCTTCACGGCAGATGATGTGAAGAAGGATGCAGAGGGGCTGCAGGTCATGAGAAATCTCGCACGCAACATGGCGTTTATGATCAAAGCCATTGCCGACGCCAAAGAGAAATACGGACTCCCGAAGGTGGAGCACGACTCGTTCACAAGCTTCCCTGACGGAAAGTAAAGGAGGAACCAAAATGTGCCTTTCGATGGTATACAAGAATGAAGTAAACGACGCCAATCTGTTGGCAAAAAACGTAGCGGACATCAAGGTCGAGGGTGGAAAGATCATCTTCACAGACCTGATGGGTATCCGTACGACTTTCGACGGGACTCTGGAGAAAGTCGATCTGATGGACAATTACGTAATAGTCCGCGGATAATAGAAATAAAGAAAGCAGGTGCTTATATGTATTATAACGACTTTAAAGATCTGAAGCTTTCCGGCCTGGGACTGGGCTGCATGCGTCTGCCGTGCATCGACGGAGATGACAGCAGACCTGATCCTGCCGCCGTGCAGGAGATGGTCGACTACGCAATGGCCAACGGCATCAACTATTTCGACACCGCATGGGGATACCATGACGGAAACAGCGAGACTGTCATAGGCGAAGCTCTCAAGAAGTATGACCGCAGCAGCTTCTATCTGACAACGAAGTTCCCTGGCTACGACCTGTCCAATTTCGGCAAGCACGAGGAGATCTTCAACAAGCAGCTGGAGAAATGCCAGACTGATTACTTTGATTTCTACCTCTATCACAATGTGTGCGAGCTGAACATCGACAAGTACCTGGAGGATGAAGAACTCACAAACTTCCTGCTGAAGATGAAGGAAGAAGGCAAGATCCGTCATCTGGGATTCTCCTGCCACGGAAGCCTCGATGTGATGCACCGTTTCATCATGAAGCACTTCAGACATCTCGAGTTCTGCCAGATACAGCTCAACTACCTCGACTTTGAATTCCAGAACGCCAAGGACAAGGTCGAAGAGCTCAACAACATCGGCATACCTATCTGGGTCATGGAACCTCTGCGCGGAGGCAAGCTGGCAAAGTCCTGCCTCGGGGGAGAAAAGCTGCTGGCCAAGAGCAATCCTGACTGGACACCGGCAAACTGGGCGTTCTCTTTCGTAGAGACCGTGCCGGGAGTAACGATGATCCTTTCCGGAATGTCCAACTTTGAACAACTGAAACAGAATATCGCCTTCTTCGATGAGAAAAAGCTGCTTGGCGATGAGGATATAGCAACACTCCTTACTGCAGCCCACTTTGACACGACCGGCAAGAATACCGGTACCGTGCCTTGCACCGGCTGCAAGTATTGCATGTCCAAGTGCCCTATGGGACTTGAGATCCCAAGGATACTTGAACTCTACAATGAGCATGCCTACAGCGAAGGCGGCTTCATAGCTCCAATGGCTCTGGCCAGCTGGGAAGCCGACAAGCTTCCGTCAGCCTGCATAGGATGCGGAGCCTGCGCTGCCGTCTGCCCTCAGCAGATAGACATCCCGGGCACCATGACCAAATTCTCAGAGATGCTGGCCAAGGAAGAAGAGTAAATACAAAAAAACAATATCCGTATCTTTAGTCCTTGATAATATCCCTGTACAGGGGTTAAACTCTAATCAATAGGAAACTGATACGGGTTTTTTAGTGCCTTTATTGGTTCTTGAGAGGGATATTTTTTAATAAGAAATAGGAGTGCTATATATGAAAGACCTCAAGCATCTTTTGTATTTTGAGAACCTCCTGCAGAACGCAAACAACGAACTGATTGAACAGGCCAAGAAGGACGGGAAGGTCTGCGCGGCATTTACGTGCGAGAACATTCCGGAACCTCTTATGAACCTTGGCAACTGCTTCTCGGTTCGTCTTTTTGCGCCTAATACCGGCTCGCTGGACATCGCCACATACTATATGACGAGCTTTCTTTGCGAGACGAGCAGGGCCCTGCTGGAGAGAGCGATCGAGGGAGGCTTTAATTTCGCGGACTGCCTGATCGCAGCGGACGGCTGCACCATGATGAACCGTGCCGCTGAGAACATGGAGCTGCTGCATACCATGGACGAGGGGAAGGACAAGTTCTTCTACCAGTTCATGGAGATACCTATGAAGGCGACCGAAAACGGAGTCGCATTACTGAAGCTCCAGTGCCAGAACCACATTCTCAAGCCGCTGCATGACAACTATGGCATCGACATTTCCGAAGAGGCAATGCTCAAGGCCGTGGAAGAGCATAACGAAGTATGCAGACTCATTCAGGAGATCGGGGAATTCCGCAAGGAAGACGATCCGCGTATTACCGGCTATGAGTTCCACGTTCTGACTCTGGCTACATACCTGGCTCCTAAGCATCTGCTTATCGGCAAGCTGAAAGAGACTCTTGAAGAGATCAGGACCAGAGAGCCGGACGGCAAGAAGTGGCGCGCCCGCGTTCTGGTTGCAGGTTCTGAAATCGACGACATCGGCATGATAAAGCTTATCGAGGAGTGCGGTACATACGTATGCGCCGACAGGTTCTGCTTCGGCTCGCTTCCGGGCAGAGTGCCGATCCCTATCGATAAGGATTCGGACGAAGACATCCTCACACAGATCTGCCGTCACTACACGATGATCGGACAGTGCCCGCGTACCATGAACATGGAAAAAGTATACGGCCGCAAGAAATACGTCGCGGATCTCGCGAAGGAGTACAAGGCCGACGGCATCATTTACGAGCAGGTCAAGTTCTGCGACCCATGGGCTTATGAGCGCATGCTGGGATCGCACATGCTGAGAGAGGATTACGGATTCCCGGTACTCTCCGTAGACAGACCGTATAACATCAATGCCGGTGCCGGTCAGATGCGTACGCGTGTACAGGCCTTCATAGAAAGCATTGAGATAAAGAAGATCCAGGGAGGTGAGAAATAATGGCATTCAAAACAGTCAAGAAGATCACTAACCCTAAGAAGAAAAAAGGTGACCAGACACTGGGCAAGCTCTATCCGACCAACGGCAAGACAAAGGTCTTTGTCCGCCGTGAGTGGAGAGGAGTAAAGGATACACTTTACGATTATTCGAGATGGCTGTACATCATGTCGATCCTCGCAAGATTCATCGCGAAGCCGCGCAACATCAAGGCGATGTTCCGCTACAGATGGATGGCCAACTATCTGGCTGTTCCTTACATGATGGACAAGTTCACGCTCGGACTAAGAGACGAGCCGCTGCGCATCACTCACACGGCCATGAACTTCGTCATCTACGACGTAGCCAAGACAATGGACAACATTTTCAAGGGCGACCGCCGCACGGGAAATGATGAAGAGTTCTCCAAGACTTGCGTACTGACAGACGAGAACGCGATGACAGCGTTCATGATGGGATTCAAGGATACGACAGCTATCCTCAGAGAGGTTCCGACCATGTTCGTCGCCAACCTCCTGACACAGAACTCGACTACCCACTACCTCGACGTAGCCCAGGAATTCGGACTTCCGGGCGATGTCTGTCCTATGCCTGAGGCCGAGGCCGGCATCTCGATCGACGACGACTTCGCGGTACTCGGATGCTGCGCCGTACAGGTCAACACGACTTGCGACGGGTCGCTGATGGGCAACGGCGTTATCGCGCACAGACTCGAGAGAGAATACGGCATCCCTACATTCCAGCTGACCGCGCCGCTCCGTCACAAGGAGCCTGACGTTCAGGAATACGCTGCCAACGACATGAAAGAAGCCGTGAAGTTCATCGAAGAGCACGCTCACGAGAAGTGGGATTGGAAGCGCTACTTCGAGAGCGCAGCCAGAGTCAACGATGCCACAAAGCACAGAGCTTTCTGGCTCGACAACAACTCGACAGACTATCCGCAGTTCGTAGGCTCGGTATTCTCGCTCTACAATGACACCAACTACATGGGAAACTGCGGAAGATCAGCTCTCTTCCCGCCAAAGGATAAGAAGATCAGCAAGCTGGTCGAGCAGGGCTACAAGAGAAAGACCATGATCTGCCCTGAGTACAGACACAGATGTATCGTCTGGGGCGTGCAGCCGCAGTACAACATCCACATGCTTTACTGGATGATGCATTGCTGGGGCGTAGTTCCTCTGACAGACATGCTGTCGATGGTCAACACCGACATGATCGCCGAAGTGGATACTCCTGAGAACAGAGAGAAGGCATGGTACGACATGGCATGGCTCAATGAGAACATGATCATGCGTAACCGTACACACGGCGGATACAAGGTGCTCGTCGATGAGCTCTGGGAGTTCTGCGAGATCATGAACGCCGACATGGTAATGATGTGGGAACACATGAGCTGCAAGGCTCTCGACGGTCTCCACGGTATGTTCGAAGAACAGGGCCGCGAGAGAGGCATCCACGTCGTATGGGTATGCCACGACCTCTGCGATCCGAGAGTCTACACAAGACAGGCGATCCGCGACGAGTTCAGCCAGTACATGCGTACGGTGCTCCGCGAGGAGCCTCTTGATCCGACGATCGAGCATATTCCTGACGAGAACATGTGGTAGACTTCGCAATCCGGGATATAATTCTGATTGGCGCCCCCTCCGGGGCGCCTTTTTTGTGGAATTACACAGGTTAGAGGTATAGAATTACAGTGTAATGAATAACCACCTGCTGAAAAAGAGAATACCATCTGACCCGGACCTGACGAGCGGCACCATAGTCGATAAGGTCCTTCTTTTTGCGATCCCGCTCATGCTGACGAGCATGCTGCAGCAGCTCTTCAACGCGACGGATATCGCCGTGGTCGGCAAGTTCGCAAGCATGGAAGCAATGGCTGCGGTCGGCAGCAACACTCCTGTCGTATCCCTGCTGGTCAATTTCTTCGTTGGCATCTCCGTCGGCACAAATGTGCTGATCGCTCACAACATAGGAGCGAGGGAACCGGATAAAGCAAAGAGCGCGGTGCGGACTTCCATGGCTTTCGCTCTGGCGGCGGGAGTTTTCGTTGGCGTGCTAGGCAATATAATAGCTGTTCCGATCATCGATCTGCTTGGCGTTCCGGCTGAGGTAAAAGACTACTCGGTAACATACCTGAGGCTATATTTCAGCGGAGTTCCATTCATAATGCTATACAACTTCGAGGCTGCCATCTTCAGGAGCAACGGCAATACAAGGACGCCTCTTATCTGTCTCACGATAGGAGGCATCTTCAACGTGGCGGCAAACCTTTTCTTCGTTCTGGTGCTGGGAATGGATGTGGACGGGGTAGCGATCGCGACTGTTCTGGCTAACGCCATCAGCTCGATGCTTCTGCTGCACTTCCTGAGAAATGAAAACAGCGTCATACACGTGAATGTATCAAAGATCCGCATCGACAAGGATGACCTGGCAGCCATCCTGAAAATCGGAATGCCCGCCGGTCTTCAGAGCGCGGTCTTTTCAATATCCAACATATGCATACAGTCTGCGATAAACAGCCTCGGCGCCACCTATATGGCGGCCTCATCAGCGGCTTTCAACATAGAGATATTTGCGTTCTTTGTCGTCAACTCCTTTACCCAGACGCTGGTGACCTTCGTGGGGCAGAACTACGGCGCCGGCAAGTACGCGAGGTGCCGCGAGGTTATCCGGAAGACGATGATGGTAAGCTGGACATTCACGATGGTACTTTCGGCGCTGCTTCTCATTTCCGCGAGGCCGCTGCTTGGCCTGTTCACGAACGAACCGGAGGTAATAGAAGCGGGAATGCTGAGGGTAAAACTCCTCCTTTATGCTGAAACGCTCAACGTACTGATGGACAATCTGTCCGGAGCCATGAGAGGCCTCGGAAAGTCGCTGGTGCCGGCGCTTACAACGCTCATATGTGTCTGCGGCGTTCGTATCATCTGGGTGTTTACGGGCTTTCAGATCTACCATACCTGGCTCTCCATAATGATAATCTTCCCGGTAAGCTGGGCGGTCAATGCCACCTTTATAATCATCGGGTACATTTATACCCGCAACCGTATGCTGCCGGCAGAAGAAAAGTAAAATGAAAAAACGGCGCTCGCTTGGGAGCGCCGTTCTTATATATGATCTTATTTATACAATTCTTGAAGTTCGTGTCTCTTTAACTTTCCGGTAACTGTGCGCGGAAGGATCTCCGGCGTCATTATGACATCGCTTATCTGCCGTGAATGCGGGATGCTCTTGTTGAATCTGTCGACTTCTTTTATAAGTTTCTTCTTTATGTCTGCCGCAATGGCAGGATCCTTCGGACAGGAACCGACTACCAGCACGGCCTCTCCATCCTTCAGGATGACACCCAGATCAGGAAGGCCGCACATCTGCTCAAGAGATTCCTCGTATTCAGGGCAGAAGATCTTGTCTCCGTCGGAAAGTACAAGCACGTCATTCTTGCGGCCCTTCAGATGAAGCCTGCCCTTTTCGTCAAACCATCCGAGGTCGCCCGTAAAGAAGCGCCCGTTCTCAAACATAGGCTCTCTGCCCAGATAGCCCAGCATCATGCAAGGTGTCGCGACAGAAATCTCGCCGTCTTGCTCAATTCGGATGTCTGCGCCCGGGCATGGATACATGGCATCAGGCTCATCAGGATCCTGAGAAATCGCGATGCCGCTGGATGTTTCCGTAAGTCCATAGCCCACATATACTTCTATCCCCTTTTCTTTCAGGCGTTCGACCAGCCGCTTAGGACACGGAGCGCCTCCGATCAGAACGACACGAAGCTCAGGATTCAGAGCCTCTTTATTGAGCATATCGTCGATCTGTGAAGGGACCCCCGGGATGATAGTAGGTTTAAAAAACAGCGCGTCTCCGGTAAAACGGTACACATCCCTTCCCAGCGCTACTGTCGCGCCGTAGGCGAGTCCCCACAGCATGGCACATACGAATCCGTATGCGTGCGAAAGGGAGAGATTGGACAGTATAACATCGCCTTTGCCGCAGGCGAGCATGCACTGACCACTCCATGCGCTGGTGCACAGCGATTTGGAAGTGAGCCTTACTATCTTGGAGCTGCTTGTGGTGCCGGAGGTAAAGAAGAGAAGCTCTCCTTCCCCACCCTTGCCTTTTATGCGTCCAAACTCATCGCGCTGCGATTCGCGGAGATTTCGGGCCGCTTCAGCGACTTGTGCGGCGTATTCATTAAAGCCCTCCGGAACACGTGGGTCTGCGATGATGACATCACACCCGGCCAATACATGGGCGAAGATGTCTACGAGAGAATCTACCGTCTGCTCGTATCTGACGACTTCCACACTGCTGCATTCCGCCTTCACGTGGAAGGACTCCGAGATGATCATCTCGGCAAAGTCTTTGTAGGAGACCTCGCTGGTGTTGCCTTCCATGTCGCCGCAGCGTATAGCGATGCCGTCACGGGTCATGAAATCATTTACGAGAGCCTCAAAAGATGAAAACTTTCTATATATGCTCTGCATGGTCGTATCCCTTCATATCACTCGTGCTGAAAAAGCGTATTATGATTATAAAACAAACGCAGCAGGGGGCTCTACATAATTAATCTTTTAACGCTGGATTACGGGATTTTGTGCAAATTGTCAACTGTATTAAACGTAAAATAAAAATGCCGGAGAATGATCCCCGGCATTTTCTGCATTGTTTTGGGCTTATGCTCTTGCTCTTGCCATTGCTTCTTCGAAATCCCTTGTTCCTTCCCAAACATTGTTGGAGTATGGGTTCTTGCCCATCTTGATGGAGCGCTGGATTATGAATGCCATAACAACTACGTTGATAGTGATGGCTGCAACAGCGATGACTCCCTGCATTCTCGGATCTGCAACGATGCCCATGTCAGAGATGATCTGACCTGCCTGAGCAGACTTGCCGGCGCCGGAGTTGTACAGAGTGATAGCCTTGTCATACAGATCCATGGTAGTGATACCAAGTTCAGTAGCGTTTCCGTATACCGACGGGAGGGCTGCAGCGAATCTGCTTGAGAGCTGGAATGCAGGTACGACCTGTGCCCACATGCACCAGATGGCGAGTGTGTTGGCACGGTTCTGGATCCAGCCGCCCTTGTTCCACAGTGCGTTTGCGAATGTAGGAGCAAGGAGAAGCGCAACGCCGCAGTACCAGCTGTGTGTAGGAAGATTGAGGTAAGTGTACTCGAAGTTCCACACATCGTATGCGAGGATGAACCAAATGGTCATGTCAGGCCAAAGCATATCGGACATATTCTTGTCTTTCGATGTGAACAGGTGGATGCAGCCTGTCATGCAGAAGATGTTGATGAGTCCTGCAAGTGCGTTGACAACGTTCCACCATCCGCCGTAGATGAATACGCCTTCGTTCGATGCCCACCATGCGCCGGAGAGGTCGCCTGTGATGGAGAATGCAGCAAGTGCGGATTCCATGTCGGATACGTTAGCGATCATGATGTTGGCCGCAACGATGAACCATGGCCACCATTTGAACCAGGCTTTCTTGCCGAGACCCCATTCATACTTGATCATCATGAAACCTACGCAGCCGATATCGGCAGCATAGAGCTTGAAGTAGTGGAACCAGCCGTCCATGAATGCGACTGTCGGGTTCTCAGGTCCGCCAAACATTCCTACGTGTGCAAGAATGAAGTAAAGTGTAAGGATAGCCGGAATGATCACGAATACGACCATGCCGCCAACCTTTGTCTTTCTGCCGATCTCGTTCATGAGGATCAGGCCAACAAAGACGAGTACCCAGCCGATAAGCTGCATACCGGCGTGGCTGCTGTAAAGCTGAAATATCATATAATACCTCCTGAATTTTTATACCTTTCAAGGGAAACCGTTTTTCCATCTTGAGTTTCCGCCGCTGATTATATGCTTTTGTTAACGTTATATCAAGCCTATTATTGAGAAAGCTTTTATTGACATTTATAATAATGGAAAAGCATACATTTACATTCTTCAAGGAGGAGAAATGAAGTTTTATAAAGATCACTATGATGTCGTGATCATCGGAGGCGCCCTTGCGGGACTGTCCGCCGCTCTTCAGCTTCAGCAGAAGGGCATCAACGACATCCTTATCCTGGAGAAGCACAATCTGCCGGGAGGACTTGCAACCAGCTACGTCCGCAACGGCATCGAGATAGAAGCTACTCTCCATGAGATGATGAGCATAGGATCAAAGGAAGACCGCCTCAAGGTAGGAGTCTTCTTTGATGAGTGCGGTGTCGACATCGACTGGCTGAAGGTACCGGAAGCCTACAGATTCGTTGAGCCTAAAAAGGGCATCGACATCACTCTGCATTCGGGCTTCGAGAGAATGGCCAATGAGATCGACGCGCAGTATCCGGGCTGGGGTCCTAAGGTACTTGAGCTCATGCAGCTTTGCAACAGGGTCTATGATTCGATGAACACGCTTTCGGTCACACCGATGAGCAAGCCGGCCATGCTGATGAAGCATCCTGACTTCGTAAAGACCGCAGGCTACACAGCGACTGAGGTCATCGACACATTCGGATTCCCGCAGGAGATAGTCGACATCCTGACTCCGTACTGGATCTACGTCGGCAACCCGATGAGCACCCTGCCTTTCACCATCTACGCTTTCCTGATGGCGGACTACTTCCGCGGCGGCAGCTATGTGCCTAAGAAGTATTCGCACGAGATGAGCATGAAGCTCCAGGCCAAGGCCGAGGAGAACGGCGCTCAGATCGAGTTCTGCCAGGAAGTTGAGAAGATCCTGGTAAAGGACGGCAAGGTAACGGGCGTGCGCACAAAGCGCGGCGATACGATCAACTGCGATTATGTCATTTCCGCTGCGTACCCTAACAAGGTTTATACGCAGATGATAGAGCCGCTGTCCGAGGTGCCTGAGGGCGCCATCAAGATGGTAAACGGACGCAGGCTGTCTGTCACAACGGCATCGGTAATGATGGTGCTGGATGACACGCCGGAGAACCTCGGCATCAAGGATTACAACATCTTCTCGGCGGGCGAGACGATGGATACTGACAAGATATGGGAGCAGGGCAAGACTCTGGGACCGTACAAGTATCTGACATCCATCTGCCTCGACCTGGCAAACCCGGGCGCGACGCCTGAGGGCATGTGCCAGTTCTCCATAACCAACCTGCCGCTTGTACAGGGATTCCTCGATCTGAAGGAAGAGGACTACTACGACTTCAAGCGCAAGATGGCGATGGACATGATCACCGAATACGAGAGGGTCAGCGGCATCAACCTGCACGACCACATCGTTGAGATCGAAGTCTCGACGCCTGTCACTATTGCACACTACGTTGGCGCGTGGAAGGGCAGTATCTACGGCTATTCACACAGCATAGACGACCACGCTGTAGCAAGGCTCCAGATGAAAGAGGCCGATCACTTTATCGACGGACTCGAGTTCGCGGGAGCCCATGCCATCAGCGGTAACGGCATGGGTCCGGCCGTCACGAACGGCCGCGCCGCCGCCAAAGCGGTTATTGATGATGTTGCTAAGAAAAAGGCTGCCTCAGAAGGCAGCAAGAAGGCATAGGAAGGAGGCAGCCACATGAAAGTAAAAGGATTTCTGAAAGATGTCGGCGGCGCCTCCCGCGTCACCAAGATGCGTCAGGAACTGATCGCAAAAGGATCGCCTGTTCCTGATCCTAAAGACCCTATCCGCGAGCTTGCAGACCTGCTCCACCCGGGCAAGCAGCAGTTCACGGTAACTGAGATACGCGAAGCTTCGCCTACAGCGACGACTTACAGGTTCTCGCCTGTGAACGGCCACGTTCCTGTATTCCAGAGCGGCCAGTACGTCAACTTATATCTGACAGTCGGCGACAGCGTTCTGACACGCGCGTACTCCATCTCATCGGCGCCTTATGAAGCAAGGCTTGCAGAGCCTTACTTTGAGATAACGATCAGACATAACGTACATTATCTGGTCCCTGACTGGTTCCAGGAGAACGTAAAGGTCGGCACCGAGATCACAGCGGCGCTGCCTTTCGGACAGTTCCTCTATGAGCCTCTACGCGACTCCGATCACATTGTCGGCATTGCCGGCGGATCGGGTATTACCCCGTTCGCTTCGATGGCCAAGGAGATCGCTCACGGGAAACTGGATATAGACCTTACCATCATCTACGGATCCGTGAAGCACACAGACATCGTCTGCGGCGAAGAGTTGGAAGCTGCACGCAAAGCGGCTCCCGACAAGATCCACGTGGTACACGTCATGAGCGATGATGAGGACTGGGACGGCGAAAAGGGCTTCGTAACAGAAGAGATCATCAGGAAGTACTCGCCTGAGGGCTGCTCGTACTTCTTCTGCGGACCTCCGGTGATGTTCTTCCTGGTCGATAAGATCATGAAGGAGATGGGCGTACCGCTGAAGAGATTCAGACACGACGCGACTGCTCAGCCGGCTGTAAAGCTGATTCCTGGATTCCCTATGGAACAGGTTGGCAAGACTTACAAGATGACCGTGGTGCGCGGCATCCACGAGGATGTCATCGACGCCGCGGCGGACGAACCTGTAGCAGTTGCTCTTGAAAGATCGGCTATCCCTATCGACACTCACTGCAGAGGCGGCGAGTGCGGATTCTGCAGGACTCAGCTTCTGTCAGGCGACATCTTCGTATCGCCTCTCAACGACGGAAGAAGAGCAATGGACAAGGAACTCGGATGGTTCCATGCCTGCTCTGCGTATCCGACATCCGATCTCAGGATCAAGATCCCTATTATCTAGGAAAAGCACTGATAATCAAGAACAGTCCCGGCAAAACCTGAGCCGGGGCTGTTTCTTTTGTGAATATTCATCAATGAAACACTTTTTGACTGCCGGTTTGGACTATAATTTTTGCGTACGAAATCCGGACTGGAGGAGGAATGATAATGAACGGCAATAACAAAACTGCGGCCATCGCGGCGTATATAACATGGATAGGATTCATCATAGCGATCTGCATAGGGGACAGGTCTGACAGGTATGTGGCACATCATCTGAACCAGGCTCTCGTGATCAATATCGCGAGCGTGCTGGGAGGAGTGCTTGGGGTGATACCTCTTGTGGGAAACCTGGCAGCAAGCGTAGTCTCAGTGGCAGTGCTGGTGTTCTGGATCATGGGTATTTACAGGGCGGCAACCGGAAGCACAGAACCGCTTCCGTTCATAGGAGATATCCATCTGATCGGCTGATCATGATAGCAAGAGCCATTAACATGAGATAATAGTTAGGGAGGAAAAATAGATGAAAAAGAATGCAAGAATATTGGCGCTCATGATGGCGCTTGTCATGACATTCGCGATGGGGCTTTCGGCCTGCGGAAAGAAGGCTGCGCCTGATGAGGGACAGAACCCGATCATGAACTATGTCGGATACTATGTATGCGACAGGGCCAATGTATTTATCTCTGCTGACGGCGAGGAAGGCGCGAGCGCTATCGTCACATGGAGCAGCAGCGCATGGGAAAACAGCACCTGGATGATGAGTGGAACTTTCGATCCTGAGACACTGCAGTTCGAATACCACGACTGCGTCAAGACGGATTATAAATACAAAGATGACGGAGATGTTGAATCTCAGGAAGAAGTCTACACAGGCGGACACGGATTCATGTTCTTCAAGGAGGGCGATCCTCTGAGCCTCACATGGCAGGACGATCAGGAGAAAGTCGCAGAAGACATGGTATTCGAGTATGCAGGAGCAAACCCTGAGAACAACGAGGCCGGCATGGCGAATCCATGGAGCGACGTTGACTCGGCAGAGGCTGCAGCTGAAGGCGCAGGACTTGATACATTCATGGTCCCTGACGGAGAGGCAGAGATAAGCCTCGGCGAAGTAAAGGTAACTCAGTACAGATGCATGAAGGGCATGGCTGAGGCCGTCGTCGAGTTCCCGGCTGTGGAGATGACTATCCGCAAGGGAGACAAGTCGGGCGAGATGGCTGAAGGAGACATTTCCGGAGATTACAGCGAGTACAAGTATGACTGGACTCAGAACATCAAGGGCCTCGAGGTGAAGTGCTTCGGTAACCGCGATGGCGAAGCTACCAAGACGATCTGGAGCGTAGATGATATGGATTACTCGATCACGGTCCAGGGTCTGGGTGGTGATGAGGACTACGGTCTGCCGGCTGATGATCTGAACAGCCTGATCAACGGAATCCAGTAAAACTCATAAAAACAACGGCAGCGGATATCCGCTGCCGTTTTTCATTTGTTTCAGATTATTTGTCCTGGTTCGTGATGAGCGACAGGGCCTGCTCTATAAGGTCATTGCTCTCGCCCAGCTTGTCGACCGCGTCATGGATGAGATCTGCGGTGACGTCGTCGAAAGAGTGAGCCAGATCGTGGAGCTCCTCGGCATGATGACGGTTATGGTCGAGCATGTACTTAAGAAGGGCGAGGGCTTCTTCGGGTGAAGACGCTGTCGCGTGAGTATGCGTATGACCGTGTGAATGTGTGGTGCCGTCCGCGTGCGTATGCATGTGGTGATGGCCGCAATGTTCGTGCTCATGAGTATGAGTGTGGTCGTGTTCGTGCGGCTCGCTGGCGTGATCCGAAGCCGCATTTTTGTTGATATTATCTGTGCACATTTTATGCCTCCTTTTGCTCATTTCCTACGCGGTAATTTTATCAAATATTGTGGTTTTTTGCATTATTTACAACCCTATATAGGGGATATAAAAAAAGCGGATATCATGTACCAAAAAAATACAAAAACTAAATCGGAATAGACAGTTTCCGCCCCCTGTCTTCGTTGACACAAATATAACGAAAGCCTTAAAATAAAGTCAGCAATAATATTGTAGGAAAACTGGATGCTCCGTGTGAGTTCCTCGTTTTTACGCGTGCTGAAAGACATGAGTGCGGCAGTTTTCGACAAGAGTTTTTTAAAAGAGAGGGAGAGGTAAGGTGACACATAATGCGTGACTTAAAGCATCTGATCTACTTTGAGGACCTGCTGCAGGAAGCCAACAACGAGCTCGTGCGCAAAGGCAAAGAAGACGGCAATCTGTGTCTCGGATACACATGCTACTTCATGCCTGAAGTCCTCCTCGATCTGCCTGGCTGCTTCTCGGTCAGACTGAGAGCGCCTAAGTGCACATCGCCTGACATGGCTTCATACTACATGTCCGGCCGTACATGCCACTATGGCAGATCACTCCTCGAGAGAGCTCTGGAGGGCGGATTCAACTTCATCGACGCCCAGCTCGCCACAGAGACCTGCACGGTCACTTGCAGATTCCAGGAGCATCTTGAGTACATGGACGACGTTATCAATAACGCGACGTTCAAGACATCCTTCACGGACGTTCCGTTCAAGAAGAATGCCAACAGCATCGATCACTACAGGAAGCAGCTGAAGATCCACGTACTCGATTTCCTTAAGGACGAGTTCGGTGTGGACACATCTGACGAGGCCATCCTGAAGGCGATCAAGATCAACAACGAGGTGAACGACATTGTCAGAGCCATCGGAGATTACCGCAAGCTCGACAACCCGACCATCACAGGTTATGAGTTCAGCGTCATCACACTGGTATCGATGGTCTGCCCTAAGTATCTCATCGTCGACAAACTCAGAGAGACACTCGAAGAGCTCAAGACAAGAGAGCCTGACGACAAGCCAAACTTCAAGATCAAGGTCCTGCTCGCAGGTTCCGAGAACGACGATCCTGACTTCATAAAGCTGATCGAAGGCTGCGGAGCTCTCGTAGTAGCTGACAGACACTGCTACGGCTCACTCGAGGCCAGACAGCACATCGACATCGAAGAGGGCGACGATCCTCTGACAGCTGTCGCAAAGCACTACCTGCTGAAGAGCCAGTGCGCAAGATTCATGGAGCAGCAGGAGATGAGACACCGCAAGAAGGTTCTCGCCGACTACGCGGATGAATACCATGCGGACGGTATCATCGTAGAATCCAACAAGTTCTGTGAATACTGGAGCTTTGAGAGAATGATCGATACGATCGTTCTTCCGAGAGACTTCGGATACCCGGTATGCTCCATCGAGAAGGAGTACATCAACACGGCGTCCGGACAGCTCAGAACAAGATTCCAGGCTTTCGTTGAGAGCGTAGAGCTCAAGAAGATCCAGGAGGGCTAAGACATGAAGAAACCTGATTTAAGCAAACTCAAAGACCTCGACGTCAAGAAGGCTGCAAGGGACTTCTGGTATGGCAAGCCTCACGGTGAAAGACGTCTTGGCGACCTGTATATACCTAAGACAGGTCTTTATAAGCACAGAGAGTGGCGTGGTTTCAAGGATACCATGTACTACTTCAACAACATTTGGCTGTACAACTACGGAATGATCGTTCGCGACATCATGGTTTACGGCGGCGGCCCTAAGGGACTCGTACAGTTCCTCAAGGGTACCTGGAGATACAGATGGATGGGCCAGACTTACCTGACAGTAATGCACTGGTTCGACAGATGCCTTGAAGGTATGAGAGGCGAAACACTCGCCGCATCCGCATGGCACTTCAGAGGAATCGTAAGCGCATGCCTGTATCAGATCACAGGATTCTTTAACAGAGACCTCAACATCGGCGGAGATCCGGCTCTCAGAGCTAAGACGATCGGTACAGACGAGACAGTATGGGGCGGAGTCATCTATCCGTACATGGATCAGGGCGGCTATTACCTGCCGACACAGATGATCCCATACTTCGTAACCTGCCACTGCAACAACCACACAGTACTCAACTACATCGACGCAGTTCAGGCTTACGGACTTCCGGGCGACCCATGTCCGATGTGCCAGGCCGAGGCCGGCATCTACATCGAGGACGACGTTCCTGATTCGTACGTCGCGATGGTCACGACAAACGAGGCCTGCGACAGCTCGGTAGGTACTTCCGTCATCCAGGACTGGATGATGAACAAGCCGCTCTTCGCGATGCCGCAGGTAATGCAGTTCGACGACGATTCCGTTCTCGAAAACTGCGCCAAGGAGATCGAGATGGCCTGGAGATTCATGGAAGAGCAGACCGGACTCGAGTTCCACTGGGAAGAGCTTAAGAAGCACATCGAGCTGCAGAACAAGCAGAATCAGTTTGAGAGAGAAAAATGGGATGTAGCTGCCAATACTCACAGCTATCCTATCAACGGCGTAGCTCAGGCTCTGTACAGGATCTTCTACTCGCAGTACGGCGAGAGACCTTTCTGGCATGATGTTGACGCCAAGGTCAGAAAGATCATGGAGAAGTGCGTGAATGAAGACATCAACACCTTCCCTATGACAAGACACAGAGTCATCGCATGGTCATGCGCTCCGCTGTACTACTCAGCATGGTGCACATGGGCTTACAACTGCTGGGGCCTCAACACCATCATCAACATGGACTCGCTGATGTTCGACCTGGATATCAGGACAGACACTTACGAGAACTGCCTGCTGGATATCGCGAAATATCATGAGTGGGCTCCGATGAGAAGAATGGCTGTAGGCGGACTGCAGCACATCTTCGAACTCTGGGAGAACATGGAAAAGTTCAACTGCGACATGGTCATGATGTACGACCAGCTGCAGTGCAAGGGCATGCAGGGCGTTGTTGGACTCTTCGAAGACGAGTTCAGAGCCCGCAACATCCACGCAATCTGGATGCCGCACGCTCTGCCTGACAAGAGAACAGTTCCAAGGTCACAGATCAGACAGATCATCAATGACTACATGTTCACAGTAATGGGCGAAGAACCGCTCGATCCGTCACTGCTTGACTTTGACGATATCGACAGCTGGTAGAAAGGAGGCCGATGATGAAGAAGGCTAAGAAAAAAAGCACGGTCGGCAGAATCGTGAAGAAGACTCTCGGAATCGGAGCTCTCGCTTATGCCGGACTGTTCTGCGTATTCTACTTCGATCTCGATGGTAAACTGCTCTACTACGTTGTTGAGCCGTTCATGAAGAACCACTTCGACAACATGGAGAGAAGAGATCCTCATACAGTACCGTACGAGCAGCTCGACACTGAATACATGCAATAAAATAAAAAACAGGAAAGAAGTTATCGCACAATGAAAAAGAAGTTCAAAGCCGAATCCCAGCGTCTGCTGGACATGATGATCAACTCGATCTACACGCACAAGGAAATATTCCTGCGTGAGATCATATCGAACGCGTCGGACGCCATCGATAAGATGTGCTACCTTGCGCTTACCGACAAGAACGTCGGAGAGAGCCGCAGCGATTATGAGATCATACTCACTCTCGACAAGGAGAACCGTACTCTCACGGTCAGCGACAACGGGATCGGCATGGACGAGCAGGAGCTCGAAAAGAACCTCGGAACCATCGCATTCTCCGGAAGCAGCCGCTTCAGCGAGCAGCTCGAGAAGGATTCGAAGGCCGCGAAGTCCACGGCGGACGATCACACAGGCGAGATCGACATCATAGGACAGTTTGGCGTAGGATTCTACTCCGCGTTCATGGTAGCCGACAAGGTCGAGGTGGTGAGCAAGCGCTACGGTTCGGACAAGGCCTACAAGTGGGTATCCGAGGGAGCGGGCGGCTACAGCATCGAGGAAGCGGAAAGAGACGGACACGGCACGGACGTCATCATGCACATCAGGCAGGACGGCGAGACCGAAGACGAGTTCAGCCAGTACATGAGGGAATACCCTATATACAAGCTGGTCAAGAAATACTCCGACTACATCCGCTTCCCTATAAAGATGCTGATGCCTCAGCCGCGCATCAAGGAAGGCTCCGACCCGCAGAACCCTGAGTACGAGGAAGTCTGGGAATACGAGACATTCAACTCGATGGTGCCTCTCTGGCAGCGCAAGCGCTCTGAAGTCACCAAAGAGGAATACGACGAGTTCTACAAGGCCACCTTCCAGGATGACACATCTCCTCTTGAAACGCTGACCGTATCGGTCGAAGGAGTCGTGAGCTACGACGCGCTGATGTTCATACCGGAGCTGGTACCTAACAAGTACTACACCGATGAGTACACAGGCGGACTGCAGCTTTACAGCTCGGGCGTCCTCATCATGGAGAAGTGCAAAGAACTCCTGCCGGAATATTTCAACTTTGTCAGAGGCGTCGTCGACTCCCCTGACCTGTCGCTCAACATCTCCCGCGAGATGCTGCAGCACGACAGGCAGCTGAGACTGATCTCGCAGAACCTTGAGAAGAAGATCAAAGCTAAGCTCGAGGAGATGCGCGACAAGAACAGAGAGGAGTACGAGAAGTTCTACAGGAGCTTCGGCCGCCAGCTCAAGCTGTGCGCGCTCGACGATTACGGCAAATACAAGGAACAGCTGCAGGACTTCCTGATGTTCTGGTCATCGACGGAAGAGAAGCCTGTCACTCTCGCGGAATACGTTGAGAGGATGAAGGATGATCAGGAATATATCTACTATGCTACCGGCGACAGTCTCGACGCGGTCGACAAGATGCCGCAGACCGAGATCCTGAAGGACAGGGGCATAGAGATACTCTACTTTACCGACAGCACGGACGGCTTCATCCCTGACATGTTCAGGAACTACAAGGAAAAGAAGTTCATGTCTGTCATCGACGGCGACTTCGACCTGGGCGAAGGCAAGGACGAAGAGACCATGAACAAGACGTTCAAGGACACCTTCGACTTCATCAAGGAGACTCTGGGCGACAAGGTGGACGTCGTCAAGGCGACCACCAAGCTTAAGACCCACCCTGTGTGCCTGTCCAGCGGAGAAGGAATCACCTTCGAGATGGAGAAGTACTTCACGGCGGTCAATCCTGACCTCGGCATGAAGGCTAAGCGCATACTCGAGCTCAACGTGGATCACGACGCGTTCCTGGCTCTCGACAGAGCAAGGATAGATGATCCGGAGAGAGCAAAGAAGATGTGCGAGGTCCTGCTGAATCAGGCACTTATGATTGCCGGGCTGCCGGTCCAGGATCCAAGCGGATACACGGACATCGTCTGCTCCCTGTTCTGACTATAGTAGGAGCGGCCTTGCATACCCTGCCGGGCACGCTCTCGCTAACATTCGCACGCAGCGGTACTAAGCTCTGTCTGCGCTGGCGCTTGCCAATCGCTAAGTGCCGGCGTGCTCGAGTTACCCGGCCAGGGTTTACAAGGCCACTCAATCAATTAGGTTAAAAACATGGATGAAACTAGAGACACTAAAATACTAACTGTAGCCGGCAAGGGCGGCGTGGGAAAGACCTCGATATCCTCCGCGATGGTAAGGATACTCTCCGAGGAATATCCTGATTCGAGGATACTCGCGATCGACGCTGACCCTGCTATCGGTCTCACGACGGCTCTGGGAGTCGAGCCTACAGATACGCTGGACGGCATCCGTAAAAAGATAGTCGGAAGCGTTGAAGAGGGCCGCCCTAAGGAAGCCATCGAGATGCTCAACGAAGCGAGGTTCCGCATCTTCGACACTATGCTTGAAGAGCAGAAGTTCAGTTTCCTGGCCATCGGAAGACCTGAGGCCGCCGGATGCTACTGCAAGGTGAACGCCTACCTGAAAGAGGTCATCAGCCTGCTGGCTAACGACTTCGACTACGTCATCATCGACGGCGAAGCGGGTATCGAGCAGATCAACAGAAGAGTCATGGAAAAAGTCACGCATCTCTTCCTGATCACCGACCCGAGCCGTAAGGGATGCAAGGTGGTGGACACCATCAAGGAAGTTGCCGATGAGCTCGTCATGTACGATAAGTGCGGAGTCATCGTCAACAGAGTTAAAGAGGAACAGATTCCTCTGATCAAGATCGAATCGGCAGAGGTGCTGGCTTACATCCCTGATGACAGGACCCACGCCGAGAACGATATAATGGGCGTCAGCGTGTTCGATCTTCCGGAGGATTCTCCGGTAATGGTGGGTACACGCGAAGCGCTCCGCAAAATGCAACTGATATAACCAGATATATAAGTTGAGAGGGAGGTTACAACATTGAAAGACTTGAAGCATTTGATCTACTTCGAGGGCCTTCTGGACAACGCTGACAACGAACTGGTAGAACAGGCGAAAAAGGACGGCAAGCTCATCATGGGCTATACATGCTATCACATTCCTGAGGTTCTGCTGAACGTTGACAACTGCGTATCGGTCAGACTCCGTGCACCGAGAACGGGATCGATCGACATATCTACCTATTATATGTCGAACTACGTGTGCGAATACGCCCGTGCTCTGCTTGAGAGAGCTATCGAAGGCGGATTCCAGTTCCTGGACGGACTCGCAGGTGTGGATGCATGCTCGATGATGAACAGATTCTATGAGCACTTCAGCATCCTTAAGTGCAACACCAAGGAAAACTTCTTCGTTACACACCTGGATGTTCCGTACAAGACAGAGGAATTCTCATTCAATCACATGCAGAGACAGCTCGAAGTAAGGCTTCTTGATGTCATGCATGACAAGCTGGGTGTAGATGTTTCTGACAAGGCCATCAGAAAGGCAGTCAAGGAGCACAACGAAGTCTGCAAGATCATCCAGGAGATCAGCGAGATGCGTAAGGCTGACAACCCGGTCATCACAGGATACGAATTCCATGTCCTGAACCTCGTGACCTACGCATGCCCTAAGTATCTGATCCTGCCTTATCTCAAGGAGACACTCGCAGAACTCAAGAAGAGAAAACCTGACGAGAAGCTTCCGAGAGCAAGAGTAGGTATCGTCGGATCCGAGATCGACGACCCTGAGTTCACGAAGATGATCGAGGCCGCCGGCGCGAGAGTAGTATTCGACAGGCACTGCTTCGGATCGATCCCTGGCAGAGAGGTCATCGAACTTTCCGACAAGGAAGACGCTCTTCCGCAGATCGTCCGCCACTACATGAACACTTCCGAGTGCGCCCGCTACATCGCGGACAACAAGGTCCAGCAGAGAAGAGACACTGCCGACAGACTCGCCAGGGAGTTCAACGCAGACGGTATCATCTATGAGCAGATGAAGTACTGCGACTTCTGGGGATTTGAGAGAGCGCTCGTCAGCCACATCATGGCAGATGAGTACGGCTGGCCGATCCTGTCGATCGACAGACTGTACAACGCAAAGGGATCCGGACAGCTCAGAACGAGATTCCAGGCATTCGTGGAATCGCTTGAGATCAAGAAGATCCAGAAGCAGAAAGGAGGCAAGAAGTAATGGTACTGACAACAGAATTACTCGGCATCAAAAACGCTCTTGCCGAAAAGAGAGAGAAAAAGGTCAAGGCCGACAACGCCAAGGGCAAATTCCATTATCCTAACCCGGCATTCTGGCGCACTAAAGACAACATGGACTTCAAGGCGCAGGGAAAGAACCTGATGGAAGTCGGAAAGATCTGCGTTGAGATGTTCAAGGAAGCAGATAAAAAAGCCTTCTGCATGAAGCAGGTCGAGAGATGCAGAGACGACCTCGCGAGATGCGCTCTCGAGTTCAAGCAGGCTACACAGATGAGCCCGGCAGAGCTCAAGGAAGTGTTCCTCTACGGAGAGAGGACTCTCGGAAAGCTCTACCGCAAGGGCGACATGGTCCCTGTAAGAAGAGAGTGGAGAGGCGCAGCTGATACGGCTTACGACTTCTACAGATGGGGCAAGATGTGGCTCATGCTGCTCATGACATTCAGCAGAGACCTCGTCCCGGCGCTCAACTCGACATTCCACTACAGATGGATGATCTCGTACATGTGCTGCGTAGGCTTCATGGACAAGAACACCATGGGACAGAAAGGCAGCGCTCTGAAGATGTCACACCTGATGACATACGATATCTTCCGCTATGTAGCTGAGAATCTGGTATTCCTCTCCAAGGGCGACAAGAAGAACGGTAACTCATCAGAGCTCAACAAGAAGGTCGTTCTCTTCGACGAGATGACCATGGGACAGATCATGGCAGGATTCCCTGATCTTCTGGGTATCCCTTACCAGCTGATGCCGGTATTCCTGGTATCCGAGATCGACCAGCTCACATGCGTACCGTATATCGACGCTGTAGAGAGCTTCGGACTCCCTGCTGATACATGCCCGGTACCTTCGTCAGAGTGCGGCGCTCTGGTAGTAGACGCGCTTCCTCACATGGGATCGTGCTTCATTTCGAGCTCGATGCCTTGCGACGGATCGACGATGGCTTCCGAGTATATGAGCAGAAGATTCCCGGATCTGCCGGTATATCACCTGACATTCCCGGTAAGATACGAGGACGAAGAGACTACACGCTACGCTGTTGATGACATCAAGGGATGCATCAAGTTCGTAGAGGAAGTCACAGGCGCCAAGTGGAACTGGGATGCTTACTTCAAGCAGATGAAGCGCTTCAATGAGGAGACTGCTTACGAGCTGCAGAAGTGGGAAGTCAACAAGACCGATTATCCGCAGATCATCGGACCGTCCTACGAGCTGTTCCGTAAATGGAACTACGAGATGGATGGCGGCGCAGACCCTCGTGTAATTCCAACCTTCAAGAAGGTCAACGAGATCATGATGAAGGCGTACGAGAGACGCGAAGAGGCATGGCGCAACAAGATGAGGTACAGAGGAATCGTATGGTCCTGTCCTGCTCACTACTACGCAAACTTCAGCAACTGGCTTGCTAACTGCTGGGGAATCAACATCCTCGTTGAGATGGAGTCCCTGAACTTCACCAAGGTCCTCGAGACAGAGGATAAGGAAGAAGCTCTCATGGACCTCGCAAGACTCTACGAGCGTATGGTAATGAGAAGACATACAAACGGCGGCTACCACAATGTAGTTGACGAAATGTGGAGACAGGTCGAAGACTGGAGAGCAGAGATCATCATCATGTACCAGAACGTTGCCTGCAAGAACATGGCTACACTTCAGGGTATCCTCGATGATACATGCAGAGACAGAAATCACCACATGATCTGGATCGAGCATGACCTGATGGACCCTAGAACGGTTTCAAGAAAGACCATGAGAGACAAGGTAAACGAGTACATGAGAACGGTAATGCACGCAGAACCGGTTGATCCTACACTCTGCGACTTCGACGATGAACTCGGCATGTAACTATTTCCAGAGATATTAATTAATTCATTTATAAAAAGGAGAAAACTATCATGAAATATTATGGCGGCTGTGATGTTGGTTCAACTTATACCAAGGCAGTTATTCTTGATGAGGATGGCAAGATCGTTGCCGATACCACTATCAAGAGCAAGATCAATTCCGAAGCTTCCGCTAAGCTGGCTATGGAAGAAGTACTCAAGAAGGTAGGCCTCAAGTCCTCCAAGGACCTCGCTTATCTGATCGGAACAGGTTACGGACGTAACAAGGTTCCTTTCGCTGACGAGAACATCTCCGAGATCTCCTGCCACGCTATGGGCGTACACGTAACTGACCCAAGCGTAAAGGCTATCATCGATATCGGCGGACAGGACGTCAAGGGCATCGCTGTTGACACAGACGGAACAGTTAAGAACTTCGCTATGAACGACAAGTGCGCTGCCGGAACAGGCAGATTCTACGAGGCTATGGCAAGATCTTTCGAGATGACTCTCCCTGAGTTCTCGAAGCTGTCCCTGACCGCAAAGAACGTTATTCCTATCACTGCTCAGTGCACAGTATTCGCTGAGTCCGAGGTAATCACACTCGTTGGTGAGAACAAGCCAATGGATGAGATCGCTGCAGGAATCCAGATGGCTGTTGCTAAGAGATGCTTCGTAATGGCTAAGAAGGCCGGCGCTACTGACTCCATCACACTGACAGGCGGCTGCGCTAAGAACGATGGTCTCAAGGACGCTATCGAGCACGTACTCAAGCTCAAGGTCATCAACCTCAAGACTGACCCGCAGCTGATGGGAGCTCTCGGCGCTGCTGAATTCGCACGTCAGAAGGGACAGGCTAAGTAATCCGAAAGGAGAACTATAATGAAGAACAAGAAGAAAAACCCGATCTGCAAGGCTTTCAAGCTCGTAACGACGATACTGGGAGTTGCAACGGGAACGCTCTTTGTAGTCTACTTCCTCAACCTTGATCAGAAGCTGCTGGCGTGGGCTTATAAGAGAGTAAACGAGATCTTTGACCGCAAACCGGTCGATATCAAATTCTAAGAATCGGAAGGGGCCGGGCCCGCGGGTCTGGCCCCCTATATTCACTGCAGCCGCATCTGACCCGGAAATATTCCTTCCGGAGTAATGCTAAACGATTTATGTAAGTTAGCGTAAACCTCAAGGGAGTGCAGGTGGCGGCTGTTTGCAAGTTAGTTTACTTCGTTACAGACCGCATTTTCCTACAGGAATATGTTCCGGCGTGCGGCTGTTAACTGAAAAGGGTGGAAGAATGGAACTTTATAATTCTATAATTGAGAAAATCGACGGGCTGCTTGGATCCTCCGAGCCGAAGCGTTATGAATATAATCCGAACAGATGCTGGGAAGACGTTGGCGGAAACCAGCTGGTAATGATGAAGGAAGCGGCGTATGAGCTTGGCGGAGACAACAAGCCGGCTGTCAACTACGCCTGCGTTACTTCGACTGAAGGCTTTGCCGATAAGGACGAGATCCTCGTATATGGCAGGGACCTCAACCAGATCAACGGCAGCGTGCCTTTTGCAAGAATAGTGATAGTCAAGGTCGGCGATCTTACCGGCGAGAATGATGAGGACACGGAGCCTCTGTTCAGAGCCATCCAGGATATCGACTTCGTAAAGTATCATGTATATCCTAAGGGATACATGATCAGATCCTCCTCTGACAGCTTCAGAGAGCAGGTCAGAGTGTCGAAGGAAGCCGCCAGAAAGGGCATCACATTCGAGCAGGTAGGCAACTCCTACATCAAGCAGTTCAAGAAGAACCCGGATGTAAAGGCGGTCAAGATGATCTTTGTCACGGCCGATGATCCGGACTACGCCGAGATGAAGAAGGACGCAAAGAAGGTCCGCGACATCACAAAGACTCTTTCGAAGATACTCGAGGGCATGTCCACAGACTGCCATACCTGCAGTCTCAAGGAGATCTGCGATGAGGTAGAAGGCCTCAAGGAACTGCACTTCGGAAAAGAGAAGAAAGAGTTCAAAGGCTAACACATAAAACTGTAAGCACAAAAAAACAGCTTTTATATAAGCTGTTTTTTATTGTTTTAAGATGCTATGTCTTTTAAGTTGAAATGTTTTACGCGTCTGAAGACGGTGCTGTAGATGATCAGGGCAAAGAGTCCTTCGATGCCTCCGGCGATTATCCAGGAGATCGCGTGATATGACCTGTCGAACTGAAGGTCGGCAGGCTCAAGTATGCGTACTGCGTACGGTGTGAGAAGCGAACCGACCAGCACGCCCAGGGCAAGCCCCACAACTGTAGTCAGCACCGCCTCTCTGGTGAGATAGCCTTTGGTCTGCTTTATGCTGAAGCCGTTGACTCTCATGACTATGAGTTCGTTCTTCTTGCGGGTCAGGAAGATATTGGCAAGGTTGGTCAGTATCATGAATGACATAAAGAGCGCAACGCCCATGGTGACATACACGATGATGTTATAGAGAGCGCCGACGGATTCGAAGCTGGTCCTGAAGTCCGACTTGCCTTCGAATGAAATATCATCGTTTATTGCAAGCAGCTCATTTTTCAGAGCTTGCGCGTCTGCCCCGTTGAGATGCATGAAGCTGCTGTTAGGATCGAATTCGTCCTCGAATATCTTGCTGTACCCTTCAGGTGTGGTAACGACTGTCCTGCCAAAGTAGCAGGTATATGTGCCTGTCACAGGAGCCTCGTGCTTCTGCATGGCAGAGTCGAGCAACGAGACAGTGTCTCCGTCGGTATAGCCGTAGTTTTCGCTCATCCTGACAGGGATGATGACTCCGTCCGAAGTCAGCTCAGACCGGATATCCGTGCTGTCCATGCCGAAGTATTTGTTAAGCACATCCGGATCGCCGGCAAGCATGGTCATTCCCGTAATGGTACTTCCGGTGTTGAACAGGCATGACTGATAGACTGCTTCGGTGTGATCCACGCCCTTTGCATCCAGCAGGGCGATCATCTCAGCTCGCTGCTCATCGGTGACGCTGCTTCCCATGTCCATTCGGATATCGAAGCGGTTGATATCACCTTCCTGCCTGGCAAGCATGCCTGTGGTGGCCAGCTTGAACGAAAGGCCGACACCTATCAGCATGCAGCAGAAGGCGACGATCGCTGTCGAAACGATGACACGTGCCTTGTCGTCACGGATATTACGAAGTATCAGCCTTGAGTACAGAGTACCCTTGCGGCCGGATGAAACGGTCTTGCGGGTGCTCTTCCGGAGCGACTGACCGCTCATGAGAGCGGATGCCGGCTTTCTGAGAACTTCAGTGCAGGCCAGGATGCTCGCAACGGCGCACACCAGGAGCATGGCAAGGGATATCAATATGGTTGGAACAGGCCTCATAATGGAGGCGGGACGGCCGTACTGGTACAGATTGGACGCACTGTAGACGGTCTGCACTATCTCCGATAGACCATAGCCGGTGAATACCGCAAGTATGTCGCCGAGGATACCGGCGCTCAGTCCGAATAGCAAGTACTTTTTGAGCACTTCGGACTTGTGGAAACCGAAGGCTTTTACCGTACCTATCAGCTTCTTTTGTTCTTCGATTATTATCGTAAGTGTCGAGAAGCAGACCAGAGCGGTTATGAGAATGAAGAGCACACCGAATACCATGCCCGTACTCCTGAGCGAATCGAGCTGGACCTTTACGTCCACGTATCCGGCGTTCGCATTGCGGTCCAGCACGATCCAGTCGCAATCGATCTCGCCTACGTCTGCCTTCGCCTCGGCCAGTTTTGCTTCGGCCTCCTCACGGTTCTCCGCAAGCAGGGCTTTTGCTTCCTCCAGCTTGGATTCGTAAGAAGCCTTCATGGAGTAATACTTAGACCATCCGTCTTTGATCTTCTTTTCAGCGGCTTTCTTTTCTGACTTCAGCTGCTTCTTTGCGGCATTCAGTTCACCCTTCTTTTGCCTGAGGGTCGCCATACCGTCATTGATCTGCTTTTCGGCATCTTTCAAAGATTTCTCTGCGTCTTCAAACTGAGACCTTACCTGCAGTATGGCGTTAAAGACGTCTTTCATGATCTCCAGCTCATCTTTGCTGAAATGCGCTTCATCGCTTTCCATGACATTTGTTGCGCTGCTGAGGATCGTGTCCGCATCGGTGAATCTCAGTAATGTGACATACAGCACTACCGGCTGGCCGGTAAGAGCCTCAAGCTCTTTAGCGTCTTCCATCGCTTCATCAGTCTTGGAGTAGTCTATTACCGCCTGAATATTGTCCCTCTGGTCAAGAAGCTTTTGTGCCAGGTCAAGTTCCTTATTGCGCCGCTCTTCTTCAGTCAAAGAGGCAGGATCGTCCAGATAAGTAAGAAGAACATTGACATCTTCGAGAGCCGCTTCTACCCAGCCCGTTTCATCTTCAAACAAACCTTTTATCGTAGCATAGGCATCTTTGTTTTTTTCCAGCTCAGCCTTCGCTTCCGCAAGCTTCTTTTCGCCTTCCCTGATGGAGAGTTCGCCATTGCGGATCTTTCTGTTGGCCTCGGCCAGTTTGTTCGCAAGTGTCTTCTCCGCGTCTTTCAGCTCCTTGCGGCCGCTCTTAAGCTTCGAAGCAAGTTCTGCCTCGCCATCAGAGATTTCTTTTTCCGCGTCCTCAAGCTCCGCAAGCGCTTTTGCCCACTCTTCATCGATCTTGGCATATGCCTCGTCCTGTATCTCTTTAGCCCTGTCTGCGCTCAGTTTTCCCGTTAGATCTTCAAGCGCTTTCTTTGTATCCGCAGTCTGATCGAAGTATGCCTGTGTGAAAGTATCGTCCGGAGCAACATCATTTGCCCGTACAAAGACCCTCATGTACGCATTTTCTGTAACAGACATGTCAAAGGCTGAAAGCGGAAGCACCACCGTGCTGGTCAGTTTGCGGTGCACGTAGTCAGGGTGTTTCATCAGACCTGTGACCATATACTGATGCCCGTGAAGAGGATCATCATCGCCGGAACTTGTCAGGTAAATTGTGACGGTGTCGCCGGTCTTTATCCCGGACTCTTCGGAGAAATCCTCGCCTATCGCGCATTCATCGCTTGCGGAAGGAAGCCGGCCGTCAACAAGAAGCGGTACGCTTACTCGTTCCGTACAGGACAGCACCGTAACGTTCTTTTTGAAATCGCCCTTCTGGAGCGAGCCTTCATATTCCATTACTCCTTCTGCGTCGACCACGCCGTCGGCTGCTTTGATCGATTCGATATTGCTGTCTGAGGCGCCGAGGGAGGAGATAAGTTCGAAGTCCTTGAAACTTCTGTCTTGATAATAGCCTGCGGCCTCGCGTATGATGCCCGTCTCCATATATCTGGTGCAAAGAAAAGCGCCGACTCCGAGCATGACAACAAGGCATATCGAAAGATATGATACGATGCGCTTGCGTATATTCCTTAGTGCGTCAGTCAGTTGAGTCTTCTTCATTTTCAGCTTTCTTTTCGTCTTCGATGGAGACCGCCTGATCGTGCTTTATAGGGGTCCACTCAACATTGCGCCTGAAGAAACAGGCTATCAGTATCGGAGCCCATGTGAGTATGAAATAAGGGAACATAAGGATCCCTTTGATGTTCCTCCTTATGCTGCTGCCTGACTTGATCATGGCGACCAGAGCCGAGAGGCTCAGGGCTGTCCAGAAACAGGCGATGATCATCAAAAGGTAGACCGCGAAGCTGACAGGTATGCCGGTCACGATATATGCCGCGACCGACGTGATCATTGACAGCAGCATTACGAGAGGAAGGATATCGAGCATGGCGGCATCGAAACACTGGAACGATCCGCGCAGAGCCTTTCCGAGGAGCTTCAGTTCGTATTTCTTCATGCACTGCACCATGCCGAAGGTCCAGCGCAGCCGCTGCACGATGGACACGCGAAAATCATGAGTGAACTCATCGTATACTATGGCCCTGCTGCAGTAGGCTACGCGGTTACCGTCGATGGCGTATTGTATGGTCATTTCGAAGTCTTCCGTGATAGTGTCGAAATCGAAACCGTTACGGTCTATGACCTCCTTTATCACAGCCCAGCCGGTACCGTTTACCGAAGCTGAAAGACCGGCCGCGTTCCTTGGGTGGTTGAAGTACGCGTTCTGCATGGCATAGTACATCTCGTAACAGGACGCGATCCAGTTGAATTTAAGGCTCTTGCCGACTCTTCTGCCCTGCACTGCCGGAGCGCCTGTGTCGAGAGACTTGTTCACCTCGGTGAAAAACGCCGGGTCCACAATATTATCTGCATCGAATATGATGTAAGCGTCGATGCCTTTTTCATTCCTGAGAAGACCGAAAGCGAATCTCAGGACGTCGGCCTTGCTTCTTGTGTCCACGGTACAGTCGATGACACGCACTCCGCGTTCTTCCGCGATAAGACCTGTGCCGTCTGTGCAGTGGTTCACGACTACATATGTATCGATCAAACCGGCGGGATAATCTGCGGCCTCTATGCTGTCGATCAGATTTCCTATCACGGCCTCTTCGTTCCTGGCCGGTATCAGCACGGCAAAATGACGCAGCCGGGAAGCTTCTTCGTACACACGCCTCTTGCGAAAGAGCCCGTATATGCCGAATACGGTGAAGTATGCCGCGTGAAAGAACAGCAGGAAATTGAAGATGTAAAATATGAGCTGCAGAATGTTCATCAAAGGCCTGCAGACAGAAATCTGCCTTTATTTACTAAAGTAATAGATGCTGTTAAGGTATGTTATAATAATAGCATAAATACACAGCTCAAAACATTGCGGAGACTGGGGATGGATACCGTATACGTTCAGACAATGTGGCAGGTCATGGAGGAGCTCCGTGACGCGAATCAGCTCGAAAGTGCGCTTTCGGGATGCCTTGACATACTCTGCAAGGCGACCGGCAGCCCTAAGGGCACCATCTGGATGTATGATGAGCAAAGCGGCAGCACCATCGCTCTGATCGTCCATGGAACATCGGATGCCACAGGCGAAAGTGCCGGACAGGGCGAGGGGCTCGTGGGAAGCGTGACCGCCTCGGGCGAGACGGAGATACACAAGGCTGCTGAAGTGCAGAACATGAAGCTTGCCGGAGTCGACGGCCCGGCTATCAGCGGCAAGAACCTTATGTGTGTCCCAATCAAGACACCTAAGCATACCATCGGCTGTCTGCTCCTCACGGGCAAGGAAGTCGCGTACACGGAAGATGACAAAAGGACTTGTGAAAACTGTTGCTCCATACTGGCTCTCGACATAGAAGACAAGGGATTCACTTTCAGACCGTTCGAGAACCGCGAGCCGATACTTACAGCCAGGAACGTGATCAAGGAGTTCCCAAGCGGTGAAGAAATACACAGGATCCTTAAGGGTGTGGATCTTGACATCTATCCGGGCGAGCTCGTCGTGGTGCTGGGCGAATCCGGATGCGGCAAGAGTACTCTCCTGAATATAATAGGCGGCATGGACAGGATGACCGAAGGCGAACTGAAGGTGGAAGGCCGCGACATGTCGGATCCGACAGAGGCGGAGCTCACCGAGTACCGCAGGGAGTACGTCGGGTTCATATTCCAGGCATACAATCTGATGCCGAACCTCTCTGCATATGAGAATATTGAGTTCATCGCGGAGATAAGCGATAAGCCTATGGATTCAATGGAAGCCCTGCGGCTGGTCGGGCTTGATGACAAGGCCAACAACCTGCCGGCAGCCCTCTCCGGAGGACAGATGCAGAGGATATCGATCGCCAGGGCGCTGGTAAAGAGCCCTAAGATCATCCTCGCTGACGAGCCTACAGCCGCGCTAGACTACGACACCTCCATCAAGGTGCTGAGCGTGATAGAGAAGATATCCAAAGAAAACAAGACCACGGTACTGATGGTCACACATAATCCTGAGATAGCAAAGATGGCAAACAGGGTCATCAAACTCAGGGACGGCAAGATCTCCAGCATAAGAGTCAACCTGCATCCACTGAAAGCTACGGATCTGGTCTGGTAAAGGCATAAATGATAAAGAAAACCGATAAAAAGGAAAGAGAAAAGGCGGACAGGCGGAGAAAGAGATCCTGGGATCTTTCACAACTTGTGATAGGACCGTGGATGAGCCGCAAGTTCAACTTCACACATGACGGATTTGAGCCTGCTGAAATAGAAGGGCCTGTTCTGGTCGCGATCAATCATGCCTGCGCTTATGACCCTATTCTTCTTGGAGTGGCGTTCAGGAACAAGCCGCTCACTTTTATTGCGAGTGAACACATCTTAAGGATGAAGACCTGGGGACCGGTACTGGACAGGCATTTCTCACTGATCCCTCATCAGAAAGGCGCCAAGAGCAGCCGCACCGCACTGGTCGCGATGAAGCGCATCAAGCGAGGCGAGTCCATATTCCTGGCGGCTGAGGGAGAACAGACCTGGGACGGAAGGTCCATGCCGGTCATGCCTTACACAGGCAAGCTGGTGAAAGGAAGCGGGGCAACGCTTGTCACATACATGCTAGAGGGCGGATACCTTTCTGCGCCGAGATGGTCCATGGAAACGCGCAAGGGCAAGGTATACGGACATATGGTGAATGTTTACAGTCCGGAGATCCTTGAGAAAATGACAGATGAAGAGGTAGAGGCGGCGATCACAAAGGATCTGTGGTTTGACACCTGGGAGTGGCAGAAAACACAGCCCGGGGGACCGGTCAGATTCAGATGCAGGAACGGCTTTGCCGAAGGACTCGAAAGAGACGTTTTCACCTGCCCTGTATGCGGGGCTTTCGGAACACTGAAGTCGTCCGGAGACCATATCAGCTGTGGATGCGGTTTCAAGGTCAGGATGACCGATACGGGATTCTTTGAACCGGCTGAACCTGTTGAGACTATAGTCGACTGGGAAAAGCTGGACCGCGAAGCACTTAAGGACCGCTTCAACGAGCTTCGCGGAAGCAGGTCTCCGGAAGAGGTGGAGATCTTCGCGGACGACAATGTCACACTGGTCAGGATAGGTGAGGATCATGCCGAAGAGGAGGCCGCGCACGGCAAACTGGCCCTTATATATAAGGAAGGAAACTTTGTGCTGACCATAAGCGGGCATCAATTCAGTGTCCCGGACATAAGCAATATGACCATGGCGCTGGCCGCAAGGGTTGTTTTCAGTGACCAAAGCGGTTATTATGAACTGAGGTCAGAAAAGTCTTCAAAGACAAATCTGAGAAAGTACGTTATTGCCAGAGATTTATTAAAGGATATTGTTAAGGAGTAAGCTTTGGATTATTCAGCAGCCAACACGCAGCTATGGAACACGATAATTCAGTTCGGCTACATTGCAGCAGTACTGCTTATCGCGATTTTTCTTAGACAAGTTATAAAACCTATTCGCAAGACCATGCTTCCGGTAGCGGTGCTGGGCGGGTTCATCCTGCTTATCGCAAAGGAGATAGGGATCGTGAATCTTGATGAAAACCTGCTTTCCGCTCTGACTTATCACGGCATAGCGCTGGGCTTCATTGCAATGAGCCTGCGCAACCCTGTGAAGAGAGAAGCCGGCGATGAAAGCAAAGTCGGTTTCCGTTCGGGAGCGGTCATAGTCAGCACATACATGATACAGGGCGTTACGGGCCTCATAATCACCATCGGCCTCGCGCTTACTGTGATGCCAAACATGTTCAGAGCAGCTGGACTTCTGCTGCCGATGGGCTTCGGACAGGGCCCGGGACAGGCAAACAATATCGGTGCCAGCTATCAGTCGCTCGGTTTTGAGGGAGGACACAGCTTCGGGCTTGCCATAGCGGCTGCCGGCTACATAGTGGCCTGCATCGTGGGAGTAATCATCCTGAACATCCTGCGCAGCAGAGGCGATATCGCTGTCAGCGAAGAAAGAGGACATGTATTCCTCAGAGACGATCACCTTGACGAAGGGGGGGAAAGCAGCGATGTTTCCGAATCGATAGATAAGCTCAGCGTACAGCTGGCAATGATCATCATCGTTTATCTGGTCACTTACGCTGCGACAGCAGGACTGACAGGTGGCATTGCAAAGATAAGTGAAGGACTTGCAGGCACGGTCAACACTCTGCTCTGGGGCTTCAACTTCATCATCGGCTCCGCGCTTGCAATACTGCTGCGTGTCATCCTTGAGAAGCTCAGAAAGAAAGGCACCATAAAGAGACGCTATCAGGACAACTATCTGCTCAACCGTCTGTCCGGCGCATTCTTCGATATCATGATCGTTGCGGGAATCGGATGCATCAACATCGAGGATATCCGCGGACTTGTGCTGCCGTTCGTGCTGCTGGTCGTCGCAGGAACCATCGTCACATGGTTCCACCTGCGTTGGGTCTGCAAGGCAGTCTATGGCGATTATTATTATCAGGGACTCATCTCGATGTACGGCATGCTGACCGGAACCATCAGCTCCGGCGTACTGCTGCTGCGTGAGATCGACCCTCAGCTTGAGACACCTGCCGCCAACAATCTGGTAGTCGGATCCAGCTTCGGAATCCTGCTTGGAGCGCCTGTGCTCATCCTGGTCGGACTTGCGGCAAAGAGCCCAGAGCTATGCTTCGTGACACTCGGTCTGGCCGCTGCTTATCTGGTGATCCTGGACGTGATCATCTTTAAGGTCGGCCGCAACGCCAAAGGCAAAAAATAATTGCGAAAATCCTTGCAATAGCTATATTCGAGTGATATACTACACAAGCTGTCGTCTTTGGCGGCAGCTTGAAACGTTTCAAGTAATATTATAGAAAGAGGTACCAGCATGAAGGAAGGAATCCATCCTAACTATCAGGAATGTAAAGTAACTTGCGCATGCGGGAACACATTCATGACTCTCTCCGACAAGGCAGAGATGAGAGTAGACATCTGCTCGGAATGCCACCCATTCTTTACAGGCCAGCAGAAGTTTGCTAACAGAGGCGGCCGTGTAGAGAAGTTCAAGAACAAGTACGGACTTTAAGGCATTCCAAGAGAAATCTCGCAAGAAAAATACCGCATTTTGAGCGACGTGTTAATTCAATGAAAATTGACGTGACGTGTCACTCGAAAGGCGGTGTTTTTTATGAGTGAAATTATCAAAATGAAGAACAATTGTGAGATTAGTATTGAAGAGGGATTTAATAAGTTTTTCAGATGGTGCAAGCTGAAAGGATTTTCAGATTACACGTTAGAATTCTATGATGAGTCAAGGATGAACTTTGCGAGATTCAAGAACCTTGAAGACCCAATTACTGATATAAACAGAGAACTATTGGAGGATTATATTCTTTTTCTTCAGAAAACGGATATTACCTCTGTGACTGTATATACTTACGCACGAGGGCTAAAAAGAGTCTTCAACTACTTTATGGATAACAATCTGATAGAACCCTTTAATATAGAACTCCCTAAAGTAGAAATTCCCATAAGAGAAATATATACAGAGGCAGAATTGAAGAAGCTACTAAAAAAGCCAAACCTTAAAAAATGTCGGTTTTCAGAGTATAGAAATTGGGTTATTGTAAATTATCTTCTTGGAACTGGCCAAAGAAGAAACACAGTTACAAATCTGAAGATAGGGGATGTGGATTTAGAGAACAAGCTCGTGAGGTTAAGGGTAATGAAAAACAGAAGGGAAACGATTCTTCCACTTACAGCCTCGCTTGTATCCATTCTTGATGAATACTTAAGCTATAGAGGCGGTGAAGAAGACGATTATTTATTCTGTGCTCAAGATGGAGGAAAGTTAGGCAATAACAGTCTTACAAACGCAATCCGCAAATACAATCATAGAAGAGGCGTTCAAAAGTCTTCTATTCATCTGTTTAGACACACTTTCGCATATATGTCAACAAACAATAAAATGGATGTTTTAAGAATACAGAGACTTCTGTGCCACGCGCGGCTAGATACAACTCAAAAGTATTTGCGACAGTTCGGCTTTGCTGAACTGCAAAAGGATTATGAGAAGTATAATCCACTAGAAAACCTTCAAGAAAAATCCGTAGCAAGAGCGTGGTCTTCCAAAAGAAGATAAGGATAAACTATCTATAGGCATCAACTTTTAATAACTTTCCAGAAGAAAAGAGCCAGATTCTATTACTTTCTGGCTCTTTTTAATATCTTTTGGCTACTTCAGTATTTTGATTGAATGTCTTTTAGAAACTTATTGAAGTCTTCGACTACTGCTGGAGGAAAAAGTATCTCTGCGCTTTTTCGAAAACCGCAAATCCAAGAGAAGAATTGGTCACTAATATTTACTTTTGTCTGTACAGTAAAATGATGTTCATCCTCATAGAAATAACTTGCATTGTTGCCAAAACGCTCTGCAACAGTTTCGTAAAGAGAACCGATGAAGCGGATCCGCACAGTTTGAGGTTCACCGCTATACATAGAGAATGTCTTTTCTACATAATCTTTTATGTTCAGCTCTTTGAAAGCATCCTTTCCATCTCTTGGCTCTTCCAGAAGCTGAATGTTTTTCATTCTATCAACTCTATAATTACGGATTTCTTGCGACTTATCATCAAAGGCAATTAGATAATAATAATCATTGTCAATTACTAACTGATAAGGACTAACAACATAAACCGCGCCTTTATTGCGTTCCTTTTGGACAGCCTTTCCATTCTTCGATAATCTCAGAGAGGCATATTTAAAGCTAATCTTCTGCGGTGTGTGCGGTTTGCCGTCCAAGCGTTTCGACATCGCGGTATAAATCTGTGAGATGTTGAACATCAAGGATTTTGTAAGTGAGGCCGCACCAGAGCTGAGAAATACATCGTTTGTTATCTGCTCCGCTTGGTGTTCACTCATAAACTCCTTGCGGAGAATATTTACCAACTGAGAAGTCTTACCATCTGACAGAAAGCGGCTAGCGTGCAAGCACTCAATAATAATCTTCAGCTCCTCAAAATCAAACTCACGAGACATTAAGCGGTACTTGCTCCCTTGACCTCCTTCAATGTCCATATTGAAGACGTCGCGAAGGATCCTTATGTCTCTTCCAACAGCCTTACGCTCAGCTTCTATTTCATAATCGTCTTCAAGTATGTCGATTATTTCTTGAACAGAAATAGGATGATTCTCGTCAGTCCTTTTCTTTAAAATTTCTGCTACAAACAGTATTCTCAGCTTTTTTCTTTCGGATCTCGCCATTTTTTACCTCCAAAAGAAGTTTAACATAAAAGAGTAGCAGTTCAATCAATGAAAGCTACTCTCAATCTTCTTTATACTCAGCTATATCCTCAAGTCTACATTCTAATATTTGACATAGTTGATTAAGTGTGTAGGTATTGACATTACCGTTTTTCCTTAAGCGATCGAGCTGACCATTACTAATCTTATATTCCTTGATCAACTTGTACTGTGAAATGCCTCGTTCCTTCATCGTACTCCACAGTTTATCAAACACAATCATGACCTAGATCCTCCCTCTATGCCACAATCGTATTTTCTTGTTCGTAAATTGACAATTGCCCATAAACGGGCTACAATCAAAATGCTAGAAGCCTTGAAAATCTGCGCATATCTAAAAATTTGGAGGTCAATATGGAAACTAATAATAATACGAAAAATAAAAAACCTCTTATAATTGGCATCATAGTAGCTGTCGTTGTTATTGCAATTATTTTCTTATTAATTCCAAAAGGATCTGAAGAAGACACAACTGTTAAAGAGGCAGTGAAAAACTATTTGCTTGATGAAAATATTAATGATGCAAATGAAGTTTTCCTAACTTACACTGATACTCTAGAGGTTGTATCTGCTGATGAATTATCAGATGTACTTCTTGGGAATTTCTTCTTACAAATGGACTGCAAGAATCAGTATTGGACTGTGGAATACTACACAGAGGAGGGAATTCAGCAAGTCGCATTCCTTGAAGAGAAAGTGATTGGCGGCAGATGGTACGAAAACACTTCAGAAAAAAACTATGTCGACGAATATGAAATAAAAGATGGGTGCGTTGTTAAGGAATGGTTGGCACCTCCAAAGGAGGGGGAACTTCTTGGAGATAATGAAATTCGCAATTTTCAGCTAAGAAAAGTGTGTGATGATGTTTATATTTCATATCGTCTTGATGACAATGGAAGCGTTGAGGGATTGGATGCAATAATGATATTGCGCAACCAAGGTATTACTGACAAGCAATATGAAAAAGCTGTAAATGATGTAAAAGCTACAATCGAGGATATAATAGTAAATTATCTTGGATTAGAACTTGAGGATGAATAAATGATAGTAATTCTTCTTATTATAATAGCTGCTTGTCTGCTGTTTGGAGCAACGAAGACGAAAGCTGCTCTTGGTTCTCTGCTAACCCTTGCATTTATAGGATTTTTTATCCTTCTCATTGTGGTTAGCTGTACGTCTATGTTTACATAGTAGTACAAGCCCATAGTAACGAGATATAAGTGATAATGCATAAAAGGAGAGTTGATATAATGAAAAAGGCTGTGAGCATACTGTTAATTACTTTCATTATGATTGGCACATTCTCATCTTGTAAGTCGTATACTGCGGAAGATATGGAGGGCACTTGGTATGGCTCTTGGGAGTATGAAGGTAAACAAATTGAAGCTTATATTGAATTCTATGGTGATAAGGATTACATTGAGGTAATCTCCAATAACGGAGTCCAAAAGACTTATATAGGTACGTATACAATTAACGGACACAAGCTTGTATTAGAACCAAGTGGTGAGAACTATACAACTGAGTATAAAATCAAAAATGGATCGTTAGAAAACGAAGGTCATAAAATAAGCAAGCAAGAGTAATGATAGAGAGCGTTTAAAAAGATTATACCCCTAACAGTATAATCTCCTGTGATACATCAAAATGACGCATCACAGGAGATTTAAATTTGCTATTATTTGCGCCTTCATAATCCAAATCAATAAGATCCTCATAATCTAAAGATTCTTGGGATTTCTCGCGTTGCTTCTTCTCTTAGTCATCCAAATAGATGAAATAGCCAAGCTCTTCTAACGTCAGCATTTCGAAGACCGCCTTGCTCTGATTATAGTACTTTTGCTGATTCCTGTGATAGCACTAACCTCTTTGTAGGATAAACCTTCTTCCAAGAGCGAAAGAGCGTGATTAATCTGAACCTTTGTATACTTCTTTGGCCTACCTTCTCTAAAGCTAGAATTCTGTTTCGCTATTGCTTTCCCCATTTGCGTTCTCTCTACAATCATCCCTCTCTCATATTCAGCAAAAGCCAACATTATCGTGAGGATCAGTCTTCCAACATTTGTGTCCTCTACAAGCCCCATATTTAAGATGTGAACCTTGATACCTTTATTAAAGAGGTCTTGGACAGTCTGAACACCTTCAATCGTTGTACGAGCGAATCTATCAAGCTTGCAAACAACGAGAGTATCATTTGCGGTCAGTCGTTCAAGTAACTCACGGAACCTCGGTCTGTCCATCGTCTTACCACTGAACGCTTCTGTAATAATCTCTTGGCATCCGTATTCTTTTAAGGCGTTCACTTGGTCTTCAAGGCTGTTACCATCTCGGCTTTGTCCAAGAGTAGAAACACGTGCATACCCATAAACCATACTTTTTTCTCCTTACTTATGCCCCTAAGTTTTGACACCGCTCAACTTGTTGGTTTTTCGCACCGATGAAGAGGGTGTCATAACTTGTAAGTTTTGACACTTTCAGAGTGAGGTTCTCCATCTTATGCGATGGAGAACCTTCTGCTCTGTACTTCCTTCGTGAATGCCTTGTAGACATCAGCTCCGAACTTTTCTTTGAATCTCTTGGTATCGAACCTTGATGAGACTACATTGGTGAATCTTACGATGAACTGCCCAATCTGCAGTTCCTCAGTTCCTCTCTCATCCATCTCGGCCTTGATAGAGTTGCGGATCTCTTCAGCCTCTGCCTTCATCTCCTCGATGGCTGCTTCATACTCTGTCAGCAGTTCGACTTTTCTCAGCATTTCGTTGTTACCCATTTTTATATCTCCCTTCGTTGTGTTGTTGTTATCTTTAGCTTGATTAGAGTATACTACGAATTTCGTAATGTGTCAATACGTTTATCGTAATTTCTTTTACTTTTTTCGTAATTTTTTACACGATTAGCGTATTGCAGTACTACGAATATCGTGTTATACTGTTCCAAAAGGAGATGAGTAAAATGATCAAGTGTAGATTGAAAGTCGTTCTCGCAATGAATGAGATGACACAAAAGGAACTTGCGGAGAGAACTGGCATTAGACCGCCGACAATCTCTGCAATGGCAAACAACTCAGCAAAGCATTATCCTTCAGATGTGCTTGATAAAATCTGCTCAGTCCTTCACTGTAATGTGGGGGATCTGCTTGAGTACATTCCAGCAGAGGAAGAATAACGCCACAATAGGTGTTTGCGCGAAGGCCGACTAAAAGATCTTGATAGCTCGGCTCTGTCCGCAATTACTGCATTGGGGGTATATTTTAGGATTTCTTTTCTGCTTTTGGAAAATTTTGCATTGTGTTGGCTCTCGCTCTTACGAAGAGCAATTATGATTTGAGAGACGATGTTCACGTTCGCCTTCGCCACATTGAAGATGGAGTTTACCAATGGAATTTAAAGATTGGCATTTAGCTGTGTTAGAGGATTATGGTTATGGAGACACAAACACAGCTTTGATAAACAGAGTTGCACACCATTTATCCAAAAGCAAAAGTGATATTATAGGCAATGATGAATTTATCGAAGCTTGCGGTTCTTGCGGTGTAGATCCGCACTCTTTTACACAGAAAGATTTGGATGAGTTGCAAAGGAAGCTTAATCAGATAACATGAAGAGGTTGTTTGCGGGCAGAGCCGTTCGGCAAGGCAAGCCCGCAATTACTTTTTAAGAGAATAATTTTCATCTCTGAGAGCATTTTATAGCACTCAGTAACCAAAGTGTTAATTGCTTCCGTCAAACGGCAGAAAACGAAAAAAACGGCAGTTCCTTCAATCATTTCGACTGTTGGAACTGCCGTTATTATTTCCACTCTTTGAAGATGTCATCAAGAGCCACATCAATCGCGGACTTCAAACTCTTCCGCATTATTTCAAAGATTATTCCTTCAAAGTCAGACTTCCTCTGACGCTCTTTCTTTTTCTTCTTTTTCTCTCTATCTGAGGTGTTGTCGATTCTCATTTTTTAATGTTCACCTCACTTGTAATGTGAACACTTGAATAATCATCATCTTCCTCGTAAGAAAAGAGGGTGTTTTTATTAGTCTGTTCTGCATAATTCTCCATCGCACTTTTTCCGTTCTGTTGGTAATAAGCCCAATTAGGCATCCATCCTTTATTGTGATAGAGCTCAACCATCGAAAGGCTGAGATTTGTTTTTTCGCTCATCTTGTATTCTCCTTTTCTCTTGGATCTCTTAGGAGGAATTGCTTGCAATTCCTCCTATAGTAAATAAATAATCTTGAGAATTGAGCGCGGAGCGCGATATTCGAAAAGATTATTTATTTACGGAATTCCCCTCAAATCCCTCTATTTATATAAAATTTGATGAAGAGGGATTGTTGTAATTTGGCCAAATGAAAAGAGATACTTTCTCCTTAAACTTATAGATAATTATAATTCTAAGGAAAAAGTATCTCTTTTATTCTTTCATCCAAGCTGAAACTTCTATTATTTGTCCTACGCGATGGATCTCACCTTCTTCTGTCTCTGCTGAAACGTATTTCTGTATTATAACCTCGAAGTCATTTAACAAAACCTTTCTTGCATTATTTATCGTTGTTACAGAGATGTTTAAGTCATTAGCAACCTCTTCATTAGTAAACATCTTCGCTCCTCTGTCTACGAACCACAGAAGAAGCTTTATAACTACTTCTGAAGATACTGATTCTGAGAAGTCAGCTTTAAGGATGCTATCAAGCCACCGCGCCCGCAAACAAATCTCTTTCTCTCTTGGAACAATCGTTAGGAGGTAACTACGGCCTTCTCTTTTACATTCAATTATTCCTTTTTCGGTGAGCTCATTAATTGCGTCTCTGATCCGCGCTCTTGTTTTGTTTTGAGGGTTTAATGAAAAGTATCTGCAGAGGTCAGAGAGGTTGCCACTGAAGGAGCCATTCATTGCCAAATGTATTAGAATTCTGAATTGTTCCTTTGGCAGTGGCAACCATTCTCTATAAAATATTACCTTCTTCTCGTTCTCCATTTTCAAGTTCCTCACAAATGATGTTATATACTCTCTCTAAATCCCAATCTTCCAAATAGTCGATGTAACTGTGACAGTGTTTTTCTGAGTAACCTTTTGCTTGATAGTAGTCTCGACACACTTCTAAAGCTTTCTGCCTTTCAAACGGATACTTTTTCCTTAACCGCATTTTTCTTTCCTCCTTTTGGATTACGCTATATTTTCGTTATCTTCAAGATTAAGAGGCTTTACGATCAGCTCTTTTCTATCAAGATTAGGGATTTCCGCATATTTTGGGAACTGAGCCTTGAACCAATCGCAGACATATTTGTATGGGCTCTTTGATGATTTCGACATCTCAACTACCTTATCAAACATCTCGAGCAGTTCCTCTGCATTATCATAAGCCTTGATGTGAGACTTCATATGATCATAAGTCAGTCCTTTATTTGGCCTTGAGGACTTCTGCGTTCTTCCACTCTTTTCAATGATAGTCATCTGAGGGAAGTCTCTTTTGATTGACGAAACAATATTGAATTCTTCTGTGCCGAACTGCGAAGCTGCGGCCGCAAATGTGTAGTTCATCGTAAAAGTGTTGTTTGCGAAGTCGATCTTGTAACCATTATTCTTTTTCATTTCTATAATTCCTTTCTTTATTCATTCATTTTTCAGCGATAATTTTTATGCAGCCATTGCTTCGGCCTCTTCAGCCTCTTCAGCTATTCTCTTGAAGTATTCTTTGTAGTTGTCATAACCTTCAAATGTCTGCTTAAACCAAGCGAGGACAGCTCTGTATGGATTTGACTGAACCTTCGAGAGCTTTATCTCTCTCTCAAACTGCTCCATCAGTTCGCAAGCGTTAGGCTGTTCATTGATGAAAGTTCTCATATTCTTGTAAGTAAGGTTCTTGTTTGTTTTCTTTTCTGGATTTTTCTTTATACTCTTGGTAATCATTTTTGCGAGAGGGTAATCCTTCTTGAATTCTCTCCAAAGCTTGTACTCTTCTGTTCCGAAGATTCTAGCGTTCTTCTCGAAAGCCTTTGTAACTTGTGCGATAACTGCGTTTTCTGTTTCCTCGATGATAACGATTGTGAGATTCTTCTTAGTGTTCATTGTGTTTCCTTTCTGCTCCTTTTGGAGACTTTACTATTTAGTGAGATTTGATTTGGGATTTTGTTTTCCCTTTCTGTACCTACATTATAGCAAGCACCTAGCGAAAACTTGTGACCCAAACGGGACATGTGATATTATTTTAAAAACTTTTCTATTAATTATTCGGTTTTCTTTTGGATTGAAATTCCAAGGGTTTCAGCGGATTTGAGGCTAATGTTGCAAAAGTAATGAAAAGAAAGAGAAAGTTGTCAAAAGAGAACCAAAAGCTGATGAGAGAAATCAAAAGTTGTTGAAAGATGTTGGCATAATCTAAATAAGAAGGATTTAAGGCTTGTAGAGGATAAAAGCGTTTTGAAAGATAGATGAGGCGTGTTATAATTCACTAGATGCTAGTTGCTAGACGTATCACTTTATTTCATTAATAACACTATGCTCGATTGCAAAGGGCTTGAATTTACTGAGATTGAGCGAACAGTGGCGTTAGCCACATCTGCTCGGAATGCCACCCGTTCTTTACAGGCCAGCAGAAGTTTGCTAACAGAGGCGGCCGTGTAGAGAAGTTCAAGAACAAGTACGGCCTGTAGATCGAAAGACAGGACATCAAACCGGAGCATCTACAGCTCCGGTTTTAATGTGCGTAAAGGAGCGCCTGTCTATATGGCGGCAGGCCCGCTCTCGCTAACGCTCGCACGCAGCGGTACTAAGCTCTGTCTGCGCTGGCGCTTGCCAGTCGCTAAGTGCCGGCGTGCTCGAGTTACCTGCCTGCCATATAGACAGACGCTTTCATATAATCCGATTTTAATAGAACGGAGTTTTTGATATAATAAATTGGTTAAGAAAAAACAGGAGCCAATATGTTTGATAAATTAGACTTCATAACTGAAAAATACAAGGAATTGAGCGAGAAGGTCGCGGATCCGGCTGTCATTGCTGACCAGAAGACTTGGCAGAAGCACATGAAGGAGATGGCCGAGCTGGAGCCTGTCGTCAAAGCTTACGAGGACTACCGCAAGATGCAGAGCGAGCTGGCTGATGCCAGGGAACTTATCGAGCTCGAAGATGACGAAGAAATGCGCGAGATGGCCAAGGAAGAGGCCAAGGATCTTGAAGAGCGCATGGAGAAGGCTCAGGAAGACCTCAAAATACTGCTGCTGCCTAAGGACCCTAACGATGACAAGAACGTCATCCTTGAGATCAGGGCCGGCACGGGCGGTGAGGAAGCTGCTCTCTTTGGCGGCGACCTGCTGAGGATGTATCTGAGATACGCTGAGCGCCGTCACTGGAAGGCTGAGGTTATCGAGATAAGCGATACGGGAATCGGCGGAGTCAAGGAAGCCGTAGTCATGATAAAGGGCCGCGGAGCTTATTCGAGACTCAAGTTCGAATCCGGCGTGCACCGTGTGCAGAGGGTGCCTGAGACTGAATCGTCCGGCCGCATCCACACTTCGGCTGCAACTGTTGCAGTGCTTCCGGAAGTCGATGACGTAGAGGTGGAGATCAATCCTAACGACGTCAAGGTCGACGTATACAGAGCGTCCGGCAACGGCGGTCAGTGCGTAAACACAACTGACTCGGCCGTTCGTATGACCCACCTGCCTACGGGAATCGTGGTAACATGCCAGGACGAGAAATCGCAGATACAGAACAGAGAGAAGGCCATGAGAGTACTCAAGGCCAGACTCTATGACAAGATGCTGCAGGAGCAGAACGACAAGATCTCGGCCGACAGAAGAAGCCAGGTTGGTTCAGGTGACCGCTCCGAGCGTATCCGTACATACAACTTCCCTCAGGGACGTATGACAGATCACCGCATCAATCTGACTTTATATAAGCTCGACCAGTTCCTCGACGGAGACATCGACGAGGCGGTAGATGGGCTTATCACTGCAGATCAGGCTGCTAAAATGAAGGACTTTGGCTAAGTGGAAACTTTGAGATTATCGACAAATGAAAGCGACATCAGGCGTGCCGGCGAGATCATAAGAGCCGGCGGGCTTGTTGCTTTTCCGACAGAGACGGTCTATGGGCTGGGAGCTGACGCTCTCAACGCGGAGGCCGTCGCTTCTGTATATGCGGCAAAAGGACGCCCGTCGGACAATCCGATGATAGTTCACATCGCTGACGCGACAGACCTGTACGAACTGATCGACGGAGGCGCCGGGTCACTCAGCCGCGAGGCGTCGATACTCATAACAAATGTCTGGCCGGGACCGCTCACAATGGTCTTCAAGAAATCCGCCAAGGTGCCGGATGTCACGACAGGCGGCCTGGATACGGTGGCGGTCCGTATGCCGTCAAACCCGACTGCCAGAAGGCTCATCAAACTCGCGGGCAGACCAATCGCGGCGCCAAGCGCAAACCTTTCAGGCAGACCCAGCCCTACTACGGCTGACGATGTGCTTGAAGATATGGACGGACGCATCGACGCGGTCATCATGGGCGAGCAGTGTGACGTCGGCATTGAGTCCACGGTGCTCGATTTAACGGACATCATCCCGCGTATACTGAGGCCGGGCGCTGTCACCAAGGAGAAACTCATGATGCTCCTGAAGAGAGCGGTGCTGTACGATAACAGCCTTCTCGAAAAGCCTGAGACCATAGCAGACCCGAAAGACGGGGTTTCCGAAGAGGGGTTCAAGCCTAAGTCGCCGGGAATGAAATATAAACACTATTCTCCGAAGGCGGAGGTGCGGCTCATAGAGGGCGGCAAGCAGGAATTCCGCGACAAGGCCAAGCAGCTGGGACTTGAGGCGAGAGAGAGCGGCCGGAGCGTAGCGATAATCGACTACGACAACGATCCGGGCAAGGCGGCACACAAGCTCTTTGCCGAGCTCAGAGAGCTGGACAGGCAGGGCTACGATCTGATCCTCATCAGGACCATCGACGAGGACGGCTTCGGATTCAGCGTCATGAACCGCATGCTGAAGAGCGCGGGCTACGACGTAGTAAAGTAAAGTCAAACAAGGGAAAACGGGACGTTTTTCATAACAAACTGATAATAATCACAACGAAGTTGCACATTATAGGGAGGTACGCAATGGGCAAAGTAATGATTTTCGATCATCCTCTTATTCAGCACAAGGTATCACTGATGAGAGACAAGAACACAGCTAGTAAGGAATTCAGAGATCTGGCGCGCGAGGTCGCGATGCTGATGACCTACGAGATCACAAGAGATCTTCCGACAAAGGAAGTGGAGATCGAGACACCGATCTGCCCTGCAAAGGTTCCTATCCTGGCAGGCAAGAAGCTTGCCATAGTTCCTATCCTCAGAGCGGGACTCGGCTTCGTTGACGGAATGCTGGAGATAATCCCGAGCGCGAGAGTCGGACACGTCGGCCTTTACAGAGACCCTGAGACACACGAGCCTGTGGAATACTACTGCAAGCTGCCTGAAGATATCGACCAGAGGAAGATCATCATCGTTGACCCGATGCTCGCGACAGGCGGAAGCGCGATTGCCGCTGTCGACTTTGTCAAGGCGAAAGGCGCAAAGGACATCGCTCTGATGTTCCTCATCGCTGCTCCTGAAGGCATCGAGGCTCTCACCTCGAAGCACCCTGATGTAGATATCTATATCGCAGCAAAGGACGATCATCTCAACGAGAACGCTTACATCGTACCGGGACTGGGCGACGCAGGCGACCGCATCTTCGGAACAAAGTAATAATGTCCTTTACAGAAAGGAAAAGAAAATGCTGGTTTTAAACGTAATCTTTAAATGTGCACCGGGTACAAGGGAAGAGCTCCGAGATCTGGTAAGAAAAGAAGGTATAGATGTTGACTCGCGTAATGAAGAAGGAAACTTTAAGTATGAGTTCTTCATGTCAACTGAAGAGCCAAATGACATTCTTCTTATAGAATGGTGGAAGGATGTGGATGCCTGGATGGCGCACAGAACGTTGCCTCATTATAAAAAATTAGATGAAATAAAGAAGGGCCGTGTGCTGAGCGCTGAAATAAGGAAGTATTTCACCGACGAAAACGCATAGTGGATAGTTAAGAGAATATATACCATATATTGTAGAAAAGAGCCGGAAGCAGAACTTCAGGGCTCTTTTTTCATGCGAATCTTCGTTAAATAATTATTTTTTGAACAAAAACGCAAAAAAGGCTTGCGCTTTGTCAGACATAAGGGTACTATACAAGTGTCATATGTCAGACAAAGGACATACGGCAAACAGACAAAGACAAAGAAACGTAATAATCAAGGAGGAGCACTGATATGAGAATCGGATTTGTAGGATGCGGAGCAATCGGAAGCTGCTATGCGAGCTACCTTCTGCAGAAGCACGAAGTTTGTGTACTGGACACATATGAACCAGTGATTGAAGCGATCAAGAAGAACGGGATCCTTCTTGATAAATGCGCACCTGGATACGGCAACGGTGAGACAGTCGCTTACCACCCTACTATTGCAACAACAGATCCTAAGGACATCGGAGTTGTAGACCTGCTCGTAGTATTCGTTCACTACAAGTTCCTGGAAGCAGCAGTACGCAACGCGCTGCCGATGATCGACGACCACACCATGATCATGTGCCTGCAGAACGGCTACGGCAACTATGACGAGATCGCCAAGGTAGTTCCTGAAGAGCAGATCATCATCGGAAACACAGCTTTCGGAGCTACACCGATCGAGCCGGGTCACGTAAGACACACAGGTTACGGAGCAACAAACATGGGATCGCCTAAGGCGCCTATGGCAAAGGTAGAGGAAGTTGCCGAGGCATTCCGCGAGGCAGGACTCGAAGTCGATGTTCACGAGAACGTTCTGAACGCCATCTGGCACAAGCTTTCGGCTAACGTAGCCATCAACGGCGTAAGCGCGCTGCTTGAGACTCCGAACGGATTCATCAGCAAGAACCCGTATGCAAATGAGCTCGCAAAGAGACTTATCAAGGAAGCGATCGCAGTTGCTAACGCGGCAGGATGCACGCTCGATTACGAAGAAGAGCTCGAGCACTGCTACGAAGTATCCCGCGCTACAGACGAAACGATCAGCTCGATGGTACAGGCAGTTACACATCAGCGCGAGACAGAGATCCGCATCATCAACGGAGCAGTCGTAAAGCTCGGAGAGCAGTACGGGATCCCTACTCCATGCAACGAGATGATACTCAATCTCGTTCTGGCAAAGCAGTCGCTTTACCTCGGATGCTAGTAAAAGCTATTACTTGTTGATTCTTAATTGAAAGAGACAAAGGAGAGATATTATGAAAGATGTTTCAATCAAAGAACTCAAGAACGCCGCAACAGACCTGCGCATGAAAGTCGTAGATATGATCTACAAAGCGCAGTCAGGCCATCCGGGTGGATCGCTGTCAGCTGCAGAGTTCGTAACAGCATGTTATTTCAAGTACATGAACGTTGACCCTAAGAACCCAAGATGGGAAGACAGAGACAGAATGGTCCTTTCAAAAGGCCATGTATGCCCTATCCAGTACGCAGCTCTCGGAGCGCTCGGATACTTCCCTCTCGAAGTTCTCGACACCCTTAGAAAAGAAGGCTCCCCTCTTCAGGGACACCCTTCGATGATCAAGTGCCCGGGCATCGACATCTCGACAGGATCACTCGGACAGGGACTTGCCTGCGCAGCAGGAATGGCTCTTGCCGGAAAGATGGACAAGAAGGATTATAAGGTCTTCTGTGTAGTCGGAGACGGCGAAACTCAGGAAGGCGAGATCTGGGAAGCTGCCAACACGGCAAATAAGTATAAACTCGATAATCTCATCGTATTCGTCGACGTAAACAGACTCCAGCTCGACGGAACATGCGATGATGTAATGCCTAACGGAGACCTCGGCGCCAAGTTCAAGGCATTCGGCTGGGACGTCTACTACTACGACGGCAACAGCATGGAAGAGACCGTAGAAGTGCTCGATAAGTGCTACGCGCCTGAGGCACAGAACGGAAATCCAAAAGCTCTTATCGGAGCAACAGTCAAGGGCAAGGGCGTCAGCTTCATGGAGGACCAGGTCGGCTGGCACGGCGTAGCTCCTAATGATGAACAGTACGCACAGGCAATGGAAGAACTCAAGGCTCAGCTGATATAACAGGAGGACAGAACAATGAGTGAACTGAAAAAGATCCCTACAAGAAACGGCTTCGGCGATGAAATAGTAGAAGTAGGAAAAGACAATCCGGAAATCGTAGTTCTGGACATAGACATCGGCAAGAGCTGCAAGACCGGTGAATTCAAGAAGCAGCTTCCTGACCAGTACCTCAATGTAGGTATCGCGGAGCAGAACGGCGCGGGCGTAGCGGCAGGACTCGCTACATGCGGAAAGATCCCGTTCGTTGTAACATACGCGGCATTCGGATCGATGAGGATCTGCGAGATGATCCGTCAGGAGATCTGCTATACAAACCTCAATGTCAAGATCGCATGCTCGCACGGCGGATTCACACCGGCTAATGACGGAGCATCGCACCAGGCTATCGAGGACATGGGAATCCTCAGAACCATTCCTAACATCTCGATCATGATGCCTGCTGACTACAATCAGGCACGCAAGCTCGTCAGAGCAGCAGCAGAGACATACGGACCAATGTACCTGAGATTCACAAGAGACGCCATGGAGCAGGTTTACGGACCGGACGTAGAGTTCGAGATCGGAAAGGCCTATCAGATCCAGGATGGTAAAGATGTAGCCATCATCGCAAACGGCGATACAGTAAGTCTCGCGATCAAGGCGGCAAAGGCTCTGGAGGAAAAGGGTGTTTCGGCTAGAGTTCTCGACATGCACACTATCAAGCCTCTCGACGTTGAAGCAGTAAAGGCCTGCGTTGAGGAGATCGGCAAGATCGTCACGGTAGAGGACCACAACATCATCAACGGACTCGGAAGCGCTGTATGCGAGGTCGCAGCTGAGATGGGCAAGGGCAAAGTAAAGAGGATCGGTATCCAGGATCAGTTCGGTGAGTCCGCTCCTTACGAAAGACTGCTTGCAAAGAACGGCATCACGGTTGACAATATTGTTGAGACAGCGCTGGCTCTTTAACGATCGGTGACGATACAGCTACAGAAGACAGGAGACAAAGTTATGAAGAAAAGATTCAAGGCTCTGGCGGTAATGCTGGCATTCCTCATGGCTCTGTCATTGTCGCTGACCGCCTGCGGCTCGCAGGGCAGCGGGTCCGGAGACAGTCCGGAAGGTGCTGCGGAGTACATCATAAGACTCGGACACAGCGACACTGAAGACAACCTGATCAACATCTCGCTTCAGCACTACGCTGAATGGGTAAATGAGCAGACCGGGGGCAGAGTGATCGTCCGTATATATCCTAATGAAGAGTTGGGAGACAATAGCGACATGGCTCAGCAGCTGGTCACCGGAGAACTCGACGCGATGATGATGCCGCAGGGAGTTGAAGCCATGTATGCGCCTAAGATCGCAACTCTGGGACTGCCGTTCCTGTTTACCAGTTATGAGCAGGCATGGGCAGTAGTGGACAACGAAGAGATCGCGGAAGGACTCACAGCTGAACTCAGCAATTATAACCTCGTGCAGCTCGCCTTCTGGGAGAACGGCATGAGACAGATAACAAACAGTGTGCGCGAGATCAATGGACCGGCAGATGTCGAAGGACTCAAAATGAGGATACCGGAAGACGACATGACGGCAGCGATCTTCAAGGAGCTCGGAGCGAGCACAACGAAGTTCGCATGGAGCAAGACCTACGACGCACTTGCACAGGGAACCTTCGACGGACAGGAAAACCCTATCGCAAACATATACGCAAATAAGATAAACGAAGTCAATCAGTACATGACCATCACAAATCACAAGTATGAGTCCAAGAATCTGGTGTTCTCGGGCAGCACATGGAAGAAGCTGCCGCAGGATATCAAGGACGTGCTGCTTGAAGGCGCAAAGAAATTCGGTAAAGAGCACCGCGAAGCGGTAGCTGCCGACGAAGATGATCAGCTGGCAAAGCTTAAGGAAGCCGGAATGACCGTAAATGAAACGCCGGATATCGAGGCTTTCAAGGAAGCAACACGTGATGTCTATACAAACTTCGAAATACAGAATGAGTGGACAGCCGAACTCGTGGCGAAGATCCGCGAGGCGGCAGCTCAGGTGGAATAGAAGGAGGACAACATGTTTGAAACAATATTGATGGATTTTGCCTGGGCGAGCGGCCTGCTCATAGTCGGTCTCTTCCTGAGATCAAAGGTAGGATTCCTCCAGAAGATGTTCATACCGGTAGCCGTAGTCGGAGGCCTTGTAGGACTCCTGCTCGGATCGGAAGTACTCGGCAAGTTCTGCCCGTACTACATCCACTGGTCTGACAACGTAAGCGGATTTGCCAACCCGCTGCTCGCGATACTCTTCGTAACACAGTTCATCGCGCTGTCGTTCGACAGAAGGATGATCAAGAAGTGCTCGCTGATATTCCTGATCTCGGCAACGGTAATTGCTGCACAGGTACTTTCAGCAATGGGTCTCGGCAAGGTCTTCGGACTGCCTGACGGAGCTGCACTTCTGCCGTTCGGAGCATTCTATGGCGCGCACGGTATCCCGCAGGTCATCGCAGGTATCTACGATACACTCGGCTACTGGAACTACGACGAGGCATCCGCATTCGGAACCACTTACGCAACCATCGGTATGCTTTACGGCATCATCGTAGGTATCGTGATCCTCAACTACGGTATCCGCAAGGGATGGGTCACAGCAGAGAAGTCCGGCAACCTCAGCAAAGAGGATTACACCGGTATCCTGAACAAGGAAAACAGATTCAAGTTCATGACAGCATACACATCGGACATCGCTTTCGACCCGCTGACACTGCACTTCGGTATCGTACTGGCGATCATGCTGGTGGCATATGGCCTCCTGCAGATCCTGCATATGGTTCCGCTGTTCTCCGGATTCGCGATCTACGTTCCTGCTATACTCGTTTCACTGGCATTCGGCGTGATCGTAAAGAAGACACCTGCAAAGGAGTTCATAGACAACGAGTCGCTGGCACATATCGGCACACTCGCACTCGAATACCTGATCATTACGGCTATCGCTACGATGAAGCTTGATGTAATCATGAACAACGCGGCGGCTATCCTGACGATCTCGTTCGCAGGACTGATCCTGACAACGATCATTCTGATGGTTCTGCCAAAGCTCTGGCTCAAGCAGAACTGGCTCGAGAACGCGATGGTAATGTTCGGAGCATGGACAGGATCAACTGCAACAGGAATGATGCTGCTGAGGATCGCTGACCCTGAGCTCGAAACTGACGCAGGTCCTAACCTGATCGCAGCGACACCGCTCTGGCAGATCAGTACTCAGAACTTCTTCCTGACGATCGCACCTATGTTCATGGTAACGGCTGCAGGAGCGCACAACCTGATGCTCGGAACAGTAGGAATGCTGGCAGTCGCGTTGATACTGGGATTTGTGATTGGTCGCAAATAACTGAATCATATTAATCTCCTTATCACATTTGGGCTCCCTGCCGCAGAAAACCTGACGGAGGGAGCCCGCATAGCAGATAAAGAAAGGGTCATGGAAATGGCAAAAGTAGATAAAGCAATGATATCTCCGTCAATACTTGCTGCGGATTTTGCAAGGCTCGGTGAGGATGTTGCAGATGTATGCGGATACGGTATCGACTATCTGCATATCGATGTAATGGATGGGATGTTCGTTCCGAATATCAGCTTCGGAGCCAGTGTAATGAAGAGCCTCAACTCCTACACGACTGTTCCTTACGATGTTCATCTGATGATAAAGGATCCGGACAGATACATTGAGAATTTCGTCACTGACAATACTGAGTTCATTACAGTGCATTACGAGGCTTGCAGTGATCTGAAGCATACGCTTGACCATATTCATTCCTGCGGCGTTAAGGCCGGAGTCTCAGTCAAGCCAAAGACGGCGCCGGAAGTCCTTGATGAGTATCTCGATGACATTGATCTCATACTCGTCATGTCGGTAGAGCCGGGATTCGGAGGACAGAAGTTCATGCCTGATTCGCTGGACAAGATCCGCTACTACAGCGCTCTTAAAGATGAAAAGGGATACAGCTACGTTATAGAGATAGACGGCGGAGTCGGCGAAGGCAATGCAGATATAGTAAGAGAAGCAGGAACAGAGCTAATAGTTGCAGGCTCCGCGGTTTTCGGAGCAAAGTACAGAGCTGCTGCTATCAGAGCGATCAAGGGAGGATTTTAAAATGAGTATAAAGGGCAATATAATCATAGGTCAGTCGGGCGGTCCGACGGCCGTGATCAACTCAAGTCTCGCAGGCGCCATCGAAGCTTCGAAGGATGCCGGCGTAAAGAAGATATACGGAATGCACTACGGCATCGAGGGCTTCCTCAACGAGAACATAATCGATCTCAGAAAACAGGTGAAAAATGCGCAGGATGTTTCACTCTTGAAGAGAACACCATCAGCATTCCTCGGTTCATGCCGCTATAAGCTGCCAAAAATAGAGGGGAATGAAGATGTATATGAAAAGATCTTCTCTGTCATGGAGAAATACGACATCCAGTACTTCCTCTACAACGGCGGAAACGACTCGATGGATACAGTAAAGATGCTTTCCGATTATGCTGCAGCGCATGGGAAACCTCAAAGGTTCATGGGCATCCCAAAGACCATCGATAACGACCTGCCTGTGACAGACCACTGCCCAGGCTACGGCTCTGCCGCGAAGTATATTGCTACATCGCTTAAAGAAATCGTTGTAGATAACGATTGCTATGGACCTTACAGGACTTCCGCAGTGATCGTAGAGATCATGGGACGTCATGCGGGATGGCTCACGGCAGCTGCAGCTCTGGGAAACAATGCTCCTGACCTTATCTATCTCCCTGAGGTGGACTTTAATCCGGATGATTTCGTAAAACGCGTAGGTAATCTCGCTAAAGAAAAAAACTCGATAGTCATCGCTGTATCTGAAGGGGTCAAACTTGCTGACGGACGCTTCGTATGTGAACTCAGCAATACTTCGGACAAGCTTGATGCTTTCGGACACAAACAGCTCTCCGGAGTCGGCGCATATCTCGCTTCACTCATAACAGAGAAAACCGGAGTAAAGGCAAGATCGATCGAATTCTCGACACTTCAGAGGTGCGCTTCGCACGTGGTGTCGCGTACAGACGCAGATGAGGCGTATAATGCGGGATACCTTGCAGCTCAGAAAGCATTTGAAGGAAATACCGGTGAGATGATAACCATCAAGGTCGACTCGAGAAGGCCATATCTCACCTCTTATGACAGCTTCGACATACATGAGGTAGCAAATGTTGAGCGCAAAGTGCCTCTTGAATGGATCATAAATGACGGAACATACGTCAGTAATGAGTTTATTGAGTATGCGCGTCCGCTGATTATGGGAGAGATTGAGCCGTATTACTCGGAAGGCGTGCCTCAGCACCTTACGCTGCAGGAATAGAAAACGATGATTTGACATTAGGTGTGAGAATTGTTATCCTAGCTTTGTATTATGTCATACAAAAGAAAAAGGGACAGAGATAATATATAAAGGAGAACGTCTTTATGACACCAGCACCTACATATCTTAAAAGTTTAAAAAAGGAATCGGTAGTACAGAGCGTCATCAATCAGCTGACCGACGCCATCAGAAACGGAGATCTGAAGCCGGGAGACAAGATTCCTCCTGAACCGGATCTCGCCGACTCGCTCGGCGTTGCCAGGAGCAGCGTTCGCGAGGCCATCAAGATACTTGCATATCTCGGAGTACTCGAGAGCAAGCGCTCGGAAGGAACCTTCGTTTGCAGCGGTTACAAGGAGAGCATGATCGATCCTATGATCTACGGTATCATTCTCAATCAGGAGTCGTTCGAAAACCTGATGGAACTGCGCGAGATGACAGAAGCAGGAATGATGAAGCTTGCTATAGATCATCACGATGAAGAGGAACTCAATGAGCTTGAGGAACTCCTGGAAGAAATGAAGGAGGCTATAAGCTCGGAGGATCCTGTCAACAGGTTCTTCGATGTTGACAACCGTTTCCATGACAAGATCGCAGAAATGGGAAAGAACCCGATGGCGGACAAGGTCAACAGAGTCGTGAGGACGCTGACATATGCAATCAGATTCCGCACTGTATCCGAAATGATAAACGGAGGAAAGACGGAAGAACTCATAAACGCTCACAGACTGCTGCTGGACGCGATCAGGGAGGGAGATAAACACAACCTGAGCAGAAAGGTCAGAGGCAGTTACTTTGAGGAGGAGCTCTCCGGCAAGTGAGGGCATAAATGAATACTGATATAAAGACTGTAGGGGTTCTGACCAGCGGCGGCGACGCGCCGGGGATGAATGCGGCTATCAGAGCTGTAGTCAGAAGAGGAATATTCAAGGGCTTCAAGGTAAAAGGGATACGCAGAGGATATCTCGGACTGCTGAACGAGGAATTCGTCGATATGGGAATGGACTCTGTCAGCAATATCCTTGAACGGGGAGGCACTATACTCGAAACGGAGCGGTGCCTTGAGATGAAGCTTGATGAATACCAGCAGAAGGCGGCAGATATCTGCCGGAAACACGGGATCGACGCGCTCGTCGTGATCGGCGGAGACGGATCGTTCAGAGGAGCGCAGAGCCTTGCCCGCAAGGGAGTAAACGTGATCGGTATCCCGGGGACTATAGATGGAGATATCGGGTGTTCGGAGTACACCATAGGCTTCGATACTGCAGTCAATACGGCGATGAGGGCGATAGACAACATAAGGGATACAGCTTCATCGCACGAGAGGTGTTGTCTTATAGAGGTGATGGGGCGCGATGCCGGTTATATTGCATTATGGAGCGGTATAGCCGCAGGAGCAGAACAGGTGCTTATACCCGAGACATACGATGGTGATGAAAAGAAAGTAATGGAGAAAGTCGCCGCGCACCGGGCAACAGGCAAGAACAACAACATCCTCATCAATGCAGAAGGTGTCGGCCGTGCAGAGGAGATAGCCGGAAAGCTGGAGAAAGCCGGGGGGATCCGGGTACGTACTACGACCCTGAGCTATATACAGCGCGGAGGCAATCCGACCTGCCGCGACAGGGTATATGCTTCAATAATGGGCGCCAAGGCTATTGATCTTTTGGCTGAAGGCGCAAAAAACCGTGTGGTTGTATACAGGAACGGTATCTTCACCGATTACGACATCGATGAAGCACTGACAATGGAGTCAACGATGAAGGATACGGAAGAGTATATCATTGATATGCTTGAATCACTAACACGCTGAGTAAACTGATTGGAGGACAAATACAATGAAATTGGTTGTTGGAAGCGATCACGCAGCATATGAACTCAAGGAAGCGATCAAGGCAAAGCTGATCAGCGAAGGCCATGAGGTAATCGATGTAGGATGTGACTCGACTGAGTCGGTAGACTATCCGAAGTACGGACACGCTGTAGGACGCGCTGTGGCGTCCGGCGAGGCTGAGCGAGGCATCGCCGTCTGCGGATCCGGAATCGGTATCAGCATAGCGTGCAATAAGGTGCCGGGCATCAGAGCCGCACTTTGCACATCTGTAGAGATGGCGGAGATGTGCAGACGCCACAATAACGCAAACGTTGTCTGCATGGGAGCCCGGATGATAAGTCAGGAGCTTGCATTCCAGATCATTGATACATGGATGACTACGGATTTCGAGGCAGGCAAGCATCTTCGCCGCATAAACGAAATAGAAGACATCTGGTTCTGATATCATGGATAAACCACTGATTGCAGTAACTATGGGAGATCCTGCAGGGATCGGCCCTGAGATAGTTGCACGGACTGTTGCAGACAAAGACCTCTTTGCGGAGACAAACTGCATCGTGATCGGTGACGCGCAGATCCTTGAGGAGGCGATAGCGGTAACAGGTGCTGATCTGAGGATCAACATCGTGGAGGCTCCTGAAAGTGGAGATTACAGCGCAGGCGTTCTGAACCTGATCGATCTTGATAATGTAGACATGGGCAGATTCAGGTATGGAGAGATCAGCGCGATGTGCGGCAGGGCGGCATTCGAGTATATCGAAAAGGCCACGCAAATCACCATGGAAGGGAAAGCTGACGCAATATCTACAGCTCCAATAAACAAGGAGGCGCTCCGCGCAGCGGGCGTAGATTTCATAGGGCATACCGAGATCTTCGGAAAACTGACAAATACGAATGATCCTTTGGCGATGTTTGAAACGTGCGGAATGAGGATATTTTTCCTTACAAGGCATGTGTCGATGCGCGCGATGGTCGATATGATCACAAAGGAAAGGGTCATAGATTATGTTGAAAGGTGCACAGAGGCTCTTGCCAGACTGGGAGTGACTGAAGGAACGATGGCAGTGGCGGGACTCAACCCGCATTCAGGTGAACACGGTCTTTTCGGATGGGAAGAGGTCAGTGAGATCGTCCCTGCGGTAGAGGATCTCAGGAGCAGAGGCTACGATGTAACAGGTCCGGAATCTGCAGATACGGTCTTCCACCATGCGGCAATCGGAAGGTTCAGCGCTGTCCTTTCTCTTTATCATGATCAGGGGCATATAGCCGCTAAGACGCTGGATTTCGATCGCACTGTAGAGATCACAAACAGCATGCCTATATTGCGCACGTCTGCCGCTCATGGAACGGCGTTCGATATCGCGGGCAAGGGCATTGCAGAAGCAGTCGGAATGGCAGAAGCGGTCAGGATCGCTGCAAAGTATGCTCCGCACTTCACAGGTCGGTAGAGACCACAGTTATAAAAAAAACAGACACGCGGTAGTGCGTGTCTGCTTTTATCTTACAAGTCAAATTCTTAAATGAGACTGCGGACTTTTCCGGGATTACCGGCTTATGCAAAGAATCCCTTCTTCTCAAGAACCTTCACGATGGCGCGTCCTTCTTCCGTACCTTCGATGATCCTTCTCTGTCTCTTGGAGTCGCCGATGTTCATCAGTTCGACATCAGCAAACTCTTCCTTCAGCATGTCGAGTACCGGATTGTTGGACTTGAGTCCCATGCAGATGCATCCGTAATCGAACTCAACTTCTTCCATGCTTCCGTCCGGATTCTTGACCACGAAGCAGTCAGGCTTTACTTCCTGAAGAGCTGTGGACGGTCTCTGGTGTACGTTGTACTTATTCATCAGATCAGCGATGCTGACCTTTGTGATAGGATCGAGTGCCGGTCCGACGATATACGGCAGCATCTCGATTACCGTGGTGTCCGCTCCTCTAGGCGCGAAGAATTCCACTACATCGAGTCCTACGGCGCCGGCGCCGATAACAACGACCTTCTTGCCTGTGCAGTCCTCAGGATAGTTGTCCAGATTGTCGATAACGCCGAGAACTGTCTGCACTTTGCCCTTGCCTACGTTTTCCTTGAGTCCAGGGATAGGGAGGATCAGTGGCAGCGAACCTGTTGAGTTCACGATGATGTCCGGATTCAGAGTCCTGATGAACTCAGGAGTAGCCTCTGTGTTCAGGAACACGTGCAGGTTGTGGAGCTTCTTGATCCTTCTCTCGAGGTAATCAGGGAAGTCTCTGAGTCTGCTCTTGTCAGGGAACTTCGAGATTTCGTAAGCGAGTCCGCCGAGGTGGTCTGCCTTCTCGATCAGGAATGCCGTGCAGCCTACTTCCGCAGCTGTGCATGCGGCTTCCATGCCAGCGGTACCGCCGCCGATAACGACAACGTTGCATGGCTTGTTGACCTTGAGCTTCTTATACTCTTCACCCTCTATGACAGCCGGGTTGACTGTGCATCTGATAGGTCTGTTGTTCTGGATACGGTTTCCGGCGCATCCGATGTTGCAGCTGATGCACTTTCTGATGTCGCACACATCACCGAATTCCACCTTGTTTACCCAGTCAGGGTCAGCGATCAGGCCTCTGCCGATGCCGATGAAGTCAGCGTCGCCTCTCTCGAGGATGTCGTTGGCTACCTTAGGGTCTCTGATGTTGCCCATCGTGACTACCGGCTTGCCGAATCTTTCCTTAACAGCCTTTGCGAGGTATGCTCTCCAGCCGTCAGGATAGCAGTTGCTGTCGATCTGATACTGAAGCGATGGGTTGAGGGCCGCGGATACGTTGTATACGTCGACCTCGTCTCCGAAGTACTGCAGATACTCGAGGCAGTCGTCGAGGTTGTTTCCGCCCTCGAGGAACTCGTCTGCGCTTATCCTTGCGAGGATAGGAATGAATGGTCCTACCTGCTTTCTTACTTCATCGATGACCATTCTGGCAAGACGCGCTCTGTTCTCTGCGCTTCCGCCGAATTCGTCAGTTCTCTTGTTGTAGATAGGCGAGAGGAACTGGCTGATGAGGTAGGAGTGTCCGCAGTGGACTTCGATAGCGTCAAATCCTGCCTGTACAGCGCGCTTAGCTGCTTCGCCGTATTTCTTGACTATAGCTTCGATCTCATCTTTCTCGAGCGGACGAGGTGCCTCGCCGCCGAGCTTCGATGGAACTGTCGAGGACGAAACTGTAGGAACGCCCGTACGTGCGGATGAAGCCGATGCTCCCGCGTGGTTGATCTGTACGGCAATGAGTCCGCCTTCGCCGTGGACTGTTTCTGTCAGCTTGTAAAGCTTTGGCATGAACATGTCATGGTCGAGTCTCAGCTGGCTTGTTCCGTTGGAGCCTGTAGGGAAGTCTACGCAGACGTTCTCTACGATAATGAGGCCCGTGCCGCCTTTGGCTCTAAGCTTGTAGTAATTGATATGATCGTCATTGATGCCGCCGTCAGGATCAGCGTAGTTTGTGCCCATCGGGGTCATGACTACTCTGTTCTTGAAAACAGTTTTTCTTACTGTGATCGGCTCAAAAATCTTTGGGTAATCTTTCTTCATGTTTTGATCCCTCCAAGTGTCATCATGCTGTCTTGTGGTACTTATATGATAAATAAATAACGAGCAAAAGAGAAATATCTTTCTTGCTCGTTTTTGATAGCCTGAAGGTATCAAATAGAGATTATTGATACTGTGGTATCAGATAATAGCTTTTACCTCTTCCGGATTCAGTTCAGACCCGCCGATCATGAAATCAATGAAGCGTTTTGTGGCCGGCATCAGGTAATGGTTCTTCAGCCATACCGCGTTGACATAGTGGATCAGATCAACATCCGACACGCTGTGGATCTTCAGATATTTGTCGTTCAGGATGTCGACCCTGGCTACAAGAGCTATCCCGAACTGTTCTCTTACCAGCGCCTGTATGGCGTTCTCGTCCGAACACTCGCAGACTATGTCCGGTTTTATTCCCAGATTTCTGTAGAGCCTCTTTGTATATCCTCCGAGATTTGATAAGCGGTCGTAGCCGATAACAGGATAGTTATCGAGTTCCTTTATCGACAGTTTGTCCCTGCCGGCGAGAGGGTGTTCGTTCGAAGTAATGATCACCATCTCCTGCTTCAGGATGGGGACGAATTCAAGTTCTTCCTCATTTTCCGAATATCCGCAGAATCCGACATCCAGCTTGCCGCTCTTTATATCCCGTATGATCGATGAGGTCCTGTTCTGGTTGAAGCCGAAAGTTACGTGCTCGTTCTCCGGCATGTCCAGGAAGGAGCGCACCTTGTGAGGGATGTAGTAATTGGCCAGCGGGAAGACGTATCCGATGTCGATGCGGCCGCCCGTCGACGAAAGTTCCTTCATTTTATATATAGCGATATCGCATTCGTCGAGAATGCGGTTGGTGTATTCCAGAAACAGCCTGCCGCTTCCGGTGAGGGATATCCCTCTGCCGGCGCGTTCAAAGAGCATCACGCCCAGTTCCTGTTCGAGCGAATCAATCGAGCGGGAAAGAGACGGCTGCGAAATGTACAGTTCTTCTGCCGCGGCACGGAAGTTGAGAGCTCTGGCGACTGCCTGGAAGTATCTGAGCTGGTTAAGAGTCATTTTGCACCTCTTTTGCAGTATTTCAACGTTTTTCCTGTCTGTAAAACATATTATCACAAAGCATATCCAATTGATACGTTAAAGCTATCAATAATTGCAATATATGATATTGGACTGTATCAAAGAAGATAGTTAAAATATAAACAAGAAATAGTTATTGTTTTAACAATGTTGTCTTCTGGCTTGTGGTGAATCAGAGACATTGTACCGGGAGAGGCTGAATAAGCCTGAAAGATCACAGGATCAAAATAAAGGAGAAATAAAAATGGCAGAAAGAATCACAGGACATACCGAACTTATCGGTCTCATGGCTTATCCTATACGTCACTCCAGCTCGCCTGCTATGCAGAACGAAGCATTCGCAGAAGTAGGCGCTGACTATGCATATCTTGCATTCGAGGTAGGCGCAGATGAGATCGAGGACGCTGTAAAGGCCATCCGTACACTCAAGATGAGAGGGTCCAACGTATCGATGCCTAACAAGACGCTGGTAGGCCAGTATCTTGACGAACTCGACCCTGCAGCAGAACTCTGCGGAGCAGTAAACACGATCGTCAACGATAACGGTCACCTGAAGGGATACATCACAGACGGTATCGGCTTCATGGCAGCCATCAAGGATAACGACATCGATCCTATCGGCAAGAAGATGACTATCGTAGGAGCCGGCGGTGCAGCTACAGCGATCGAGATCCAGGCTGCTCTTGATGGAGTTGCTGAGATCTCCATCTTCAACATCAAGGACAAGTTCTATGAGGTAGGAGAGGACACAGTCAAGAAGATCAACGAGAACACGAACTGCAAAGCAAAGATGTTTGACCTCGCAGATACTGAGGCTCTCCGCAGAGAGATGGCAGACAGCTACCTCTTCGTAAACGCTACAGGCGCAGGCATGAAGCCGCTCGAGGACGTTTCCGTTGTTCCTGACAAGAGCTTCTTCAGACCTGAGCTCATCGTTGTAGACGTTCCTTACGGATGCCTTCTGACAAAGATGAGAAAGATGGCCAAGGAAGTCGGCTGCAAGACCATGAACGGACTGGGCATGATGCTCTTCCAGGGAGCTGCCGGATTCGAGCTCTGGACAGGCAAGCCAATGCCTATCGAGCACATGAAGGAAGTCCTCGGCATCAGCTACGATGACTAAGTTAAAACAAATCAAAAGATATATGGAAAATGAGAGGAAATAATCATGACTAACAAAAAGTATTTACCAAGTGTAATAGTTCTTTATCTGAACTACTTCCTGCACGGTATCGGCTGCTCCGTTCTCGGACAGGCTGTAATCAAGGACGCTCTTGCCGGAAGCTGGAACGTTGAGGCTATGGCTATCACAGCTATCGCTGCAGCTCTCGGTCTCGGAAGACTTATCGCGCTCCCGTTCGCAGGACCTCTTTCGGACAAACTCGGACGCAGGATCTCGACAGCTATCGGCGGATTCGCTTATGCCGTTTATCTGATCGGACTCGCAATGGCATTCAACGCAGGCGGCGGCGCAGGCTATAAGATCGCTTATGTATGCGCTATCGTAGGCGGTATCGCAAACTCGTTCCTCGACACAGGTATCTACCCTGCTGTTGCTGAGATCATCAACAAGGCTCCTGGCGTTGCTACAATGGGCATCAAGTTTGCTATCTCCGGTTCCCAGTTCCTGCTGCCGTTCTTCCTCGGAATCACAGTAGGCCAGACTGCAGGCGGACTTGTTTCTTACAACAAGCTGTTCTACATCGTCGGAATCGCTTACCTCGTACTGATGGCTCTCATCCTCTTCTTCCCTCTGCCTGATACTGACAAGAAGGCTGAAACAGAGAAGAAGGAAGGACTTCTTCAGAGCATCAAGCACGCTAACTTCTCCGCTGGTTCCATTGCTATGATCCTCATCGGATTCACATGCACAGGTACATTCCAGCTCTGGCTCAACTGCGCACAGAACTTCGCAAAGGACGTCGTTGGCTGGGCTGAGCCGCAGTCCATGCAGTCGTTCTATGCTATCGGAACAATGATCGGACTCGTTGTCACAGCTCTGCTGACAAGCAAGGTCAAGGACGTGAGATTCGTAATGGTATACCCTGCTGTCTGCGCTCTCATGATGGTAGCAGTACTTATGGCTCCTTCACAGGGAATCCTCAAGATCGGCGCATTCGTACTCGGCTGGTTCGGAGCAGGCGGACTTCTGCAGATCGCAACTTCCGTATGCAACATGCTCTTCCCTAAGATCAAGGGAACAGTTACAGCTCTCGTAATGATCGCATCATCGCTGTGCAACTACACACTCCTTACAGCAGCTGCTTCGATGACTCCGTCCGGAGTAATGGTAATGAACATCGTTCTGACAGCTATCGGAACTCTGCTGGGAGTATTCGTAAACATGAACTACAGCAAGATGCTCGCGGCTGCAGAGGAGTAATCTGCGCACGCGCTTAACAGAAAGGAAGGAAACAATGAACACTGTTAAGGTAAGAAATACAGTTATCGGCGAAGGCATGCCTAAGATCTGCGTGCCTATCGTAGGAGTAACAAAAGAAGCCATCCTTGATGAAGCAAGAGCCATCACTAAGCTCCCTGCTGACGTAGTGGAGTGGAGGATCGACTGGTTTGAGAACGTATTCGACTTCGATAAGCTCGTGGACGTTCTGAAGGACCTCCGCGAGGTGCTGGGCGACATGCCTATACTGATGACTTTCCGTACTTCCAAGGAAGGCGGAGAGAAGGCCATCGAGGATGAGGTCTATGCTGACATCAACATCAAGGCTGCTCAGACAGGCTATGTAGATCTGGTAGACGTAGAAGTGTTCACCGGAGATGAGATCGTAAAGAAGATCATCGACGGAGCTCACGCTGCAGGCGTCAAGGTAGTAGCATCCAACCACGATTTCTTCAAGACTCCTGACAAGGACGACATCGTAGGACGTCTCCGCAAGATGCAGGATCTGGGAGCTGACATCCCTAAGATCGCGGTCATGCCTCAGAACAAGAAAGACGTTCTGACACTGCTCGCTGCCACAGAAGAGATGGCAAACGAGTACGCCGACCGTCCTATCATCACAATGTCCATGGCAGGAACAGGCGTTATCAGCCGTCTTGCAGGCGAAGTCTTCGGATCGGCGCTGACTTTCGGAGCTGCCGCAAAGGCTTCCGCGCCGGGACAGATGGGAGTCGAGGATCTCAAGCAGGTACTCACACTGCTGCACGGAGCTCTGTAAAGAAAGGTAAAAGCCATGACAAAAGCAATAAAATGGCTTGATCACAATCTGGAGGAATTCCTGCTGACCCTGCTGCTGCTGGCAATGGCAGTGATAATGGGTGTACAGGTCTTCTCGAGATTTGCTCTCAAGGCATCGCTGTCGTGGACCGAGGAGCTCACAAGATATCTGTTCATATGGGCAGGTTTCCTGAGCGTAAGCTACTGCACCAAGAGGTGCATATCGATCAAGATAGAACAGTTCGTGGCGCAATTTTCAAGACGCACGAAGGCGATAATCAAGGTCGTCAATCATACGATAGAGCTGGCGTTTTTCTTCTACATGATACCGTTCGCTTTCTCGTACATGATGTCGGCCGTAACGAGCGGTCAGGTGAGCCCGGCCCTCGGGATACCGATGTATTACATACAGGCGGCGCCTTTCGTATCGTTCGTACTGGTAGCGTTCAGGATAATCCAGAGGTGGATCATAGAACTGAGAGTCTCTCTCGGACAGAACGTCTATGATCCTGCTCATCCGGAACGCAATACTCCTGAGTCATTTATTGAAGCAGGCCAGGCCGCGTCGGCCGAGGCCGGAAAGGAGTAGCCATGCCGGTAGGATTATTGTTCATACTGTTTGTGGTATTCCTTATCATAGCGATACCTGTAGGCATTACGCTCGGCATAACAGCCGTGCTGCCGCACATTTTCGACCCGTCGTTCACGGTGGGAGCTAAGTATCTCATCAGGGCGATGTTTGGCGGACTTGACAGCTTTCCGCTGCTGGCTGTACCGATGTTCGTACTCTCGGGCATCATCATGGCCAAGGGCGGCATATCGCGCAAGATATTCGACATATTTGCTTACTTCTTCGGAAGGTTCACAGCGGGCATGCCTTGCGCGGTCATCATTACATGCCTGTTCTACGGAGCCATCTCAGGATCGGCTCCGGCGACCGTCGCTGCCGTAGGCAGCATGACCATCCCGATCCTGATCGGGCTGGGCTACGACAAGACCTTTTCGACTTCTGTCGTAGCGGTCGCCGGCGGACTGGGCGTCATCATACCGCCAAGCATTCCGTTCATCATGTACGGAATGGCATCAGGCGCATCGGTAAGCGATCTCTTTCTCGCGGGAATCATCCCGGGACTGGTCATTGCCGCTCTCCTGATGGGCTACGCCGTGTTCTTTTGCAAAAAGAACGGTGAAGACAAAGTCAGGATACAGGCGGAGATCGGAAAGCTTCATGAGAAAGGCTTCGGCAAGGTATTCAAGGAGAGCTTCTGGGCCATACTCAGCCCTGTCATCGTACTCGGCTGCATATATTCCGGCATCACGTCTCCGACGGAGGCTGCCGTCATCTCTGTATACTACGCGCTCATAGTGAGCCTGTTCATATACAAGGAGATCAAGGTAAAAGACCTGTGGGGGATACTCGTTGAGGCGATAAAGACTTTCACGCCGATACTGTTCATACTGGCGGCGTCGACGGCGTTCTCGAGAGTGCTCACACTCATGCAGGTGCCTCAGACGGTCAGCTCGTTCATACTCGGCAACTTCTCAAGCAAGGTCGTGATACTGCTCGTTATAAACCTGTTCCTGCTTCTTGTTGGAATGGTCATGGATACGACGCCGGCTATCCTTATCCTTACACCGATACTCCTGCCTATAGCGGAGGGCATCGGCATGGATCCGATCCAGTTCGGTGTGATAATGGTAGTCAACCTGGCTATAGGATTCGTAACTCCGCCTATAGGAGTCAACCTCTTTGTAGCCAGCGCGCTGACGGACGTTCCGGTCATGCAGATAGCAAGGAAGGCTTTGCCTATGATAGGGCTCTTCATGATAGCGCTGCTGCTGTTCACTTTCGTACCGGCATTCTCGCTGGTGCTGCTGTAGGAGGTGCGTCATGAGAAAAATGAATGATTACAAACACCTTCGCCTTGCGGTACTGTTCATCAGCGTTTTGCTGATTGGAATGATTATGACAGCGTGCGGCAAAAATGACGGAGAGCAGAGATACGCTTATCCGCTCGCGACAGCGAGCCCGGAGGATACTGTCACTCAGATCTATGCGGAAAAATTCGCAGAAGAAGTAGACAGACTCAGCGACGGACGCATAAAGATACAAGTCTATGCCAACTCAACTCTGGGCGGCGACCGTGAGCTGCTGGAGTCCTGCAAGGACGGAGACATCCCGTTCGTAGTGCAGAATACGGCTCCTCAGGTCACCTTCATGCCTGACCTCGCGATCTTCGACGTGCCTTGCGCCTTTGAGAATCTCGACGAGTGCAGGGAGGTACTGGATGATCCTGAATTCAGCAGTCTGGTCAGCAGCGTCTATGAAAACGGCGGATATCAGCTGCTCGGCATAGCCGATCAGGGCTTCCGTATCATGAGCACCAACAAGCCGGTGAAGTCGATAGAAGACTTCAAGGGACAGAAGATCCGCACCATGGAGAATCCGTTCCACCTGGCTTTCTGGAAGTCGATTGGAGCCAATCCGACGCCTATGAGCTTTGCCGAGGTATATATCGGTCTGCAGCAGCACACGATAGACGCGCAGGAGAACCCTTACGAGGTCATCGTGTCCAACAGGCTGTATGAGCAGCAGGATTACGTCGTTGAGACCAACCACCTGCCGCATCTGATAACTCTGATTATGAACGACGAGTTCTTTAAGAACATGCCGGAAGAAGATCAGGCGATCCTCAGGGAAGCCGCCGCTACAGCGACTGAGTATGCCCGTCAGGCATCCGATGACAGGATAGCCGACAGGGTAAAGACCATCGAGGACAGCGGCACTCAGATACTGAAGATCGATGAGGAGACCTATAACGCCATCGTTGAGGAAAGCGCCGGAGTGCGCGACAGCATCAAGGAAAAAGTAGATTCCGAAGTCTACGATACATTCATAGAATGTATAGAGAAATACAAGAAATAACATTGTGTTACGGAGACCGCCAAAGCCTTACGCTTTGGCGGTTTTCATTGACATACAAGTCCTAATGATGATATATTTTGAAAGTCGCAGACACGCGGCTTTTATTTGTATAGACAAGGAGAAAAACGATGAGTTCACTTATTCCTGACAATGTAAGCAAGCACACAAACGTATACGATGTACTCGTGGAAAGAGGACTTGTAGCGCAGTGCACAAACCCTGAAAAGTTCAGAGAACTGCTCGGAAATGAGAAGATCAAATTCTACATCGGATTCGACCCGACTGCAGACTGTCTTCACATCGGCCACTTCATTCCGATGATCACCATGATGTACATGCAGAAGTACGGACACACTCCTGTGTTCCTTCTTGGCGGCGGTACAGGTGAGATCGGCGATCCTTCGGGCAAGGCCGACATGCGTCAGGTAATGACCATCGATACCATAGATGAGAACTGCAGACAGTTCAAGAAGCTCTTCGATAAGTACATCGACTTTGACGATGAGTGGAAGTACGAGGGCAACGAGGGCGTATACCATCCGGGTCACCAGAACAGGGAGCCGATCCCGGGCAAGGCTGTAAGCGTAAACAACGCTGAGTGGATCAGGCCGTGCAAGTTCACGGAGTTCTCCAGATTCATCGGATCGCAGTTCAACGTAAACACCATGCTTCGCGCGGACTGCTTCAAGACCCGTATGGAGAGAGATACCGGGCTCACCTTCTTCGAGTTCTCATACATGCTCCTTCAGAGCTATGACTTCTATGTCATGCACAGAGACTTCGGTCTGATGGCTCAGCTGGGCGGAAACGACCAGTGGTCCAACATCATCGGCGGTGTAGACCTCACAAGAAAGCTGTGCGGAGACGAAGTATTCGGACTGACAGTTTCGCTGCTCCTCAAGAGCGACGGGCAGAAGATGGGCAAGACCGTAGGCGGAGCACTCTGGCTCGACGAGAGAAAGACTCCTGTTTACGACTTCTTCCAGTACTGGAGAAACGTGGACGACGCTGACGTCAACACATGCCTGCGTATGCTGACGTTCCTGCCTATGGAGGAGGTCAACAGACTCTCCGCTCTCGAGGGAGCTGAGATCAACAAGGCCAAGGAGATCCTCGCGTACGAGGTCACAAAGCTGGTACACGGAGAAGAGAAGGCTCAGAAGGCTCTCGAAGCAAGCCGTGCGGTATTCGCGGGCGGCGGAGTCTCCGATGACATGCCGACAAAGTCATTCGACGCAGCCCTCTTCGCGGGAGACGGAATGGGACTTGCTGCTCTCATGAAGGAAGCAGGACTCGAGCCATCGACATCCGAGGCTTACAGAACGATCCAGGGCGGTGGCGCCAGGATCAACGGCGAGCAGATCACTGACAAGAGATACTCGGTCACAGAGGCTGACTTCAAAGACGGCGAGCTCATCCTCCAGAAGGGCAAGAAGAAATTCATGAAGATCACGCTCGGATAGAGTATAAGTGATCCGGACAGGATAAAAGCAAAAATACAAAGGGCAGGTCATCACGACCTGCCCTTTTAATAAGCCGGCCAGGAACTTAGCCTCCGGTCATCAGACCTTATCGGCAATTTCCTTGAAATCTATGACACATTTGCCCTCAGATATATGGACCGGGATTTTGTCATCAAAGCTGTATGTTGTAGGGAAATCATCTTCTTCAAAGAAGAATACTCTTACCACTCTGTCCTTAGGATCGACAATCCAGTATTCCCTGACACCCGCCCTCTGATAGCTGGATGTCTTCACAAGGAAGTCCTTCCTTCTTGTTGACGGGGAAAGGATCTCCACTGTAAGCTCCGGCGCTCCGTCATAATAGTCATCCAGATCCTTTGACTTGTCGCAGGTAATGATTATATCCGGTTCAAGCATATTTCGGTCGTCATCAAATAGCCTGACATCTCTAGGGGCGATAGTAACTTTGCAGCCAGCTTCGGCATCGGAAATACATTTTCTAAACGCTATTGCCAGCTCTAACAGAAGGTCCTGATGTATCCGCTTTGGCGCGGTCATGTCATATATGACGCCGTCTATGAGCTCTACGCGTACCTGGTCGGGCAGAGCATAGTAATCTTTAAGAGTGTAGTGCCCCTGCCTCGGCCAACGCTCGTTCGTTATTGCCTCAAAGCGGTCTTCATATTCCACTGAGTACTCAGCGGCCTCCTCGCGTACCGCGTATGTGGCAAAATCATAATTGTATTCAGAAAGCCCTTTGGAAAGCTCGAGAAGAGTATCTGCCCGGGGATGTTTGGTCTGACCGCAGAATATCTTCTGTACGGTGCTGAGGGGCACGCCGGTCATTTTCGCTATCATTTCGTTGGTATAGCCCTTTTTGTTTTTTATTTCTATCAACTCGCTGACGCTGTACATCGTTAAGACTCCTTCGCTTCTTACTTGAGAACCCTGATTGCTTATCTGCCTACATATTGCCATTTTTGGCATATTGATGCAAGGTGAAATTGCCAAATTATTTGCCAAATGAATAATGCCTTATTTTGGTGTAAAATTAGCACGTAAACCGAAAAACATTTGCAGGCGGTAAGGTATGAGATACATTGAATTCAAAATAACTGTGGACAGGGAAATGCTTGAGACGGCCGAGGCTGTACTTCTTGAGCATGGCTATGACTCTATGCAGATAGACGATCCGTCCGATGTGCAGGAAATACTGGATCATAAGGACCTGTACAAATATGACTATATAAATGAAGAGCTGAGCACGGACCTCACAAGAAAGCCGACCATCACCCTGTACTTCACGGATGATGAAGAGGGCCTCAGGCATCTGGCCGACACGGAAGCTCTTCTGGCAGGAATGGATGGAGTATGCTGCGAGGCCTCGCCCGCCGGAGACGACAGCGAGTGGCTGTACAAGTGGCAGGAGCATTTCAAACCTGCCAAGGTCGGCGAGCGCATAGTCGTGAAGCCGGGCTGGGAGGACTATGATCCTTCAGAAGGCGAGCTGGTAATAGAGATGGATCCGGGCATGGCATTCGGAAGCGGCCTGCACGAGACGACTTCAATGTGCGTGAAGGCGCTTGAAAAGTACATGCCGGAGGACGCCAGGGTGCTTGATGTAGGCACCGGCACAGGCATACTCGCCATGGCCGCGGTGCTGCTCGGAGCAGAAAACGCTCTTGGCATAGACATCGATGAAGAGGCTGTCCGCGTAGCGACAGAGAACATCAGAAAGAATGACCTTGAAGGCAGCATAGCAGTGATGAAGGGAGACCTCATGTCCGGCGTCGACTACAGTGCGGATGTCATAGTCGCCAATCTGATGGCTGATCTGGTAATGATGCTCTCCCCTGCCGCGGCAGAGCAGCTTGGGCCGGGCGGCATATATATAACGTCAGGGATACTGGACGTAAAAGAAGATGCAGTAAAAGGAGCCATAGAAGCTGCCGGCTTTGATATAATAGAGGTGCTTGCAGACGGAGAATGGCGCGCGATCACAGCGGTAAAGAGGCAGGGAAAACAATGAAAGTAAGATCGACACCCGGACCGCTTCTGGCTCCGTTGCCTGCGGTGATGGTGAGCTGTGGAAGCATGGAGGAATCAAACATCCTGACCATAGCATGGACGGGAATAATAAATTCAAACCCTCCGATGACGTACATTTCCGTGCAGCCCAAACGCTGTTCTCACGATATAATAGAACAAAGCGGAGAGTTTGTGATCAACCTGGTACCGGCAGACCTTGCAAAAGCAATGGATTTCTGTGGAGTACGATCGGGCCGTGATGTTGACAAGTTTGAGGCGCAGGGGCTCACGCGCGAGGCGGCGGATACAGTGTTGGCTCCCCTTATTGCGGAGTCTCCGGTGAACATTGAGTGCAGGGTGAAGGATATAATAAGGATGCCTTCGCACGATATGTTCATGGCGGAGATAACGGCTGTCCATATTGACGAAAAATATGTGGACGAAAAAGGCGCCTATGACTTCGGCTCGATGGATCTCGTAGCATTCAGTCACGGAAAGTATTACAGACTCTCAGCAGAAGAACTCGGATTCTTCGGGTTCAGTGTAATGAAGCCAAAAACAGCAAAGCGCAGAGCCGCTCAGAAGCGGCAGCAGAAGGAACGTAAAAAATAGATCAAAAGGTATGGAGGCAGATATGGTAAAAGAAGTAAACATGGAGAAAATGCTCGCTGATGCTACTGAGAATTTCACAACCGGATTCATGTGTTCGGAATCGGTGCTGGAAGTACTGAACAGACATTATGAGCTCGGCATAGGCGAGGAGGCGATCGCCCTTTCGACAGGGTTCCCTTACGGATTCGGCGACGGGGGAAATGTCTGCGGAGCGGTAGCGGGAGCCACGATGTGCCTGGGCAAGGTCTTCGGCAGAACAGTCAAGGGAGATCCGGCATTCAGAAAGTGCATCGACCTTGTAAGAGAGCTCAACGACGATGTTGCAAAGGAGTATGTCAGCAGCATCTGCCCTGAGCTTATAGCCGACTACGAGTTCACCGATCCGGAGCGCAAGACCTATTGTACGGGCATAGTCCACACATGCATCAGGTCATTCGCGAAGATAATGGAGCGTGAATGCGGAGTTGCTGTTAAGTAATACGCAAACTATTGTAAATCTAACGAAAAGCGGTTAAAATTTAACCACGAATGCGACTATATTGTGTGTTTGCCATAAGGCAAGGAGGATATAAACCATGGACATGGAAACCATTATGAAGATGATGCTTCAGAGCGGAGCTCTCGATCAGGTCACCAACATGCTGGGAGTTGATGAGAAGGGCGCTCAGTCGGCTATTGAGACAGTTATGCCTATGCTTCTCAAGGGAATGCAGAGCCAGATGAAAAGCGAGGACACCAAGTACGGATTCCTCCAGGCCCTGAACGATCACAGCAAGCAGGACACAAAAGACCTCAAGAAGGCTGTAAAGAATGTTGACGTAGATGACGGCTATAAGATCGTTAAGCACCTCCTCGGAGCAGAGGAAGAAGAACTCGCTGCAAAGGCTAAGAAGAAGAGCGGACTTGACACTAAGACCATCATCAAGATCATGGCTATCCTTGCACCTATCCTGATGTCCAAGATGGGTCAGACAGCCAAGACAGAGACAGCCAAGGCAGGCTCCGGCGACATGATGAAAGTAGTCGGCGGACTTCTGGACGGCGTAGATGCCAAGGATGTAGTAAACCTCCTCGGCGTACTGATGAAGTAGCACAATCACTATAGGCTTTGAACAAAGGTCGACACATACGGTGCCGGCCTTTGTTTCTGAGGGTCTGCAGGAGCAGGCCGGTAAATTAACGGAACGAAGATAAAGAACATGGATCAGGACAGAAGAGATGCCGCCGCATGGGCGAAGGAATGGCAGATAAAGCGCAAGAACCGCAGATTGCTCTATGTACTCGCGGGTATTCTTGCCATTGCGCTGATAGGCTATCTGATAAGCTTTTTAGTCGTGCACACCGAGAGGAGCACTTACGGCTCTGAAGAAGAAATGAGAGCGGCCTGTCAGGGAAGATATGAGGAATCAAACTATTACGAAGATCTGATCATTGAAGGCGATCAGGTCACGCTGACCTATCTGGAGAGGTCCCACTATGACAGGGACTATGCTGAAAGGTATGGATATGAATACGAATACAATGACTCTGTATATGAAGACAGAGTCATCGAGTGGAACTACAGACATGGAGTCATCAAGACCGAATGGATGGGCGAGCTCATCGTAGATAAAAACGGCAACGTCAGGCGTGGAGATTCATACTACGGCACTTTCTATAAGACTGACAAGCCTCGCCCTGAGCCAATCGATCCTTCGACCCTGACAAATCCTGAAGGAAACATGGACGCAGAACTCACCCCTGAAGAGGAGCAGATCATCGAGGAAAGAGAAGAGAATCTGGAGACTGACGAAGAGGCTCTGGAAGATGCAGAAGATAAGGAGAACACCGATGAGACCGACTTGCCGGCTTAGAGTAATAAGGACAGACTGTACAGATCCGTACGTCAACCTTGCTGCTGAGGAGCATCTGACAATGAATGCCAAGGAGGGCGAAGTAACTCTCTTCCTGTGGCAGAACGCGCACACCGTGGTCATAGGCAAGAACCAGAATCCGTGGCGTGAGTGCAATGTGGAGGCCATAAAGCGCGACGGCATATATCTGGCACGCAGGATATCCGGAGGCGGCGCGGTCTATCACGACATGGGCAATCTGAACTTCACGTTCATCGCCAAAGACGACCTCTTCGACATAGAGAGGCAGACTGACGTCATCCTTCTGGCTTGCAGACTGCTTGGCATAAATGCGACCAAGACGGGCAGGAATGACCTGACAGTCGGAGGCAAAAAGTTCTCAGGCCACGCGTACTTTTCATCAGGCGGCTACAATTATCACCACGGCACCATAATGATGGACGTGGTGGCTGAGGACCTCTCAAAGTACCTCAATGTGCCTGAGGCTAAGCTGAAGTCCAAGGGCGTGGAATCCGTAAGATCCAGGGTGACCAACCTTAAGGAACATGTCAGAGAGCCACTTGTGAACGCGGACACCAAAGAACTTATCGAGGCCATGCAGGACGCTATGGTAAGGGCGGCATCCAGAGAGTACTGCGCGGAGGCTGTTGAGGAAGAACTGCCGAAAACACCACAGAAGCTTCTGGACAAGTACGCGTCCGAAGAGTGGAGGCTGGGCACCAGGATACCTTTTGAAAAGGTCATAGAGCACAGATTCGAATGGGGCGGTGTCGAGATACAGCTGGCCATGAAGGGTGAATACATCAGGGACTGCCGCATATACTCGGACGCACTCGAGACCGAAGTCTTCGACATAGTCGAAGAGCTCGTTAAGGGCCGCAGATACGACGCAGGCGAGTTCCACTCGCTGAGAGAGGAACTTCCTGAAGGCGCGTCGGCCACAGCCTACGAGATACTCGGCCTCATAGCAAAGTCAATATAAGCAATAACTATATACAAAGAAAGGAAAACCCAAATGAGCGATTACAAGTATGATCTCTTAATTATCGGAGCGGGCCCGGGCGGCTACGAAGCAGCTTTCTATGCAGCGGAACTCGGCATGAAGGTAGCGATCGCAGAAAAGGACCGTGTCGGCGGAACTTGTCTCAACAGAGGATGCATTCCTACCAAGGCACTTATGCACTCTTCGGATGTTTACAGAGACGCTGCTCACGGAGCTGAAGTCGGTGTTGAATGTGATGGACTGCGCGCTAACCGTGCAAGGATAGGCGAGCGTAAGGACGAGGTCCTCGACACCTTGAGAAACGGCATTTCCGGACTGATCAAGAAGAAAAAGATCGACCTTCTCGAAGGTGAAGCCAAGGTAGTCGCGCCGCATCGAGTTGTGATCAATGGTGAGGAGTATACCGCAGAGAATATCATGGTAGCTACAGGCTCAAAGCCATTCATGCCGCCTATTCCTGGTTACGATCTGCCGGGAGTCGTCGACAGCACAGAGTTGCTCGACATGGGCGCAGAAGAGATCCCTGAATTCGTAATCATCGGAGGCGGAGTCATCGGTATCGAGTTCGCTACTATCTATGCAGACCTCGGCGATCACGTTACGGTCATCGAGGGAATGGACAGACTGCTTCCTATCATCGACAAGGAGATCGGCCGCAGCATCAAGATGACCCTCGAGAAGAAGGGGGTTGATGTACACGTTGCATCCCCTGTCCAGAAGATCGAAAAGGACGGAGACAAGCTGGTAGTCACCCTCAAGAACAAGAAGGACGAAGAGATCCAGGTAAAGGCGGACAAGGTTCTGATGTGCGTAGGCAGAAGACCGAACACAGCCGGCGTATTCAGCGAAGAGCTGCTTGCAGAGTATCCTGACCTCGTTGACGGCAAGGGCTTCATCAAGGTAGATGAGAGATATGAGACTCCGATCAAGAGCGTATACGCTATCGGCGACTGCAACGGAGGCATACAGCTGGCACATACCGCATCGGCAGAGGGCCGCAATGCTGTAGCTATGATCAACGGCTGCCAGGCGACCATCAACATGGGAACAGTGCCAAGCTGCATCTATACGGACCCTGAGATCGCGGTAGTCGGACTGACAGCAGACGAAGCAAAGGAAGCCGGCATCGAGGTCATAACAAAGAAGTATCCTATGTCGGCAAACGGCAAGACCATCATCGCGGGACTCGACAGAGGCTTCGTGAAGCTGGTAGCCAGGGCTGACGACCACAAGATCATTGGCGCCCACCTGCTCTGCGGCAGAGCTTCCGACCTTATCGGCGAGCTGGCCGTAGCGATCGGCAGAGGCATGATGCTTGAGGAAGTTGCCAACATCATTCATCCGCATCCATCATTTGCGGAAGCGATCATGGAGGCAGCTAGGCTGTAATAAAAACAAGAGGGGGCCTTATATCTCTGTCAGGCACGCTCGCGCTAACGATCGCACGCAGCGGTACTAAGCTCTGACTGCGCTGGCGCTTGTCAATCGCTAAGTGCCGGCGTGCTCCAGTTACCTGCCAGAGACATAAGGTCCCCTCATTTTTGTGCATAAAAAAGCCCCCTTGTCGGGGGCTCATATCACTTTTTCTCTTTTTTCATCTCATCCTTGTTCACATAGCAATTCTGGTCGGCGCGCTCCAGGCATTCTCTGAAGCTGTCGTTCTCGCGTCTCAGTTCGTCGTAGCCTATCGCGACGGACATGGTGAACGGCAGCTTTGCCTTTTCCGTCACCTCGTTCAGCTTTTTGTGGATGTTGCGGACGAGCTTTTCAGGAACTTCCTCGTTATCTGAATGCGCGATGAAGATGAATTCGTCTCCTCCGTAGCGTGCGATGAATACCGGGGCGTTCACCGAACCCGCAGCCTGCTTGAGAGAATCGGAGATGAATTTCAGGGCCTTGTCTCCCATGGCATGGCCGTATGTGTCGTTGATGCCCTTGAAATCGTTCACATCTATCATCATTATGTAAGTCCGCTTTCCTTCTCTGAATATGGAGTTTTCCTGAGCGGTATATTTGCGGAGCTGTCCGCGGTTGTTCAGGCCTGTAAGTGGGTCGATTGAGATGCGGCTCTCCATCATCTGGATGTAGAAGATGAGCATAAGTATCGCGCAGCTGTAGCAGAAGATAGGGGTTTCCGGAAGCAGGAGAACCTGTATCATGCCTCCCAGGACGACCATCAGAGGGAACATCCCTACGTAAATGTGGGTGCTCTTATCCTCCGGACTGTCTTCTGCGGCAGCCCTGCGCAGAACAAGTATAAATACTACTATTATATAAAAGATAGGGATCGCGACCTGGAACAGACTGTAAAACATAGTAACAGTGTACTCAGGGGTTATCAGCAGATTCGGATCAACCAACAGGATGGCGATCATTATCAGTATAGACAAACCAAGGGGCAGGAATGATTTGATGATAAATCCTTTTGTATTCCTGCCTGGAACTGTTTCCACCGCGGCTACATATCTTAACCACATGAAAGTTATACCCGCCATCAATATGAAATTGACAAGGGTGATCAGAGCGACGGTGGGCATGGATTTCGGGATGACGCCGGCGATCATGGAAGCCCAGATAGCGTCGGAAACGAAGTAGAGCATGAAGGCTATAAGCGCGCCATCATACTTGACTACCTTTTCAGACCTGTCGACTGTCGACAGGTTATGACCAAGCATTATCCCGAATATGATCAGGCATATTATTGATGATTCGACGTAATAAATGAAATAATGCGACATGATACCTGTGCCGGAGTGCCGCAAAGGCCCTGCAGAGCAGGGCCTTTGCAGTAGTATAACTTTTTCCGCGCGTTATTCGAATGTGTAACGCAGATGTGGCTCTCTTGCAGCCTTTGTGTCGTCGAGTCTCAGTACCGGTGTGGTCTGAGGAGCATTCTGAACTGTCTCAGGCGCATTGAAGATGCGCTCGTAGATTTCGCGGAATGCTGTGATAGCCTCGTCGAGCGTCTCCTTCGTCTCTGTCTCGGTCGGCTCTATCATCAGAGCTTCGTGTACGATCAGAGGGAAGTAGATTGTAGGCGGATGGATACCGTAGTCGAGGAGTGCCTTGGCTACGTCCAGAGCCGATACGTGTGTCTTTCTGTAGATCGGATCGAGGCCGATTACGAACTCGTGCATGCATGTGGTATCGAAAGCGATCGGATAGATGTCTTTCAGTTTCTCCTGCATGTAGTTCGCGTTCAGTACAGCGTTCTGAGCCAGAGTGTATACTTCCTTACCAACGGTCAGCAGGTATGTGTAAGCCTTGACCATTACGAGGAAGTTGCCATAGAAGCCTGTCATGTTACCGATGGACTTCTCAGCTCTCTCGTAGTTCTCGCCGTCCTTGCATACGAGACCCGGTGCGAACGGAGCAAGGAAATCCTTGTACGCGCATGGGCCGCTGCCAGGACCGCCGCCGCCGTGAGGTGTCGAGAACGTCTTGTGCAGGTTCATGTGGATTACGTCGAAACCGATGTCCGCAGGACGTACGATACCGATTACAGCGTTCAGGTTGGCTCCGTCATAGTAGCAGAGTCCGCCTGCCTCATGGACGAGTCTTGTGATCTCCATGATGTTAGGGTCGAAGAGACCTACCGTGTTAGGGTTGGTCAGCATCAGGCCGGCTGTCTTAGGACCGAGGTGAGCCTTGAGGTCGTCGATATCAACTGTTCCGTTCTCGTTCGACTTGATGACGATGGTCTTGTAACCTGCCATTGTAGCCGAAGCCGGGTTTGTGCCGTGGGCAGCGTCAGGAACGATGATCTCGTTACGCTCTGTGTCGCCTCTGTCTGTGTGGTAAGCCTTGATCAGGAGAAGTCCGGTGAACTCACCGTGAGCTCCGGCTGCCGGCTGGAATGTTACTCCTGCCATGCCTGTGATCTCACAGAGGAACTTTTCGAGTTCGCCGATGAGCTCGTTAGCGCCCTTGACGGTGTCAGCAGGCTGCAGCGGATGGAGTTTGGCGAAGCCAGGGAGCGCCGCCATCTTCTCGTCGATCCTTGGATTGTGCTTCATTGTGCAGGAGCCGAGCGGATAGAATCCGTCGTTTACTCCGTGCGCTCTCTTAGCGAGAGCTGTGTAGTGTCTTCCCATCTCGTTTTCTGAGATCTCAGGGAGATGCGCCTTCTTCTCACGAAGAGGAGCCGCCGGCATCTTCACAGGAACGTCGCATGCAGGGAAGATATCTTGTCCTCTACCAGGAATGCTCTTCTCGAATATCAATTTCATCTTAGAACACCTCCTTTGCGATAGCTACGACTTCATCGATATCTTCTTTGCTGTTCAGCTCTGTGCAGCACCAGAGGATGCAGTCTGTATCACAGCCTTCGCCGCAGCAGCCGCAGCAGAGCTTGAGTCCGCCGAGGATGCCTTTAGCTTCGAGAGCCGCGAGCAGCTTGTCGGCGTCAGGGCATGTCATAGCGAATTCGTTCCAGAACTCGCCCTTGAAGCAGCGCTTCATGCCGATCTTCTCGAGCTCGTCAGCCATGTAGTGAGCCTTGGATGAGCAGAGTGCCGCAACATCCTCGAATCCCTTAGGGCCGATGGTCGAAAGATAGATGCCTGCTCTCAGCGCACACCATGCCTCATTGGAGCAGATGTTGGAGCTGGCCTTTTCACGGCGGATGTGCTGCTCTCTGGCCTGGATGGTCAGAACGAAGCCTCTGTCGCCTCTTGTATCTACAGTCTCACCGATGAGTCTGCCAGGGATGGCGCGCATGTTTTCCTCTTTTGTTGAGAGGAAGCCGAGGTACGGTCCGCCGAACTCGAGTCCGAGTCCGAGAGGCTGTCCTTCACCTACAGCGATGTCAGCGCCGAGCTCGCCAGGGCTCTTCAAAGCGCCGAGTGCGAGAGGCTGGCAGTACATGATGAACTTCGCTCCGCCGTCATGAGTGATCTTGCAGAGCTCTTCAGCGTCCTCTACGATTCCGTAGAAGTTAGGGTACTGCATCAGGAAGCAGGCTGCTGCGTCGTCTTCAGCGAGAGCCTTCTTGAGAGCTTCCTTATCGGTCTCGCCGTCCTTAGTCGGAATGACTACGACCTTGCTCTCTCTTCCGAATGAATAAGTGTTGATTACGGTGAGTATCCTCTCATCGATAGCTCCGGAAACATAGAACGTGCTGTGTCTTCTGTCCTTGCACATCCAGCATGCTTCAGCAGCTGCCGAAGCGCCGTCGTACATCGAAGCGTTAGCGATGTCCATGCCTGTGATCTCTGCGATCATTGTCTGATACTCAAAGATCGACTGGAGGATGCCCTGGCTGATCTCAGCCTGATATGGTGTATACGCCGTAACAAATTCCTCTTTGTTGGCGATAGCGTCGACGGCAGCTGGTACATAGTGGTTGTACGCGCCGGCTCCGCGGAAGATCGAACGGAAGATAACGTTCTTTGCCGCGAGTCCCTCTACCTTGCGGGCAACTTCGATCTCGCTCAGTCCGTCAGGAAGATTGAGTTCGCCTTTTACCTTTGCGGCATCAGGGATCACTTTAAAGAGGTCGTCGAAATCCTTATATCCGATCTCGTTGAGCATTTTAAGTTGCTCTTCCTTGGTGTTAGGAATAAAAGTGCCCAATTTGATTCCTCCTTATTGCTGGTAAGAAAACGTTAATTATCCTCTGTACTCATCATATTCATCAGCTGTCATGAAGTCCTCGCAAGCGGAGATGCTTCCGACCTTGATGAACCATGCGCCGTAAGGATCGTTGTTGATCAGAGCAGCGTCATCGAGAAGATCCTCGTTGATCTCCAGAACAACTCCGGAAACCGGTGAGAATACGTCAGCTACAGCCTTTACGGACTCAACATCGCCGAACGGCTCGCCTGCAACTACCTCGTCGCCTGCCTCAGGGAGGTTAACGAATACGAGGTCGCCGAGCTCGCTCTGAGCATAATCAGTGATTCCTACGAAAGCCTCTTCTCCTTCGAAACGAACCCATTCATCGTCCTTTGTGTACTTCAGTTCTTTTGGATCAATCATTGTTCTAATCTCCTTTGTTATATGTGCGTTAGATAAAATGATATCTTTTATTACATCCGCGGCTGCGGATCTTTAACAGTAACTACTTCGCTCTCTTATAGAACGGGAGTCCGACCATCTCGCAGTCGACCATGCGGCCTCTTACGTCTACCTGGCAAGGAGCGCCGATCTCACGGGCACCGGATTCAACGATAGCCATCGCGAACGAGTTGCCGAGGAATGGCAGGAATGTGCCGGATGTTGTGTGGCCTACGATCTTGCCGTCTCTGTATACGTCAAGATGCTCTCTGAGGATGCCGCGGCCTGTAACCTTGAGGCCGACTCTTCTCTCCTTGAGAGGCTGATCTGCTTCTAGGGCAGCCTTTCCGATGAAGTCAGGCTTGTCCATCTTTACAGCGAAGTTCAGACCTGCTGTACGAGGGCTGATATCCTCGTTGAGCTCGTGGCCGTAGAGAGGCATGGCTGCTTCCATTCTCAGTGTGTCTCTTGCACCAAGTGCGCAAGGAATGAGTCCGTCATCCTTGCCTGCAGCGATCAGTGCTTCCCAAACATCAGGAGCCTTGTCAGCCGGCATATAGATCTCGAATCCGTCCTCGCCTGTGTAGCCTGTACGGGAGATCATTACAGGGATGCCCTGGAAGTCGGCATCAAAGATGCATGTGTAGTAGCCTGCAGGGATGTATTTCTCATCCACTACTTTCCTCAGAACCTTCTCGGCATTAGGGCCCTGGAGGGCTACCTGGCCGTACTGGTCGCTGACGTTCTTGAGCTCTACGCCGTCGATCTTGTGATCACACATCCATGCGAAGTCCTTGTCGGTGTTGGCAGCATTGACTACCACGAAGTAATCGTTCTCGCCCTTCATATATACAATGAGGTCGTCGACTGTGCCGCCATGCTCATTGCACATCGGGGAATATCTTGCGAATCCCGGCTGAAGGTCTGTGTAATCGTTTGTCAGGAGCAGATTGAGGAAGTCCTTTGCCTTCTCACCCTGAACGAGGACCTCGCCCATGTGGGAAACATCGAACAGACCGCACTGTGTTCTGACTGCCATGTGCTCTGCTTTGACACCTGATCCGTACTGTACAGGAAGAAGGAATCCGCCGAATTCGACGATCTTTCCGCCGTACTTAAGATGGGTATCATAGAGCGGTGTTTTCTTATCCATCGCAATACACCTCCGTAAGTGTTTTATATTGTTATGACGTCCTGCAAAAAGGGCGCAGAACGCCTATCTAACATACACTAATAATAGCATTTGAGGTATAAAAGCGTCAAATAATTATAAAAGTGTCAAACCCTTGCAAACACTGTACTACAAATAATAAATCTTGTTTATTTTTGAAACATAATTCGCGCTGCTTATGTTAGAATGTATCCATGAATATCGAATGGTGGATGATAGACGGAGCCGTAGGACTTATCCTGCTGATCGCAGCCCTCAGAGGAGCGGTAAAAGGGATAGGCGATACGATAATAAGGATACTCTGCATAGTCGGAGGACTGGCGCTCGCCATATTCTGCAAGGAGCCTGTTTCCGATTATCTTATGCAGACCAGGATGAGGACCAAACTGTATGACCGCTTCTTTGTGCTGATCAGAGGTGACGCTCCGGCGGAGGGTGCTGCAGAGACGACGGATGGCGGTTCGACGTTTGGCTCGATCCTCTCTTCAGATGGCTCCGGGGAGGGCATCATATCCAAATCGATAGGCAATATATTTGACAATGCCGCTGACAAGGCAGCTGAAGCGGCTGCCGAGAGACTGACCCAGATAGCGATGGGTGTAATAGCATTTGCGCTTATCATACTGGTCGTTTGCATACTGGCAGCCCTGTTTCGCATGCTGATAAGAATGGGCCGCGAAAGATCGCTGGTTCTGGGCTTTGCCGACAGGGTGCTTGGTTTTGTGCTGGGATCCATCAGAGGGCTGATGCTGGCATGGATAGCAATAGCGCTTCTCATACCTGTCACGACTCTTGTATCGCCGCTCAATGTGCCGGCGATGATGGACGCGCTGCAGCACACGACGGTGGCGAAAGTCATCTACGACGTAAATCCGGTGCTGCTTATAGCGAAATACGTATTCAAATAAAAGGTAGCGTGCGCTTGCCAATGCTCCTGAGCGAGATGGTCCGAGGAGGAACTGAAGCACACCGGAGCAGCGGCCTGACGACAGAAGGAACCGCGGGAACTAGAGACCGCGAAGCGGGCTCATTCCCGGGGGCCACTGGAGGGCCGATGATACGGCTTGTGCTTCGTGACGACGAGGCACGAGCGGAAGGAACATTGGCAAACGCATGGACCTTTTTTTGTTGATATTTCATGTATTTTTGTGATACAATGTCACGGCTATGGTTATTGACGGAAATACTCGCGCGGGCGACGATGAAAGATATATGCTCGAAGCGGTGAAAGAGGCCGCGCGGGCAGCCGAAGAGGGCGAGGTGCCCGTCGGTGCCGTCATAGTGAAAGACGGGCAGATCATCGCGCGGGCGCACAACAGGATAGAAGCCTCGCGAAGATCGTCGGCACACGCTGAGATGCTTGCCCTTGAGGCGGCAGAGGAAAAGCTCGGTGCCAAGTGGCTCACAGGAGCGACCATGTATGTGACGCTAGAACCATGCAGCATGTGCGCCGGAGCCATGGTCCTGGCACGGATAGCCAGACTGGTCATAGGGACGGATGACCCAAAGACAGGAGCCTGCGGTTCGCTCTACAACATAGCGAGCGATGAAAGGCTCAATCACAGCATAGAGATAACAAGAGGCGTTCTGGCCGAAGAATGCTCGGCTCTTCTGAAAGAGTTTTTCAGAAGCAGACGCTGAAGGAGGAATATAAATGAAGAAACTCAGTCTGATCGCCATACTTACGTCGATCATGATAATGGCTTCATCGGCATTCTGCTTTGCCGATGGCGGATTCGACCTGGTATCGTCATATCCTGAAGACGGCCAGACGAATACGTCCATGGAGAATCTGGGAGTCAAGCTGACATTCAGCAAGCCGCTCAGCTCCGCAGAGGCACAGAAGGCGAATGCCGACAAGCTCGCAATCTACGATGAAGACGGAAAAGCGATACCGGTGCAGATCCTTTTCAGTGATGACGAGAAGGGCCTGGTGCTGGTGCTTGCAGATGTCGACGAGGGATTCGTCGCAAAAAACAATTCAGAGTATAAGCTGGTCATCAGCGGCGATCTTGTCGATAACGATGGAGATGTACTCGGCGCAGACAAGACAGTCTCTTTCAAGACATACAATCAGAGAGTCAACAACATGGTCAACATGGTAATGATGATGGTCATGTTCGGTGGTATCATGGTGCTCTCTCTCAAGCAGAACAACGACAAGGAAGAGGAAGCGCCAAAGGACGCTCCTAAGGAAGCTGCTTTTAATCCGTATAAAGAAGCAAAGAGAACGGGAAAGACCGTAGAAGAGGTCATGGAGGAGCAGGCAAAAAAGGAGGCCAAGGCGGCAAAGAAGAAAGCCCGCAAGAAGAAGGCCGAGGTGCAGCCGGAGAAGAAGATCGACAACTGTGCCGAGCTTCTGAACAATGTGTACCACGTACATGCTCCTGCACCTGTAAACAAAGAAGACCGCTCCGTAGAAGCTCTGAAGGCACTCAGAAAAGCTGAAAGCAAGAAGAGCAAGAATACGGGATCAAAGAAGAAATAAGAAAAAACGTTGCAGGGGAGCGCGTTCTCCCCTGTTTTCATTGACTATGAACAGGATAACACTTAATGCTCACGCAAAGACGAATCTGTCACTGGAGATCACAGGGAAAAGACCTGATGGTTACCACGACATAGTTTCTTTCATGCAGGGACTTGGCCTGCATGATGTGCTGAGCATAGAAAAATGTACTCAAAAAGCAACAAAATACAATTTGCCGCATTGCACTGTAAATGGCATTGTTGTATATTTATGTACGGACGCAAAAACAATCCCGACGGACATGGACAATCTGGCATTCAGAGCTGTCAAGGCTTTCACGGATGCCATCGGGCTAAGAGACCTTGAGAAGTACATTCCGACGGATACCATGCTCATAGATATCCGCAAGGACCTGCCGGTATCGGCGGGTATCGGCGGAGGCAGCGCCAACGCGGCAGTGGTCCTTCTGGGACTCAACGAGATGACCGGAAGACCGTTCACGCTGAGACAGCTTATGAACATAGGCGCGGAGTTCGGAGCTGACGTTCCGTTTTCGACATTCATGAACGCTTACCGCAACCGCGGCGTGCTGGCGGGGCTTGAAGGCCTCGAAGAAGCTAGCGACGCGGCCTGGACAGCCGGCATAGGCGAGATAGTCGAACCTGCAGAGAGCGTCCCGAGATATGTCATCCTGGCGAATCCGGGCACCGCTATCTCAACTAAGGCCGCCTACAAGGCATTTGACGAGATCGGCTATACTGCTGCCGAGAAGAAGCTCTTCATCAATGACATGGAGAAGTACACACTCAGGGCAGACAGAAAGGCGGCGACGCTGAAGCGCTTTATGGATGAAAGGCTTGATGCCAAGGAACTTCTGATGAGCGGAAGCGGCCCTACAATGGTCGCATACTACGAAGATGTAAACAAAGCCAGAAAAGGCATGACCGCATTGGCCGAGCTGATCGAAGAAGACTGTTCGATCAGAGCATGGCTGACTGACAGCGGCAGATAAACAGGGGGAGATTTATGACAGATATCCAGCTGAAAGTACAGAAACCGTTAAAGGATCTGGTATACCTGGAGCTTAAGCACAAGATCCTTACCGGAGAGATCGTATCCCAGACAAGACTCATGGAGATCGACCTTTCCGAGAAGATGAACGTTAGCCGTACACCTATAAGAGAGGCTATCAAGAGACTCGCGGACGACGGACTTGTAAAGGTAGAGCCAAGACGCGGCGCTTATGTTGCCAACATCTCGATCAAGGACATGCTTGACGTGTTCGAAGTAAGAGAGGACATGGAAGGCTTCGTAGCCAAGCTGGCCGCTCAGAGGATCACCGATGAGGAGAAGGATTCGCTCAGAGAGATCGCAAAAGAGTATGAAGAGGCGATCGAGAAGGCTGATGACAAGGAAAACATCATCGCTCTCGATGAGAAGTTCCACAACTTCATCGTACAGTGCAGCGGCAACGAGACGCTGAGCGAACTGGTCAACTATGTACAGGAGCTCTCGCTCAGATTCAGATATCTGTATTACGATGACTTTTCGCTTTATGAGTCGACAGCGGAGCAGCACAACCGCATCATGGAGGCCATCAACGCGGGCCGCGCCAGCGAGGCGAGACTTGAGGCCGATGCTCACGTGAAAGCTCTGAAGGAATTCGTCTTTGCCCTCGGAAAGAAGATGGAGGTCATGGGCGAGATCGAGTAGATCCCTAAAGCAAACAAAAAACCCGTGCGTTTCGTTTCGCACGGGTTTTATTATGCCTTGACTTTTAGTTGTTTGTCTGCAGTTCTTCAAGCACGGTCTTGATCTCGATCTCCTGGCCGTTACGGCTTACCACGACAGTTACGGTGTCGCCTACCTTGCACTTGCGGACAAGCGTGATGAACTCGTTGCTGCTGCTGATCTTAGTACCGTTGAACGATACGATGCGGTCCATTTCCTGGAAGCCCGCGTTCCGGGCATTCTCTCCTGTGATCTGTGCGATGTATACGCCTGCGGACTCGAGCCCGTAGTACTGAGCGTTGTCCTCAGAGACCTCGCTGATAACTATGCCCACTGCAGGTGTACCCGCTGCTGCCTGAGTAGATCCTCCGTTCTCGATAAGATCATTGATGATACCGGATACGTTGTTTATAGGGAGAGCGAAAGCGAGGCCTTCGACTCCTACCGCAGATGCCTTGGATTCAACGATGCCGATGAGCTCTCCTTTGCTGTTGAAGAGCCCTCCGCCGGAGTTTCCGCCGTTGATGGCTGCATCGGTCTGAAGCAGAGTGAGAGTGGTGCCCTCAACGTCAAGAGTCCTGTCAAGAGCGCTGATGATGCCCGTCGTCGCTGTGCCGCCCAGCTGTCCCAGAGGGTTGCCGATGGCTACAGCGAGATCGCCGACATCAACCGTGCTGCTGTCGCCGATCGTGGCAGTCGTGAGATCCTTGGCATCGATCTTGATGACCGCGATGTCATTTGTCGGGTCGCTGCCGACTATGCGGGCCGGATAGGATTCACCGTTGTGCAGAGTGACTTCGACCTTGTTGGCACCCTGGATAACGTGATAATTTGTCGCAATGAATCCGTCGTCCTTTACGATGACACCGGATCCCGCGCCCTGTACGAGCTGCATCTGACCCCACATGTTCTGGGCTGTGCCGGATACCACGATCTCGACTACCGCGTTTTCATTTTTATCTACTATCTGAGCTACGGTCAGCTCGCTTCCGGTCGCATCGCCGAGATCGAGCTGTGAAAGTTCGGAATCATTTCTGGACTTTCTGCCGTCTGTCGTTACGGTCCTGCCGAATGCACCGCCTATGGCAGCACCCAATATGGAGCTGATTATCATGGTGGCTATCATGCAGGCCGCGAGAGCGCCTCTTGTGACATACTTCTTCTCTTTCGGCTTGCTGTGCGACGGTCCCGCCGGAGCCGCGTGGGCAGGCTCCCTGTAAGAGGTATCCGGCTCTATCACCGTGCTTACCTCCGGCGCCGGTTCAGCAGGCTTAGGAGTCTCTATCTCCACAGTCTTGCCTGTCTCCGGCTCTTCACCGAAGTTATCAAAGCTGACTACATTCTTTTCAAATTCATCCATTTTGTTATTGCCTTTCCCCTTTATAAAACCGTCAAAGCGGCTATATATACTAATTGATTCTTAATTGTACACGAAATATTGTAATTTTCAAATATGACGTTATTGTGTCATTTCTGTCATTTTTATATAATTAATCTGTTATGAAAAAGAACGTCAATCTCAAGATCAAAAGCACTCAATACATAGAGAACCTGAAGCCGAGCGGAGAGGCATTCCGCCGCGAGCTCGAGCTTGAGGACTCGATGGAGATCCTGACCGAGGGCACAATGTATTCGCGCAACAACGCGACATACATCGCCTATGAAGAGGCGGAAGCCCTGGGAATGGAGGATATCCGCACGCTGTTCAAGCTCGAGGACGGCTCGATTCGCATACGCAAATACGGCAAGGACGAGGACGACGAGGGCATGGACATGACGCTGACGCCGGGCATGCTCAACATCACCAGATACCAGATACCTATGATGTCATCGGTCAATCTCGAGGTCTACACCAACAAGCTTGAGAATGACCTTGATGAAGAGGGCTATGGCACGGTCTCCGTGGACTACAGGATCAGATTCGATAAGTTCTTCTCGAGACGCAACATACTCGAGATCGAGGTAAAGCCATCATAAGGGGTAAGAGACATGTATAAGGAAGGTTTCAGCGCAGAAAAGTACATCGAAGAGCAGTCAAAGTACATCCTTGAGAGAATAGAGAGCGGCGAAGGCAGACTCTATCTGGAGTTCGGAGGCAAGCTGGTCCAGGACAAGCATGCGATGAGAGTGCTGCCGGGCTTCGATGAGAATGCCAAGATCAAGCTCCTGCAGAGGATGAAGGACCAGGCGGAGATAATCATCTGCATCTACGCAGGCGATATCGTAAAGAGCAAGACCCGCCAGGACTTTGGCATCACATACGACCTCGAAGTCATGCGCCTGATAGACGCATTCCGCAGTTATGACCTTTCGGTCAACTCGGTAGTCGTCACCAGGTACGAGGACGCCCCTTCGGTAAACCAGTTCATGGCTAAGCTTGAGAGGCGCGGCATCCGTACCTACAAGCACATGTTCACCAAGGGTTACCCAACAGATGTGGACACCATCGTGTCCGAAGAAGGATATGGCGCCAACCCGTATATCGAAGTCTCCAAGCCTCTGATCGTGGTCACGGGCCCGGGCGGCGGATCGGGCAAGCTGGCAACATCGCTCTCGCAGGTCTATCACGAGTACAAGCGCGGACGCAAGGCCAGATACGCCAAATTCGAGACCTTCCCTATCTGGAACCTGCCGCTGAAGCATCCGGTCAACATCGCCTATGAAGCAGCGACCGCAGACCTCAAGGACTTCAACATGATCGATCCGTTCCACCTCGAAGCATACGGTGAGACGGCGGTAAACTACAACAGAGACGTAGACGCGTTCCCGGTACTGCGCAGGATACTGCACGCCATCACAGGCTCGGATGAGGGCTATAAGTCGCCTACAGACATGGGAGTCAACAGATGCGGCTTTGCCATCACGGATGACGAGGCCTGCAGAGAGGCGGCCATACAGGAGATAATCCGCAGATACCTGATCGCGGAATGTTCTTACAGAAAGGGCACCATAGACGCTGCCACACTCGAGAGATGCAAGCTGCTGATGGAAGAAGTCGGAGCGTCGAGATACGACAGGCCGGCTGTCGCGGCAGCGGAAGAATACGCTGAGATCAAGAGGGCGCAGAACCCTGAGAGATATGAGAACGTAGTAGTGTCTGCGATGCAGCTTCCTGACGGAAGCATTGTAACCGGCAGATCATCACGCCGCATGGTTGCAACGGCTGCCATGGTGCTGAACGCCATCAAGAAACTGGCGGGCATCCAGGATGAGATGATGATCATCTCGCCTACCATCTTTGAGAGCATGTCAAACACCAAGAAAAACGTGCTGCATGACAAGACCAGCCTCAATCTCGAAGAGGTCATCATGGCTCTCACACTGACAAAACTGACGAACCCGTTTGCCGAGCTGGCTCTCCGCGAGATACCTCTGCTGAACGGCTGCGTGGCGCACTGTACAGCCATACTTTCCGACAAGGATGAGCAGGCGGTCAAGGCGCTTGGCATAGACATTACTTCCAACGCGGAGTTTTCAAATAACAACCTGTACTCCAAGTAAGTAAAGGAGGTCTGTTATGGCTATCAACACCAAGAAGTTAATGGAAAAGGCAGCGGGAGCTTCCACAGGGGTCGCGGTAGCGGCTGCGTTCTTCAACATCGCGCTGATCATAGTACAGCTTGTGAAGACGGTATCCGAGGACGAGAAGCTTTTCAAGACAGAAGAAAACGATTGAATTATCAACAGCGCTCTGTTATATTTACAGAGCGCGATGCGCTGATGTGGCTCAATAAAGTTCCCTCAGAAACATACCGCGTTGCGGTAAGGTCGGGAACTTTGACCTCCGTCGGCTGCGCTCCTTCGGTAGGTGCAGAGCGACGCTAAAATGGGGGC
>JAFRCS010000020.1 GCA_017404265.1 Mogibacterium sp. | reverse complement strand
GCTCGCATAAACATTCAAAATATTATACCATAATCTGCCCCTTCAGATAAATCATCAGGGGGGCATTCAAACGTAATGAGATGCAAAAAAGAACCGTTCTTCCGAACGGTTCTTATATGGCGGAGAGAGGGGGATTTGAACCCCCGCGCCGGTGTTACCGACCTACTGGTATTCGAAGCCAGACCCTTCAGCCACTTGGGTACCTCTCCACAGCGAATTGTATTCTAACACAACCGCTATTGCGTATTCAAGAAGATTTGCGACGTTTTGCCGCTGCCCTGTTTCTGAGGTTCAGCACCCAGCCCAGAAGCAGCACCAGCACTATGGCTGAGCCTGCCAGCAGCGTCGTTTTATTGGAAACGAACAGATAAGACGGCAGCCAGCCTTTTTCAACGTCTTCACCGGCATAAAGGTAGCCCTGTCCCACCTGCTTGTCATTTGCATAGATGTAATACTTGCCTACTTTGTCGCCCTTGGCTATAGGGGCGTCAAGCAAATCTACTTCCGTCTTTATCTTGACTCCTCTCGCCTTCTGGTTCTTCGGATAAGCATATCTCAGTCCGGATACATCGAGGGATATGGTAGGCTTGACTCCGTGCCTTACCCAGGCTTTGCAGACGCCCTTGTCGCTGTCTGTGACTACGAAGCCCGGTGTCAGGTCATGCGCCGTTTCAGCAAGCGTGCGCGGATCCTTTGCCCTTCCCTTCGCGGTGTCTCCCATCAGGACTATCACGGCGCTCAGGCCGCTGTCCTCAAACTCGAGAGCGACCGTGCACTCTGTCTCTGACCATGTGCCTGTTTTGCCGCCTGTTATAAGCTTATAGTTGTCGGTGGACTTGAGAAGGCCGTTTTCCATCTCAAGATCGTCAGACATATTTGTAGCCGGGAATACATATTCCTTGGTCATCGAGATCTCTCTGAGCTTCTCGTTCTCAAGGCAGTTTTTGGTTATGATGGCCATGTCACGGGCAGTTGTGTAGTGATTTTTGTTTTCCCAGCCATTGGTGTTCACGAAATGGGTGTTCTCACACCCCCATTCCTGAACGGTTTCGTTCATCAGTTTTACAAAGTCCTTTTCCGTCCCGGATACACCCTCGGCCAGCACTATGGCTCCGTCGTTCGCAGACATCATCATCAGGGCATATACAAGATCTATTACCTTTGCCTTCTCACCCGGGTCAAGCTCAAGTTCCATGCCATCCTTGAGTTCTCTTGTGGCGTTTTCGGATGCGGTGAGCACCGTATCCGGATCGAGGTTCTCAAGAGCCAGGTAGCCGGTGAGTATCTTGGTCATGCTGTACGGTGGCATTTTCTTGTCTGCGTTCTTCTCATAGACCGGCATATCGAGGTCGAGCGAGTACATGATCGCGGTCTCCGCCCTTATGCCCGGGGCTTTGGAACCAAGCTCTCCGCTTGGCCTTATGAGGTCTCGGTCATAATTCATTATCCCCTTTCCGAACGCAGCAGGCAGGTACGAAAAAACAATAGTCAGCACAAGAATAAGCAGCGCCAGTGCGCGGGCTGCTTTTCCGTAATTGATCCTGATTTTCTTCTTTTTTACCGGCTGTTTTGCGTGTTTTTCCGTCATGCTTCGCTGTCGTATATGAGTTTTGGCACCCCGTCAAGGAAATCGAATGAAACCAGCATGTATTCTATGCCTCTGAATTTGCCCCTGATGCCTGTGTTGTACGCAGGCATGCCGTGCAGATGTCCGTAGATGCACTTCTTTACACCGTATTCCTCCAGAAGTCTGGTGAACGCGGTCTCCCTGCCGGACGGACCTGCCGGAGGATAATGCAGGCACGCGATGATGTCCGCATCCGGTGCGGCGGCCTTTGCAGCATCAAGGCCCATCTGCATCCTCATTAACTCTCTCGCGTATATCTTCTCGTCGTGTTCTGTATATTCATCGGAGCCTGGATATGGCCAGCCTCTTGAGGCCGTGATCACTATGTCCTCGCTTTCGATGACATGGCAGTCGTTCTGCAAAAAGATTATATCATCATAGAGTGAGTTGAGGTAAGTGATCCTTGACCACCAGAGGTCGTGATTGCCCTTGGATATAAGCTTTGTGCCCGGAAGCGAGTGAATCCACTCAAAGTCTGCCATCGCCTCTTCTATGCGAAGAGCCCACGAGATATCGCCCGGGATCAGCACGATGTCCTCTTCGGATACGAGCCTCCTCCAGTTGCTCTCAAGCTTACCGGTATGTCCTTCCCAGCCCGGGCCGAACTTGTCCATAGGCTTGTCAATATTCTCATCGAACGACAGATGCAGATCCGCGATGGCAAATATCTTCACTGTCTCTCTTCCTCCCGTTTTACAGTCCTGCCAGCTTCCTTATGACATGGCCCGCAAGACAGAGCCCCGCAGATCCCGGTACATAGCTCAGTGTTCCCAGTTCTCCATCTCGTGGGACCGGCTTCTCATCAGACCATACGACCGGCAGATGCTCAACACCTGCGTCTTTAAGGCGCTTTCTCATTACCTTTGCAAGCGGGCAGGTATTGGTCTTTGAGATATCCGAAACTTTGAATCCCGTGCCTGTCTTTCCGGCAGCGCCCATAGCTGAGATTATGTCCACACCTTTTTCAGTCGCGGTCTTTATGAGCTCAGTCTTGGCGTTTACATCATCAATGGCGTCTATGATCCAGTCGAATGCTGTGAGATCAAGCTCATCGTCTTCTCTGTAGAACCTCGCCAAAGCTGTCACCTCAGTCTCCGGATCAATGTCCTTTATCCTATCGGCCATGACCTCGGCCTTGTTTCTTCCCAGAGTGGATGTAAGAGCCACCAGCTGCCTGTTGAGATTGCTCGGCTGCACGGTGTCGCCGTCCATCAGCGTAATGTGTCCGACTCCCGCGCGGGCAATGGCTTCAGCGGCATAGGAACCTACGCCTCCGACGCCTAATACGAGCACCCTGGCCTCCCTTAGTTTCGCAAGTCCTTCTCTGCCCGTCATTTTCACTGTGCGTGAATACCTGTCATCCATAGCCATTACCACCCGGTCTCGCCCGGATCTTCCTTTGCCTCTCTTCTGACGCGGTCAAGGACCCGGAAAATGTCCCCTTTTGAAAAGCCTTTACCTTCAAGCTTTCTGGCGATTTTTGCCGTCAGCCTGTCATCGACTTCCCTTGCGCGGGGAGCCTCTCCGTATACGTCCGGCTGCACCCAGATTTCCCTTCTGGCTATCTCGAGCGCGTCTTCGAATTCATCGACTTTCTGTTCGTAGAGGAAATCCTCTTTAGCGTTGCGCGCCGTCTCCTTGTCTATGCCCTTCTCAAGGAGCTCGCGCTCGGCCCTCATGACCCCGCGCTTTTTTTCCCTGTTGTATTCATAATACCTGAGCGCAAAAAGATAGTCATCAAGATATCTCATCCCGATCAGGTCATTTATCGCTTCCGTGATCTCGTCTTCCGTATACTCTTTTCCTTCAAGGTGCTTTCTTACCTCGCCGGTAGTGCGCATCCTGCTTGCGAGATACGAGCACGCGGCTTCGAATGCCGTTTTTCTGTTGTCCTTTTCTTTATCCTTCATTGAGTCCTACATAGACCGGCCGGAGCTCTGATGATTTATCCTCTGTCTCTTTGCCGCTCTCCACGCATACAGCTGCGTATAGTTTTTTCCCGTCCTCTAAACCTGTGTCCGGGAAGGAAACATCGGATATCCTGTATGACGCGCAGTTCACTGAAAGTTCATCTGCCATCACCGACGGAAGGCCTGTATCATAGACCGTTCCACCCAAAGCCTTGGTAAGAGCCTCGCGCCTTGCCCACAGCCTGAAAAACTCATCCGCTGCCTTTACCGGATCTTCCTCCTGAAGCGCGGCTATCTTATCAGCATCCGGCTGAGCATATATCCTGCGTGAAATGGCAGGCACGTCGGCTTTTCTACCGAGCTGTATGTCCAGTCCGCATTCGCGTATGTCAATAAGGACGGCCCAGATGCCGCCCGTATGAGACACCGAAAAGCAGTCAAAGCCTTCTATGTACGGCTTGCCGTTTTCTCCCGTCTGAAGCCCGCTGACGAGCTCCTCCGCCCTTTTAGCGTCTCCTGTATATTCTGCTATCGACTTCCTGAGCAGCCTGCGGCTTTCCGCGCGGCCGCCCATGAAGTTTTCAGTGTAATAGATGATCACTCTATGATCCCTTAGTTTTCAAGTTCTTTAAGAGCAGCTTCAAGATAGCCGTCTCCCGAAGCCTCCACATCCGGCGTGATACCTACGCCCTGCACCGTCTTGCCGCTCGGCCTGAAGTATTCGGTCGCTGTAAGCTTTACTGCCGTTCCGTCATCGAACTGATGAACAATCTGCGTAACGCCCTTTCCGTATGTAGTGGTTCCTATTACAGTAGCGGCGTTGTTGTCCTGAAGAGCCGCAGTCAGTATTTCAGAGGCGCTTGCGGTGTTCTCGTTAACAAGTACGACCATGTCAAGGCCTGCCGAACTTTCCTTGGAATTGTAAACTGTCTCGGCACCGTCTTTGGTATTTTCGCTCATGATGCGGCACGCCGGAAGCAGATAATCCGCTATCTCGATGCTGGACTCCGTAAGGCCTCCGCCGTTGTCCCTGAGGTCGAGGATGAACTTATCGCAGCCCTGCGACTGCAGGTCCTTGACGGCGCTTTTGAAATCTTCGTCGGTACCTTTTATGAACGAAGAGATGCTTATGTATCCGATATCCGGATGATCTTCAAGTGCGCTGTATCCGACGGAATCCGTCTCTATCTTCTGTCTGTTGAGAGTAAAATCAATCAGATCCTCACCTCTCCTGATGGTCACGGTCACCTCAGTGCCCGCCTCACCGGCGATCATGTTCACGGCTTCATCCACGCTGGCAGGTTCCTTGCCGTCGACCCTGATAATTACGTCTTCAGGCAGTATGCCGGCAGCTTCCGCCGGAGTGTCCTCAAACACGGTCATTATGGTTATGTCGCCGTCGACGTCAACAATGCCGATGCCGATCCCTACATAGTCTCCCATATATCTCTTCTGGAGGTCCTGATACTCTTCCTTTGTGTAGTATTCAGCGTACGGGTCGCCTATGCTGGCGACTATCTCCTTGAGTTCCTGGTCGCTGAGCTCCTGAGGACTTACCTGTGCCAGAGGGTCCTCGCCTATCATCTCCATTATCTGGTAATACTTACCGTATTTTGCGTCCAGCTCCTTGTAATACTTGTATTCATACTGGGTAATGATGTGTTCCCAGCCGAGCAGGTATGTGCCGGCAAGCAAGGCGGCAACGCTGAACACCACGCCAAGCAAAAACGCCAGGATGCGTCCGCGCCTGATACGCTTCTTCTCCTTCTTTTCCTCTACAGCTGCAGCCTTTTCAAGCTCCGCAAACATCTCTTCCTCAGACACTCCGTCATTCACGTTGTGATCTTCTACGTCCGAGATCTCCAGTCCGAGCTTTTCCTCTTTCTCTTTTACATCATCCATAGTCACTCAGTCCCTGCAGGCACGATCTCTCTCGCGATCACCTGCGCCTTTCTGACATCACGCCAAGTATTTATCTCTATATTGCAGAAAACGTCCACCTTACCGGAAGTTACCGCCTCATATGCCTCGGCCGCGTTCCTGAATATGACGGAATCAATGTATCTGCCGTCGCTTGTGACAAGTGAGAACCTTGCCATTTTATCATCATCCTTGAGAAATCTCCAGCCGCTTACCTGCGCGTTTCTTATGACGAACACCGGCACCTCGTTGTCCTTGCCACAAGGCTCCAGCATCTGCAGAGCTTCAGCAAGATCGAGATCGATGTCGTCAGCTCCGATGCCCGCGTCGAAAAGGTGCTTTTCATCCAGAAGCTGAGGCTCTTCCTCCTCCATGGTCAGGATGTCCTTATTGAGGGCTTTCCTCAGCTTTCCGATGCCGGCTGCGTCTATGGTAAAGCCGCAGGCCGCGCTGTGTCCGCCAAAGCTGATGAAGCAGTCCCTGTATTTGTCAAGCATGCGGAAGAGATCGACTCCCGGTATGGAGCGTCCCGTTCCCTTATATGTATCGCCGCTTCTGGATATTACCACGACCGGCCTGTTTATCTTTTCTCTGAGCTTTCCGGCAACTATGCCCAGCACACCCTCGTGCGAGTCGTTTATCTCCACGACCACGAAGTCGCCCTTGGCAAGTTCGTCATCAAGCATGTCGCACCCCTTGTCGTAAGCGGCGTCCTGCAGCCTTCTGCGCTCCCTGTTTGCCTCTATGAGCTCGTTGCAGCAGTCCCTTATCTCCTGCTCATCATCGGAGAGCAGCAGCCTTACTCCGAGCGACGCGTCGCCCAGCCTTCCGGAAGCGTTTATCTTCGGCGCAATGCCAAATGAAATGTCGCCCGCCTTCAGTGTTTTATAGTCCAGAGCTGATCTGTCGATCAGTTCTCTCAGTCCTTTGTTGCGGCAGCCGAGGTGGATGCTGCGCAGTCCACACTTTACGATAGTCCGATTCTCGTCTACCATCGGCATAATGTCCGCGATCGTTCCTACCGTTGCAAATTCAAGCACTTCAGCCATCAGAGAGCTTGGGACCTCGCGTTCCCTTGCAATCGCCAGAGCCAGCTTATATGCAACTCCGACTCCCGCCAGGCCTTTGAACGGATATCCGTCCTCAGCCAGTCTCGGGTTTATGATTATGCCCTCTGCCCTCTGCTCGCTCATGTTGTGATGGTCGGTGACCAGGGTGTCTATCCCGAGTGAATGGGCGTACGCGGTCTCCTCCGCTGACGATGATCCGCAGTCTACCGTGACTATGAATTCGCCGCCGTCCTCATGGATGCGGTCTATCGCCTCCCTGTGCAGTCCGTAACCCTCATCCAGTCTCGACGGGATGTAGTATGTCACTTTGTCCGTCAGCGTGCCTATGACCTTCATCAGGAGAGCGGTCGAAGTAATGCCGTCGACGTCGTAGTCGCCGTAAATGACTATCCTTTTGCCTGCGTCGACCGCATCAAGCAAAGAATCCACTCCTTCCCGCATGTTAGCGAGCAGGAATGGATCATATGCAAGCTTCGGTTTCGAAGAGAAGAATTCATCCATCATCTCCTCTCCGATCCCGCGCGATCCTATTATCTCTAATACCTTCGGATGTATGGTCATAGCATGAGCATTATACCATATCATCAGTAAAGCGAAAATGGATTGATGGTAGTACCGTTCTGGAATACCGTGAAGTGCAGATGCGGTCCTGTGGACGCGCCTGTGCTTCCGATGTATCCGATAACGCTTCCCTTGGTGACATACTGGCCTGCTGAGCAGTTGTATCCGCTCAGATGTCCGCAGAGCACACTGTATCCGTTACCTATAGCATACTGGATGCAGTTGCCGTAACCGCCGTACCATGACGCTCTGGTGATGTATCCATCGGCTATCGCATATACAGGCGATCCCTTGGTACCGCTGGTGAGAGCGAGGTCGAGTCCGTTATGGAATTCCTTACCGTGGAACGGACATATCCTCCATCCGTATTTGTCCGTGAGTATCCAGTTGGACTGTGTCGGCCAGGCGTATTCGCCCGGTGCCATGTCAATCTGTCCGCCGGCATCGACTATCATCTGCTCGGCTGCAAGCTGCTTCTGCAGAGCATCTGCTGCCATTTCCGCAGCTTCAGCTTCCTTCTGCGCCTGCAGGGCATGCATCTCATCGGCCTCTTTCTGATATTTCTTCTTCAGCTCCTCAGTCTCTACTTCCTTGGCTTCAAGGGCAATCTGCTGATCGACAAGAGCTGCTTCCTGAGCCTCAAGTTCTTCTTTCAGCTTATTCAATTCCTCGTAGTCCTTCTGGAGCTTTTTGAGGAGTTCCTGATCGCTCTCAAGTATTTTTTGCACCATGCCGACGTTTGCCAGCAGGTCTTCGACGCTCTCGGAGCTGAGGATGACATCGACCATGCCGGCGTTGCCGTTCTTGTACATGGCTGTGAGTCTGTTGTTGAGGGCTGTGTTCTGCTCCTCTATCTCTTTCTCCTTGGCCTCCATCTTTGCCTTGGTCTCTTCGATCTCAGCCTCTTTATTTCTGATCTCGACCTTTATGTTTTCGATCTCGGCGCTTATGTTCTCGAGTTCCTTTTCCGCATCTTCGAAGTTGGCGACTGCTTCCGCAGCCTTTTTGGCAGCGGCCTTGGCCTCTTTACGCTTTGCTTCGGTAGCCTCTTTTGCCTCTTTGGCTGCCTGCTGGGCTGCGTCGTAGTCCTCCTGGCTTGAGGCAAAGGACGACATTGCAAACGCCGCCGTGAACACTGTCGCGATCAGGACGAATATCAGTATTAAACTCAGTCTTTTCTTATTTTTCATCCGTTCTCTTCCCTGTCTTTATACGTTGAGGAATTTTCTGATGGATATCGCGCTTCCGATGACTCCTATGCCTATGCCGAGGCAGAGGAAGCTGGCAAGAAGCGTCAGTGTGAGCTGTTCAGCCGGAACAAGGTTGACCGACAGTATCCTCAGGATATCGCCGCCTATGATGCCCACGACTCTCTTATAAATAACATATGTCAGTCCCGTCGCTATTACCGATGACAGGATGCCAATTATTATGCCTCCCCATATGAACGGCGCTTTTACGAACCAGTTAGTGGCGCCGAGGTATTTCATTATGCTTATCTCTTTCTCTCTGTTGAAAACAGTGAGCTTGATGGTGTTGGCAACTATGATAATCGATACTATCACCAGGAAAGCCATCGCGATGATGGATCCCAGTTCTATGAAACTCGATACCTGCGCGAGTTTTTCTATGGTGTCTCTGTAGTAAACGACATCATCCACGCCTTCGATCCCCGGCGCGAGAGTCGCTACATTGTTTGCCGCGTCCTTATCGGTTACATATACAGTATATGAGTCAGGCAGCGGGTTCTCCGGAAGGTTCTCCAGGAGATATCCGTTCTCGCCCCATCTGTCTCTGAGTGTCTGGAGGGCCTGGTCCTTTGTAACGTATTCGACCTTCTCCACGCCTTCCGTGGTCTGAAGCGACTGTCCTGCCGCCTCGGTGACCTCAGGAGTCAGTCCTTCCTTGAGGTATATCTGGATGACGTTGTAGTCTTTCTCTATCGATTTGGTAAAGAGATTCACGTTCACGAATGCCACGAAGAACAATCCGAGAATGAGCATCATAGCCGTGATGGCCATGATGGACGTGAAGTACATGCCCTTGTTTCTCCCCATCTGGGAGAAGGCCTGCTTTAGATTGTATCCTGCTCTACTCATAGACGTCCTCCCCACCGTTCAGATAGGTGTCGACGAGGCTGTCATCGTATGCCGCAGGTCCGTGATTCACGACAGTTCTGCTTCTGCTCTCGTTTCTTCTGTTGTACTGCTCCTGAGCCGCCCTCAGCTCGCTTGGATCGAGGAATGTTGTGAAGCCCGGTATGTACAGATCCTCTTCCTCTTCCTTCTGCTGAACGAATCCGTAGCTTCCCTCTTCATCGCGGACTATCTGTCCGTGATCGATCGCCACTACTCTCTTGTTCATCTTATCCACGATATCCTTGGCATGCGTTACCATCAGGACCGTGGTTCCTCTGACGTTGATCTGTTCGAGGAGTTCCATGATGTCCATAGCCGTGACAGGGTCGAGGTTTCCTGTAGGCTCGTCGCAGATGAGGACTCTCGGCTTGTTGACAAGCGCCCTCGCGATACCGACTCTCTGCTGCTCGCCGGCAGACAGCTCGTCAGGATACTTCTTGGCCTTGTCAGCTATTCCCACGAGATCGAGTACGTAAGGCACTCTCTCCCTTATCTCTCTCTTGCTCTTGTGGAGGACCTCCATCGCGAAAGCCACGTTCTCATAGACCGTCTTCTTCTCAAGAAGCCTGAAGTCCTGGAATACCATGCCGATCTTCTGTCTGATCTTCGGTACTTCGCGTTTTTTGATCTTGGTGATGTCCTTGCCCGCAAGGATGATGCGGCCGCTGTCCGGCTCTATCTCCTTGAGGATCAGTCTGATGAACGTCGTCTTTCCGGCGCCGCTCGGTCCCACCAGAAATACGAAGTCGCCGCTGTTGATATGAACACTCGCGTTTATCAGACCGACGTTGCTGCCGTATCTCTTGGTAACGTTGTTGAATACTATCATTTGCTTTCTCCGGTTCTGTCTGCGGGCTTCTCCCGCATTTTCATACACTGTGATTATAGATGAAGCGAATGTCCGGGCCGCCCAAACTTAATGAACTTTCATAGACCTCCGCGGCTTTCTTAATGACTATTAAAAAGCCGCGTACCGGGGCTTCCTTGCCCTCAGATACGCGGCTTATCATCCTGTATCGTCTTATTCAGATTATGTACGGAACTGCGTCTGCCGGGATCGGACATACATAGTCATCTCCCGCGAGCCTGCTTTTGAACTCGGCTTTGGCAGCTTCTATGATCGAAGCATCCTCAAAGAGCTCGGACGCGGAGCAGGCCAGTACCTTTGCGGCGTATATCATGCCCTTGTCGCCTATCGTCGAAGCGCCGCAGGACACATTCTGCCAGGAATGGCCCGGCGAGTGCGCGGTGAAACACACGGTGTTGAACTGCGCGGCCGGCGTCTGCCAGCTGACGTCCCCGACGTCAGTCGAGCCGGGCTCGAATTCATTGCCGCTGTAGAACGGCATGATGAAATCGTTGAGGTATTTCTTTCCTCCTTCAGAAAGTTCCTTCACCTTCTCCCTGATGGCCGGATCAAACTTTGCTCCCGTGCCCGGGATCTCTGCCGGCTCAGGGCATGAAGCATCAAGCTCCTTCGCGAAGGCAAGCTCCTCTTCCGTATATTCCGGCATCGGTACGTACTCCATGTTTTCATAGAACAGCTTCTCGAGAGTTGTGTTAGGGACTGTGTTGGCAGTTCCGTCAACGAATATCCTCTCGAAGCTCGTGCCCGTCATGAGAGCCGCGCCTTCAGCACAGGCATCCACCCTTTCCTGAAGCTCGAGCGTGTCCTTTACCATGACCGCTCTTACCATGTACAGGACTGAGGCGTGCGGCTGCACCACGTTCGGAGACAGTCCGCCGCCGTCTACCATTGCATAGTGGATGCGGCATTCGCTCTTCATGTGCTCTCTCAGATAATTGGCGCCTATGTTCATGAGTTCTACCGCGTCGAGCGCGGATCTTCCGCTCTCAGGGTCTCCTGCCGCGTGAGCCGGCACGCCCTTGAACTTATACAGCACCTGTGTGCAGGAGTTGCAGGTACCCGTCACAGTCTGGTTCTCGTTTCCCGGATGCCATGTGAGCGCACAGTCCAGGGCTTTCCACATTCCCTCGCGGGCCATGAAAGCCTTTGACGCTCCGCCCTCCTCGCCAGGGCAGCCAAAAAAGATGACCGTACCGTCAGTGCCTGTTTCCTCAAGGTATTTCTTTACGGCAACAGCGGCGCCGAACGAACCTGCGCCCAGCATGTTATGGCCGCAGCCATGTCCGCTCCCTCCGGGGATCAGTTCCTCATGGTGAGTGCTCGCGGCCTTCTGGGATACGCCTGAAACAGCGTCGAACTCACCGAGTATGCCTATGACCGGCTTTCCGCTGCCGGAAACGTACTTTCCGCAGAACGCGGTATCTATTCCGGCAAGGCCTGTTTCGACTTCAAAGCCGTGCTCCTTGAGTTTTTCAACATAAAGAGCCGCGGACTTCGTCTCTTTAAGAGAAAGTTCCGCGAACTCCCATATGCTGTGAGATACTCCGGTGATCTCGTCCGCGAGTTCGTTATCGATATACGCGATTATGTCTTTCTTACCCATCATTTATAAAACTTTGCTGAGGAAGTCCTGCAGACGCGGATCCTTCGGATGGTCGAAGACTTCTTCAGGAGTTCCCTCTTCTTTGATATATCCTTCATCGACGAACAGCACGCGGTCAGAAACCTCCCTTGCGAATCCCATCTCGTGCGTTACGATGACCATGGTCATTCCCGCCTGAGCGAGTTCTTTCATCAGGTCCAGTACCTCGCCTATCATCTCCGGGTCGAGGGCCGAAGTCGGCTCGTCAAAGAGCATGACATCCGGATTCATGGCCAGAGACCTTACGATGGCGATACGCTGCTTCTGTCCTCCGGAAAGCTTTGACGGATAGACATCCGCCTTGTCTTCAAGACCGATACGCTTCAGCAGCGTGAATGCCTGCTCGCGTATCTTTGCCTTCTCGCCATTCAGGTCCTTTACCTTGTTGTACTTGGCCGTTTCTACAGGCGCCAGCATTATATTCTCCAGCACCGTCAGGTTGTTGAACAGGTTGAACTGCTGGAACACCATGCTCATCTTCCTGCGTCCCAGATTGGTGTCTATATGGTTCTCCTTGTAGATTTTGTCCATGAGGGACTTGTACTCGGAGCCTTCCTTTCCGCTCTTCTCCTGCAGCAGGTCCTCCTTCTTTATCTTCATGATGGCATCGACTTCATCCATGCCCTCTGCCGCCAGCTTCTTGTATGTATTCGAAGCCTTGATGACATCGTAGTGAAGATACGGGTCTACAGGAGTCATCAGTTTGCCCTCTATCCAGACCTCGCCGAAAGTCGGTTCTTCAAGAAGATTCATGCAGCGCAGGAGAGTCGATTTGCCGGAGCCGGAAGCGCCGATGATCGATATTACTTCGCCCTTGTCGACTTCCGTGCTCACGCCCTTCAGCACCTCAAGGTCGCCGAAGTTCTTGAAGATATTCTTTACTTCAAGCATTACTTCCTTATTTTCGTTAAGCACTTGCCTTCATCCTCCTTTCAGCAATTCCCATCAGCTTGGAAAGCGTGAACGTCATCACGAAATATATTATGCCGATATCCATAAGGGTCGGGATCGGGTTGAACGTCACACCCTTGATGACAGCATATGTGGTCATGAGTTCTCCGACAAAGAAGTTGGATGCCAGAGAAGTCTCCTTGATTATCGTGATGAACTCGTTGCCGAGCGCCGGCAGGATGTTCTTGATGGCCTGAGGCATGACTACCTTGACCATCGTTGTCCTTGCTGTAAGGCCAAGAGCCCTTGCCGCCTCCGTCTGTCCCTTGTCCACCGCGTCTATGCCGGAACGGATGATCTCGGAGACATAGGCCGCCGAGTTGAGCATCAGTCCTATGGCGACGCACGCGATAGGCGTCGGATTCAGATTTGTAAGAAGCATCGGTACTATAAAGTACGCGATGTACAGCTGCAGCAGAGCCGGCGTGCCGCGCATGATCTCGATAAACGCCGTTATGATAAAGCGCAGCGCCTTGAAGCGGCTCATCTTGCCTATAGCCAAAAGAGCGCCCAGTATGGCTCCGAAGAAGACAGCGATGGCCGAAAGAGCAAGTGTATATCCTATGCCTGTCCAGAGCAGTCCCTGTCCTATGTAGTATTCTACGAAAATATCCCACATATCATGGAATATCGAACCCATTGTCATAAGTTATTCCTCCGTTTTCCGAAAGAGAGGGGCTCTCCTCAGGAAAGCCCCTGCTTCGATATCTTATTCTCTGTGTCCCGGTAAAGGCTACTCTGTGATCTTGTTGCCCTGATCGTCGTATCCGAGCTCGTCGATGGTCTTGATGTTGCCGAGCATCTGCGAAGCTTCATACCATGCATCCGCTACGTCATCAGCCTTCTGCTGAGCTATGATCGCGTTGACCTGCTCTCCGAGTTCTGCATTGTCCTTGTTGATGAGGACTACGTTGTTCTTATACTTCTCATCGATCTCGAACTGGAATCCGCTTTGAGCGAGCTTTCCGTCATTTGCCGAGATGAAGGATTCGCCGTTGCCCTGCGCTACTGCGAGAGCGTCGATCTTTCCTGTCAGAAGAGCTGTTGCCAGGTCGTTGAGGTCTGTCATCAGTACGCACTCAGCGCCAGGGAGCTGTTCCTTTACGAGGAGTTCCTGAAGCGATCCGCCCTGAGCTCCTACCTTGAGGCCTTCAAAGCTTGCAGCGTCAGTCAGCTTGCCTTCGTTCTCAGCTGTAGTGATAACTACCTGCTCTGTCTCGTTCTCACCTGCTTCATACCAGTCTGTGATGAAGTAGTTCTCAGCACGCTCAGCTGTCCAGCTGAATCCGGAAATACCCATGTCTGCGTTGCCGGTCTGTACAGCGGTCATTACTGCGTCGAATGACATCGGCTTGATCACCAGCTTTTTGCCCAGGTGATTGGCGATATACTTGGCCAGAAGTACGTCATATCCTACATACTGGTCATCTCCGCTTCTTGAGAGATCAACGAACTCCATTGGAGCGAAGTCCGGTGACATTGCTACTACGATCTCTTCGTCAGTATCGACCGCCTCAGCGTTGAGTCCTTCGAGGATCTTATCGTATGCTGCTGCTGCCGAATCGCCGCTGGCCTCTTCAGGTGCAGCTTCACCGCCGCCACCGCCGCATGCGCTAAGTACAAGTGTGAATATCATCGCAAGTGCGAGTAAAAGTACTAATGATTTCTTTTTCATGATTGTTCTCCTTTTTGTATTAAAATACACTCTTTACATGCATGACTATACCATTCTTTGTATATTTACACAATATTTATTTTGAATTATTTTCAATTTTTCTGTATTTTTATACAAACAAACCAAAACAAAAATCGGGCCCGAAAGCCTGAACTAGTCAACAGAAAGTAGACAGTTTAAAAAAGCTATACAAAGCCCATTTCAGTCTTGTACTGGACTGGGCTTTTGTAGTTCAGCGCATATGCCGGTCGTTCATTGTTGTAGTATTTAATGTACTCGCTGATCATT
>JAFRCS010000005.1 GCA_017404265.1 Mogibacterium sp. | reverse complement strand
GAAATGATCAGCGAGTACATTAAATACTACAACAATGAACGACCGGCATATGCGCTGAACTACAAAAGCCCAGTCCAGTACAAGACTGAAATGGGCTTTGTATAGCTTTTTTAAACTGTCTACTTTCTGTTGACTAGTTCAATCAATATCGGGGCTTTGGTGCGCGCGGAGGGATTCGAACCCGCGACCTACTGATTCGTAGTCAGCCACTCTATCCACTGAGCTACGCGCGCACATTCCGGCGGTCTTTCGACCGCGCTCGATTATGTTACACGACAGCAGAGAAAAAGTCAATTATACTTTTCCAATAGTTTCCTGACTATGAAGTATGAAACGGTCATATCGAAAGCATAAAGACCGAGATAGACTGCGGTGCAGAACTTTGCGTGCTTTTTGTAATTCCAGTTTTTGAAATATTCTTCACTTAGCATTTTTGGTTTTTTCATTTTTTGAAACGCTCCTTTATTGCCTCTGCTGCATACTCCGCTGCGCCGTCACCCACTGCCTCATTTATATTCTTAGTGATCTCTCCTCCACTGCCATAGAATTCGCCCAGACTTGCAAGGATCTCATCAGTGCAGGTATAGAAATGCTCCGTAAGATAATCCTGCAGTCCGCTTACGAGTTTCTGCGCCTCATCTGAATCAGGCGGCAGGTCCTTTATCTCAGCAAATCTGCCGAAATAAGCTACCAGCTCATCGCCGATCTTCCTGCTTTCCTGATGTGTGCGGTTTTTGGCTTTCTCTTCATACTCCCTGAACGCAGAAGTATCGCCCCACAGTTCCTTAGCCTGCTTTTCGTAATCACTTTCTTTCATTTTCTGCTATCCTCCTTAGAAGTCCCTCGCAGCCCTCTGTGACATCACGCCATGTCGCGTCGAAGTTTCCGGTATACCAGGGATCTGCAACCTCATCTCCTGCTCTGTCTGTAAAGTCGAGCAGCATGCTTATCTTTCCATCCGGATCTCCGCCTGTGATCCTGTGAATGTTTCTGATATTGTTATGATCCATGCAGATTATCATATCGTAGTGATCATAATCTGCTTTTGTCATCTGCCTTGCGTGATAGCCGCCGCATGAGATGCCGTGCTCCGCAAGCTTTCTCCTCGCTGGTGGATATACGGGGTTGCCTATCTCCTCCCTGCTTGTAGCAGCAGATGCTATTTCGAACCGTTCCCCGATCCCTCTTTTTCGCACCATATCCCTTAGCACGAACATGCTCATAGGACTTCTGCATATGGATCCGTGGCATACAAAAAGTATCTTATTCATGTCATTTACCATCCGTAAACCGGCTGGAAGCTGCGTTCCCCTTCCTTCAGCGGGATCGTTTCAACTTCCATACGGTCGATGCTTATATGCGGGCTTTCCTTTATCGCCAGTATGACACTATCAATAGCTTCCTGAGCGCCTTGTATTTCCATCGTTACAGAGCCGCCGAAGTCATTTCTCACCCAGCCGGTCACTCCGAATTTGGAGGCTGCCTGCAGAGCTCTCCATCTAAAGCCGACGCCCTGGACCCATCCGTAAAACACGATCCTCCGGCGTATTAATTCCCCGTTATTCCTGTCCCCTTTATTCCTGTTCCAGATCAATGATTATTTCCTTCTGATGTATCTCAGTTGGCATGTAGCATCGCCTTTGGCAATAGTGCCCGGCAGATCGAGCTCCACTCCAAAGCACTCGCCTATTCCGCGGTCTCCGCACATCGCATGATCACACATCTTTGCGATCTGCTCATCGCTGCAGCCCTGCTTCTGCCAGGCCTTTACAAGCGGGCAGTAGTGGAAATCTATATCAAGATGGTCATCATCGCAGCGCAGGATATCCATCTCGAAAACCTTCTGCGCAAAGAATCCGAAGAGCGCTTTTTTCAGGCCCTTTAAGGACTGACCCTTGCCGCCCTTCTTGACAAGATTCTGGCCCTGATAAAGTCCGCATCTCTTGATGGCATCCGGCGCAAAGTCCTCAGCCTTGAGACCATGCTTTTCTGCCTCATCGCAAAGCAGATACATCCAAAGTGCCCTATGTTCAAGCTGCTCACGGATACCGACTATAAGAGGATTCTTGACCTTAGCCTCATTAGTGATCTTGCTCATTTCTGTCCCCCTTTGCTGTATCAGATCCTCTCGATGATCAGCTCTGCTGAGCCGTCCTCAAGAGAGTTGTTCTCATCATAGTGGATATGATCGCCAGGCTTGCCTTCCGCAAGCGCGGCAAGCTGCCCGGCAAGCGACAGCAACCCTTCCTTATTTGCCGAAATAACAAATTCGCCTTCGCTTGCTTCTGTCTTTATTGTGAAACCATCTACCCAGTCGACTTTCATCGTATGTGCCTCCTGATCTGTTCTCTGCGTCATCGGTCTGAAATCTCCGGCTCTTTTATCTGGAGAAACGCTTTGATCTCATCCAGCCTCTCGGTCGCGATCCTGCGCCCTTCCTGATAAACTCTCTCGAGTTCGTCAGGGTCCTTTTCAGTCCGGCTGATCCCAAGCGCTTCATCAGGCCTTATGACCAACGCTTCGCCTCTCCTCTCGCGCTCTTTTATCTCCTCCATCTGGAGGTTATAGACATCGTGGCGCCTCGCCATCGCCTTGACTATAGCCGGGTATTTATGAAGCGCTACCCGGATAAGCGGCAGCGTCTTTGATTTTTCTTTTACGAAGTCCGCAGGCTGCGTCAGGATGATGATGTTTCTGTCGTAGCCCATGCTCTCCATGAATTCGTAAGGGACCGGGCATACTATACCGCCATCCAGAAGCTTCTTATCATCTATCTCGACTATCCTCGATACGACCGGCATCGAAGCTGAAGCCCTCATCCATGTAAGATCCTCTTCTCTTCCGTCGAAGCATTTGTGAAAGACCGCCTCTCCGGTCTCGATGTCCGATGCACCAACATAGAAATTCAGCGGATCATTCGTGAACGTCTCGTTGTCGAACGGATCCAGCACCTCCGGCAGCTCATGATAGCAGAACTGCTCGCCGTAGAGATCACCTGTCTTTATGAGCGAACTGAAGCTGCAGTAGCGCGGATCCCTGCTGTATTTCTTGTTGTATCTAAGAGGCCTTCCGATCTGGCGCGACTTGAAGTTGCACCCCAGAACCGCTCCGGCGGATATGCCGGCGGCGCCATCAAAAGTTATTCCGTTCTCCAGGAAGACATCCAGCACCCCGCAGGTGAAAAGCCCCCGCATTGCACCGCCTTCCATTATCAGTCCTTTTTTCATTTTCTATCCCCTATTCCAGTCCCGGAAAACCCAGCTGTCTCAGTGCTTCAAATAATACTATGTTTGCCGCGTTTGACAGATTGAACGATCTGAGCCTTGTGTCGCTGCTCATCGGTATGCGTATCGCCCATTCCTTCCTTGCCTCGATGAACTCGCGCGGAAGCCCTGCGGTCTCGCGTCCGAAGAGGATCATGTCTTCGTCCTTAAAGTCCGCCTCGGTGTAGAGCTTGTCGCCCTTTGTGGTCGAAAGCCACATCCTTCTGCCGCCGTATTTCTCCATGAACTCGTCCAGGCTCTCGTGGACCTCAAGCGACACATACGGCCAGTAGTCGAGACCGGCGCGCCTGAGGCTCTTTTCATCCAGATTAAATCCGAGCGGCTTCACCAAATGCAGGACGCTGTCTGTCGCAGCGACCGTTCTTGCAATATTGCCTGTATTAGGCGGTATTTCAGGTTCAACAAGTACGATATGGATAGCCATCTATACCTTGCCCGCTTTCTTAAGATCATCGTATGTTTCCGAAAGCCACTCGCCATAGTGATCATATGGAGTTTTGACCCACCAGTTTAAAAGCTTATTCAGGGTCTCGATGTCCTGGTCGATACTTGTGCAGCCGTACTGCTCAGGGTCGCGATTGACTGTCACGACATGATTATTGTCTTTTTTGAAGTCGATCCGGTAAACACAGTAACCCGTCCAACTGCGATGCGCCCAGAGTGTCCAGTCCTCCATGTACCAGAACCACTTGTCCTCCATCGCCTGCGGGATATTGCCGAAGCGGAGCGCGTTCATTTCCGATTCGCTGAAAGACCTTCTGAGAATGAAAGTCTCGTGCTGCTTTGGCATTGGCTTAGTTTTCCAGTCATCGCGCCTGGCAATTCTTGGTTTGTGTCTCTTATCTCTTGTCATATATGCTTTGCGTATTTTTCCGAAGCATCAGTGCAGATGCCCATCAGGAAGTAATGATTGTCTCCGAAATCGAAAGTGCCTATGGTCTCCATGTGCGCCTTGTTATTGTGTGCGCTCTCGGACCTCTTGTTGATCTGATTGACGAAAGTCAGCATGATAGGGAACCTTTCCCTGAACTGGTCAAGGCTCGCGAAGAACAGCGCTTCGAAGGCTCCTGTTCCGCGGATCGAGCGGTCAACGCACATCGGTCCGTACTGATAGGTGTCGCTTAGGACAAGCCTTTTGCCCTCAAACTCGTAGTCCGGAATGATGTCCATCATGTGCCTGAATAGCGGCCAGGTCTCCCAGAATTCCCACGGCGCTGCGAAGCAGAATCCGAGCACCTTGTCCGGCCCGCAATCTGAAGGTTCAGCGATTATGGTCACGCCCTTTTCTTTTTCGATAAGCTCTGCCAGCTGCTCGTCTGTGATGGCTGTGGTCACAAAGCCATCCGGCCTGTCTTCATCCGAAATGGTATCCCGGTGGTATTTTCTGAGGAGCTCCTTGACACCCTCCATATCCCCGAGTTTCGCAAGTCTCACTTCCATATTTCTCTAGTCCCCTGTCACTATGGTCCCCGGCCAGGTATTGATCCCGCCCATCTCATAGATGTTTGTGTATCCGATCTTTGCCAGTTTATCTGCAGCTTCTTTGCTGCGTCTTCCGGTCCGGCAATACACCAGCAGCAGCTGGTCCTTATCCGGCAGCTCTTCAGGCATCTCGTCTGTTATCCCCTCGTTTGGAACGTTGATGGCGCCTTCGATGTGCCCTTCAGCAAACTCATCAGGCCTTCTGACATCCACTATAAGATAGCCTGTCTCTTCCTCCATGATCTTCATGGCTTTTTCCTGAGTGATCCGTCTGTAGCTAAGTCCTATGCAGGCTCCAAGCAGGAAAGCAGATGCCATTATCAATGTTATGACCGGTAGTAATCCTTTACGTTTCATCCGCCAGCTCCCCATCCGTCTTTACTGTGATAAGCACGCCTATGAATACGATAATTATACCCGCGATCTGCCTGAGAGATATAGGCTCTGCCAGCATCAGGTACGAGAATATCGCGACAAATACCGGCTGCGATGCGTAGATGATCGTCGCATGATTTGCTGAGCTGTATTTCTCAGCCGCAGTCTGCAGTATGAATCCAAGAGCGCCGCAGCCAAGCGCCAGATACATCAGCTGTCCCCAGCCTGCCGGGCTTTGCGGCAGCCTGAAGCTGTCTTCAAGCGCGAACGAGAATATGAAAGCGTAGACCGATACGAATATGAGCTGGAAAGTGCCCAGCACTATAGGGTCGTGCTTCTTCGCGTAGCGCTCGGTGTACAGCATCTGAAACGCGTAGAAGAACGCGCAGCATATGCATATAAGATCGCCCTTGTTTAGAGTCAGCCTCCCCGAAAGGCACATAAGCCCGACGCCAAACAGGGTTATAAGGATGCTTGCTGTCTGACGCCCGGTCGGTCTTATCTTCTCCTGCGCCCAGATTATAAGCGGAGTGAAGAAAGCCACAAGGCTCATCATGAATCCCGCGTTTGAAGCCGTCGTGTATTTGCAGCCCTCAACCATGCAAAAGTATGAAATAAAAAGAAACGTTCCAAGCACGAAAGAGTGCAGGGTCGTCTCCTTGTCTACCGTTTTATAGCGCCTATGGAACACCGCAAAGCAGACCGCGAAAGCGATCAGGAATCTGAGCGCCACCATGTTGAAGACCTCCAGCTCGGCCAGTATCTGCTTCGAGAATATGGTCATAGCGCCAAAGATCATGGTGGCCGCCAGCATCATCGCGTCACCTGCAAGCGCACTTTTTTTCACTGTCTCTTACCCTTTTCTATGAAATCGATTACCTGCTGCCTGTCCCTGAGCGACGTGCCTGATCCCACAGCTGTGCTGCAGATGGCTCCGCACGCGCACGCGAAGGTCAGCGCGTCCCTTACGCTAGCCCCGCGGATGATCTCTGAGGCAAAGCCTGCCAGGAAGTTGTCTCCCGCGCCTGTCGCGTCAACAGTATCGATTCTGAACGCAGGCATGTAGATGGACTCCCTGCTGTTCTTGAAAAAGCAGCCCTTGCCGCCCAGCTTGATTATAACGTTGCGAACTCCCTTAGAGAGGAATACATCCGCCATCTTTTCAGGATCCTCCTCTCCGGTGTAGTATTTGGCCTCAGTCTCGTTAGGAGTGATGTAGTCAACATACGGAAGCGAATCCGCAAGGTCATCAAGACCAAGCACCGCGAAGTTCGGAAGCTTTGTGTCTGCAATCACCAGTACGCCGTTTGCCGCGGCAGCTTTGACAACAGCATTCACTACCTTTGCATCATTGAAAGGCGCCCTGAAAAGAGATCCGACTACGATTGCTTTGGCATCAGTGAACGATGCCTCAAATCTCTCCGGATGGAAGTTGTTTTTATGCGCACTATTTGTGATCGACATGCGCTCGCCGTCTTCAGACACGAATATGGTCGTGACAGGAGTCGGCCGTTCATCTGACTTAGCGATACGGCTGGTATCGACTCCGTGCTTTTTAAGATCCGCCTCTATTATGCCGCCCGCGTCGTCATTTCCGAGCGAGCAAAGTATGGCCGTCTTCATGCCGAGCTTGGATGCCGCAATAGATCCGTTCACGGCTTCTCCGCCCGCGTTAAGCGTCCCGCTCTCTGCCCTGTATCCGGCAGAAGAGACGGGATTCGGATCGAATCCCTTAATGATCGAATCCAGTATCGCAGATCCTATAAAAACAATGTCCAAATCCTTCATTCGTCATCCATTTCTCTGGCGCGGGACTCGCCCCACACCATGTCGTATATAAGCGGATCGCGTATAAGGTGCTTCCACACCGTCGTTGTGGCCTTGATAAAGCGCTCGTCCAGCTCGATCTCCTCTTCTATCATCGGACAAACATACGGCAGCTCATAGTCGTTATATACCAGAGTCAGCTCGCCGTCCTCGCTAAGATGCGGCAGCAGAGGAAAACTCCTGCACTGGATAGGACGCATCTTTCTCGGGCAGTGCGGAGGCGTCTTGCACCTCACAAAGTATATCTTGCCCTTCCAGGTGCCCGGCAGCTCGTACTCATCAGAGCTTAGTGACTCCCACTCGAGCCAGTCCGCTTTCCTGTCGTGGATCTTCTCTTCGCCCGGAAGCAGCATTATACCCATCTCCTCGTCCGAAGCCGCCGCGTTGCAGCAGGCCGCGCCGCAGATGGTGCCGCAGTCGAAAGGCACAGGCGACACCCTGTCGAGCAGCCTGTATATAGCTTTATATGTCCGCCTTCTGGTCGCGCCTTTTATCAATGTTTGACCTTTCTTCCGGTCGCTACGTCAAAGTGATAAGCGACTATGCCCAGATCTACCTTTGTTTCAGGTCCGAACCCCTTAGCCCTGACCGACGCTTCCTCGCCTTCAAGCGAGAACACGAATTTCTGCTGATTGACAGCAGTCGGAGCCAGAAGCGCCGCCTCAACTCCGGCCACGAACCAGTCAGGCATGCCGCCCTTTACATCGATCACATCGTATATGCTCTTGCCCTTGTGCGGATGTCCCTGAGTCTCGCCATAACCAAGCGCTATCACCATGCAAAACGCCTCATCCTTAGGAATAAGCGTCTTGACCTTCTTCTTGTTGAATGTGAGCGCTGCCCAGCATGTGTTCAGCCCAATATGCTGAGCGAAAAGCACTATCTTCTCGCCGTAGTAACCGCAGGCAAAATCAAAGTCCGCTGACTTCTTGCCCTTCAACACGATGTAGTTGCCGACGTTCCTGAAGCTGCCGTAACGGGCCATCCTTGAATCAAAGCCCTCAGGGTCGTCGTACTGCACCGTGATGTTCAGCCCGGACTCCCTGTTGCACTTGTCGACGAACTCGTTCAGCTGATTGCGCACTCCCTGCTCGATAGGTATATCCTTGTAGGCCCGCACCGAGTGTCTGGCCTTAATAGCTTCCATCATTTCATTAGTTGTCATTTAAGTCCTCCCTTTTTTATCTCAAGTCCCTTATTATCCGAGCCGCTCCTGCAGCTCTGCCATCGTCATCCTGTGATAAGTGACGTGTCCCATCTCATCTGCCAGGCAGTACACGAATGGATCCGGCTTTCCGTCTTCAAACCACACCAGCATATCGAATTCATCGTTGTCTGCCTCCTCGGCATGCACCCTGTCCGAATACTTCCTGAACACCGCCACGACATCATCCATCGTGATCCCGTGCTTTGAAAACGTCTCCACCAGTTCTACCAGAAACGGCTCGTCCGGCACATTTTCATGCACATATTCCGACGCTTTGCCATCCATGTGCAGGCAGAACCTCTCGCCCTTATATGTCACGCTCCCCTTGCCGAGCCTCTCCTCAGCATAGTCAAAGAATCCCTCAAGGACCTTCTCCATTCCGGCGACATCGCAGTCCGTTCCCAGCATGTGGTTGAGTGCGCTCAAAGGATAGTACAGCCATCTGTTATTGGCGCTGTAGCCAAGCTTAAGATGCTGCTCCTTTATTACATAACAAATGCTCTTTTCAAGTTCTTCGTAATTAGGCATATTCAATATCTTTTATTGTCCCAACGAAAAAAAGACTGTCCCTATTCCTTTTTATTCAGCAAGTATCCGGCTACAGCGCCAACGATGCCGCCCACTATGTGCGCCATGTTCGAGATATTATCTGCTACAAACAGGCCTTCATATACCTGCTGCCCTATAAATATGATCGCTACCAGTATCACGGTCAGAGGGATCTCGCCCTCCTTGAAGCTTGTGAACGAAGTCATCATGATGAACGCGAAGACTACTCCGGAAGCGCCGCAAAGCGCAATGCCCGGGAAGAAGAACCAGTTTACAAGTCCAGTCACAAGACCTGTCAGCAGGATCACCTCTATGAGAGCCCTCGATCCGTACTTTTCCTCAAGCATCGGCCCAAGCAGCAGGAGGTACATCATATTTCCTATGAAGTGGCTCCAGCCGTTATGCCCCAGCACATGCGTAAAGAACCTGACATAAGTCATCGGTGAAGCCAGAGACGAGTGGTAGGTCACAAACAGCAGCTGGTTGCTGAGTCCAGCCGTCAGGTAACCGGCCACCATCGCGCCAAAGCTGATGATGACGAAGGTCAGCACTACCGGCGAATTGAAAGTTAAGCGTCTTGATTTATTCATGGGAAACTATATGCGTTTCACTTTCTGATGATATCCACTACCTCGCCAATATATAGCGTGTGCGGCTCATCAGGCGTGTAATGCTGCTTTACGATCTCCTCAGGCATGTGAGTGGTTATCATGTCCTCATAGAAGACCTTCCTGCAGAGGAACACCAGCTCAGCCTCTTCGTAAGTCACGGCCTCTCCGAGGTCCCTGACTGTCAGTCCGGCAGCCGCGTCCTTATCGGTGTGGTGCCTGCCCGTCATGGTACCCATAACATTAAGAGCCTCGCGCTTGTCCTCAGGCAGGAAGCTGACCGTAAAGTACTCGTTCTCGTTCATGAACTTGTGCGTGAACCTTATAGGCTTCACGTAAACGGTCACGACCGGCTTGTTCCAGAGCGTGCCCATGCCTCCCCAGCTGATGGTCATGGTGTTGTGATCATCCTTAGTGCCGGCGCTAAGAAGCGCCCACTTCTTGTCGAACAGTGAGAAAATGTCTGTGCTAAATTCCATAGTTACCTCCTCTGAAGTTTACGCATCGCAAGTCCTATCGACCATGTCACTACCATCAGGACCACGTATATAAGAACTCCTACCGGGTATCCCCAGTGGAAGAAAAAGTACCAGTCGTTGGTTTCAGGCCACTCGCCCATGCCGTTGACCAGATTGTTTATAAGATAGCCGATCCCGTACATAAGCGGCGGGATTATCACCAGATGATTGTCCTTTCGCGTATATCTGAAGTCCGAGAGAAAGATGACCTCAAGGATCGCCAGAAGAGGCGTCAGGAGATGCATCGGAAGATTGAATCCTGAAAACATCGACGGATAGCCGTAGATAGGCCCCAGGAAAAACAGTACGGTCATCATCGTAAGTCCTACTGAAGCTGCCGCGACATACTTGAACTTCTCTACAAGATCGCTTGCCCTTCCATCTTCACTTTTGCCGGCGCTCACAAGCCACGCGACTGCAACTGCTCCAGCAAAGATATTTGACTGCAAGGTGAAATACCTAAGAGCCCCGAAGCCGTTTTGAAGCAGCGAACCGTTACCGAAAAAGAATACTCCAAGCCATGACCCGAAAGCCAGGATCATGATCAGTATGTTCCAGTAGAACCTAAGGCCGCGCTTCATATCTTACAAGCTCCGCATCAGTAAACAAACATACCGAACTGGTCAAACTCTACATCTTCGGAATCTCTGTAAGGCCCGCCGTATGACATTATGAGAGCTACTACGACGTCGTAGAGATACCAGATCCCAAGTCCGCCGAATGTGAACAGCTTAAGAAATCCCAAGGCTATCTGCCCCCGTGCGAATCTGTCAACACCGTAAAGTCCCATGAAAAATGACAGGAACCATGTATACAGGTGCTTGTTGAACCTTCTTGCTACTCTGCGGTTCTGATTGTAGCCCTGACCGAATCCGCGGCCATAACCTCTGTCATAGTCCCGGCCGTAACCCGGGCCGTAGCTGCTGCGTCTGTAGCCCGGCTCGTAGTATTCTTCCACGACCGTCTCTTCAGTCACGGTCTCGACCTCAGGCTCTTCAGGCGGGACAGTCTCGACTTCCCACTCCATCTCGATGCCTGAACTTACAGGTTCTGCCTCGACCTCAACGACCGGTTTCTCCTCGGCCGCAGCCGCCTTTTGCTCTTCTTCCGGCGCCTTAGCTACCGCTACGCCGCCTTCGAATTCTTCAAAATCTGTCATATATCCAAACTCCCTATTCCCAGTTTAATGGTTCAAGCTTACGGCCCTTTATATCTTCAACAAATTCCTGATACGCCTCTGTATCCGTGATCCTCTTGCCCTCTCTAAGCGCCGCCTTCAGCACCTCGATCTTGGCAGGGTCATATCTGTCACCCACGCGCCACTGATACGAATGCGGATATGCGTCGTCCTTGTCAAGTATCGTAGGATCCTTGAAACACATCTCCTCGTATTCAGCATACAGGCGCTCCCACGGATCTATAACTACCTTCTCCGGCTCCTCGCTCTTCTCAGGCTCAGTCCCTTTAAGAGGCTCGTGATTTACCGGATCCAGTCCCGGATACCTAGGGTCCATAACTATCGTGTAATCAAAATCTTCGTTGTTTTTAAACTTATCCATTTTGCAAAACTTCCTTTTCTATATATTTTCGGGCTCCCCTACCTGAATGCATCCAGTGCAGGTTTGCAGATAGCTTCGACTGCTCCCGGCTCGGTAAACTTTTCAAGTCCGCATCTTTCTACCACTTCGAGGTAGGACCTGTTGTAGATACCTTCATCCAGGAACTTCTCCCAGATGCTGACCGCTCCGTCAAAGTCAGTCTCGCTCCTGCTCCATATCTGCATGGCGGCAAGCCCGCTTACTGCGTAACTTATATTATACATCGGAAGTTCGAACATGTGAGTAACAAAAACCCACGAATAGTCCTCTGTTCCCGAATCTATACCATAATCACTGTAGATCCTCGCGCTCAGACGGTTCATTTCCTGAAGCGTCATGTCAGGATCCCTGTAAACTTCACGCTGGAATTCATCCTGTATGCAGCCGTAGAGAATATTCTCCATCAGATCATCGATGATCTCATGCCTTGCGCTGTCCGCCTGCTCAGGAAAGATCTCATCATAGTAATTCGTCATGAGACCCTCGAATCCGTTCGATGCTATCTCCGCAAGGTCCATGCAGTCGGAGTCAGTAAGGAGGTTTTCCCCTTCATCATTCAGAAATTCAGTGAAGTGGCCGAATTCATGCGTCAGCGTAGGCAGGGCATTCTCGCCCTCGGATTTTGTAATAAAGATGAACGGCAGGCCTGTCTTATCCAGTTCTATCGTGTATGCGCCCGGCTGACGGCTTGCGCCGCTGCCTATCGAGTAGAGATTCTTTTCTTTCAGGACCGATGCCGCCTGCCCTGCGGTATCGCACATCTCAGCGCTGTACTTGCAGAGCGTATCAAGCAGCTGGCCATTCGTCATATATGGGAGATACTCATAACCATTCCGGTAGTAATTCCTGTACAAAGGCAGGTATTCCTTCATTACCGCCTTGACATCCTCATGTAGCTGCCTTGTTTCCTCGTCCGTGTAATCCCTTGTATATGCGAACTCATCAGCATAAGCGACATAATCCTCATATCCCCTGATATTGGCAAACTCATTTCTGAGGACCACCAGCTTTTTATATATCGGCCCGGCCTTCTCATTGAATTTCTTTTCCACCAGGTCGGCAACACGATAGTATTCGTCCGGATCCGATTCGTACAGATCATCTCCGTCCGGGCCATCCAGCTTATCGCTGTCCCATGTGACACCGTTATACTCGACAGCCACATCAGGATCGGTGTACAGATCATAGTAATCATCCACCAGACTCTGCTCTTTTTCTATGATCTCAAGTTCTCTGTCCGTATAAGGCTTGTATTCCCTGAATTTTTCAAAAACTGCATCCCCAATGTGCTTGCGGAATGCTTCCGCGTTAGAAGAAAGCGCAATGTCATGGCATATGGTGTATAGCTTGTCCCCGCACTTTACAAGAGCGCTGTATGACCAGTTCTGCTCATCGGCGTAATAATCATTATCCATGTCCATCGAGTACAGGAGATATGCCGCCTCATACAGGGTCTCAAATTCCACGCAATCTGAATAGAGCTCGTCATAGAGCCGGATCATTTCATCAGCATCCTTCGCTTTTGACGCATCCGAAAGCTGCTCGCACTTATCATCGAATGCCGCGGTATCGAAGTGGTAGTATCTGACGCCTGCTGCACTGTCTCTTTTAACAAACCACAGGCCGCATACTACAGCGGCCGCGACAAACAGTATGAGCAGTATTTTTAATGTCTGCTTCAGTGTCTTTTTGATCATATCTGATTCTCTTTGTTGCTAACCGGCCAATGCCTCCCTGAATTCATCAGTGATCTCAGCATTGAATCTGTCCCAGATGTCCTTGTTTTTTCTCAGTGCCGGGATCACCGTTCCCATCGCCAGATCATATGACGGCTCATCCCCAAGACGCCACATATTTTCTGTAAACCCGGAAAACCTCCTGAACTGCTCGGGCTCAGCAAAAGCCTCTGCTATCATCCTTTCAGTAACATGTTTGAAGAAGGATTCCGCTTCGAAACCAGCTTCTTTAACAAACATGTCATAGTCGCTTTGGACATCATCATAGACTTTTCCAAGTGAAAGAACGAAGCCCTGGATGCTTTTATCTCCAAAGCCCTCTCTTCGGGCAGGTTCAGGCCTGATCCCGTCCAATTCAAAAGCCTCGATCCACGGATGCCGCTCGTATCTGATCGCAGCCGGCTGTTCTATGATGACTCCCTTTGCAGGAACATACACATACCCTGTCTGCGATTCGTACCTTGTATAGCCTTCAGAATATTCAGCTGAGTCTCCATCGGTAAAACTTACCGATATCTCCATTCTCGGAGGATCGCATCACGTAGTGTACCTGATGACCCCAAGAACGACATCCCTGAATCCGAGTCTACGCATATATTCAATTGCAGCGTCATTCAGCTGGATCATGCTTTCTTACAGGCTGTTTGTCCAAGTCTTGATCACAGGGAAGCTCTCGTCTGCTCTGAACAGCCTGGCTCCTACTATCTCGCCCTTCATCAGAGGCTGCATCTTGCCCGGCGCCTTAGCTATATCGCTTCCGCCTGATGTCGCAAACAGCGCTACCTTCTTGCCGCTGAAGTCATAGCTCTTCACAAAAGTGTCGATGATGTTTGGCTCGGCATAATACCATACCGGGAATCCGATATATATCATGTCGTACTGATCGAAATTCTCAACCTTGTTTGCGATAGGCACGTCCTTCTTGCCGATCTTTTCTCTATTGCATCTTGCCAGTGGGTTAGTCCACCTGAGATCAGTGTCTGTATACGGATCAACAGGCTTTATCTCAAACAGGTCAGCGTCCGCAGCCTCGGCCACCCTTTTGGCCAGTGAAGCAGTATATCCGCTGGCTGAAAAATATGCTACTAATGATTTCATATCTTAAACCTCTCTTTTATCCTATGTATTTTGTAAAAATGTAAAGCAAAACCACTATGTCCACAATGAGCGTGAGCACGATCAGTGTGATCCATGCTCTGGTTTTGGTCTTGAGACACATGTTTACCAGAAACGGGCTGAATGCCAGTATCAGGTACAGTATTATCATATACATGCATTATCCCCTTATTTATAACGCTCTGCGGTCTTGTCCAGGATGCTCTTCATGAGAGCGTCCATCTCAGATCCTTCGGTATAGTCCGCAGGCGCGAAGTATCCTATTCTGTGCTCATCCATAAGCTTCAGCACTCTGCTCTTGTCACCTGTCTTAGGATCATAGACTCCTACCGAGTATCCGCCGTATGAGTTTACCAGCTTCATACATGGGATATCCGTCTCGCTGTCGCCAATATACACCATGTTTGTGAAGGGTACACGAATATTTTCAGGAGCTACGTAGTCGTTTACTGAATTGTCGTTAACATCAAGTACGCCCTTGGAGATCCTGAACAGAAACTGCGTCTTACTGGTGTAGTTGACCACCTGAGCCGGCCATACGGCCACGCCCGCCTCGTCGTAGTAGAACGAGCTGGCGAATATGGCAGTGAGCTTATCAGCGATGCAGGTGCCTTCTATCATCTCCTTGAGGCCTGATGACAGTATGTAGTGCTCTACAGTGATGCCGCGCTCTTCTCCGTAGCGGCAGATGCGATCGAACCACTCGCAGACACCGTCATAAAGCTCTACCTGCGAGCCATAGCGAGCAAGCATCTCGCGCCTGAATATCTCCTTGCCTCGCGCACCTTTAAGCATCAGATACATCCACGCAAGATTGGAGTCCATGCAGTTGGCTCTTGCCAGCTCGTTGGTCTCCTTCCAGAATTCATCCTGGCACTCATATCTGATCGCCTGAAGATAGCCCTGCGCCTGCATGTTGTCAGGAGAGAGGGTCTTATCGAAGTCGTAGCATATCGCTACGACAGGCTTTTTCTCTTTTTGTTCTTCTCTCTGGTCCATTTTTCAGTCATTATCCAAGAAGCAGCTTTGATATGCGAGCTGCCCTGTCAACGTGAGCTCCCATGTTGGCCAGCTTCTTGAAATATATCTCGTTCTTAGCGTCCCTGATAAGATTGTCTCCAACGCCCTGAAGAAGAGTCTTGCCCTTGTTCTTAACAAGGATGATATCCAGCTTTCTCTTGACGTCTTCTATCTTCTGCTCGTCTTCTCCAAATGCCTGAAGCTCAAGCGCCAGCTGCTCTATCTCCTCGCCCCTGTATGTGCCGCCGATGCCGACTCCGCGCTTAAACATTATGCCGTGCTGCGGCACCTTCGTTATGGTCGGCTTGAAGTTCATCTGATATCTGATAGTGCCCGCATACGGATGGTCGGTCTCGATGTTAAGGTAGAAATCGTACCGCCAGTAGACGTCCTTGTACTTCTCCTGCAGAAGGTTCTGATTGATTGGCCTAGGTTCGAATTCGCCATTTCCCTCAGTCCAGTACTCGTCCACCTCAAGCCAAACATCCTTCACCTGGTCAAAGCTGATGACATCCGGGTTCTTGTCCCTGAAGTCCACTGACGGATCTTCGACCGGGCCTTCTACCACGACAAACTGCCTTTTATCTGCATCGTAAACGAACTGCGTGGCCACCCTGTATTTCTTGATGCCCCATGCCTTCGTTACGTTGAACTCGTCAAGCAGCCTGCGGTTTTCCTCAAGATACTCCGCCGGCCTTTTCTCTTTCTTTTTAAAAAGTCCCATGCCAGCCTCCTATGCGGTCAGACCGTGTATTTCTTAAGGTCAGTCTCGTCGACAAAGTCCTTCTTAAGCTCGCCAAGTCTCTTGAGGTGCGGCATCTCATTATGGATCGCTACCGCTTCGGCGTCACGCCAATGCTCTAAGAGAAACAGCTCATCCGGGCAGTCCGCTGCAAAGTAGTAATCGTACTTGCAGTTGCCCTCCTCAGCGCGGCTTGCCGCGTCAAGACCCTCAGCCTTTATGGCATCCAGGAATGCCTCGCGCATGCCCGGCTTGCACTTATATGTAACGTTCAGGACTATCATTTCCACGACCTCACTTTCTTTCTATTTCAGCAGATCCTCGCCAGGTCCCATCATAGGGATATCGACCGCAGTCGCGTCCTCAAGGTGGAACATCATCAGCTTGTGGCCTGTCTCATCGTTGTATATGCCGCGAAGCTGAGGCATCGCATCAAGACTTGCTTCCGCATACTTCGGATCCGTCTCAAATACGACCTTACCTGTGTAGCGCAGCCAGTGTCCGTCAGGCTTTGCGCAAGCGATCTCGACCTTAGGATTTGCCAGGAGCTGCTTATACACTTCCTTGAAATCTCCAACGCCAAAGAGGACCTTGCCGTCCATCTCCATGTGCGCGCCAAGAGGCCTTACCTTAGGCTGGTCGCCATCAACAGTTGCTAAGTAGAAAACACCTGCTTCTGTAAGAAAATCATTTACCTTGCTCATCTTATTCCCCTTTCTGTTCTAATCTCTTGTTGGTATTATCTCAAGCCAATATCCATCCGGATCGGTGATGAAATAAATGCCCATTGAATGGTTCTCAAATGCTATGCAGCCCATCTCTTCATGGAGCTTATGTGCAGCTTCGAAGTCGTCGACGCGGAACGCCAGGTGGAATTCCTCTTCGCCGAGGTCGTATTTCTGTGGATGCTCGGCAAGCCATGTGAGTTCGAGTTCGAAGTCGGCCTCATCGTTTCCCACGTAAACTATAATGAATGAACCGTCCTCGGCTACCTTCCGTCTTATCTCCTTAAGGCCCAGCGCCTTCTCATAGAACTTCAGTGAGACATCAAGATCGCTGACGTTGAAGTTCTCATGTATCATTTTGAATCTCATAGTCTTACCCCTCCTATTGTTTCTTTGCCTCCGCTGCGCTCATGAATCTGTCTGTGTCGATGATGAATCTCTCATGAGTCCCTTCACCGATGAGCCCGGCATCATCATAGGCCGCGACTTTGAACACAAGTCTGCGCCTTTCGATCTCAACAAGTTCGCTTTCTGCCCTGACATGCATCCCTACAGGAGTCGCAGAAAGATGCTTTACGTTCATCAGCATTCCGACAGTTGTACGGCCTTCTTCCATACAATCCTCAACACTATCCCAGGCAGCAAATTCCATCAGAGCTATCATGGCCGGGGTCGCATATACTGCAAGACCACCGCTGTCCAGCGCAGCTGCAGTCACGTCTTCAGTAACAGTCAGTTCCTTTGTGCACTTTATTCCTGTTTTCAGTTCGCTCATATCTATTACCTCTTTTAATGCATGCCCATGAACATTCCAATAATGAATGGCACCAGCCATATAGACCAGACTGTTATGCTGAAGCGATGGAATGTGTGCATACTGTTTTCATCTTTCCGAATCAAAACAGCCGTAGCCCATACTGCATGGATGAACATCAAGACTATCGCTATCAACCCTGTGATCCCATGCACCCCTGTAAGGCCGCTTGCAGCATCGCCTGCCAGAATTGTCATGGCATGTGTCCCTGTCGCGTCAAGGATCAGACCAAGCCAAAAGAATACCAGGTGGACAGGCCTCAGCACTTTATCTTTGTGCTCCCACCAGACTCCGATGGTATAGCATACAAGAGCCAGTGTTATGGCGATCACCGCCCGCATAAGTACAGCTGACATATTACCACCCTGTCTTACTCATGCCCTGGATGTTCTTGCCCATCTCGAGTATGTCCTTATCGAGCACGGCAAATACTATGTCCATGTTGTAATCAGGATTCTCATTGATCCAGTCGCGGCAGGCGCTGAGAGCCGCCTCCCATGCCTTTGCCTTCGGGTAGCCGAAGATGCCGGACGATATGAGCGGGAATCCTATAGAATGGCATTCATTCTCCTTTGCCCTGTCGAGCGACTCCTTGTAGCAGCTGTAGAGGTCCTCCGGCTCGTGATTCATGCCGCCGTGCCAGACAGGCCCTACCGCATGTACCACGTACTTTGCCTTAAGATCAAATCCCGGAGTGATCACCGCCTTGCCCGTCGGACAGTATCCGATAGCGTCGCAGGCTTCGGTCAGCTTGCGGATTCCAGCATATCTGAAGATGGCACCGCAAACACCGCTGCCCATGGCAAGCCTGCTGTTGGCAGCATTCACTATGCAGTCAGTATCAAGGTCTGTGATCCCAATAAGTCTAATATCTATTGAACTCATAAGCCTCTCCTTTATTTCTGCATGATCTGGCACATCTGCATGGTCTTTAGCGCGGCCTCGTGCGATTCAGGTGTCACACCTGCGCAGCACGCAGGATCCACCGAGATCGGAACCTCAGGCATCGTAGCCTTCAGCAGCAGCGCGTTGGACACAACGCAAATGTCCGTGCACAGTCCAATCAGTTCTATTTCTATATCTTCCTCAGCAGCTATCTTTGCGATATCCTCCGCAAGCCTTGTACTGCCGAATGTAGGTTTCTCATATACTTTGGCCTTAGGCAGAAGCTCTGCTATGTCGCTTCTCAGCTGCCAGCCTTCAGTCCCTTTGATGCAGTGCTCAACAGGGAGGTTCCTGCCCTCCTGTGTGCTCAGGTAGTCCGGAGCATGAGTGTCCATTGTCACGAAGATGTCCTTCTGATCATACTCGCGTATCTTAGCTTTCACGTTCTCTACGATCGCAAGGGCCTCCGCAGTTCCAAGGGCCCCGTCAATAAAGTCGTTCTGCATGTCAACAACGACAAGTAACTTTCTCATAGTCTACTCTCCTATCGCATCCAGCGCTCTCAGGCAGGCATTGAACGAGATGGCCTTTGCCTGCTCTATTGACAGCTGCTCCAGATTGCCTGCCTCAATTTCAGCGGCCGGCTGCACCTTTTCTACGACTCTCTTGATCTCTTCAATTACAGAGTCCTTGTCCATGCGGCCGTCGTTGATGATAAGTTCGAGCCTCTTAAGGTCGCTGATAAGCGCCTGTATCTCCATCGAATACAGTATGGAGCCTTCGAATTCCGGCAGCGCCTCAAGCTCAGCGATGCCCTTCTTTATCTCACCGGCAGCACCGGCGTCCTGGAAGAACCCCTGCACTTTTTCCTTTACGCCAAGAGAAAGCGATGACGCCTGCTCTTTGGCATTCTTCTTGAGTTCTTTTACCTTCCTGCCGTCGTCAGTGAGTTCTCTGACCTTGCTCATGACTTCATCAGCAACATCCATGGCCCCTTCACGGGCGTCATCAGCAATGTCTTTTGCTTTGTCAAAATACTCTTCAAAATTGCTCATGGTTATCCCCTTTCGTGTCACTTACAATTCACGTAAGATTAAGCTAATAATCACGATAATAACTTGGTACTTCATCATAATGTATGCATTTTGAGCAAGGTTCATAACCACATCGAAGTGCATTCCCTTGAGTGTATGTCCCGCCTATTGATTTTAAATAGCTACACCATTCATGATGATACTTCTTTCCAGTCTTTGTGACATATACGGTCATGCTGGCTTTTTCTTGATCTTCCTTTTCTTTTGCAGCCGCTGCCTCTGCTGCAATGCGCGCCTCTTCTTCGGCCTTCTTTTCTGCTGCTATTCTTTCCTCCTCGGCCTTCTTTTCTGCTGCTATTCTCTCATCTTCCGCCTTCTTAAGAGATGCATATGTACTCTCAGCGGTAGTAAGAGTTTTATAATTCAATATTGTTTCTTTATCCGCTGATGACAAGTTATTATATGTATTTCTTAAATCGTCTAACACATCTTTGGAATCAAGCGATATATCCCCCAAACTATTTATGGCAGCCATTAATCTACCAGCGTCTGTGTCATTGTTTACATTCTCAAGCACCCTTATAGCCAAGTCATACGAATCGGTTGAAAGAAGTATTTGATATCTCTTATCCAATTTGGCAGTTAACATCTCTATCTCAGATAGTTTTTCTTCAGAAATGTCTTCCACTGTTGTAAACTTTATATTATCAATATCATCCTGTATCTCATCAGCCAGTTCCAGTTCTTTGCAGGCATCGTTGTATTGAACTCTTACCTCCTCATTATCGATATTATCGATAATGGTTAATGAATTGAGCATGTCTTCCGGGTTGCCTTTATATGATTCCAGTTCTGATTGAACATATGCATAATCCCACAAAGCTCCGGAGTCATTGTAGTCGAGTCCACTGAGCGTATTAACTGCGTCCTCATACTGTTCTTCCATGATACAGGAGACCGCATAGTTATAATCTTCTGACAAGGCTACATTGTGAGAATGAGTTGAAACCCCACCGAAAATCCCACAAGCTGCCACAATGCTTGCTAAGGCAACAGCGATAGGCTTTTTGTTTTTACTTGCTATTTCCCTACTTCTTTGAACTCTCGCTTCATCGATTTTTTTCTTTTCAGCATTTTTATAATCGATAAGAGCCTGTTCGTCTCTTTCTATTTCTTTCTTTGAATATGCATTATCAACAACCTTGATTTTACGCAGGACATTCTTATTTCTTGCTTCTTCTCTAGCAGCAGCAAGCCTTAATTCCTCTTTTTTTATTGCCTCCTTAAGATCCTGCTTCTCGGAAGAACGCTCTCTAATCTCTTCCTTTAAATAATCAAATGCGCTTTTGGCTTTTTCAGGCTCTGCCTCTTCAATGTCAATAAATACGTCGTCCTCTTTCTGTGGTCCGATAACATCTACATCGATGGTAATGTGACCATTGTTCATTTTGTTTTCACTAGGCTCGCTTTCTACGAGTTTTGTCAACTTTTCCGTTATCACCTGAGTCGAATCTCCCAAATCATCAACAGCATCAGATATGGAATCAACGAGTTTCTCAGTTTTGCTTTTAAGATCACTCGATATCTTATCAATATTGACTTTCTTGACCTTTTCGAACATGGTGTTACCTCTACAATTCAGAATCAGAATCGCTATAGTTCATCTCGCACCAACAATTGTCAGTTATTTGGTTCTTATTATCTTCCCATCTTGTTCGCCAGCGCTCTTGGCACATAGGCTTTTATATGTACGCCATCTTCTTCATATTCTTCTGAAAGAAGCTGGCCGTTCTTTCTTATCTCAGCTACAAGAGCAGCATCCTTATACGGTATGACCGCATCCACGCTGACTCTGCTTTCTCTCAGTATCCTCGCTACCTCATCAAAGAAAGCATCCATGCCCTCTCCGGTCTTTGCGGAGATCTTTACCGATGCATCCGCCTCAAAGTCCATAAAGAGCGCGTCTTCTTCAACAAGGTCGGATTTGTTCCAGACTGTTATGACAGGCTTGTCGGTAATGCCAAGGTCTATTAGCGTGTCTTTCACCACCTTGCGGTGCATCTCTGCCTGAGGGCTGGATGCGTCTATGACATGCACTATGATATCCGCATACCCCGCTTCTTCAAGCGTGCTCCTGAATGCGTCGACCAGATTGTGCGGCAGCTTGTTTATGAAGCCTACTGTGTCTGTGAACAGCACTTGCTGCCCGTCCGGGAGCTCAGCTGATCTTGTGGTAGGATCGAGCGTGGCAAAGAGTTTGTCTTCTGAAAGCACATCGGAACCCGTCAGCCTGTTCAGTAATGTCGACTTGCCCGCGTTGGTATAGCCCACTATGGCAACTGTCGGCACGGCATTGGTAGAGCGCTTCTTTCTGGCCGTGTCCCGGGCCCTCTTCATGGCCTCAATATCATCCGAGAGTATCTTTATTCGCTTTTGTATGACGCGCCTGTCGGTCTCAAGCTTGGTCTCGCCAGGGCCTCTGGTGCCTATGCCGGCGCCGAGCCTTGACAGAGCCTCGCCCATGCCCCTCAGCCTTGCGTATCTGTATTTCTGCTGGGCTATCTCTACCTGCAGCTTGCCCTCTCTTGTACGGGCATGGGCTGCAAAGATATCCAGTATGAGAGTCGTCCTGTCTATGACCTTAGCGCCTGTTATCTCGGAGAGATTCCGCATCTGTGAAGCAGTCAGCTCATCATCGCAAATGATGCCGTCCGCCTCATGGATCTCTATAGTCTCCTTTATCTCAAGAGCCTTGCCCTTGCCTATGTATGTGGCTTTGTCAGGGTGATCCAGGTTCTGGACTACCTGACAGACAGTGAAGCCTCCGGCCGTATCCAAAAGATCGGCAAGTTCGTCAAGTGAGTCCCATGCCGCCTCTTCATTGCCTGTCGCTACAGCGACCAGTATGTACTTTTCACTGTTGTCAGAGTCGTTTTGATACATCCGGCAATTATGCAATTCGCTTTATTTCTTTGTTATCCAGACGATCTCCGGCGGATCGTTCTTCTGGTTGATCAGGCTGACATAAGCCACGTGATATGTGCTCCGGTCGAGCTTCTCCGCCCACTCAAGGATCGCCTTCTTTTCTTCTGCGCCCTCCTCATGACCATCATACATGACGACAGTAACTATGCCGCCGTGCCTGATGATCCTGAGCGCGCACTCAAGACCCTTCAAAGTCGTGTCTGCCGTCGTAGTGATGCTGTGATCGCCTCTGGGCAGATAACCCAGATTGAACACCACTGCGGCCGCGCCATTCTCAGGCACATGCTCGCCCATCGAAACGAATGACTGCATCTTCAGACGCACATTTGAGATACCATGCGACAGCAGCCTCGCTTCTGTGAGCAGCGTTGCGGTCTTCTGGATATCAAAAGCATAAACAGTTCCTTCATCTCCGACAGCATGAGCCAGCGCGACAGTATCCTGACCGGTCCCGCAGGTAGCGTCAACCACTGTATCGCCGGGTCTGATATATGCGAGCGTGACCGACATGGCCAGCTCTGTAGTCCTTGTGATCAAATTGCTCATGTTTTAAAGTTCGCGCAGTACAAGTATGGTCGTCCCCAGGTTGTCACCCGGCTTGATGCGCAGGACCTTGGGGTGATATTTATACTCATCGACAATCATGTCTTTGAGGCTGGTGCCGCGGTTGTATCCGTGGACCAGCTTTATCTGATATGTGCTGTCATCAGCCTGTTTTAGGGCCTTGTCGATGACCTTTATGGCCTCGTCACGGAACAAGCCGTGAAGGTCGATGGTGATGATTGGATTGCCCATAATTATGCCAAAGGAATGAATTGCTTCATATATTCTCTAAGAGCAGGGTCGCATACATATACATATGTACCACGAATGCCTCGCGTCATGAGCGTCAAGTATATATTTGTCAGATACTCTCTTAAAGCTTCCGGGTTCTCCGCTACACCTGATTTGCCTTGCTGATCATAATAATTATTCTTGTCAGCATAGATCTGTTCACTTATCGGATCATACTTAATGTCTTCGCCAATGATTACGCCCAGATAGTTCAGATCGTATCCCTGAACAGTATGAATACACCCTATTTCATTCACTGCGTTAGGAGTAGTGATCCAGTTGTCGTATGTCGAGTTCCACCTATACTTTCTATCTCCAATTACGATATCGTATGCTGTTTTATCTTTCTTTGTTTCCCATCGCCACGCATATCCAGCAGCAGTTCTGCAAAGGCCATATTCATCGTTCAGCTTCTTTATGTCATCGATCATACTGTCGACATTTGAATAGAGTTTGAAGTCATAGTTCTCGACCTCTTGATACTCAACCGGCACACAACTGAGTATTCTCTTGAGATAATTGATGTAATCATTTCCGCCTTTACAACGCCATTGAGTCTCCAGTGCCTGATCGACAATCGTTTTAGGGTATCTGGTTTCAATAATGCTTTTGAAATCCTCTGCATCAATATCGCATGGACGAATCGTCTGTAAATCATCTCTGAATATGATCTGATTCTTGCTGCACTTAAAAATCCAGTCAAGCTCAGTCCCTGTCATCTTATCCAAACCAAGCTTCCTATTACACTCATCGAATCTTCCATAGAAAGATAAGTGGCCTTTATTCCGACATTTGAGTCTGTGGGCTTCATCGACGATAAGCAGATCATACTTTTCTCCGGTTTTCAAATAGTCGTTTACGACATCAGTTGTATCCAATACCATATCCGGCGAAAGCCCTCTTATTCCTTTGAACACATCCTTTAGCGATGTTCTGAGAGACTTCTGAGGAAAGACTATTCCTATCTTTTCTATGCCATCAATTCTTTCGGCAGCATATATGTACTCGATATCTTCATCCAGATAGTCATCCGGCTCTTTAGTTTCTAAACCTTTTGCATTTATATCCGCAAATAGTTTCATTAGGTATATAGCAAGTATCGTTTTCCCTGTACCTGCGCCGCCTCTGACAATTATGGATACTCCGTTCCTATCGTATCTATGTTCTTCAAATGCTTTAAGGATCTCTATTTCAGCTTCGATCTGTTCAGCTCCCAATGACTTGTATGGAGAGTATTTGTATAGTTCTGAATTCTCTATGTCCTCTATTGTCCTATTGACAACTCCGAGTTTGCGCAGCTTTTTCCAGATTTCCCTAAATTCATCTTCGTATCTCGAACGCTCATAATAGTTATGATCTTGAATACCGTTATTACCGTTCAGCAGCTTATACTTTCCATCTGCCGCCATATGTTTGATCAGAAACGACTCCAAATCAAGAACAACCGATTTGTTGAAATCTTTATCACTGATAATTCTGATCTCTGTCAAGCTTTGCTTTTCAGGGTTTCCTAGATGCTGTTCCGTACGTCTTGCAACATTTACAGTCTCGCCAACATATGCCTCAGCGTCATTATTCAGCACGTAAACTACTGGCCAGTTCTCACCGACCTTGTTGCTGTAATGCTTGAGACTTTTTATGTCCCCAACAGAATTGATTTCAAAGTCAAACTTGTCTATAAAAGCCATATTCTACAGTTTGTCGTATTTTGTACTGATACCCTTTGCCTTATCCACGGGATACTTCTCTTTAGTCTTTTCAAGCTTTTCCAAAACTATATCCTCAACACTAACATCGAGCCTATCAGCGAGCATAATGCAATAACTAAACACATCTGCCAATTCTTCGCAAAGAGCTCTCTTGTCATAATTATTGTCCCACTGAAAACATTCAAGGAGCTCCCCTGCCTCTATACTTATCGACTTAGCCAAATTCTCAGGCGTGTGGAACTGATCCCAGTCGCGTTCTTCGTTAAATTCACGGAGTGCTTTTATTAGTTTTTCCATTATTTTTCCACCTTTTCGAATCTATATTTCTGTGTGATCTCTGGATACTTTTCATGATCCACTTCACTTAGAAACATTTCAAGCGGCCTAACATACATTCCACCATCATCATACAACGGCCTGTACACCATCATGAGTTCGCAAGTCTCGCTGTGCATAGCCACACCAATAATGACATACAGGTACATATTGCCTGTGCGCTCTTCTTCAGTCAGCAACTCGCGTTTGAAATGCTGAACTATATCGCCGGATTTGAATCTGTTTTCCATAATATCTATATCTCTATAATTCCAATTTCTTTCAGGTAGTTGTATGTGCTATCGTACAATTCGGGCGCTGTGGTTGGATCGAACATATTGCCCTCTGGAATGTATATGACCATTCCTTGCCTAGATCTAGTCAAAAGAACGCGATAAGCATTCTTCATGTACGATCTTCGCTCCGGCTTGTTTACGTTACACCACATGTTTCTTGTAAATCTCTTGAAAACAAAGCCGCCATTTTCATATCGTACGTCGCCATCCCATGCGACAATGCCATAGTCGATTTCAAGCCCCTGCACAGCAAACTCAGTCGCAGTTACCTCAAGATAGAATGAAGAATTTACATCGTCTTTGCCTTCAAGAAACCATTTTACAGGTTTGATTTCATTTGCAGCCCATATGCCCCGAGTCCTCAAACGTTCTGCCGCTGAAGTCGCCATTAAACCATAGCGCTCACTACCTCTAGACTTCATTCTCACCCAGTCTTTTGCAGCATCTAGCTTTCTTGTTAATACGATTGGATATTTTTCGTTTAGTTCTTTATATAGTTTTGACGCTTCCTCGATATTACAATCTAGCAATGCTTTTACAAATGCTGACTGTTTCTCGCTTCTGAAAGAGCGCATGGATACACTCAGGTGAAGCTCAGGGATCACTTTATACTCTCTGGTAAGAAGCTCATCGATAGTATTTTCACCAACATATTCGCTATCAGTCATTTTATCTGAAAGGTATATATCCCAATCACTGAAATGCTCATTCAATGCTTCAAACCAGTCTTTTATACCACCTTCTCCAGTATTTATTTCCTGGCCGCCTCCAACAAGACAAACTATGGTTGCCCAATCTTCATGACGATCCATGTACTCAATCAGGGATTCCGGTTCAGATTTATTGAAATCTGCCACACCTTTACGACGAGACATGAAACTGGACAGTTGTGCCATATCCCATGCACGTTGCGCCTCGTCAAAGATCGCAACTTTTTCTATTGGAGGATCTTCGGATTCCACTGCATAATCACGGAATTTATGAATGATTTGTATGAATGCTTTTGTTTTTGTCTTGGCTTTACTCTTACTTATGCCATTCTTCTTTGAGTCATCTCTCGCGAGTGCTTCCTGAAGAACCTCAACAAGTGGCCCATTGCCCGAAAGAAACACCGCATGGTCATCTTCTTCAAACTTGTGCCTTGTATTGGCAATATTGAGGCCGGCAAGTGTTTTGCCAGCACCTGGTACACCTGTAATAAAACAAATCGCTTTCTTATTATTTGTCTTGCAGTCCTCTATTACATAATTGATTGCCGCGTTGGTATTCTCCAAGTTTTCAGCACCTGCATCATTTCGCGATATCTCTTTGACATCATGATTTTGATATAGTGCCTGTGCTGCTTCAATAATTGTCGGTGTAGGTCTGTATCTGGAATTTATCCAGGCATTTGCAGTAATTTCAGGGTTTTCTGGAATGACTCTCAATACAGCATTTATCTTCTCAGCAATATTGTTTGAATTGGCAAATATTGTATCGATAATCTTATCATCAAAGATCGTAATCTGTGTTCCGTATGAGTCTGCGTCTGTTGCGATCAGTATGGGAACGATATGTCTAAGCTCGCTCTCCTCATGGAAGTACTTTAAATCAAGTGCATAATCAACAACTTGTTCCTCATCATCCATCAAGTACTTCGTTGCATTAACTTTAAACTCCAAAACAAAGATGATCCCGCGAATAATACAAGTAACATCTATTCTGCTTCCTATACGAGGAACAGTGTACTCAAAGACAATAAAACCATCCTCTCCAAGCAATGAGAGCTGGTTCTTCATAATTTCTATTTCTCTTTGCCAGGCATAACGCTGTTCGACAGTGGCTCTGAATTCGTCCTTTATCAGTATTGCGCCAAGAACAGCCTCTTCAGAAGCTTTCAAGAAATCATATATTGTACTTGAGAAATACGCTTTTGCCATTTTTACGTAGTGTTATTTGTACAAAGATTCATGAAGAATATATGCGTGAGTCTAAATGGATATACATAATTATTTTACAGGAGTTTGTATTTAACATAAAGATGAAAAATAAGACGCCTCCCGTCGAAGGCGCCCTCGAGTGCTATGTGTATCCCTATTATATGGGCTTGTAATTCTTGCGAATTATGTCTCGCTAGCCTGTATCACTCCGTGTTTCAGTCTCATCTTTCCGTTGACGAATACATACTCTATTCCTTTTGGCTCGCGTATCGGATCCAGGATCGTGGCGTCTGAGCCGATGGTCTCAGGGTCAAAGATCACGATGTCCGCGTCATACCCCTCTTTTATATGTCCCTTGTTTATGCCCAGAAAGTCAGCCGGCAGCGAGGTACACCTTCTGACCGCTTCCTCAAGGCTCAGTATGTGCCGCTCTCTGACAAACTCGGAGAAGAGCTTTACCTGGTTGGCATATGCTCTCGGATGTGCCGGGTGTCCGTTGCCTGCTCCTAATCCGTCAGATCCTATGGCTGTGTACGGCGAGCGGAGTATCCTGTCCACCATCTCCATATCCGAGAACTGCATCACCATCGTGGCCTTGCCGATGTTCTTCAGCAGTATCCTGAACAGTATCGCTATGTCGTCTACGCCCGCTGACCTGGCTGCCTCCGCGAGCGACATCCCCTGATACTGCGGTGTGGCGTCCGCGCGAATGATTATTATGGTCTCGTGATCCAGAAGCATCATCATGTTCATCCAAGACGTTTCGGTCTCTATGGACTTTCTGACCTTTGCCCTGTAGAAAGGGCTCAGGAAGAATTTCACTTTTTCGCTCAGCACATAAGGCGGCAGCAATGCTCCCAGGGCCGTCGAGCCGGTATTGTACATGTACTGGTCGTTGATGATGCGGAGCCCGTTCTGCCTTGCGGCTTCCATCATCTCATACGCCTTCTGCTGCATGTCATAGTCGTTCACCGTCACTTTGTGATGGGATATCAGCACTTTGCAGCCCGACTCCATGCCGATGTCTATCGCCTCCTGCAGTGCCTCAAGCAGCGCGTCGCCTTCGCTCCTAACGTGCGTCGAATAAACGCCGTCATATTCAGCCACCACCTTGCAGAGTTCTGTCAGTTCAGCCTTGTCCGCATAGGCTCCCGGCGCGTATACGAGACCGCTGGACATGCCTATGGCGCCGTGATCCATGGCCTCGCGCAAAAGATCCTTCATGCTTTCCATTTCTTCAGGCGACGGAGCTCTGTTCTGCATGCCCATCACGGCTATCCTGAGCGTCCCGTGCCCGACCAGATTGAGATCGTTGATGAACGGATCGTGGCTGTCCGCGTCCTTACGGTAACTTTCATATGTCTTAAAGCGCAGCCACTGCTTGTGCGGCAGCACTATGTCCTGATACTTGCAGTACGTCTTCAAAGCTTTCAGGTTTTTCTTTGAGAACGGGAATGTGCTGACGCCGCAGCTGCCTGTGATCTCGGTGGTGATTCCCTGCTTGAGCTGAGGCCACTGCGTGTGGTCGACAAAGACCAGGTCGTCGTTATGTGTATGCGTGTCGATGAATCCCGGGCTGAGCACCCAGCCCGGCTTGGCATCAATGATGTTTTTGGCGTCACGGCCTTTGGCGTCCCCGACTGCGGTAATGATGCCGTCCTTCCAGGCGACATCTCCTTTGAATAAGTCTTTGCCGGATCCGTCTGCGATATCTATATTGCGAATTATGAAGTCATCCATTTAAGGCCCCTTTCACGCTTAAGGTCAGTGGTTTTTATTATGATACCACAATCATTTTTCTACATCAGCCTCTTGTAGCGCTTATGTGCTGATGAAAGCATATCAGTATGGCTCTCATGACTGCAGGCAGCCTGTTTTCACACTCGGCTTTCAGGTACTCCGGCACTCCGTAGAATGCTTCTGCGATGCTGCCGGCTATACAGGTCAGTGTGTCACAGTCGCCGCCGAGTGAAACTGCTGTCCTGATCACGTCCTCAAAGTCATTGCCCTCCAGGAATGCTGTTATGGCTTCCGGTACTGTCTCCTGACATGACTCTACGTGGCGGTATCCCGGACGGATCTCATCGCATGTTCTGCTGAGATCGTAGCCGATGTCGTTGGTTATGAAGTCTCTTATTTCTTCCTTGCTGCTTCCTGTCCTTGCCAGGAATATCGCGCAGGCTGTGGCTTCAGCGCCTTTTACTCCTTCCGGATGATTGTGCGTCACCTCAGCTGTCCACCTTGCGACTCTGCGTGTGGTCTCAAAGTCATCGTAAAGCCAGCCTGCGGCTGCCACTCTCATGGCTGATCCGTTGCCCCAGCTGTAATATGGTTCGCATTCGTTGCATCTGAGCCACTGATAGAAGCGACCGCCGTATCCGGAATTCGGGAACCTGTGTCCCCAGCCGTGCATGCTGTCGATCAGCAATGCCTTTACAGCTGCCTCATTGTCCATGACACCTCTATCCATCGCCTCCATAAGTGCGTCAGCAACGGCGATGGTCATGACGCTGTCGTCTGTGAACCTTGCTCCCTTATCGAAGAACGGGAAGTCTTTTGTCTTTCTGCCTCTATCAAATTCATAAGGGCTGCCAATTATATCTCCTAATATTGCTCCGTACATATATGTTGCCCTCCTTTTCTCCTTATCTGTATTGGTGGCCAATTGACTGCTCCATCGCTTACAGTAACATTATGGCATTAATGCTTCTGCCATAGGTCGCATGCAAAGCGACAATTATTCATTAACTATACTTCTATATTCATATTTAGATGTCAGCACATTGTTTACATATCTGTCAGGAGAACTTGAGTTGATGAAATTTATGTATTCATTACTAGGCACATCCAGATATTCATAAGTTGCACCGCCTATGAATTCTACATATAAGACCATTTTTATTTCATCATAGCCTGCTGCTCTGACTGATGATGACTTCATGGATCTCATTGCAACTCCGTTAAGTTCATAAAGTTTCTCCCCTTGGACTATGCTATTGCTGTTTCTTTTCTTCTGTCTTTTTTCAGGCATCTTTTCGCCGTTAAGAACCGCTTCTACCTGCTGAATTACAAATCGTGCATCCGCTATATTGACTTCACATTCTTTCGAATATGTCTGAGCTATCTTTTCTCCCCCATAAGCTATAATCAACGCAAGCTCTTCGCGTGTTGCCCCTGTCATTTCGAGCATATCTTTGATGACATCATTAATCTGATTCTCCGTCCATTCGTGGACATATTTTTTCCCGGCAAGCTGCGCTTTGCGTCTTGCTGCTCGTTCCTCCGGAGTAGTTACTTCCCTGATCCCCTTAGGTTGATACTCGATATTTTGGTATTCCTTCATTCCGGAATGGATCATTGTTTCAGTTCGTGCTTTTAATTCTCTCACAACAAGAGGGTTGCCCTGATACATATCGATAAGCTCTTTGTGCTTCTTTTCGATATCCTGAGAATAGGAATCATCTACCCTTTTCTGAAGGGATTCAATCAGAACAACTATTAGAAGTATCATTACTATTCCGAAAAACATCATCCACATCCTCCTCTTGTGTTCTTTTACATCTATAGTATATATGGAAACACGTACCAAAAAACGCCCATTGCCTCAGCAGTATGCCCGAGGCAATGGCGTTTAGGCAAATTGCAAAAGTGATTGTTGCGTCGGAGAGTTACTTTTTCATCACCATCAGGAACCGTTCCGGCGGAACATATTCTGCATCCGTTTCCTCCGGCATCAGCCATTCTCGCCATACATGCTTTATGATCCAGCCATCCTCCTTCCGCAGATCCACAATATTTATTTCTTCTCTGGAGACCTCGACTCGCCAGATCATTACGCTCGGATATGGTCTCTCGCATTCTCCGTCGGAAATCAGCAGATAGCTGCTTTGTTCCGTTTCTATGACCCAGCTTGTCAGGATATTCGTTGAAAGCAAAGTCCCGATAGTTTCGTAATCATTAGGATCGACGTCTGCAAGAATCACATCCTGCATTTCGGTCGTGCCCGGCTTCAGGGCAGTATGCCACATAATGTTGCTCATTTAATACGCTCCTTCCTTTATTACCATAAGAAGCGCATTAGAAAAGTCCCATCGTATGCGACAGGACTTTGATTCATTTTTCGTTCCCATCGTTCAGGCATTAGCACCTTACCTCAAAGGCAGGTTGCTGCACGGTCACCGGGCCTGTCCCTAACGTGCTCTATATGGTCTTATTAACTTGTATTTAACTTATATCATGCATCACTGTTTGATGCAATAATCAGATGTGTCTTTATGTTCAGCGCCCCAGCAGCTTACTGAGCAGAGATTTCTTTTCCTCTTTTATCGGCGGAACATAGTTTGCAGATCCTCCTTCGCCGGTCGCGAACTCATCCAGAGGCTCGTTTTTAAGAATCAACTTTATGAATTCAGGCAGGTTATCTGCTACAACGAACACCTCGTTATCCATTTCGTTGTCGATCCTTAATATACGTGGTTCTCCGTTCTCATCAGTCACGCGAAAGTCCATATAGAACATGTCATGGCCGGCTGACGGCGTTTCGCCGAATGGTATGCCGATGTCGGGATACTCCCATTCATTCCTCCAGTTGTCGTACATGTTCTCCAGGCCGTTGAACTCATTCGGGTCAGCAGAGATCCCGTAAATAGCAGTCAGCCAACTTTCGTCCAGCTCGTCATTGATGACGCCGCCGTTTTTAAAGCGGAGCAGCTCCTTATATGACTCAGGGAGTTTGTAGCCCATTGTCTCCTCAGCTCTGCTGACAAGCTCATCTGTCAGCTCATCGAAAGTGTAGGTCTTTCCGTATTCGCTTTCGTTGTCAAAAAGCTTATTCAGGTCTATTCCTTCAAAGTAACTCATCTCTCCTCCTGTAGGCAGTATTGCATTATCACTTGAAGTATTTGCCGGCTTCGTCCTTATACACCATGTCTGTGGTGCCTCCGCACTCGCGGCAAACAAACGACTTATAACCAAATCCCTCGCCAAAGCCGCCAAAGCCGGACTGGAGATCCCTTGATCCGCAGAAGACGCACTTTTCTTCCGCATCTCCCCTGCGGTCGTCGACCGCTTTGTGCTGTCCATAGTTAGGAAGGCTTCTGAGATCTTGTCTGGCTTTAGCGCTGAAAGTGAGGTCGACCCTTCGCGAATCTTCCTCTGTCATTACCCACTTGCCGTCTGCCATTGTCTTCTACTTCACTCCCAGTATTTCTTTTATGTATGCGGTGTATCCCTGCAGCACCTCTTCAGCCGGGCCTTTTCTTTCCTGCTCGTATGATCCGAGCTCTATAAGCGTTACGGCTGATGTGAGTATCCTGCCCTGATGCGGGATGGACTGGATCAGCCTGCTCTCAAGTCCCTGAGGCGCATCGCATACTGATAGTATGACCTTTTCCTTCTTCGGATACACTATGACCATGAACCTGCGGGTCGCAGGCAGGCATATGTATTCCGCTAAGGATCCTGCTGTCGGTTTTCCGATGAAGAAGTCACCGTACTCTTCCTTGTTCCAGTTCGCTTCCATGAACTCAAAGAGTTCTTCCTTGTCTTTCCATGTCCTTCCGGACTTTATGACCTGTCTTCCTATCATGGTGTCACCTCACTGCTTCGTCTATGAGTTCCATGAACTCATGGTAGTTCTTCGGATAAGCGTTGCATCCATGTGCATATATCTTCTTGCCGTCAGAGAGTTCTATGTCCAGAGAAAAGGATTCTCCGTCCAGCACATCCGGATCGCTTTTGCTGAAGCCGTTCCATGACGGAACACCGAGCTTATAGAACTTTATGGCAAGATCATCGTATTCCTTGCTGCCCCGCTTTGAATGGCACTCGCGGCACTGCCTGCGTGAAACAAGCTTATTGTAATTCCACGAGCCATCGTACAGCGCGCCTTCAAAGCCTCTCATGGTCTTAAGAAGTTCATATTCTGTTGTCGACGCCATCGTTCCGGTGATGCTCAGTGTCACCCTCTTAAAATCCATGCGTCCTGTCTTCGCGTCCATATGCCCTGTCCCTTCGTTCCTGTTTATTCTCTAGTTTGCTTACTTGCCCTTGCCGCCAAGCGCAAGGCCCGGTATCTCACTTGGATGGTCGATTATTATATCTGCGTGGTTTTCTTCAAGTTCTGTTCTTGGGCGGAAGCCCCAGGTGACGCCGACTGTGGTGACGCCGGCATTCTTGCCTGTCTGCATGTCGGTGTTTGTGTCGCCAAAGTAGAGGCATTCATCCTTGCGTTTGCCGAATTTGGAGAGTATCTCATATACGCCAGTCGGGGCCGGCTTTATCGGGATGAGGTCGGTCTGGCCCTGTATGTGATCGAAGGTGCCTTTTCCGAATATGGTCTCTACTACGCCTACCGCGCTCTCGTGAGGTTTGTTTGAGAAGCAGGCTATCTTTATGCCGTTGCTTTTAAGAGTTTCAAGAGCACGCTCGATTCCGTCATATGGTTTTGCGTGGTAGCAGGGGTCTTCCTGCATCCAGGAGCGGCACAGCGGGATACCTTCCTCAAGATGTGATGGGTCTGTATCACCGGAGGCAATGAGAGCGCGCTTAAGAGCATTCTTAAGACCGTCGCCTGCAAAGTAATTGAAAGCTTCTGCCGGCTGAGGCGGCAGTCCGTAGAGCGCCAGTGTCATATTCACCGGTCTTGCTATGGATTCCTGTGTCGCGGCAAGTGTGCCGTCGAGATCGAAGATGCAGATCTTTATCATTTCTTTATTTCAGTAGCTGAAGGCTCAGCGCTATCAAAAGCTGGCCTATATAGTAAAGGCTTATATTTGTGTTACGCAGGCTCTGTTTGAACTCGCTTCCGAAGGTGTTGAGTATCAGGACGATGTCAGATACCAGGAAGAAGACCGCGCCTGCGGCAAACATCATATTGAATGGTGACGGCGCGGCGATCACATTGGCAATGGCCACGCAGATTAAAAGCATGATGGCGCCAATGTACACGACGCCGAATATCTTGAATGCCGGCTTTGCTGTGACGCGCTTGAAGATCCAGATCATCAGTAGCGTCGTCAGCACTATGCCGATAATGATGCATGTGAGTTTGCTGCTGCAAAGCGGCAGCACGGCTGCCAGGTACATGATGTGCCCGGTAAGGAAGACCAGTATGCCTATCAGGAATATCGTCTGGCCTTTCTCCTTGTAGACCATCCTTAGGTTAAGGAGAATGTCTGCTATAAAGCCGATTATGAGTCCCATGACTATCAGATTGGAGACCTGGTTGCCCGGATTGCAGAGCTGTCCGATTGAGACAAAGCAGAGGGATGCCAGACCCTTTAGTATCACTGCCGGTACATATTGTTTCTCAGCTTCTTTTTCGAGAAATACGTATACGAGTACTGCGCAGAATGCGGGTAGTATGTATATCATGAGGGTCCTCCTTTCAGGCCCGGTTATCATCTTTGATTTGATGATATGCCAAATGCGAAGGAGCGTCAATTGTAAACTGCGGGCAATAAAAAAGCCGCCTGTTCACGTAACTAGGCGGCGACCATAATTCAGGTCGAGTTAGTCGATGACGATCGACGCTCTTCCTGGCTCAATTATATTCAACGCCATAAAAGGCTTCAAGGCTTTTTTCGAAGTTTGCGGGCATAGGCAAGGGTCTGCTTGAGGGCCGGGGCCTTGTCGATGCCGGCCAGTCTGAGTTTGTGGGCGTAGGCGAGTATTTCCGTGAAATCATCTCCGGGTTCTATGCCGGCGTCGATGAGGTCACGGCCCGTGACATACGGCTTCGCCATTGTTTCATTGAAGGTGCGAAGCCTGTCGAACAGAAACTCGCTGTCGCCTGAGAATTCATCAGTGCCGGAAAAGACCGGCTTGTCGGCTGCTGCAAACCATATGAGGTCTTCAGGCGCAGTCGCCTCGTCAAACATCCTGTTGGTGGATTTGATGCCCGGCTTTGAGTAGGCAGATACGTTAGGCCTCATGTGAAGCGGCACCATGTTCTTCAGGTACGAGATCACATCCCTTTCGTTGGTGAGACGCTTTATAAAACTCTCTACCAGCGGCATACCTTTTATCTCATGTTCGTATGCATGGATACGTCCGTTTTTTTCCGCTGTGGTCACGGCCTTGCCAAGATCATGTGTGAGCGCAAGCAGCATGAATCTATACGGATCAAACACTTTATCGCGCATGGAAGCTGCTCTGTCGAGCACTTCCATTGTGTGTATCCAGACATCGCCTTCAGGATGGAAAATCGGGTCCTGCTCAAGGCCTATGAGAAGCTCGAGCTCCGGAAACCATGTATGGAGCTGATCCATTTTTCGGAGCTCTTCAAAGAATATCGAGGGTTTATCTGCTTTAAGAAGGGCCTTTTTTAATTCCTCTTCTACGCGCTCTTTTGAGAGAGTTGAAAGATCTATGCTGCGGCATAGTTCTATCGTGTCAGGATCGATTGTGAAGGCAAAGCGGGCCGCGAACTGAGCTCCGCGCAGGACCCTGAGCGGATCTTCTATGAAGGTCTCAGGGTCGATATGCCTGATGAACCTGCCCGCAAGATCTTCGCGGCCGTTAAAGTGATCGACTATCTCGCCTGTCAGCACATCCTGCATTATCGAGTTTATCGTGAAATCGCGCCGCCTCGCTGCGCTTTCCGTTCCAATAAACGGATCTACATCTATCTCAAAGTCTCTGTGCCCTCTTCCTGTCGCATGCTCGCGGCGCGGCATCGCTATGTCGAGGTTCTCTTTTCTAAGCGCGAATACTCCGAAGCTTTTGCCGAATGTTATAGGATCCCCTACCTTTTCAAGTATGCGGTAAAGAGCATCAGGCTCTATGCCATGTACCTCTATATCCACATCCTTGTTCTCTATTCCAAGCAGTTTGTCGCGTACAAAACCGCCGACGTAGAATGTCCTACCGCCGGCGTTATTGACTTCTTTTGCGATCCTTTCAGCTATGCTTATCAAGTACTGCCCTTCCTCTCTTAATCAATTACGAATATATTATACCAACGATCCTTTCAACTCACGAGCACTTATTGTTCGCTCTTATAGACGAGGTATCACATCATTTTCTATGATGCTTTTGATCAGCGGAACGTTGATTACACCATCGTTATCATATGTTACTATAAGATTCTTCCATGGCACTATGCCGGCCCGTTCCATAAGAGCCATCTTCCTTTTATGTCTTGCCTGGTAATATGGGTCATCCATCATGCCCGCATGTTCCCAATAGAAAAATTCAAAACTCCAGCTTCTGAAAGTAAAGTCCGGAGCTGTAACATCTTCTCCGATTTGAAGTATCTGCTCGTATCTGTGAGGGACTCCATAGTTTACCAGCTGCTCAACTATATGTTGTTCGGATTTCGACCTCACTTTATAGCCTGCAGATGTAGGCAGCCTGAGTTTTTCCGGCCTGTAGGTGCTCTTTTCATATGGTTCCTTGCCCCAATCTATATGCCTTTTGGTTGCTTCTTCCGCGCCTGCAAACTGATATATACTTCCAGCCCCTGTTCCGCTTCCAAAGAAGTACTCATCAGGAAGACCTCTGTATGCCTTCTGCATCAGTTTCTTCAGATGGTCTATGTCCCCTGCCATCATGGCCTTCTCCGCTTTTTCCAGCACTTTGATATTATTCTCCAGCGCCTTGATAGACAAAGATAAGTACTCGCGCCTGGCCAAAGACTTAAGTGTGTTCGGATCTTTGCTGAGCGAGGTCCTTTTATACTGACCATTATCTACGAAAGTGTGGTAATAAGTTTCCTTGCCATGGTTATGGGCGCACCATAACGACCCATCCGGACAATTCTTGAGCTCCCGGGTGTGATTTTCAAGGATTTGTTTCTGTTCCCACACCATTTGCTCAATTTGATCCATGTAAACTCCCATAAAACGCCTCCTCAGGTGTGATAATTCAACTGCCTTGTGCTGATTCACACCCTTTTTTCGGAATCGGGTGTGAAATTAAGTAATAATGTTTTGAGTTCACACCATTTAGCGTATTTAGGCCAGTTTTTACCTTGGTTTGAAAGGAAATGGTGTGAATTGGTGATGTTTCATTTGGATTTTACACCCGGTTTTGGGAACGAATAGTACTTGCAGGGAGAAAGTGCGGTTTTGGTTGGAAATAGTGCATGAGTTGTCGGAATGAGGGGCAAAAAACAGTGGTGAACTATTGACAAGAATTTGAAGAATTTAAAGAGAATGTATCGGCATGAGGGTTGGGACTTGCGGGGTGCCCTCCTGTGGGCGCCCCGGGTCTGCTTAGCCAAGCGGCCTCGCTCTATAGCTGCCTGTGCGGGTTTAGCAGTTCCCACGCAGGCAGCGCGGGCCTCTTGGAGCAGACCGGAAGAAATAAAAATGCCTGCACCGGGGAGGTGCAGGCACCGATGAAATGCGGTTTTATTCTTTCTCTGTCAATTCAAACTCGACGATCGGTTCTTCCGGGCCTTCAGGTGGGTAGGTCTGGAGAGCCGGCTTGGATTCGGCAGCTTTTGAAGCAGCTGGTTTGGATGAAGCCGACTTGGATTTGTTTGTTTGAGATGAAGATGATTTGGCTTTTGCCGGCTCAGCCGGTGCCTCTTCCTCAACCACATCGATATCGGTTTCAACTGTTTCCTCTACCACTTCTTCAACTGTTTCATAGACTTCAGGTTCCGGATAGGTGTCTTCATCCACGTAGCTGAAGTCGCCTATCTCATCTGTGGTCATGCCGGAAAACATGTAATCGAGCGCATCTTTGTTTCTGTAATAGAACCATACCAGGCATGCGAAGCCTAAAGCACCTGCAATGAGCGTATCGGAATTTACGCCGGACTCGATGCAGAAAGCGAGCAGCATGCCGCCAAATATATACCAGCCCAGACCACGCGGTTTGAAGAACTGCTTCATCACGTAGATCAGGATGAATACGAGTCCGAGAGCCAAAGTGCTGAGTGCTGAGATGATCCCTATTGCTTCTGTTGCCGATGCGCATACGATGACTCCGAAGATGAGCCAGCCTATGCCTTTAGGTGTGATTTTCATTTTGTACCTTTCTGTGAACCTCGAATTTGGGTTTCTCGGACGGTTTATTTTTACTCTGCTGGGGTGCCTGCGAGGCCTATCTCTTCGGCATGCTCTTCCATGCCTCGAATGCAGATCTCTGCGACGTCACGAAGCTCCATGCCAAGCATCTCGCAGCCCTTAAGGATCACTTCGCGGTCGCATTTAGCTGCAAAGCGTTTATCCTTGAATCGCTTTATAAGGCCTTTGGCCTGCATGCCGATGATTCCTTCACCACGGAGACGGCCGTAAGCCTGGATGATGCCTGTCAGTTCGTCGACTGTGAAGAGAGACTTTTCCATGTTGGTGATCGGCTCCACGTCATTGATCAGGCCATAGCCGTGCGCAAGAATAGCGCGGACATCAGCAGGGTCGACGCCCTCTGCGAGGAGTTCCTTCTCGGTGTGGAGAAGGTGCTCTTCAGGATATTGTTCGTAGTCGTAGTCGTGAAGGTAACCTACTGCCATCCAGTGCTCTTTATCTTCGCCGAAGTGCTCGGCCATTGCGCCCATTGCTGCCATTACATTGAGCGCGTGGATGCGAAGGTGTTCTTCTTTCACGACGGAATCGTTTAGTTCCTTTGCCCTTTCAAGTGTAAGCATTTTTAGTCCCCTTTCAGTTTGTTCGTTCCTATTATAGCACGGGTTTTGCTGTTGGCTGCCGGATTATTACGGTAAATTGATGTGTGTTACTGTTCCGTCACCATCGATCGGAATCTCGTCACCCAGGTAAGTCGGTTTTGCCTTTATGATCCCCTTGAAGAAATCTTTATCGCGTGCAAGGATTTCTCGTACTTCTCTGTAAACCCTGCCGGCATACTTCTGTTGATTCGAGGCTGCTCCTTTGGCGCTTATGCCGAGGGCATTGCATGCCTTAAGCGCCCTGAACAGATGGTACTTTTGCGTGACGACTATCAGGCGGTCAGCTCTGAAAACTGCGTGTGCTCTATAGACCGACTCATAAGTCGAAAAGCCGGCATAGTCCAGAAATATGTCTTCAGGCGGGACACCCTGCTCGAGAGTGTACTGCAGCATGCAGTCCGGCTCACTGTATTCGACGATGCTGTTGTCGCCGCTGAGAAGAAGCTTTGGAGCTACCCCTGCCCTGTATAAAGCGATGCCTGTGTCGAGGCGGTCTTTCAGCATTGGTGATGGCTTATTGTCTTCCCATACCGCGCATCCCAGGACGAGTATGCACTGGGGATCTATGCTTTTGCAGGAAGCGGCTTCTGCTTCGGTAAGGCCGTTTCCTGTATCTGTCCAGGTGATCTCGCCTTTCACTGACTGTGTCACATAGACGCTAAGGCCGAATACGAAAGCGGCCGCGATTATTATTAGTATTAAAAGTGTTCTGGTTGCTTTTTTCATCTATAGAATTGAATGCATCTGCATCTGCTTGATGCCGGATGCGCAGTTTAAAATACCGACTGCACAAGGAACATGTATAGCGCTGTTCCTATTACTACGCTCAGGATGGTATTGCGTCTCCAAAGGTATGTAGCTGTGACCACTGCAAGGGAGATCAGCTCCGGGATGCCGTGCGGGGCTTCGAGGACCGGTGTGTCTCTGAGGCAATAGACTATGAGTAGTCCCATAGCGGTGTATGGCACAACGCGTCCGAGGTAGAGGATGAATTCCGGCACCTTCTCTCCTCTGCCGAAGATGAACACAGGCACGATCCTGGTCGCGAGGACGGCAAGGCCCATGACTATGATGACAATTATCGCGTGTCTGTAATCAGTCATTGGCGTCACCTCCTGCGGTTTCAGTTGCGGGTGGCTCTATGCGGCCACGGGCGGCGGTGAGCACGCCAATGATTATGATCATCGCAGGGATCAGGAATATGTCGCTTCCTAAGATGAGGCGGCACGCAAGTGTTGCTGCGACTCCGAGTATCGCCGGCAGATGCTGCTTGTTGTCTATCCATTGCTGGATGAAGACTGTCGTGAAGAGCGCTGTCATGGCGAAGTCGATGCCTGTGGAATCGAAAGTGAGTAAGGTGCCTATCCAGCCGCCGAGAACAGATCCGATCACCCATGCGCTCTGGTCGAAGAGTGTCACAAGCAGTCTGTAGTTGCTGACGTTGACTCCTTCAGGGCCGTCGTCCTTACTTAGCATAGCGTAGGTCTCGTCGCAAAGCGCATAGTAAAGATACGGCTTGCGGCGGCCTTCATTGTTGTAACGGCCTATCATGGAAATGCTGAAGAATATGTGGCGGACGGATATCATGAGGGATGTCAGAAAGGCCATAATAACAGAACCGCTTGTAAGCATCGTGACGCTTACAAACTGTGCGGTCCCGCTGAATATGATTATCCCCGACAGCAGTGACCAGAGCGGCCCGTAACCGTGCTTTTCCATCAGTATGCCGTAGCCTGCGCCGAGCACCAGAAAGGTCACTATTATAGGCGATGATGTCTTGAATGCTGCGAGTATGTCTTTTTTAGTAAGTTTTCTCAAGTCCGTTCCCTTTATCTCCTAGTCCCTTTTCAACAGTTTCCTGTGTATACGTATTTAAGCTGCTCGCGGGCGATGTCCGCAAGCCTGTATATGAGTCCCACGTCAGTCGCGCGTCTGTCCGTCATATTAAAGCGCGGGAAGAAGCGCGAGATGTGAAGCGGTATGTCTTTTCCGCTTCCGCTAACGCTTGTCAGTGAAGCTATCCATGAACACATTTCGCGGATCTCATCCTCGCTGTCGTTTTCGCCCGGTACGATGAGCGTGGTCAGCTCGATGTGGCAATGTTTAGCGGCTTCTTTTATGAAGGCCATTGTCATGGCTCTGTCGCCGCCGAGCACATCGTTGTAGTAGTGATCAGTGAAGCCCTTGAGGTCGATGTTCATGGCATCGATGTAAGGTGAAAGTTCTGAGAGGACCTCGAGCGAGGCGGTGCCGTTTGTAACTATAACGTTGTACATGCCCTCTTCACGGACCAGTTTTGCAGTGTCGCGGATGTATTCCCAGCCGATCAGCGGCTCGTTGTAGGTGAAGGCGACGCCGATGTTGCCTCTGTTTCTGGTCTGGGCTGCGATGGAAGCGAGCTCAACAGGTGCGATGTATTCCGCGGTCTTTGCCAGGCGGTATGCTTCTTCCGACCAGGATATCTGATAGTTCTGGCAGAACGGGCAGCGCAGATTGCAGCCGTAGCTACCAACCGAGACTATGTATGAGCCCGGATGAAAGCGCGCCAGAGGCTTCTTTTCTATAGGGTCGAGAGCAAGCGAAGTGACCTTGCCGTAATTGGCAGCTATTACTTCGCCCTCTTTGCAGGTCCTGGCTCCGCAGAAGCCAAGGCCGCCTTCCGGAATATTGCAGTGTCTGAAGCAGGTGTTGCAGATCATCTTAGTAATGGCGGATCACTTCGAATCTCTGAAGTGATATCTTTTCGAATTTATGTATGCCGGCTTTCTGGCGGGCTATGTCTATCTGCTGAGCCGGTGTGTCGACTCCGTCGAGGTCCGGGAGCAGGAGGCCGCGCTTATGGCCGGATCTTACTATGACTCCGTAGCGCTTGACATCGAGTTCATCTTCCGAGTCTATGTCTTCCGCCTCGCCGAGCACATCGACTGTTATCTCGAGATACGGAAGTTCGGCGGTCTGTATAGGCGCAAAGCGCGGGTCGCGTGTGGATGCGCTTTTTGCGTTCTCGATTATTTCCTCTGCAACAGAACCCTGCGTCGGGCCAATGGTTCCGATGCAGCCGCGAAGAGCTCCGTGCTTGTGTATAGAGACGAAGGTTCCGGCGCGTCTTGTCAGCATCTCGGATGGGAGGCCGGCCGGCACCGGAATGGTGTCGCGGCGCGATACCCAGGCGTCGACTGAGGCATAAGCCAGTTTGACGTATTCATCAGACTGCTCGCGGCGTGCTGTGAGTTCCGCTTCCATTCTGCTCAGGCGGGCTTCGAGGTATCTTCGTTCTTCGGAGGCTCCTTCAGGATAGAATGTGCAGATCCCGTAGCCTACTCCGGTCACATCCTGGTGCGACAGGCGCTCAGCTTTTACTGCTGTGCCGTCAAAAGCTCCGGCCATTATGACAAATGATCGGTGGCCGCATTCTGCAGCTTTGTCACAGAAGCCCTCATCAAAGTCGAAGAGCTCGTCGAAGGCTGCCTTTCCCATAACGTCCATTATCCGCTCGTCGTACTGAGGTCCCTCAGGCACATAGCCGTAAGGACCGTATTCCTGCAGCTTGTGTGACAGGTCGCCGCTGGCAATTATGACAGTGCGTCTACCAAGATTTTCGGCAGCCTCTTTTATAAGCATGCCGAGCTTATAGTGATCTGTGAGAGGCAGGCCTGAAAGCCCTATGCGGACTATCTTTCCGCCCTTGTATTTGTTTCTTATGAACCATAGAGGCACCATCGTGCCGTGGTCTAGGGTCTTGTCGCGCTCGCCTTCTGTGCCTGCAGGGAAGTCTGCCTCCTTTGCAAGGCGGCATATCTCTGCTACCAGTTGGGTGTCGTATTCCTCATTGAAAGTGACGTTTGGCGCTCTGAAACCGGCGAAACTTCCGGAAGCCTTGCTGCCCGGAGATATATGGAACCAGTCCGCGTACATGATCGAGTGCGGACTCGTTATGACTATCGTCTCAGGACAGAGAGATGCGATCTCATCCGCGACTCTTTCGTATGCCCTTGTCGTTTCCTCTACCTGCGCCTCGCTTCCCCTGCCTATGTCCGGCACTATCATCGGAGGATGCGGGACCATAAAACCTGCGATTATACCCATTTTGGATCCCCTTACCTATATAGCATTCTGCACGTTATCAGGCTTGTTGCTGCTTTTTCTTTGCAAGTGCCTCAAATACACCTGCTACATCATCTCTTATTACAAGCGTCGCCTTATCATCTGCAGGCGTCGCTTCTTTGTTTATAACCACGAGGTCCCTTCCGCTGAAGTATCCTATCAGCGAGGCTGCCGGCTCTACCGACAGCGAGGTCCCCGCGACTATCATAAGGTCTGCGCCGGATATCTCCCGGCAAGCCCCTATCATCGTATATTTATCCGGCGCTTCTCCGTAGAGCACGACCCACGGCTTTATTATCCCGCCGCACTTGTCGCATCTCGGCACGCCGTCTGTTTCCATTATCTTATCTAGCGGGTATTCTGTCTCGCACTGCACGCAGTAGTTCTCGTAGATGCTTCCGTGCAGCTCATACACCCTCTTGTTGCCGGCTTTCTTATGAAGGCCGTCTATGTTCTGCGTCACGATGGCGCGCAGCTTGTCCTGTTTTTCAAGCTTATAAAGATACCTGTGGCAGGCATTCGGCTCTGCATCCGGATAGACCATGTGAGTGCGGTAGAAGTCGTAGAACTCCTTTGTGTGAAGGGCAAAATAAGTCGCGCTCAAAATGTCTTCAGGCGAGGGCCCGCGCCTCTCGCCATCCAAACCTGTTCCCGCATTGTAAAGACCGTCCGCGGACCTGAAGTCCGGGATGCCGCTTGCAGTCGAGACTCCTGCCCCGCCAAAGAACACTATTCTTCTTGATCGTTCGATGAGCTTTTCCAGTTCCATGCCTCAGATAGTGAACACAGGATTATTATAGCAGCGCCTATTACGCCCGCTGCCGAGAGCCGCTCGCCCAAAAGGATAAACGAGAAGATAGCCGTCATCACAGGGCAAAGGCTCTGTATGAGCGAGACCGACCTTTCGGAGATGCCGGTCAGCGCAAGGTTCTGCATAAGATAGCCAAGGAAGGTGCAGAGTATCGCAAGGTAAAGGATTATGCCCCAGACCTTTGCGTCCGCGCCTGACATGTCGATATGCGCTCCCTCAAATATGACGCAGCCAATAAGTGCAAGGACCGCGGAGCAGCCGCCCATTAAGGCGGTCAGGCTTATAGGGTCGACCTGCTCAAGATATTTGCCGCTTAGAACAAGCGTCGCTGCGGTCAGTGTGGCTGCTGCCAGTGTGACTATCTCACCTGCTCCGAAGCCTGAGAGGCCGCCTTTCACACACAGAAGGTATATGCCCGGAAGCACCAGTATCTGCGCAAGAAGCTGCTGCCAGCGGTACTTCTTTCCAAACATCAGAAAAGCGAGAGCAGGCGTTATTATGACCGACATGGATCGTATGAACGCCACCGAAGTCGCCTCTGTCATGGAAAGCGCAACGTTGTTAAGCAGATAGCTCATGCCGATGCAGACGCCCGGGATAAGCCATGCTCTTAGCGGCACGGTCTTCACCGTCTTTATTATTCTTTTATGGAACAGCAGAAAACAGACCGCGAAGGCGATCGAATAGCGCACGCTCATCATCGCATATACAGGCACGACGTCAAACGCGATCTTTGAGATCGGATCACCGAAGCCGTAGATGATAGACTGCAGCACTATAAGAGCCTGCGCCAGGCCCTTGCTTATTCCCTTCCGTTCCTCTTTTCTCTCTTCCATGCCCTTTTGCGCGGCGGCATTTGCTGCGCCGCGTTTTTATATATATAAACCCTTTTTATGCAGTTTCTTTATTTGCCGGTTCCCTTTCGCTGATGGCCGCCGCGCCGAGTATCATGACAGCTCCTATCACTGTCCAGACAGTCATCGGCTCCTTAAGGAAAAACGCTGAAAGCAGCACGGCCTCAACAGGGTCGATGTAGCTTAAGATGCCCACGGTCTGTGCTGACAGCTTGTTGACCGCATCGAAGTATATGATGTAAGCGATCCCTGTGTGCAGGGCTCCGAGGACTATCAGGCAGATTATGCCGACAGTCGTGACCCTTGCTGCCGCAAGGCCTCCTGTCGCGGCTGAATAAGGCAGCATTATGAGCGATACCAGAGCCATCTGCATAATGGTAGTGTTTACCGGAGATATGTCCTTCATGTATTTATTGATCAGCACCACCATCGCGTAGAAGAATCCGCCTGCGATGCCGAAAAGTACGCCCTTCAGTTCAGATATATGAAAGCCTGCCTGCAGCACTCCGGATACGAATACCATGCCGCAGAAAGCGACGGCCACACATACGAGTTTCCTCGGCGACAGCTTCTCTTTTATGACTATGGCAGCGGCAAGTATGTAGAACACCGGCTGCATGTAGTAGCAGAGCGTGCTGACTGCGATAGTCGTGTACTTGAATGCCTCAAACTGGCAGACCCAGTTGCAGCACATGAATACAGAGCTGAGGATAAGCCAGCCGATGTTGCGCTTGATGTCATCCCAATCGAGCTTTTGCCTTCTGAGTGAAAGTATCAGGATGATCGTAAGCACGCTGAAGAAAGCCCTTCCCAGAGCTATCACGCTTGACGGCATGTCGATGAAGCGCGACAGTGTGCCTATGGTGCCGAAGAGCAGCATCGTGAATATGAGTTGCAGTCTGGCTTTCCTCTCGTCCATACCCTGTTTTTAAACTAATTCCTCTCCCTTTGATTCGTAGAGCGTCGCTTCTTCCATTCTTTCAAGAAGTTTTTCATGATCCGTTATCAGATCGTAGACTGCGTCTTCTGATAGCACTCCCCTCTTGAGATCCTTCGGAAGCTTGCCCGCCTCGTCGGCTTCAAAGTCCTGCAGCCACAGTTCGCTGTCGTAGTACTCCTGCACTTTGTAATACCTTTCGCGGGCCCATTCGTAATTGATGAGAGCATCCCAAAGATCCTTGATGGCTTTGCTCGACTCATCAAGACACTTCTCCATTTCTTCGATCCGCTCTATACGTTCCTTATTCATTGTATTGCCTTTTCAAACCCAAAGTATCGTTATAGTTTATTCTAAAGTAATGGTAAAAGATTTGAAAGAAAAAAGTTGATTTTTCAACCCCCACGGGGGCTTGCGGGCGTTTTTTGACGCCATATAATAAAAGCAGAACAAGGTTAACAAACAACATACACCTTTCACCCTCTTACAAAAGGGAGCCGGCAGATCCGTCTGCCGGCTCTTCTTTTGTTTTAATGCATGTGTGATTTTTATTAGAGATATGTGTTCATGTATTTGTCCCAGATCTCATCCGGCACGAGTCTGCCGCCTGTTGCCCAGCATATCTGAGTGGAGTTGGCAAGCTTCTCATCGGTGAGGCCGTGCTTTTCGAGATATGCCTTGCCCTGATCGTACTTGTTTATGGTGAGAGGTCCTATGAACGCTGCGCAGCTTGACGGCTCAATGAACATGTCTTCCGTTTTCTTCAGCATCCTCATGTAATCGAAGAGTACCGCGTCCTTGACTGTGAAGTCGCCGGAGAGCAGGTTGCGGCAGATCCTGGTCACGAGGCCTGATGGGCTTGCGCATGCCAGGCCGTCAGCTGCGGACATGCCGGAAAGGCCGAAGTCGCTGACGTTGACTTCATTGAATCTGTCGGAAGCCATTCCAAGCAGCACAGACGGGAAGAGCGTAGGCTCGCAGAAGAACACGTGGACGTCATCCTTGAAGAGCCTCTTGAATCCGTAGCAGATGCCGCCCGGCGCTCCGCCTACTCCGCAAGGCACGTAGAGGATGAGCGGATGATCGGCATCGACCGTGACGCCTTTATCCTCGAGCTGCTTCTTTGTCCTTGCCGCGGCTACCGCGTAGCCCAGGAAGAGCGGGAGCGAATATTCGTCATCCACGAAATAGCTGGTCGGATCGAGATCTGATAGGCGGCGGCCTTCGCTGACTGCCTTTGAATAGTCCTCTTCATATTCGATGACCTCGACTCCCTTGGATCTCAGCATGTCCTTCTTCCACTGCCTGGCGTCTGCCGACATGTGGACCTTTACCTTGAATCCGAGGAATGCGCTCATGATGCCGATGGAAAGTCCGAGGTTTCCGGTCGAGCCTACCTGCACGGTGTGCTTTCCGAAGAACTCTTTCATATCGTCATCGGCGAATCTCTCGTAGTTGTCGTCCTCTGTGATGAGGCCGGCTTCAAGGGCGAGGTCTTCCGCGTGCTTTAAGACTTCGTAGATGCCGCCTCTGGCCTTGACCGAGCCCGCTATCGGCAGGTGGCTGTCCATCTTGAGCATGAATCTGCCCGGGATCTTGGCGCCGTATACTCTCTCGAGTTCAAGCTGCATCTTAGGGATGTCCTCAAGCGGCGACTCAATGAGTCCGTCGTCTTCCCTTGTCTCAGGGAAGCACTTCTTTATGTACGGTGCAAACTTGTGCAGCCTTCTTTCGGTGTCTTCGATGTCTTCATCTGTTACCACCAGCTGGCAGAGCGCGTCCGTCATCTCGAACGGCAGCAGCTTGTCGTTGATCCAGAGGGTCTCGTTCTGATATGCGATGTCCCTGAAGACCCTGTCCTTTTCCATCATTTTCTTTGCGTACTCTTTGATCATTTCTGTCCTCCTGCTTCTGCTAGAGCCTGTTATCACGCGGCATGTTGTCGTAGTGGTTCATCATCGGCTTCTCGATCAGCTTGACAGCCTTAGTGTCGAGGTTGAACCAGTATATGACCACGGTCAGCGCAAAGAGCCCTGTGACCGCGCCCAGTATTATCTTAAGTGCTTTCATCTTCTGTCCCTCCTACCAGCTTTGATCATCGTCGAAATCCACGAGCGACGGATCCACCGGCTCCTCGTTCATGACGCTCTGCATGAACACGTTCACGTCACCACGCATCTCGCGGCGTGTTATCGAGGTCGGATCCATGAGATCCTGCCTTACGCGCACCATAGGTATCCCGCGCTTCATGGCGCCCTCTTCGAAGAGGCCGTTTATGGCTCCGACGCCCTTACAGGATATCTGGTCGAACATGATTATCATGTCGGCGTTGTATTCTTCGTACTTCTCCCAGAGGCTGTCCAGCATGACTTCGCTTCCGCCCTTTGTATGGGCGCGCATGGTGGATGTCTGGTAGTGGTCGGCAAGGCCGCGCAGCATGCTTTCGCGGCTGCTTGTGTCTATAAGATCCGTTCCGTGTATGTCTATCATCTCGCAGACGGATTCAATGCCCCAGCAGTTTAAAAGCCAGTTGTTGAAGTTGGCGTAGTTGTTGCACGGGGTGTTCCAGAGCACTGCCCTGTGGCGTATGGTCTTTGGGCACTTGCCCGCGGCGACCTGCTTATGGAGTATCCTGTTCACCTTGAGGTCGTTCTTAAGGGCGAGCGGTTCTCCGGCGACTGCCTGATGCTCGAATATGCGGTAGAGCCACGCGGAAGATCCCGTGTGAGGCGGTATGTCGGTGCGGTTCATGTCCCACTTCTCGAACTTGCACTCGTTCTGCTTGTTCCAGATCTCGCAGCCTTTGGTGAACGCGTCCCAGTCGAACTTCTGACCGGTGTGCTTTTCAAGGAACTCTATCGCGGATGTTATCTCGCCTACCGCGTACTCCTGCACCTCGTCTTCCTTCCAGCGGAGAGGCACGTTCAGCACCTGGGACGGCAGGTCTATGCGGCGCTCCTGCAGCATGGTTGTCATGATGCTGCCATCGCATGGCATGTTGGATGTGAGCATGCAGCAGCCGATCTTAGGAAAGTCATCCTCTATGGCCAGACCTGCCTCGAATGAAGGCAGCGGGCAGACATCGGCCGGCAGCCCGTAAAGTTCTGACTGCTCTATGTAGTGGACCGGGCTGTGCTGGTTTATAAGCGACGGCAGGTACATCGGGTATTCCTGGAAGAGTATCATCTTGCAGTCAGGGAAGCCCTTGCCGAGAAGGTTCGGAAGAAGCTCGTCCACGCAGATGATCTTTTTATTCAGTTCTTCAGCCTTCCTGCTGCCCGGATGCAGATGCATGTCGGCGCTGAAGATCGTAGTGAGCGTTTTTGTTACATCGCTTGCAAGGTAGTTGAGGTTGTTTCTGGCGCCTCGGAGGCCTGCGCCTCTCTGGCCCTCGCAGAGCCTGTCGAAGAAGGATGGCACGGTCAGATACGAGAACATCCAGCGGTATCTCCATACTGCCTTGACGTTCTGGACCGGATGGGAGGCCGCCCATTTTATGAGTATCCCCCAAAGGCGGCACCACTGAAGGTAGTCATATGCTGTGTCCTGAGGGCCGCGCCACTCCCTGTGCTTTTGTATCGCGGTCTTGTCCTGAAGGTTGGAGGCTGCGCCTTTTTTAAGCGTGAACTTCTTCATTCGGCGCCTCCCTTCCGGATCTTTTTCAGCTCGAGGCTCTCCACAAATGCCTGCATGCGGGTGGCGAGCTGGCCGGAGCCCCTGACCACGTATTCGCGGTCGATGCCCAGTGTCGGGATGCCGTACTCTTCCTGCATAACCTGTGTGTTCAGCGTGCGTTCATATCCCCAGAAGTCGCAGAACTTGGCCTGTTCTATGACGATCCCGTCGGCCTTGTAGTCGCGGACCAGGTCGCGTACAAGATCGCGTCTCTGTTGTATCTTCTCGTGCGACATGAAGCGCGGGCACTGGTTGGTCTCGAGGTAGTAGCGGCAGACCTGGTCTAGAGCAGGCTCGTCGTCTGTCAGCGGGATCTGCTGGCGGCCCGGGATGGAGCCGAAGCAGTATCTGTCCGCCGCGACGTAGCAGCGCGCGTTTTCCATTATCTCATCGAAGTCGTAGTCGTCGAGCTCCGATCCTACCACCACAACGCGCGCTCTCCAGCGCTTGTCCGCGTCGGCCTCGCGCGTGCGAAGGTCCTCGAGCGTCTCCCTAAGGTATGGCAGTATCTGCGCGTTAGGGCATGAATAGCTGACGAGGCAGAGAATGTGGAACTCGCGCGGCGTGATGCGCGGATTGTCTTCCTTGCGCATCTCCGAGATCTCTTCAAATATTTTGCAGATCTCGTTGTGCTCACGCACCGCCGCGCGTATCGCTTCATCCGAAACGTCTACGCCGTAATTCTCCGCCAGTGGCTTCAAAAGGTGATCTCTCACCTGCTCTGTATATAGCTTGTTTCCGTGCGGGCTTATCTTGAGCGGTGCGTCTATTATGCCCCAGCCAAAGCGCGGATTGTTTATGAGTTCAAGTTCCCTGATATTCTCGACCACTCTCACCATCTGCTGGCATGTATCCGAGCTGGCATAAAAATCGAGGAAGTTCATGCCTCCCTCAAAGGCGCGCTCAAACAGCGCGCGTGTATATCCGCATATAAAACTCGACATATAATACTGGCTTATATCGAGCGAGCCTGTGTTAGGCGCGCGGAGCCTCACCGAGAAGGCATTCCCGCAATTCAAAAGGACTTCCGGAACATAGTAGCATGTGTAGCCCACGGCGACTCCGCCCGCCTCTTTCTCTTTGAGGATGAGCTCGTTAGCCGTCTGCTCAAGAAGCTTCTCGTAGTAGTGGATGTGTTTTAAGTCTTTCATTATCCCTTACAATACTTCCCTGTAGATCTCCAGTATCTCTTCTTTTGTGAGCGGCCTGAACGCGCCTTGAGATATAAAGCACGACTCAGCTATCTCAGGCAGCATTGCTGCTTCTTGCTCTCCGAAACCTATGTCTCTAAGTGTGGTCGGAAGCCCCATCTCCTTTATGAAATCCGCCAGCGCGTCTATGCCGGCCAGAGCGAAGTCTTCATCCGATCCATATTCTTCCCTGTCAAGTCCCCAGACTCTCTCAGCGAAGTTCATAAATTTTGGAAGACCATCCTTATATATATGTCTGTAGTAGGCAGGATGCAGCACGGCGAGTCCCTCGCCATGATTGCAGTCGGTGTATGCCGACAGCTGGTGCTCCATGTTGTGGGCTTCAAAGTCTTTTGTCTTGCCCGTCTTTATGATGCGGTTCTCTGCCAGCGAGGCGGTCCACATTATATTGCTCCTGGCCGGAAGATCCCCCGGATCTTTGACTGCCGCGCGAAAGTCCCTTATAAGGCCGCGCATCAGTCCCTCGGACACATCATCAGCCGGGTTGTCCGAGGCCGGCCAGCTGAAGTATGTCTCCATTATGTGAGAGAGGATATCGAAAGTGCCTGCCTTGAGCTGGCGCATCGGCATGGTAAGCGTGTAGCCCGGGTCCATCAGAGCAAACACCGGATTCATCTCAGGATAATCCCTGTCTGTCTTGATCTTCGTCTCTTCATTTGTAAGGACAGCACAGCCGTTCACCTCGCTTCCTGTCGCCGGCATGGTGACCACGACTCCGCAAGGAATGATCCCGTGCTTCATCGGAAGGCCTTTCATCCAGAAGTCCTCCCAGGCGTCTCCGTCGTACTTTGCCTGAACGGATATCGCCTTACAGCAGTCCATGACTGAGCCACCGCCTATTGCGATAATGAGCCCAACGTCCATCAGCGATGCTAGCTCTGCGCCTTCCTTCATCCTCTTAAGCGTCGGATTCGACATGATGCCCGGGAATTCCACTATCATCTTCCCTTCAGCGGCGTTTCCTTCCCTGCTGTAGCCCATCGACTCCAGCACTTCCATCACATCATTATACGAGCCGTTCCTCTTTACTGAACCGCCGCCGTATCCGATCATGATGTTGCCGCCCGGAATAGCGAATTCCTCCACGAGTCCCGCCAGATACTCTTTGACGCAGCCCTCGCCGAATCTTACCTTAGTCCTGCATTCCCAACTAAAATCTCTCATAACAGTCCCTGTCCCTTCAGATCTAGGTATGATGCCGGGATGTGGCAGTAGCCGCCCGGATTCTTATCAAGATACTTCTGGTGATACTCCTCTGCAGTGAAGAAATTGGCAAGCGGCTCCACTTCCACAGCAAGCGGCGCCCCTATCTTCGCTTCCTCTTCACCACAGATCTCTTGTATCACAGGCAGCATGTCCGGATCAGTATAGTAGATGCCGGTGCGGTACTGTATGCCGACGTCATGCCCCTGCCTGTTGACCGACACGGGATCGATCACCATGAAATAATAACGTAAAAGTCCGGCGAGGCTCATGCGATCCTCGTCGAACTCTATAAGTACTGTTTCGGCATGCCCGCTGCTTTTGCAGACATCCTGATATGTAGGCGCACTGTCCGGCCCGTTTGCGTATCCGACCTCTGTTCTGATGACTCCATCGAACTGGTCGAAGAACTTCTGTGTCCCCCAGAAGCAGCCGCCCGCAAGATAAATGGTTTTCATCAGTAAGGCCTCCTTTTCTACTCCTCGACTTCCTCGTCGACGTGCAGGATGACAGGCTCATGGCCTGTGTAAGGCAGGTATTTGTCCATCAGGTCCGCCTTCGAGATGCAGATGTGCGCATTGTTTGTCGCGTCGTTGCACGCTATGCGATCGTATTCCATCAGCTCCTCATCTATGACCAGATGCACCTTGCTGTCCTTGTCAAACACAAGGCTGAACGGATTGGCCGCGCCTATTTTTACGCCGAGGTATTCGGTCAGCGCTTCTTCAGGCGCGAACGAAAGTCTCGACACGCCAAGCGCCTTTGAGAAGATCTTGGTCTTGAAGCGCTTGTTGTCTCTTGTCACGTACAGGTAGAACTCGGTCTCCTGACGGTTGCAGAGGAAGAGGTTCTTCACGATATTGGTGCCGAGCTTCTCATTGATATAGACGCAGTCATCCATAGAAACGATGTAGTCGTTTGTCACTCTGTCGAACGGTATGCCGAGTTTGCCCAGCGCCTCATAGATGAGTTTCTGTGTCTCGTTCTCGAACGTTTCCGGTACATCATGGTTTATCTCGCTGACGTAAAACATATATAGTCCCCCTTTATTTCTCCTGCGGGCCGTGGTAAACAAAGCCCAGCATGGTCAGATCATCGAACTGCTCGGCATCGCCGACAAATTCTCCGACTGCCTTATATACATTCTCAAGCATCTCCTCCGGTGCGGCATCCTTGTTTATGTTGAGTGCATCAAGCATGCGGTCTGTGCCAAACAGCTCATTCTTCGCATTGCTTGCCTCAGGAACGCCGTCAGTATAGACAAAGATCTTGTCGCCAGGCGCAAACTGCATCTCGTAATCCTGATACTTCATGCTTTCCATAGCTCCGATGACCAGGCCGTGCTTGTCTTTTAAAAGTTCGAAGCCTGTGACCGGATGGCCAATGGCCGGATACTCGTGTCCCGCGTTGGACGCTATCATCTTTCCGCTGGATATCTCCAGTATGCCCAGCCAGGCTGTTACGAACATCTCCGCCTGGTTGTTCTCGCAGATCTCGTTGTTTGCTTTCTCAAATACCTCCGAAGGAGTGATGCCTCTCTGCGCGTATGACTTCATCAGCAGCTTGGCGTTCATCATGAAGAGCGCCGCAGGTATTCCTTTTCCGCTTACATCCGCGATCACAAGACCGAGATGATCATCGTCGATCAGGAAGAAGTCATAGAAGTCTCCTCCGACCTCCCTTGCCGGATCCATCGACGCATAGAGGTCAAACTCATTGCGGTCAGGGAATGGCGGGAAGACGTGAGGCAATACGGCGGTCTGTATCTGGGTAGCCATGTGCATCTCGTTGGCCACAAGCTCGCGCTGCCGCTCCTCACGGTTCTTTTCTTCGATTATCCTAAGCCTTCTGCCAACGAGTTTCTGCAGAAGGAGCATGAACAGGATGATGGCTGCGATAGCCACGCCGATAGCGAAAGCCGTCTGCTCATAGAAGGCTTTTTCCTTGATGATCGTGGTCTTCAGGGTCTTGCTTTCCTTGCCCATAGCATCCTTCAGTTCCATGACAAATGTGTATTTGCCGCTCTTTAGGTTGGTATAGTAGATCGGTTTCAGCTCGCTTCGCTTGAATGTCATCATCTCCTGGTCGAAGCCGTCGAGCTTGATCTCAATTGTCGGATCCGTCAGCGAATAATCGAAGACGTAGCCGTAGACTGCCAGTTTTTTCGTGCCTGCAGGGATCGTAAATACTCCTTTTTCGTTAGGGTATGTCACCACATCATCCAGTTCCACCCACGGAACAGCCATTTTGATGTCCTGGACCTCCTCGAGAGGTGCCTCTATGTTGATCTTCGCTACGCCCGATCTTCCTGAGAGGTACAGGTCGCCGTCGGCAGTGATCTCGTTATATGCATTGCTGGTTGCGATGCACGGGAGGCCGTTTACGATACCGTAGTGGACCGGTTCGATCTCCTCATTTGCCAGCAGCTGCTCAGCCGGCACAACATAGATGCCGTCGCTGCTGAGTATCCACATGTCACCCTTGCTGTTTTTGATGATATCGAGGTTATCCGGGTACGGGAAGTTGTGTACTGTCGTTACCTCGTAGTCTTCTGTCATGTAGGCGATCGAATTTCCCGTAACGAGCCAGAAAACTTTGTTTTCTTCATCGTATTTGATGCGCATTATAACGCCTGAGGTCAGGCCGTCATCTCTGTCGATATTTCTGATACCGCTGCCGTTGATGATGTACATTCCGTCGCCGTTGGAGCCAAGCAGTATGTCTCCGTTAGGTGCCTCGCAGGTAATGAGTGTCTCATCATTCTCGATGCCGTAATTCTCATCGTAAGTACCTGTGACCTGTCCGTCTTTCAGGATATTAAGACCGCCGGTAAGCGCCACCAGCATGGAGCCGTCCTTCCTTTCATAAACGGAACGTACGCGGTCTGACAGCAATCCGGTGTCTTTGTTGTATATGGTCAGATCACCGTGGTCATAGCACAGCAGGCCAAGGTTCTGCCAGCTGGTTATCCACAGGCGGTTCTTGCTGTCGCGGATCACGGAGCGCACACGGCTGTCACTAAGGAATGATACCAGATTTGAAGCGTCGAATGGCTCTCCCGATGCAGTCTTTGCTGATGTGACCGGGACGGAATCCACTATTCCGTTTTTATCGATCACAACCAGACCGGTGTCGGTGCCGATATACATGTTTCCGTCCAGCAGGCATGTGCTGTTAACTACTGTCTCCGGAATGCCATAATCCGCGAAAATGTTCTCGAAGCGGTTCGTCACCAGCTTCATCACTCCAAGACGTGACGATGTGAACCAGAGGTTGCCCTCATAGTCCTCCATCATGCTGTCTATGGAGTTGTTGAGAGGCAGGTAGGTCAGATCATGGAAGCCGTTTTCATCTACCATGCCTATGCCTCCGCGGGTGCAGACCCAGAGCCTGTCATCCACCACCTCCATCCAGTTCACGCCGTAGAGCGGATCTATATCTATGTGCTCAGCGCTTTCCAGGCCGCCCTTGATGTCAAAGTGATAAATGCCTGACTTCTCGGTACCGTAATACATTTTGCCGGCGACCTTCGGGTCAGGATAAATGGCGGTGATGTTTTCGATCTCGGAACCGTCGTTTTCATAGAAATTGACCAGATTGCCATCGCGAAGGATGAACAGTTCGTCATCATTCGTTGTGCAGTAGATCAGACTGTCGGTTCCCGGGACCATGCTGTCAACATACGCGTTGGCTATTCTGCTGTCTGTAAGCGGTTTTATTTCAAGGTCAGGGGTGATCATTGCAACACCGGAAGCAGTACCGGCATAAATATTACCCTGATCATCCTCTGCCAGCTCGCGCACCTTAGGCGATCCGAGACCGTCTTTTTCGTCCCAGAAAGTGAACTTGCCGTCTTCCATCACCGCAACGCCGTTTTCATTGGTGCCTATCCACAGTCTGTCCTGTCTGTCAACTATAAGACAGGAAATGCTGTTGATGCCCTCTGTGGAATCAAGACGCACAAAATTTGTCCCGTCGTAACGGATCAGTCCGGCATAACAGGCTATCCATATGAAGCCGTCTGATGTCTGTACGATATCGTTGGCCTCTGCTGTAGGCAGACCGTTGGTGTTATTGTACAGGACCGGATAGAATTCGAATTCGTCGTGGAGCGGCTCAAAAGACTCCGTGCTCACTGCAAAGGCTGCCGGCGACGCCTGAATCACAAGCAGGCACGCCACAAGCAGACTCATCAGAAGCCCTGCGATTTTTCTTTTTATTTTCAGTATGCTGTGTGTCATTTTCGTATGTATTCTCCCCGAAAATAATATGCGCATAATTCTGAAATTATTATACAAAAAAAGACAGTTTCAATGAACTGTCTTTTTGCTCTATATTGCGCTGCCGGTCCCTTTTTCCTTTCGCTTTTTCAGTCGCAGAGGAACGCCCCGGCTTGTGTCCTTTATTCTCCTTTCGGCAGATACAGCTTGCTTAATATGAACTCTTTGCACTTGTCCGGCATCACACGGAGCAGCACCATGAGTGCCTTGTAATCCATGCCGACAGGTACCCTCGCAGGAGGATCCTTCCTGCCTGCAAGCGCAAGAGCCACTCTTGCCACACTGTCCGGAGACCTGCCGTTTTGCTCGTCAGAGGCCATCTTCGCGACGCTCTTTCTTAGGACGCTGCCATAGCTCTCCGCGCTGCTGTCGTCCTGAGTCACTCTTGCCGCGGTAAAACCCGTCTTTGTGTCGCCCGGCTCTATGATGCATGCTCTGACACCGTACTTTTTCATCTCCATTCTGACAGCGTCAGTAAACGCCTCCAGCGCGTATTTGCTTGCGGAATACTGGCTCTGCATCGGTATCGATACCCTGCCGGCGATAGAGCCGATGACTATCAGCAATCCCTTGCCCTGCCCGCGCATCCTGGTGAGACATGGCTGGGCTGCGTTGATGGTGCCAAAATAGTTGACTTCCATCTGCCGCCTTGTCATCTCTGACGGAGTGGTTTCCGCAGGCCCGGCAACTCCCATGCCTGCGCACAGAATGGCGATATCCACGCCCGGCAGGCTCTCAACAAATCCTCTCACGGCGGCCTCATCAGTCACATCAAGGCGGTGCAGGCTAAGACTGCCTCCGCCCGGGAAGTGCTCTGTCTTTTCCTCAGTATTACGCGACACACCCGTGACCGTGCACCCGCTTTTTGCAAAAGCAATGGCGCACGCCTGTCCGATCCCGGATGAAGCTCCCGTCACAAACACGTTCTTTCCGTATACATTTTCGGCTTTACTCTTTTTTCGCATGCAGCATGGCGCCTCCGCTGTGTCTCTAATCGAAATCCACTTCATCGGAAAGGATGCAGCTGTAGAAGAACTCGATTATGCCCTCTTCAACCTCATCCTTGAGATCGTCGTAGTTGTGTATCTCATGACGGTAGCCGGAATACAGCATCGTATCAACGCTGACACCTGCTGCCGTCATCCAGTTGGATACCTGATAGACTCCCTCGCCATACTGGCCGACCGGGTCCTGATCGCCCGCGATATTATAGACAGGCAGTTCAGGCGGTACCTTTTCCGCCCACTCAGGTCCGGTGATAAGGTCTATCATCTTGCAGAAGTCGAGGAACGACCTGTTGCTCACCGGTCTTGTGAAAGCATCGAACGGATCCTCCGCGTGGTCGGCCTGAACGTATTCGTCATGGCAGATCCACTCATTGCCGAGCTTCACGCCCTCATCGCAGCGTCCGAACATCCAGCCCATCACGACGCCGCCGACATCCGGATCAGACTCAAGGCCCTTGCCCTCATCCACCAGTTTCTGCAGATAGGCGATGCTGTTGTCGAGGCCTGGGAAGACTCCCGATGTTCCGCAGAGCGTTACGCCGTCCAGCTCATAGCCATACTTTGTGATGTAGTCTCTTGCTATGAACGAACCCATGCTGTGTCCGAACATGAAATACGGAAGATCAGGATACATATCCTTGACCAGCTCTGTCAGCTTGTGCTCGTCCTCCATCATGGTATGAGGCCCCTTGTCGCCCCAGTCGCCCCAGCAGTCGTTCTCGAGCGCTGTCTTGCCGTGTCCGACATGGTCATCAGCTGCTACGATGAAGCCCGCATCCATGAATTTGACTATCATATGAAGATATCTGCGCGAATGCTCGCCAAAGCCGTGCACCAGCTGTATTATGCCTGCAGGCGGAGCAGCCGGTACATAGACCCAGCCGTATACCTTGTCTCTCTTGTTATACGATTCAAAACTTACTTCATGAAGCATGGTCGATCCCTCCTTTGATGAAATCAGCGATGTCTTTTATGACATCTTCCCCTATGTGACGTTCAAGACTGTATTCTTTTGATGCTTTTGTTATATCGTCATATAGCGCAGTCACGAAGCAGTGGTTCAGATACGGATACAGCTTGTATTCCGTGTTCTCCCTGCCCGCGAGCTGCTCCTGAAAGCCCTTGAAATCCTCACCTGCCAGACACTGGAAATCCTTGCCGCCCTGCATGATCAGCACAGGCTTGCTGCTCTCCAGAAGATAGTCTGTCGCGGTTTTTTGGCCCATCTCCTTGAAGTAGTAGAGGGTCGTGCCGCCGGCAAACTTCTTTTTCTTTGCCTCTTCATCGCTCATCTGATAGATCCCGTCAAACTTGCCCGCGTAGATCTTGCGCTCCAGCCCTACTATTCCTCTGATAACAGGGTTATAGCCCTCAGCCTGTCCAAGCTGCCTGATCACGATATCCTCGAGCCTACATGGAGAACCTGCCATCATGACAAGGCCTTTCACGTCTCCGCCCTCGGCATCTATCCTCGGAGCGAGCATGGCGCCCATGCTGTGACCCAGAATGTATATGTTGTCATTGTCGATACGCGGATCTTTCTTCAGCATGTTTACCGCCAGCACCGCGTCTTCTATGGTCTCTTCCTTTACCGTGATATTGCCCGCTTTAAGCATTTTGCGCCCGTGAGCAAAGCTTCTCTTGTCGTAGCGAAGCGACGCTATGCCATGCCTCGCAAGACCTTCCGCAAGATCTTTGAACGGGGTCAGCTTCAGCACCTTCTCGTCCATGTTGCTTGATCCCGAGCCGTGCACCATCACCACCGCAGGCACAGGACCATCGGCTTCCGGTATCGTCAGTATTCCATTCAGCGGGTATTCAGTCGCTTCCCCGACTATCACTTTGTCTCTGATCATGATTGTTCACCTCTTATGCTTATTGTATCAAAAAAGGAGGCCCTCACATACTGTAAATGTGAAAGCCTCCGTCTTCTTATCCGGTCATTATCCGAAGATCTGGCCCGGCAGTTTCAGCTTCTCTTTAGGCGGAAACAACCTGTCGAATTCCTCTACATCTTTGTCATCCACATAGTAACCCTTAGGCGTCTGATAAACCCCGGTCACGCTATCGAGATAGCCCGGTATCAGCTCCCTGCACAGGAAGAACGAATCATCTGCTCCTTCCGGAAGATCGTGATACCTTATACCGAACTTCCTCGCATAATCGAATCCGCAGGTACTATAGAAATCGATATTGCCCTCAAAGAGCACGGCGCCAAATCCCATCTCCGCAGCCTTCTTAAGAGAATAGTCCAATAGCAGCTTCCCGTAGCCCATGCGCTTAAGATCAGGTGTGATGCAGATAGGACCCATCGTCAGAACGTTCACATCACGTCCGTCATCAGCGTTGATGACAGTCCTCATGAACATGTTCTGGCCTATCAATCTGCCGCCCTTTTCCATCACAAAGTCCAGCTCCTTCACGAATGCCGGATCATCACGCAGCACGTGTATCACATAGTGCTCGCTGCATCCCGGCCTGTAGACGTTCCAGAACGACTCTCTTATAAGGTTCTCGACCTCTCTGTATTCTCCTTTTTTCTCTGAACGTATGATAACGTCGTTTGTATTCATTGTTTTACCTCCTGAAAATTGTCGACTTCAATTGCCTTTCAGCGGGAGGTTTGTGATCGTCTGCAAACCTCCCGGTCAGCCGACAATCTCCATTGTGTTGTACTTTTTCAAACAGCACACTCCTTATTTAAAAGTTTTTCAACCTGTTCTTTTTTTGCGTGAAGGACGCAGCCTCCTATGTGATCATCTGCAAGAATATCGCTTGTTCTGAGCGCCGTGAAGAGATCTGACTGAAGTGCTTCTCTCAGCGAAGTGTCTTTGACATTGATGTCAGAGTATGGGGAGAACGGACAAGGCTCTGCTCCGCCGTGCGAGTTTATGTGGAAGAATCCGCGGCCTGCCGCCAGGCATCCGCCGGAGCTCTTCTCGTCTCCCGGGAAGGAGATGTATATCATGTCCTGCTTGCTGCTTCGAAGTTCATCTATCCTTGCGGTCATGAACTCGCGGTCAGCGTCATCAGGTGCAAGATGCGCACCTTCATCAGAGACCGGCACGAACTCTATATAGAACACGGCCTTGCATCCGCGGGCCCTGAGTTCATCCAGGAATTCGTCGGAATATACCTGCTGCATGTTCTCTTTCGTTACAGTGACGGACACACCGTAGATGATACCTTTTCTGCATAGGCTGTCCATCTTTTCTATGACAGAATCATAAACACCTTCGCCTCTTCTGGCATCGGTCTCCTCGCGTCCGCCTTCAATGCTTATGACAGTCACGATGTTGCGGCATCTGTCAAGAAGGTCCAGGTGCTTGGCGGTCATGAAAGTCCCGTTTGTGAATACCGGGAACATGATGTTCTTCATGTCCCCCGCTGCTTCGATCACGTCCCAGCGGAGCATAGGCTCGCCGCCCGCCAGAAGTATGAAGCTGACGCCGAGTTCTTCAGCCTCCCTGAAGATCCTCTGCCACTCATCGCCGCTAAGCTGCATCATCGGCTCGCAGTCAATAGTCGCGTTGTTGGCTCTCGAGTAGCAGCCCTCACAGTGCAGATTGCAGCTTGATGTAATGCTCGCGATCAGATACGAAGGCACATGAAGGCCTTTCTTTTCGTTTTTCTCTCTTCTTTTGTCCGCGACTGCGCAGGCGGCGGCAAACTTCACCAGAAAAGTGCTCTCGCGCGTATCCTTAAGAGTCGCCTTGAGAGCGTCCTTGATTACCTGCTCGACCCCTTCGGTCAGGTATTTCTGTAAATCGAATCTTTCGTCCATATTTATCCCATTTTTACTGAGCGCATTGCCAGGAACGTCGGTATGTTAAGTTCGTGCAGCCTGCCCTCGCCGTTAGTGTCCTCGTACAGGTCAAGGAGCGTGAATCCAGCTTCAAGCTGCCCGGCGATCTGCTCTTCAAGCGAGTGTGAGAACTGCATGCCGGCATCTTCTCTCTCCAGCTGTTTTCTCTGCTCTTCGTTGGTCAGCGGATCGAATGGGAGTGAATTGACTATCTCCCTTTCCTCTTCATCAACGATGTAGTTTATATAGTGGTCGACTCCCGCGATTAGGTATCCTCCCGGCTTCAGCACGCGGAAGCATTCCTTCCAGATCGGTCTGACTTCTTTCACATAACAGTTTGAAACCGGATGGAAAATCAGATCGAAAGTCTCATCTTCAAAAGGCAGCGGCTTGGTCATGTCGCCCTTGATGGCAATTATATCATAGCCTTCGCGCTCAGCGACCATCCTCTCGGTCTCGATCTGCTTCGTTGAGATGTCCATGACAGTGCATTCCGCTCCAAGCGCGGTAAAGACAGGCATCTGCTGCCCGCCGCCGCTTGCAAGGCCAAGCATCTTCTTGCCTTTAAGGTCACCGAACCATTCATGTGGGACCATTTTGGTTGGCGTCAGCTTGACATCCCATATGCCCTGCGTCGCCGCCGCATAAACCTTGTGACTGATCGGCTTGCCCCATTCCCAGCCTTCCTCGATCCATCGGTCTATGGTCTTCGCGTTTATATCCTGATAGTCCATAGTGTCCTCTTATATCTTCCTTATCGGATGGCGAATTACTGTTTTCAGTTTCTCCTGCGCGACCTTTCTCGCGTCGCTTAAGTATATCTCATGGTGCAGGCGCTCATCGGTTATGTCGAGCGCATACCCCTGCTCCTCCATGTATTTGTGCATCATTTCGACAGTTGCAGGCTCGTTATCATAGGATCCGATATGCATGCACTGCACACACAGTCCTTCCTCAACAGTCAGGAATTCCACCTTGGAGAAGTCTTCCTTCTTTTTGCGCGTGGCCTCGCCGATAGCCCAGTCAAAATCAGCCCCGGTAACAAAGTCCGGAAGACGAATCACCGAGATCCATCTGAAATCCTCCTTGTGAGCGTAGTCGATGCCTTCGACTCCCTCCTGCCACCAGAAGCCCTCGAGCGGAGGGACGACATAATCGAAATATCCTTCGATCCTGTGGTCGCCCTTCTTGCTCATCTTGATGGTGAAAGCAATGCCATACAAAAGACCAATGGCTTTCTTGTACTCGCCGTCTTCTGTGTTGGGATCGCCCTGACCGCGTACGGCAATATAGTTCATTTCCGGCACATCAACAATGGCCGGCTTGTCCTTAGGCATGTAGAACTCTTTGTATTCCTTCTTAAAATCAAACGCCATTCAGCCAGTCCTCTCTTGTCAGGCACGAGATGTGCTCGGTTCGCCTGTCCATCATCTTGACCCATTCAGCATCCTCATTCGTATACTGATATTTGAAGCCGCACTTCTCCTGGACCCGCTTCGACTTGTCATTACCTTCGAAGTAGCCGCACCATAGTTTCTCAAGATGCAGGTCTTCAAACGCGTAGCGGATTATCTCTCTCACGCCTTCAGGTATCAGTCCCCTTCCCCAGAAAGGCACGCCGATCCAGTAGCCTATCTCGGCCTCGGTATCCGGCAGGCCGATGTTGCTCTGCTGCCCGACCATGAGTCCTATGCTTCCAATCGCTTTGTTGTCCTCTTTCAGGCATACCGCGTAGGTCTCCGGAGCCGCCAGAACAGTCCGGATTATGTCCAGGCTGTTCCTGACGCTCGTGTGGGCAGGCCAGCCTGTAGGAGGTCCTATGCGCTCGTCTTTAGCGTATTCATATAGCGACTCCGCATCCGCATCTTCCCACGGACGCAGAATAAGTCTTTCTGTTGTAAGTACCATCCGTTTTCCCTTATTTGCGCTTCGCTAAAGACATGACTCTCAGGTAGCTGAACGCGGCAAGCAATGTTGCCAGAAGTATGAACGCCAGCGCCAGCAGCCTGTGATCCATCCTGAGGCCAAGTATCACTACCAGCACTACAAGGCCCATGACCACAAACATGTTAGGCAGCATGTAGAGAGCTACAGCGGCTCCCTGCTTGATGGCCTCTATCTCGTTTTCCCAGTCGAGCCTCATGTGCTTCACACCGCATACGCATCCCCAGGCCGTGGAGAATGCACAGAGCGCAAGTCCTAATATTAAGTATAACACAGTATCTACTATAGGGACCTTTGCGGATATACACATGCACAGTGTGGCAAAAGTCATTGCAGGCACTGTCAGGTATAGGTTAAAAAGCATCTTGCCCTGATAAAGCGTTTTCTTTTCTATTGGCAGGCTTTGCACGATCCAGTAATTCCTGCCCTCAAGCGACGGAGACATCGCGGTGGTCGCTGCCATGCCGATGAAGAAATAGACAAGGAACGGAATAGCCGGCTGCAGCATGGCGTGATCGAACGGAGCGTCATTGGTCACTACCTGTACTATTCTGTCAAATCCGAGGACCAGAGTGATCAGTCCCAAGAGTATGGCAAGTATCTCGCCCATAGCGCCGTTCACGGTATATGCGGAAGACCCCACAAGTCTTTTATATTCCTTGAAAGCAATGGAGTTCACAACGCTGCGCTTCTTCTGACCGCTCAGTTTGTATTTCTTTGAGGCCGCATGGGACTTCAGAGCGGAATTGATGCTCCTGTACGAATTTCCGACGACATGGAACACCGCCGTGAACAGCAGCACGCTCACACCAATGAGCAGCAACATAGCTATGACGCTGTTCCCGGTAACAGCATCCGAAAACCACTTCGCGGGCAGATATATCCCTGCCGCATTCGATGTGATCTCCGACGTCCTCTCAAGCGTCGCCTCAACCTTATCGTTCTTGAAGACACTCTCGATTATGAAGCGGAGCGAGAAGCAGAAAATCACAAAGGCCATCATCAGCACCGTCTGTATAATATTCGTCTTTCTGAAACCCGCGCTTATCCTCGCGATCAGAAAGCCCAGGAAGGCCGCGATCAGCATAGGTATGACAGGCAGAAAGAACGAGAGTATTATCCAGACAGGATATACGGCCGCGGCCGGATCGGCATAGACAGCGTATCCGATCAGCATCGCAAGAGAGATGCTGATATACCACGGCAGGCTCTTGACATACATGTACAGGAACTTGCAGCCTGCTACCGTCCTTGCCTCAAAAGGAAGTGACATTAGCATGTCGTACTCCTTGAAATTGAACAGGTATCCGTTCGTCTTGAAAAGCGTGAAGAAAAACGCCAGCAGACTTATCGTCAGAGCACACATCACTGGCGCGGCGTCTATCATGCCGCTGAGCCCGTATCCAATGCACATCAGTACGCAGAAGCCCATGAGAAGCGCGTACAGAAAGATGGTGGCAATGAAAGCACCGACGATCTTGCCGCGCTTCTTCTTGTCCTTACAGTATTTGTAGATATTCCTCTGGCTAGTGGACAACAGCAGAGTCCTCAGAAGCAGGATGTTCTTATTCATGGTCCGCCTCCGCGAAAGTATCTGCGAGGAACGCCTCTTCGAGCGAATGGCCTTCCGTGATTTCCTCCATTGTGCCGGTCGCGATTATTTTGCCTTTCCTTATGATGGCAACCTTGTTGCAGAGCTTTTCAGCAACGTCCAGGACATGTGTCGAGAAGAATATGGCCGAGCCATTTCTGCACATCTCGTGCATTATCTCCTTGAGAATGAATGACGCCTTAGGGTCGAGACCTACGAAAGGCTCATCGAGCACCATCAGCTTCGGCTCGTGGATGAGCGCGGAGATGATGGCCACCTTCTGCTTCATTCCATGAGAGTATGAGCTTATCTGGTCGCCGAGCGAATTGGTGATCTCAAACATGTCGGCGTATTTCTTTATGCGCTCCTCACGGTCCTCAGCGCTGATGCCAAATACATCTGCCACGAAGTTAAGATACTGAAGGCCTGTCAGGTTCTCGTAAAGATCCGGGTTGTCCGGTATGTACGCCGTGACCTTCTTGCATTCAATCGGCTCATCCTTTACCGAGTGACCGTCTATGAAGATATCGCCATCGGTGAAATCCAGAACGCCCACCACAGCGCGGATGGTGGTTGTCTTGCCGGCGCCGTTGTGGCCTATGAAGCCGTATATGTCGCCACTCTCTATAGTAAGCGATACGTCATCAGCCGCCTTCTTTCCCTCACTGTACGCCTTTGAATAGTGCTGTATGTCCAGCATGATTTTTCCGCTTTCGGATCTATCTGCCATTGTTTGCCTCCTGAGTTTTTATCATGTCTGCCAATGTAAGAAAGTCATTCGCCTTTATCATTGCGAGCCCTTCCCCTTCCTTGCCGAGCCCTACCAGCTGATCGCCGGAACTGATCTCGAATATCTTTCTGGCTTTAGCGGGTATGACTATCTGCCCCTTGTCTCCGACCGTGACGACTCCGAAAAGATATCTGCCTTTTGGCGGCACGGAAAGTCCCATATTCTCTCCGGGCTCAAAATTGGTAAGGTCGTCGAGTGAAACACCGAACGCGCCGGCAAGAAGTCTTGCCTTTTCAAGGTCCGGAGATGTCTCGCCGGATTCCCACTTTGCCACGGCCTGTCTGGATACGCCGACCTTCTCAGCGATATCTTCCTGTGTCATGCTGTTCAGCTTTCTTAGCTGTATCAGATTGTCCTTGAACATTGTATGAATCCTTCCACTTCTGTGTTTTCTCTTATCTTTCCCACTTTTGCAACTTTTATTGACATCATTGTAACGCCCCCGGCCGCGTCAGTCTACCAACCAAAGCTGACAATCATGTGCCTTTTGTGTTATGAATGGTTGCTTTCACAAAAAAGAGCCTCAAGGGCTCTCTTGCGGGTCACTGCCGCTTTGTTGCTTTTGTTATTCCTGCCACAGGAACGGCATGAATATGCCGAGCTGTTTTTCCCAGTCCTCTTCACAGTGTCTGCCGCCTACCTGGCAGTACAGCTTTGCCTTGCCTCCGGCAGCGATGACCTTGTTTGCTGTCCCGCGGCACGTCCTGTATATCCAGCTTGATGTGTCTTCCTTGTCCGGGTCCTCTATCTTCCCGTAGCCTTCTCTTGTCCCCCACGACAGATATATCCTGGTGTCCGGGCTGAGATGGGTCTCATTCATATCATGCCACAGCATGCCGCTCACGCTACCAAGCGACGGCGAAAGACAGGCTGCTTTTGAAATATACTGATTGTATTTTACCAGGCCGTATGCGGCCATAAGACCGCCCATGCTGGATCCGCCGATCGCTGTGCATTCGCGGAATGGGATAGTCGGGAAGGCAGAGTCGATATTCGGCTTTAGTTCATATATGATGCCCTGCATGGTCGCCTCGCCCAGAGGCTTATATGCGCTAAGCCAGCCGCTTTCCCTTTTGTACGGCAGGTACTCCGACATGCGGCCGTTGTGTTCATGCGAGCATTCGATCCCGACGATGATGATCTGCTTGTCCCATCTGCTGCAGAACTCGTCAAGGCCCCACGATTTTCCAAAGGTCGCGTCCTCATCCCTGAAAAGATTATGCCCGTCAAAAAAGTAAAATACAGGAAAAGGCGGCTCCCCGTGATCAGGGATCCTTATGTGGAGCCGCCTGTATGCACCTATTGAGTTAAAGTAAAAATCCTGTTTTATCAGCATGAGACCCTAGTCCCAGAGCGGTTCAACTTCCGGCTCTTTCGGATCCTTCTTAAGTACTATGTTGAGAATGATCGCGCAGATAGCTGCCGGAACGATTCCGGATCCGCCAAAGATGTATCCTACAAATGCCGGCATCTGAGCCAGTACGTTAGCTGTCGAACCGAGTCCGTAGCCAAGACCGAGCGATACGGCAACGATAGTGACTTCACGTGTGGTGATCGGTTCTCTTGTGATCAGCTGGATACCGCTTACTACGATGGAAGCAAACATGAATACTGCTGCTCCGCCGAGTACTGACTGAGGCATCAGCTGTACGATCGCAGCCAGCTTAGGGCAGAATCCGCAAAGCACAAGGAAGATAGCTCCCATAGTGATAGCAAACAGGTTTACTATCTTTGTCATTCCTACAAGCCCTACGTTCTGGCTGAACGATGTGTTTGGAAGCACGCCGAAAAGCGTAGCGAATGTAGAACCTATACCGTCACAGGCTACTCCGCCGGAGAGCTCCTTGTCTGTGGCTTCACGTCCGAGTCCGCCTTCTGTGATACCTGAAAGGTCTCCGATAGTCTCAACCGCTGTTACAACGAACATGATCATGATAGGTATGATAGCTCGTACATCGAATACGAACTTCACAGGCATTATCTTAGGCAGTGATACCCATGAAGCCGACGCTACCTTTGCCCACTGCAGTACCCATGAGCATGTAAATGTCTCACCGTCCACAACGTATGTGGTATCGAGGAACAGCGCCAGAACAGCGCAGAGGATGTATCCGAAGATGATTCCAAACAGGATCGATGCCGCGCTCCAGATACCCTTTGTAAAGTGCTTGAGTACGATGATGAAGATCAGTACCGCAAGACCTATAAGCAGGTTGGTAGGCGAACCGAAGTCCTTGTTGTTGTTGCCGCCTCCGAATGAGTTGATACCTACGCTGATGAGCGACAGTCCGATAGCCGTAACTACAGTACCTGTTACTACGCTAGGGAAGAACTTGCGGAGAGGCTTGAGCAGGAATCCGAGTATCATCTCGAAGATACCGCCTATGAAGCAAGCTCCTAGAATTGCGCCGTATGCGACAACGCCGCCTCCCATCGATCCGGCTACACCGCTCATGACTCCGATGAATCCCGAGCTGGTACCCATTACGCACGGCAGTCTCGCGCCTATAGGTCCGATGGTCCACAGCTGCACCAATGTGACAAGACCCGCTACCAGCATCGCGTTCTGGATGACCGGTACCATCAGTCCCGAATCGCCGAGAGAACATGCTCCGCCGATGACCAGGATAGGTGTCAGGTTGCCGACGAACATGGCCAGTACATGCTGCATGCCGAGTATGATGGCTTTTCCGGTAGGAATACGGCCTTCAAGCTCATATTCGGATGTCATCACGCTAAGGCCTTTTTTAGTTTTTCCATCTTCTTTTGCCATATAGTCCCCCTTTCTGATTGCTTTCTTTCTTAATAACTGATAGTTAGTTTATTATAACAAATCTCCTGATAATGTTGATAACACTGTTTCCACTTCCGGGAGATCCATGTCCAGAGCTTCGCCTTTGAGTCCTGCCATCATGATCTCAGGATCGGACGGAATCTCCGCTATAACGGCTTCCCTGTCGCGGATCGTTGACTTTATAAGGCCGGCCTGATCCTTGTCCACCTTGTTAAGGATCAGATATACAGGCTTTCCGAGTGCCCTGCCCATGTCACAGACTTTTTCGGAAAGATGTATCGATTCATAAGACGGATCGACCACCATGAGTATCACGTCAGCGTATCTGTCCACGCCGCGTCCGAAGTGCTCCACTCCTGCCTCGGTATCTGTTATTACGACGTCCTTCTCGCCGGTTTCGAGGTTGTCGAGGAACATCTTAGCGGTGAATCCCATACCGCAGGCACAGCCCTCCTCCGCTTCGGCTATCTTGCCTATCGCGAGAAGATGCAGTCCGTCTTTGCCCGCAAGGAATTCTTCAGGAATGTCTGAGATATGCCACTTTTCTTCGAACAGATAGCCCTTGTCGTCAAACTTGCGGTATGCTCCTTTTTTGCCGCCAAAGTAATGTGTGAAATCCTCCGGCAATTCGAAGCCAAGCTGTCTATGCAGCCCGTAATTGGACTCATCGGAATCGATCACCAGAACGTTATTGCCATGTTTCTCATATGCTCTCGCCAGCAGAGTCGCGATCGTACTCTTGCCACAGCCGCCTTTTCCGCAAAGTATTATCTTCATTGTCTTTCTCCTGATTCTTTATGAAATTATGATAGCACATGACGTGAGCGATTTGTTAACGTCTATATGTTTTGAATTAAATGCAACTTAACGTATCGTACAAGATTATTAACTTTACTTAAATATTGACGATGCATATACTGTAGTTGGAAAGAGGAATGACTTCATTCAGGTTATATGGAACCGGTAATTTGGGAGGAGGTACACGTCATGGCAACAGCATTCGTGATCGTATCATTTGGAGCAGTACTCGTAGCAAAGTGGAGATATTTCGCAAAGTACAGCAAGACCCACAGATAAGCAATCCTAAATTTGATAATCCCTATTAATAACGCCTTTTCACGATCAGTGAAAAGGCGCTTATTTTTTCTTATTTTCCATGATATTGCAGCGTGTAATCGAGGAACTTTCTCGCAGCGCCCGTCATCCTTTCTCTTGACGGGAACGCCACGCCGAAGGTGATCTTCTGCGGCGGGTCGAGCGGCAGCTTCACGAGGTGCTCGTTCCAGAACTGCGCCGAGAGTTCGTTGACATAGGATATTCCCAGCCCCATCCTCACCATCGCGAGGGTCGCCGGCGTATCATATGTAGTGTATTTCAATTCAGGATGCACGCCATTCCTGTTCAGGATCTCCCATATCTCCATCTCCCTGCCCCAGGATCCCATGATGAAATCATCGTTTTCGCACTCTTTGATCGGGAAGCTCTCAGCTCCGGCGAATCTATGGTCTTCAGGAACCGCTGCTATGATGTTGCTTTCCGCAAGCGGTATCCACTCGTAAGGAAACGGCTCGGAGTAAGCCAGAAATGCCAGGTCCGCCTCATTCTGCTCAAAGTGATGAACTATATCCGATTTGATGCATTCCATCAGGCTTACCTGGATGCCCGGATAATCGTTCTTGAACCGCCTGACTATCTCAGGCAGCCATGTTGTAGCTATACTTGGATAGGTGGCTATGGTCAGCTTTCCTCTTGTGACTCCCTTTAGCTCAGCAGCAAAGGTGTATATCTCTTCTTCATGAGTGAGATACGCCCTTACCAGCGGGAGCATCTCGCTGCCCTCCGAAGTCAGTTTCATTCCCTTCTGAGATCTCACAAAAAGACTGATTCCAAGTTCTTTCTCGAGGGCTGTTATAAGCTGGCTTATCGCCGATGGCGTATATCCGAGTGAATCGGCGGCAGCCTTCACGCTCCCTTTGTCCGCTGTTTCTATGAACGCTCTTAATCTTGCTGTCTCCATGACCTTACCTCATGTACTCACACTACATGTTCTATAAGTCATTTTAACACAAACTTAACGCACGCAAAATACAAAAGTCCGGGATCCATTCGATCCCGGACTCCTCATCTTTCTTTAATGGCCGCTTATTTTGTCAGGCCCTCTGCGATCTCGATTCCCTTTGTGAATGCATCCCAGCCGTCATATTTAAGCTTGACAGGGATATGCATTGTCAGGTTTCCGAGTACCGGAAGACCATTCTTGTTGATATAAGCAAGTGTTCCGACGAGCGCTGCGCAAAGTACAAGTTTCTTCATTTCCAAAGCTCCTTCCATTCAGAACGATAAAAACCATGAATGTGTTGTTGGTTTCTTTATACCACTCATCGGTGGAAAAAACAATACACTCATCATGTAACAAAAGGCCCCGGGAATTTCATCCCGGGGTCATCGGTTACTGCTTTTATTAGAGTGCAGCTGCTACAGCAGCCTTTACCTCATCCATGTCCACAGTCGGCTCAAATCTTGCTACGACCTTTCCTTCTCTGTCAACAAGGAACTTTGTGAAGTTCCAGCCGATGTATGTCTTGTCACCGTACTTCTTGTTGTTTGCGGCAGCGAACTTGTTTAGCGCCGCGTTCTTGAGGCCCTTGCCAAATCCGTTGAACGGCTTCTCGGATCCGAGATAAGCGAAAAGCGGGTCAGCTGTCTCGCCGTTTACGTCGATCTTCGCAAACTGCGGGAATTCTGTTCCGAATTTCAGTGTGCAGAACTCGTGGATCTCCTCGTCCGAACCCGGAGCCTGGTCTGCAAACTGGTTGCATGGGAAATCGAGGATCTCAAATCCCTTGTCTTTCATTTCTTTATACATAGCCTCGAGCGGCTCATAGTGTGGAGTGAATCCGCAGCCTGTTGCTGTGTTGACGATAAGAAGAACCTTGCCCGCATAATCCTTAAGGCTTACATCGTTCCCCATCATGTCTTTAACTGTGAAATCATAAACTGTGCTCATAGTCTGTTTCCCCTTTCTGTTGTAATAACCGTGAGTTTAAATGTTAGTTGTCCCTTACTATTATATATCATCGTAAACTTTTGCGAAACCTTTTTCAGTCTGCATCGTTACGAGGCCTCTTTCTGAAGTTCTTCGAGGAAGGACTTAACTTCTTCCAGCTCAGCCAGAGCTTTGTAGAACTCCTCAGTAAAGAGCTCTTTTTCATAATCAAAACGCACGATCGTGAAATCTCCGGTCTGCTCAGCATCGAACCATACCTCGCCGTTCTCCGGATCATACTGGGCTGCATACGCGGTCAGCTTCCCCTCTTCATCCGCGAAGACGGCATACAGACTGTATTCCGCGATCTCTTCAGCAGTCGGTGTTCCCCAGTCTTTTGGCGCCGTGAACGGAACAGTGACTCTTACCGGCGTTTCTTTCAGATCTGTGACAGGCACTCCCGCCTTTGTGACATCAAGATGCCAGACCTGCGGTGCCCCTGCAGGAGTTTTTGCCGTTGGCTTGCGGAGCGTAACGTTAACGGCAAGCGCGTCGGTATTGGCCCCGGATACTATTGCTCCGGTATTCGTCTTTGTAATGACAACCCCGTTACCGCTGTCGTAAGTCGCGGGTACTATAGGCAACGGGTCCGGTGTTGGGTTTACAGGTTCAGGGTCTTCAGGCTGTGTTCCGTAAACGACCGTACCGCTTCCTGTTGTCATATTGCCCGATCCCGGACCGCCTATTACACCGCTTCCCGTAAAAGTTGAACTGACATGGGTGTTTGACGAGCCTCCGAATCCGCCGGTTGCCCAGTATTCCAGCACCCTGATCAAAACAACGTTTTGCAGGGATATAGGCTCCCAGGAAATCGTCCCATCCTGCGAAGTATGAGAAACTTCAGATGCCTTGATAAGATCGCGGGAAAAATCCGAGTAGATCAGCTCAACCGCGACAAGATATCTGCTGCGTACTTGCCCGTCCTCATCGAGCAGGCCCGCACTATACAGGAGATCAGGATAGCTTACTCCATTTCTGGACACCGATCCCAAGTCATATTTAGTATTGGCCTTCCAGACACGGAACAGACCCTTTTGTGTATCCCATTCATCATAAACCATGTACCCTAATACAGGGATCATATTCTGTGTAGCCCGGTATTCTGCTATTTCCTTTGTCATGTTAAGAGGGTCGTCTGCAGATGTGATGCCGTTTCCGTTGATGATCACTCTGGAAATATAGCCCTCAGGAACAGCCGGATAAACTTCTGTCTGTGTTCCGGTGTATCTGACACAGCCTGCAAGGACGGAGACAGCACCGCCTTTGATGATTCCATAGATCTCCAGATAGCTGTCTTTCAATCCATCTCTCAAGTTAAGAAGGTCATCATAGCCTGTGCCATTGTTGACCATGTTATCATAATTATTGACGGCGATATCAAGTTTAGCTCCCTGGCTAAGTGTAATGTTGCCGACCTTGTTGAAACGACTGTCATAAGGCTCGTTCGCGTCGACGCTCAGAGTCGAGGATCCCGAGACATTCATGTTCCTCAGATCAATGCCGGATCCTTTCATATAAACAATGCTGTTATTGATAGTTGTTGCCGCAACTGTCCTGGCGGAGCCATCTTCATTACCCTTTATTGTCAGGGTGCTCTCATCCAGAGAAACATCCAGGTTTCCGGCCGGTTCCAGGCAAACTTCTGCAGATTTGACTGTTCCGGTTCCGGATAGAGATCCTCCATTCTCGATATCTATGAAGCCTCCCTCTATCATACCCAGGACACTCACGGCTCCCTGTATGATAAGTTCGGCCTCTATCATCACCTCGCCGACCCCAACATGAGGGATCTGGCTTTTTTGCTTCTTCATGCTGACAGATGCCCCTTCACCGACAGTGAGGGTACTGTTATTTCCAATGATGACTCTGGATCCGTACTCTACTATTTCTCCATTGATTACCTCGCTTAGGGCGCCGAGCACCACATTACAGCCATCCGGTATCGTCAGATTGGTATTCTCCAGAATGTATTCCTCATCCAGGAGCGCGGTGACTTCGCCGTTGATGAGCCGGTAACTGCCATCTTCCTGATTTTTAACGAAGACAGCGGCGCTTCCCTCTTCATAGAGCGCAGTATTAGGATGCAGGGAAAGGTAGTTTCCTTCTCCGAGTTCCAGATTGTCGATCAATACGATGCCGGTGCCGATGATCCGAATCGAGCAGTCTCCCACCAAGGATCCTATACGATTGACCCCGGCGACGGCCAGCGTCACTACACCACCGTCTGCAGTAATCGTCTCTTCGCTGCCATTATAGTCCACCATTGCAACATATTGGCCTGAGATATTCTTCCAGCCTTTACCATCCTGCCAGTGAGACGATTCCTCATCCTCCGGATCAAACGACGTATCACCGATGTGTATCGTCCCGGCAGCATCATATGCAGATGCAGATGAAGATGCAAATGCAGCAGGAGTTTTTTGGTTTTCTTCTGTTACCGTTTCTGCTTCGGCTCCTTCAGAAACAGCAGGACCTGAAACCGCAGCGCCTTCATTTTCAGGTTCCGTAGTTTCTTCCGCTGCCGTTTCCGGCTCAACGGCTGTTTCCGGCGCAGCGGCTGCCTCCACTTGAGGGCTTTCCCCGCTGCCGGCCTCATCAGGCACGGTAACTTCACTTCCTTGTTCGTCCGTAACTGTATCCGCAGCAAACACTATGCCAGTCTGGGACAGCATAAGAGCCAGAACCAAACTGCAGCACATGAGTTTGCGCAGCAATTTATCAAAGTTCTTATTCATGGCCTTATCTCCAAATTTAAACAACAGAAGCTTATGTTATGAGGATTATATCATAGCAAATGCACACCTCAACGCTGCTCTCGTAATTTATAGTGACCCTTCAAGTATCCCGTCTATGACGATGCTTCCGGCATCGAAGAGATTGTGCATGGCAGGCTCAAAGATATCCAGAGTCTCGTCGTTTTCGTTTTCCACCTTCTCACTGAAACTCTTGTATTCTCCCCATGTACTCTCCGGTGTTGTATCATTCAGGAATACATCCATATTGACGATAGTGCGGAGTGAGATGACACGGTCAAGCATGCCGAACACATCCGCTGTATTAAAGATGGCTATTTCTTCCATCTCCGTGACCATGTACGGGTCGGTGCATTCATAATAATCTGCTATGAAGGTTGCTGTTACATGACCATATATACCCTTCCAGTAATTGTCTCCTGTCAGAGCTGTTCCCTTCCTGATCATCGGGATCAGATCCTCTTCATCCCTGGCTCCAAAGTTTTCTTTAATGATCCTTTTTGACTCTTCCGTTGTCCTGAGAGGACAGTCTTTGATCATCTGAAATGCCTTTTCGCTTAGATCGGCATTTAGCTTTTTATGCTCATAATCCCCGTAAGATTTATCCGGGAACCACATTATGTGAGATTTGCTGTTTTCCCTCTCATGGGCGTCGACATGGTGGCCCAGATCGTAGTCGCAAGCCGCGGTCACCAGGATCACGTCTCCAAGCATGCTGTTCGCCGCGCTTCCTCCTCCGCAGCCGACTGACACTATATACGCGTCAGAACAATCGTATTTATCAGATGAAAGGACTGCCATCAGAGAGAGCCCCGCAGCAGTTTTTCCCGATCCTGTAACAAGCAGTCCCACACCGTTTTCCTCGTTTACGAAGAACTGTCCTGTCGGAGGCATGTTCGGTATCTCCTCCTCTTCGCAGTCCGCACAGTATTTCTCATAGAACAGCTGCGCCTCGCCCGGAAAATCTCCTGTCATTTCTCCGATCTCAAACTTAGGTATTATGATGACGCGAAGAGCAGTCTTTTCAGGTTCTTTCGAGCAGGATGAAAAAGCGGCAACGCAAAGCAAGAGCGCAAAAAGTATTACTAAAAGTGCTCTTTTTCTCTTCATTTTTCTGACTCCTTTTCGGTCGCTGCCCGGCCCGCTTTTCCCACTTCAGTACAGCCTTCTCAGCTCGTTTAATACTTCGCCGATGTCCCCGTCGATACAAATGCTTTGAGCGGCTATTTGTTTTGGCGCATATGCTTCCCTGTAGTTTATGCATGCATATACCGCATCAGGATCATCGTAGACCATTACCCAGAACGGGAACTTTATGATCACCGGCGTATTTGCCCCAACTCCAAGCTCAAGATACAGCACATGGCCGTTTTCGTGACTCTTCAGAAAGCGCGCGTAGTTTGCAGACGCTTCATACCACCCTTCATCCTGCACAAATGTCATGTCAGCTCTAAGGTTGTTAGTGACATCCATGCCCTCCGGCGTCTTTGGAATAAGATCTGCCGGCAATCGCATGGACACATGTCCGTCTTCAGGGATCTGAAATACCCCGTTGTCATCTCTTACAAATCCCTGAGCTTCCATCGCCTTCATGACCCATTCTTCGTTATCGTAGGTCATGCCGTTTTTGCCGTCCACGGTCTGGAACAGTCCGTAATCGCCCTGGGTATAGAAGAGCCGGTTTTTTTCGATTCCCGCTCTCTGGAACTGGTGATCCACGTTGGTAGTGATGACAAAATAGTCCTTATCCTTAACAAGATCCAGCAGGTCTTTGTAGACAGGACGCGGCGAATCTATGTATCTGTTGTAGTATATGTGCCTGGCCCACCATGCCCAGCGCATCCCGGCATCCGGGAACGGATAAAAGCCTCCGGAATACATGTCTTCGATGCCGATCCTTGCAGCGAAGTCTGAAAAGTATTTCTCGAACCTCTCGCCGCTGTATGTGAATCCTGCAGAAGTAGAGAGTCCCGCGCCCGCGCCTATGATAATCGCATCAGCAGTCTCTATCTCTTTCTTCAGTTTGGCTATCTCAGCTTCTCTGTTTCCGCTTCCATAGTACACTCCGCCGCGGAATCTGCCGACCCCCGCCGTTCCCTTTTGTATGCTCTCAATATAGCCATCCGGTCTGTCATAGTAACTCTTCATAATAATCCCTGTCCTCATTCTTAAATACATTGAATATGATTCTGTCCATGTCGCCCGGGTTCTAACCGAGCCATTCCGTTACAGTCTGCACCGCAAGTACAGCAGCAGATGCCGGCTTTGGCATCCTCACATTCATCAATGACCTCAGCAAGCGCTGCTTGCCATCGGTATCTTCCGGTACTCTCACCCTTTTATACTCAGGTGATTCATCCTTGAAGATCCCTACAAGGTAATCGAGTCTTTCTTTCTGTGTCATGATTCTACTTCTCTTCTCTGTTGTTCTCTCCCCGGATACACAGCCGGTCCGGGACAGCAGCTGTCATAAATATCAGTACTTGAATAATATTCCTATGTAGCTAAAATTCTATTTGGGATGATAATTCCTGTCAATCCAACGCAGAAGAGAGGTAATAAGAATGAGAAAGAAACTTGATATCACGGAAGGCATTTTCCCTATGCCTGTCCTTATGGTAGCAACATACAACGAAGACGGCAGTGTAAATGTGATGAACGCCGCATGGGTAACGATGCAGGAAAGAGGAAATGTAGCGCTCAACCTTACGGAGTCTCACAAGACGGTAAAGAACATAAAAGCCAGAGGCGCGTTCACGGTAAGCATAGCGGATGCCGATCATCTGGTTGAGGCTGATTATTTCGGAGTTGAATCCGGCAACATAGTTCCTGATAAATTTGCGAAGAGCGGCCTCACCGCCGGCAAGGCAGAATGCGTCGACGCCCCTGTGATCAATGAATTCCCTCTTTGCCTTGAGTGCGAGTTCATCGAATATCAGGATAACGAATACGGTTGCGGTGTGATCGGCAAAGTCGTAAATGTCACCGCAGACGAGAATATCCTAGTCGATGGTAAGCCGGATATGTCTCTTGTCAATGCAATAGCTTTCGACCCTTACACTCACGGTTACTATAAAGTAACGGAGCGTGTCGGTGATGCCTTCAAGGATGGACTCAAACTTAAATAGCCACACAACTGCAAAGCGCTTTATCCTTTGCAATAAAAAAGCCCTGAGAGAGTTTTATCTCAGGGCTATTTCTATCTCTACGCTGCTGCCTCCAAGCATGTCTCTGAGTTCGTCATCAGTCTTGCCTTCTATATGACCAAGCCTGGTGTATGCCCAGGAATTAGTTCCGAAGAACACCACTATGTTATTGCTTGAGTACAGGACGATATCTCCGGGATCTGTAGTCGTATCGACATCATTGCTCGGCAGTGTAGTGCCGAGTCCGCCCACCTGCTCAAATCCGCCGTACTTTGACGCGTTCACAATGACCGGTCCATCTACCGCAAGATCAACCAGGGCTCTTACCGATTCGTTGTCTTCCCACTTTACATTGACTTCTTCACCATTTATCTTCAGAGTCATTTCGTTCGTTCCACTCTCCTCTTCATTATCAGCATTTTCAGCCTGCTGTGTTTCTTCCGGTACGTCCGGTTCCTGAGTTTCTTTGCTGCCTGAACAACCGGCCGACAGCGCTACAAGCGCGATGGCCAGAATTATGATAAGAATCTTTTTCATGGCTCTTTTCCCTTTTATTACAGTCCCTTTGCCATAGCCCTAATTTCTTCCAGCACTTCCTCTTTCATCTCACCTGCGCATGTAAAGAATCCCTTATCCTCAAGTCCGAGATATCCAAGGAAGTCCCCGTCGAATGAAAATCTCGCGCCGGTGTACTGGTCTTTATCCCCTGATGCCAGAAACATCGAGACGTACTTCAGGTTTTCAGGCGCCTTTGGATAGAGCGCAGAATAGAATCTGTCGATCGCGCACTTCAGCTGGCCGCTGATGCCGTGATAGTAGATAGGCGCAGCCAGGACAAGCATCTCTGTATCCTTCAGTTCAGGATATATCTTCTGCATGTCATCATTCTGCACACACGCTCCCGCGCCTTTCCCATGACAGTATTCACAGGCCAGGCATCCCCTGATATTCATGCCGGCTACTCTGAACTCCCTGACTTCGTGGCCTGCAGCTTCAGCCGCCTCTTTGAAGACGGCTGTCATTTTTGATGTGTTGCCATGCGGGCGCGGACTTCCGTTAAGTACCAATACTTTCATTTATAGCTCCTTTTTTATTACAGATACTTTTCAAAGAAAGCCTGAAGCTTATCGAATGGAATAGCTCCATTCCCGCCACCGTCGTAAAGATCGGTGTGGGATGCTCCTTCTATAACAAGCATCTCCTTATTGTCAGTGTACTTGTTGCCGTTGACCATGTTCTCATAAGCATCCTTGCCGAAATAGAATGAATGAGCTTTGTCTCCATGCAGCACCATCACTGCGCTTCTGATCTCGTTTGAGTACTTCAGGATAGGCTGATTCATGAACGACTCGCATCCTATAACGTTCCATCCATCGTTGGAGTTAAGGGATCTTGCGTGATAGCCCCTGTCTGTTTTGTAGTAAGCATAATAGTCCTTGACGAAGTATGGAGCGTCTTCAGGCAGCGGGTCGATAACTCCGCCGGCTCTCTTGTACTCGCCCGCTTTGAGATCCTCGAGTCTCTGTGCGCAAAAGGCAGCTCTGTGGGCATAGCGCTGTTCTTCGCTGTCCTCGGAATCAAAGTATCCGTTCGCGTTGACTCTTGTCATATCGTACATGGTGGAAGCTACAGTCGCTTTTATCCTTGTATCGAGCGCTACTGTATTGATCGCCATTCCGCCCCATCCGCAGATGCCGATGATCCCGATACGGTCCGGGTCGACCCTGTCATTAAGGGACAGGAAGTCTACAGCTGCCATGAAGTCTTCTGTGTTGATATCAGGAGATGCCATGAATCTCGGCTGACCGCCGCTCTCTCCTGTAAATGACGGATCGAACGCTATGGTGAGAAATCCTCTCTCTGCCATTGTCTGAGCGTAGAGTCCGGAGCACTGCTCCTTGACCGCGCCGAATGGTCCGCTCACTGCGATAGCCGGAAGGTTGTCTTCTGCGTCCTTCGGCACATACATGTCTGCCGCCAGAGTGATGCCGTAGCGGTTAACAAATGTCACCTTGCAGTGATCAACCTTGTCGCTCTTTGCGAAAGTCTTGTCCCAGTCCTGTACAAGTACGAGTTCTTCTTTTCTTATCATTTCTATTCTCCTTTATTATCCCCTTTTGGATCTGTTGTTTTAAAAACCGTTTTCCGCTGCTCTGATCAGATGATCGATGCAGTCGACCTTGCGCTGGCTTTTGTGCAGCTCCTCTACCAGATCGCACCTGCACCTGCGGAGGCATCTGACTATATCATCGTCCAGTCCTGCCTCATGCAGTCTGCGCACCCTCTCGATATCCTCGCCGGCACACCCCGCATCAACCATATTGATCAGTATTTTTTCTATATCTGTGTTCTTCATGTCTGTATGATAATCAATTGCCACAGACCTCGCTAATGGTTATAATGAATATCGTGATATTCTAAAAATGCATATCATTGCAAGGAGGATCATATATGGATATTCGCAGTCTCAGATACTTTCTGGCAGTCGCAAGAGAAGAGAACATGACAAGGGCAGCAGAGCAGCTGCACGTGACCCAGCCTACACTGTCAAAGACGCTCAGATCGCTTGAGGATGAGCTTGGCAAGAAGCTGTTTATCCGCAGGAGTTTCAGCATAAGGCTGACCGATGAGGGCATGCTGCTGCGCGACAGGGCTGAAGACCTTGTGGCAATGGCTGACAAGATAGAGCAGGAATTCATGTCGCTCGATGACATCACCGGAGGAGAGCTGTACTTTGGGCTCGCGGAGTCCTATCAGATCAGGTATCTCGCAAGAGAGATCAGCAGATTTAAGGCCGCGTATCCCGGACTGAATTACCACATAACAAGCGGAGACACTGAGCAGGTCACCGAAAAGCTCGACAAGGGGCTTCTTGATTTCGGCGTGATCTGTAGCGAGGTCCCGGATACCCGGAAATACAATTACATCACCTTCCCCCATACAGATATATGGGGAGCTGTAATGGCTGAGTCGCACCCTCTGGCAAACAAAAGGGTCATCACAGTTGATGACCTTATCGGAGTGCCGTTATTCTGCTCGGAACAGAGCTGGGAACGCGAGGTGAAAGAATGGGCCGGAAAGCAGTATAGCAAGCTCAGTCTGGAGGGCTCATTCCGTCTTTCCTTCAACGGTTCCATGTTTGCGCTCGAAGGCCTGGGTGTACTGCTTACTTTTGAACACCTTGTTGACTGCTCCGAAGGGAGCAGACTCATATTCAGGCGGCTGGACCCGGTCAAGGAATCCAGTTTCTATCTTATATGGGGCAAGTATCAGGTGCTCACACCTATCGCGGAAAGATTCCTGAAACAGATAACACAGGCTTTCTCGAGGCAATAAAAAAGACTGTGTGTTTCAACAGCCCTTATCACTTGAACTGGTTCAGTTCTTCATCATATGTATATCCGATCGCTCCAAGCTTTTCAGTAATCTCGGTCATGTCTGCATCATTTACGGCGCAAAACTCCTCAAATGATGAGAACCTGTCTCTCAGCATCATATTGACATAGCTTAAAAGCATATTGGGATCTTTTGGAATTGTGTAATTCATACTCATAGCTCGTATACCTCATTCTTTTTCTTCTGTTTCCTACAGATTGAAATTTTTGTAGTCCGGCATCCAATACTTTGCAGCCGGTCTGATGGCCATTTCCGGACAGACCAGACGGCACAGATGGCAGCCAACGCATCTTTTCCCGTTAAGCTTTGGTTTTCTGGTCTCCGGATCGAGTGTTATAGCCTGGTGTCCGCCGTCCATGCATGAGATATAGCATCTGCCGCAGCCGTTGCAGCTTTCATAGTCGAAAGTCGGGAAAACTATGGTATCCCTTTCGATGCTGTTGTGGTCAACGACCGTTTCCGCCGCACCTCCGACCAGATCTCTGACAGATGAGATTCCCCTGCCCTTCATGTACTCACTAAGCCCCTCGATCAGGTCTTCGATGATCCTGTAACCGTACTGCATCACCGCTGTCGTTACCTGTACGCTTCCTGCTCCCAGCAGTATAAATTCAAGCGCGTCGATCCAGGTCTCTATGCCTCCCATGCCGCTTACATGCGTGCCGTCAAGTTCTTTGCATCTGAAAAGATCCGATATGAACCTCAGGGCGATCGGCTTTACAGCAGCTCCCGAATATCCGCCCACCATTGACTTTCCCCTTACGGAAGGTTCCGCAACAAGTGTATCGATATCCACGCCCGTGATTGAATTGATCGTGTTGATGGCAGCTATGCCATCAGCGCCTCCACGCCTGGCGGCGAGAGCTAAAGGGACTATGTCAGTTATATTAGGAGTGAGCTTAGCCAGCACAGGCAGGTCCGTTCCGCGTCTGACAGCTCTTGTGAACCTTTCCGTCAGTTCTTCCGACTGTCCAATGGTGACACCGAGACTGGCAGCTTCCATGTTCGGGCAGGAGAAGTTGCATTCTATCACTGAAGCACCCGCCTTCTCGCATTTCGAGGCCAGTTCGGTCCATTCATTTTCGTTCTGCCCCATTATCGATGCGATTATCACCTTCGACGGGAAGTCTTTGCGCAGTTTTCCTATGACCTGCATGTCCTCTTCTACGGTCCGGGGCGAAAGCTGCTCGATGTTCTTAAAGCCGCAGAAAGCATTGGCATGGTTCTTGAGAGCGGAAAACCTCGGAGAGGCCTCATGCTGCGAGAAATTGCATATCGTCTTTAGCGATGCTCCCGCCCAGCCTGCCTCAAAGGCGCGCCTGCACATGTCATATGAACTGGATACCACGGACGACGAAAGCAGGAACGGGTTCTCCAGCTTTACACCGCAGATGTCCGTCGATATATCGATGGTTTCGATCCTGTGCTTTGGCAGCAGGTGCCTGTCTTTCCTGACATTGGTCAGGAGGTCTCTTATAGCGACCGGCCTGTTTTCCCTGCTTAGCAGACATGCTTCCTCGCATGGAGCATTGCAGCAAGTGCAATCGCAGTTGAGTTTTCTGACCGCTGCCATATAGTCCTGGAAATACAGCGACCTGATTATCCCGCCGATATCAGCGCTCTGCGGACATGCTTTGGCGCATTCAGGATCGTAGCACAGCATGCACTTGCTTACTTCCGCAGGATCGTGATGAAAATAGAAGTCATAGATTCCGGATCCCATTTTTCCCTCCTGATACATCGTCTTGCGGACATCATTATCCGCATACTTGGATCTGTTTGGATCTCCCGATATTTTTATAATATCACATCATCATGTCTTCTCCTTTCTTTACAACAAAAAACGGCCGTGTATTTCAACAGTCGTTTCTGACGAAGGTCATGAGATCCGAAGCAATCATCACTGCGATGTTATATCTGTCCCAACCCATCCACGGATGTGTTTCTGATTCCTGTTTATATGGTGAGAAGTTAGTTAATATCTTGTGTTCAGGTTTTTCATAATAGCTGGAGCCCTGCCCTGGCACGATGTGAAGCACGTTGCCGTCAGCATCCGAAAGAGCAGCCATGAATGTCAGCCCCGGTATGCTGTAGACAGGCCTTTTTGCCGCTATGTCGCGGATCTCCTTATACAGCACATAGAACACCGTAGACAACGCTGGGCAGAACAATAAAGCAGCGCTGAGCACTATTCTGATGCAGGTTATGAAATTTGCCATCTTCATTATCGCCTTTGAGAAGCTGGCATTTATACAATTGTATACCCTTCATGAACCAGCGCTTCTATAGCTCGTTCATAATTTTCTTCCTTCACAAGGATATAGTCTGTGTTGTATGTTGACACTGCAAAGATCCCTATCTCATGCTCTGCAAGGATTCCGGACAGTTTGGACAGAATTCCAATAAGGGAGAAATCCAGAATTCCTTGAATTCGAAAACCTTTCCATCCATCATCACGTTCAATTGTTTCGGATGGAGTATCTGAGGTTCTGCAAACCAGAGATAGTTCTTCATCTGTTTTCCCTATAAAATAGAATTCTGCCGCCAAGTCTATGGTGGAAATATCCGCCACTTTGCAAACAGTAAGCTTATTGTCGATTATCTTTAATTCCACTTTTGTTCTCCTCTGCAAACTTCGATTTATCAGTCTAAAAGCTTCGCCAGTGTTTGGTAAAAATCATCTTCTATGATCACGACCTCTTCACCAACGCTGCTAAAGGAATCAATAAACCACCTATTACATTGCTTGAGATCATCAGCAGTACAGTCTGCCTTGATCAATCTGTTTTCCACCTCGGATTCATGTTCGATGATTGCATCAAAATGTTCTTCTATGTATTCTTCGGACATTGCAAGGCAGATGAATTTGATGTGTTCCAGATATCTCTGATCAATATCCCGTCGCCATTCAGCAGGAATATAGCAGCCTTCCACAATAAGATTCTGGTCATTCTCTATGGCTGTCTTAACGATCTCTCTGACTATCGGCCACAGATATTCCGTAAGCTCGTCATCGTCTTCGGGCGTGAGGCTGGTGTTTCCACTGCGAATAAGACCCATCTTCAGATGGTCGATCGACAGATACGGATATTTATACTTCTCCAGCATCTTCTGTGCCAGAAGTGTTTTCCCAACATGGGATGCTCCCGTTATAAGTATTACCATTTTTACCTCTGGAACCGCAGACACGGATCATGAACGTCTTCACAAAAGTCATCTGCTTGCATAATTGGATCCTCTACGAACCGATATGTGTATCTGACTTCTCTAAGCTTTTTACCACCGATGGTGATGTCCTGATAGTCCCTGTTACACGAAAATCCATTACTCTCATAAAAGTGTTTTGCGCGATCATTATCTTCAAGAGTCCATAAGAACACCTCTTTGAAGCCTAGTTTATTCAGTTCATCCATGACCGATCCCATCAATTTGCTGCCATAGCCTCTCCCAATAAATTCAGGAAGGAAATAAATGGATATCACTTCTCCGGAATCAGGATACTTCGCTGACCTTGACTTGCTGAAACTGCTTGTTCCGATGATTTTGCCGTTTTCAATACAGATCAGAGTATAAACGCCCGGATCATCAAAACACTTTGCCCACAGACCTACGGGAATAGCATCCAGATAATCCTGCGGTACGATCCCCTTATAAGCGTGTTTCCAGCTTTCTTCATAAATCCGGCTTATTGCTGTTCTGTCATCTGAGGAAGCAATGTATCTGATTTCCATTATTATCTCCTCAACAAAATGCGATTTGCCTTTCTATTTGTTTTATTATATTAGTCGCTTCTGACTCCTGCAATGGATTGTATCATTACGCACTGGCACTTTTCTGCTTTTTGAAATGAAGCATAATGCCACACAAATCCTTAATCCCCCCTGATTGCAACGAAAAACCGGGGTCCTCACGAACTTGAGGGTTCGTATAGGTTACCCCGGTGCAGACTCGAAGAAGTCAGAAGCGTACAAACGTTGAATTTTCAAGGAGGAAAACACGCCGTCCCGTTTGTACCCAGCTCTGTACCCAAAGTTAGAAGTTCTGATGTGAGAACTTAACAGTTATTATCATTACGGTTTTTGAAAGTTCTTCAACTCTATAAACAATAGTATAGTTCTTTACAAACAATTGACGATAACCCTTTCCGGCATATATGCCCACTTTACGTTCAGCACCTCTATCCGGCATGTTTTCAAGGCTTAGTATTGCATCTTCAATATCATCTACGAGATCCAGTGCAGCTTTTTCAGCAAATAGCTCTGTTCGGATGTATTCATAGGTCTCATCAATGTCCCGATAAGCCTGAGGAGAAATGAGGACTGTATATTTATCCAAAATGCTTCCTCCTCAATTCGCTTAGTGCCGCTCTGGCCTCAACAGGTTTTGCCCCTGCAGCAAGTTCCGCCTCAGAGTAAGTGATCGCAGAGTCTACTTCCGCTATTCCTACAAGCTGATTGTATGTTTCCATACTCATTACCACAAGGTCACCGTAGCCCTGCTTTGTAACAAAGATAGGCTCTTTCCTTGCATGACAAAGCCTGGATAATTCGCTTGTATTTCTCATATCTTTCATTGGTATTATATGTGGCATAATTAATTACCTCCCAAATAAATATTAGCATAATTATGTCGGATATCGCAACATAATTATGCTCATAATTGTGTTTAGCAAGATTCATAAAAAACGACTGTATATTTCAACAGTCGTCTCTGGCGGAGGAAATGGGACTCTCCTGCTAGAACTCTATCGTTTCAGTTTTTATTTCTTTATCATGACTGCACAGAATGGCTGCACATGCAGTGTCGTTTGCTTCTTTTGCGACCCAGCGCAGAGTTTTAAACTGCAGTGCCGGATCAGCGGCGAATCCCGGTACTTCCATCTTTTCCCAGCTGCGCGGAGATACGGCAGCGTCCGAAGCCAGAAGCACATACCTCTCTTTATTTCTGACAATGACTCCGCAAAGCCCGTCTGTATGCCCCGGCATATTCACCATCATGATGCTGCCATCGCCTGTGATATCTATGGCTTTGTTCATCGGGCCAAGCAGATGACCTCTGAAGAACACTCTTTCCGCACCCTCTACATCCCACAATTGCTCCGGCTGTCTGATACGGTATTTCGTCCTTACCGACCAGTATGCTTCATCCTCAGGTATCACTATCTTCTTTGCCCGGCTCACCGATCTGAGTCCCGAAACATGATCCGGATCAAGATGAGTAATGAGTACTGCATCTATATCTTCCTGCCTTATATCCATGGATCTCAGCTGCTCATCCACTGCCATGCCTGCAGGTACATATGGCCTGTACAGCGCAGCAAGCTGTGCGGGCAAGACGCTTCTGACTGCTTTGGGATCATAGATTCCATCCGGACTGATATCTCTGCTCCAACCTGTATCCACAAGAAAAAGTCCTGCCGGATGCTCGATAAGATATGAAAACACCGGGAGTGTTACCCGTTTGTGATCGGGAGCCATAACGGCTTTCCGGAAGCCAGTCATTATACTGCCGCCGCCGTACGGCAGATCCTCATGTATTCTTATGAACCCGCAATTCAGTATGTGTATTTTCACAGCAGCTTAAGTCCTTTCGTCATAAGCAGGAGTCCCAGGGTGACTATCAGCACCGTGCTGACTCTCGTGATGTACTTATTATACCTCTTCGGAATGAATTTCCCGAACATTCCGAAAGTGATCATGAGCACGCATGTCCCAAGTCCGAATGCGAACATCGAAGCAGCCCCGGATTTCCATGAGCCGGAGGCAGCAGCAAACATCCACATAACCGTCAGCGCTCCGCATGGCATCAGTCCCGTGAGCAGCCCTACAATGGCGGGACCGCCTCTGAATCTGCATGGCTTTGTCAGTTGCGGGCTGATGCGCCTCAGAGAACCGGAACGCCCCACATCATAAGTCCGATGATGACAACAAGCAGCCCGCACATCGTGAGAAGCATGCTTTTAAATTCTATATCATAACTGATCATTGTCCCCATGGCGCCGAATATTGCACCGACAATGGTATAACTTATGAGCCTTGTCCCATTGTACATCAGTGCATTGTTTTGTGTGAGCATTATGCCGCCGCACATGCCTATGCAATGTGCACCTGTAAGAACACCTATCATGAATAACAGTCCAAAAGATGCTCCCTGCTCTGCCTGCGGGATATCGACCATACCGATAATGACCGGGACAGCAAAATACAGCAGCAATACCGCTGCTGCTGATATGATATCTGATCTAATCCCGCTCTTGCCTTCTCCTGCGGGATAACCGATGTCCGAAAGCTTCTTTTCTATGCTTTCAGCGCTTATGATATCCGGAGCATACTGAACTATGACCTCGCTTTTTCTGTAGCTTGCGTCAGCAGAAAGTACTCCGCGCATGTGTATCAGCGCCTGTGCGATCTCATCCTCGCACTGAGGACAAATCATGCCGTCGACTCTTTTTCTGAAGGTTTCTCTATCCATCAACCGCATCCTTCCTCTCAAGCTTTCTTATTCTCAGAGAGTTAAGCAGTACTCCGTTTGAGCTAAGAGCCATTGCCGCGGCAGCTATTGATGGATTGACGATGCCTGCTGCCGCCAGCGGTATGCATATCACGTTATATATGACCGCCCATGTCAGGTTCTGCCGTATGTTCCTTACGGTTTCCCTTGACATACTGAACACGAGAGGCAGCGCGCTGATGTTGTTTCCTGCGATCATCACATCCGCCGCATCGATCGCTATATCGGTCCCGGTGCCCATGGCTATGCCTGTATCTGCGCAGACCAGAGCAGGAGAATCTTTTATGCCGTCTCCTACCATTGCTATAGTCCGCCCTTCGCTTTGGAGTTTTCTGATGATGTCGGCTTTGTCTGCCGGCTTGACCTCATACACGACCTTCTCCGGACCGATGCCCAGCTTCATGGCGGCCGTCTTTGCTTTGGCCTCCTTGTCGCCGCTTATCATGAACACATCCATGCCGCTCTCCTTAAGAGCTGCGACCATTTCTTCAGCGCCGGGTCTGAGCATCTCATCTTCACCCTCCACGGTCAGCCCCATGGTGAGCGTTCCCGTTTTATCGAATACGATGGTGTCAGTCTTATAAGCGTTCTCAAGCTGCTCTCCTCCTCGAAACAGAATGCCGAGCTCTGCTGCCCTCCCTGATCCTGTCATTATCGAAGTCGGCGTTGCAAGGCCAAGAGCGCACGGGCACGCGATCACAAGAGTCGAACAAAGACAGGACACAGCCTGCCCCATGTTTCCCGGGTCGATCACCCAGTACCAGAGGCAAAAGATTCCTGCGGATATCAAAGTCACTACCGGCACGAATACTGTTGCGATCCTGTCCGCGAGTCTGGCTATCGGCGCCTTTTCATTCTGAGCGTTGCTTACGATATCTATTATTTGCGCGAGCATCGTTTTTTTTGAGATGTCCTCGCATGAGATCTCAGCGTGTCCCTCTCTTACCAGCGTGCCGCAATACAGTATATCGCCCGCACCCTTGAACACCGATTCGCTTTCGCCCGTCAGCATGGATTCATCTGTCATACACGAGCCTGAAATGATCTTTCCGTCGACCGGTATGTGATCACCGGCTCTGACTGGAATGACATCTGTCTCTGTCAGTTCACTTATCTGTACCTCTGTTTCTTTTCCCTCACGCAGTACAAATGCTGTTTCCGGTCTGAGTCTTATGAGCCTGCGGATCGCGGCGGAAGCCTCATATCGTGAAGTAGTCTCCATGTACTTGCCGAAAAGGATCAGTGACAAAAGCACGCATTCAGAAAGGAAATATACTTTAGTGTCATGATGTACAGTGAAGGTGATGTATGTGCTGTACAGGTAGATGATCGTAGTCGAAAGAGCTACCAGAAAATCCATTCCCAGAATGCCATCTTTCAGTGCTCTGTACGCTCCCCTGTAGAAGTACGCTCCAGGCCAGAACTGTACGACGGTAGCGAAGAGAAGCTGTATGACCGGTCTCATGCCCCACATCAGCGGCATGGTAAGAAGGACGCTCGCGCAGAGCGTCCTCAGAAGTTTCATGCGCTGGTGGATATCGCTTTCCTCATCCCCACAGACCGGGCATGATACGTACAGGTCTGACGGATCCACTTTATCTGCCTTCTTTCAGTCTCTTATACTGCTGCCAGCACTTCCATGAACAAGGCAGACAGAACACAGGGATGTGGAACAGAAGCACCCAGCTCAGCCAGTCTACACCCTGATAATACGCTCCGTTATATGTCACGCCTTTCATAAGGTCAAAATATGAGAAGTTCCATACCCCCCAGTTGCCGGTGAATGATCCGCACAGGTGAAGTATGAGGAATGATGCTGTTGTAAAGACTCCTGCTACCGAGCCGACTATGCTGGCCGAAGGTCTTCCGCTCTTTGCGAGGAACAGTGTGATGACCGGCAGCACATATACAGTCAGATTGAGGACCCAAAGTGAGATAGGTATCGAGTATCCCCAGTTGAGCGCCTGACGGATGTGATCGCCGTCATGAACAAGTATGGCGATGATCATAATGATCGAGCATGTAGTGATGGTTTTAGCTATGTCCGCAGGCATCTTTTTGTCGAGAAATCCTGCAGCTTTTTCTTCTCTTCGGGACATTGAATATACCTCCGCTTTCTTTTTCTACCATTTGGTAGATATAAATTATCACAATTATTCTCAGGGTGCAACAGCTTTGTTGACCGCTTGGTAGAAATAATATAAAATCTTCTCAGACAGAATAAAAGGAGGTATTTGTATGCCTAAAATTGTGGACAGAGATCAGATGCGCATGGATATCCTAATGGCTTTCCAGCGCTGCATAGAGGTAAAACCTATAGATACTATTTCACTTCGGGATATAGCCTCAGAAGCAGGTATGGCCCACCCTACACTTCTCCACTACTTTGGATCGAAGGATGAGCTCATACTTGAATACGTGAAATACACCAGAGAATATATGTCGCAGCACTGCATTGACTGGTTCCTTTCACATCCAAGAAGCAACTATGATTCCAATCTTGCTTATATGAACGCATTCATGCAGTATGTAGCGGACGGACAGGCAAATGAGTTCAGACCTAACGCGACTACGCAGACATATGTACTGGGTCATTACAGTGAAGAGATCGGCAGAATGGTCATGGAAGAATTCCGCGAATGGCGGGAAGTCATGGAAAAATGTCTGATTAAGATCTATGGAGAAGAAGCCGGCAAAAACGAAGCTGAAGCCATGATGATCCTCATATCCGGGACATTCATATGCAACTACAACCGCGCCCTTACCGGCAATATAAATGACAATATAATTGGATATCTCAGCAATCTAGCAAAATCATAAGTTTGTACCCAATCCTCAACTACAGAAAAAGCCTTGGAACTCAATAATTCCAAGGCTTTATTTGGCGGAGGACATGGGACTCGAAGAAGCCAGAACCTTACAAACGTTGAAATTCCAAGGAGGAAAAGCGCCGTCCACGTTTGTACCCGGAGTTGTACCCAATTATCTGTAGATCTCTCTGCGATGGCCAACTTCTACGATTATTATCACGATCTCAGTATCATTTATCTCTGCAAGAATCCTGTAATCTCCTACTCTGTAACGCCAGTATTGACTCAGGGTGCCTGTCAGGCCTTTGCCATGTTGTCTGGGGTTGTCAGTGTTCAGAAGGTTTTTTTCTATCCAGGTTTTTATAAGATTTCTTGTGGCGGGATCAAGTTTCCTGATTTGTTTGACTGCCTTAACCTCATATTTAAGTTCATAAATCATAGATCGCCCCAGACCTCATCGTGATTATAGAACTTGACTTCTCCGGCTGCTTTTCGTTCCTCGTATTCTTTCAAAGCCTGAAGATCATATTCATTTTCAATTCGCTCTAAAGCCGCCATACGAAGAAATTCAGATACAGTCAACTGATTATAACGCGCATAGTTTCTGATAAGTCGCTCATCTTCATTTGATAGTCTAAGTGAAAGCATCGTAGCTCACCCCCTTCTGTAATACATTGTAATACAGATAGCGGCTTCAGTCAATGATATTTACTTTGCTCGTAATTCTTCCCTCTTTTTTCTCGCATATTCCGCGCCCCATTCCCAAAAATCCATGTCTAAATGGACTTCGTCAATATGTGGATGAAACTCTTTTCCGTTGTCATATCTCAGTACTTTCCAAGTATTCTGCTCACCTTCACCCGAATACAAAAGCGAACCATAAACATCATATCCTTTCGGGTCAAAACATTTATCATAAATGTATTCCATGGGCTTCTTATATGTGTTATTTTCATTGCACGATCACCTCCAAAGAAAATGACCGCCCGTTTTAAGGCGGTCAACAAATCATTTTCACATATTTATTTTTTGCTGTAGTTTCCCTAACGGGTTACATCTACATTAGAATTCTTTCATATATTTCTCTATCCCTGTCGGAGAACACATTGAAGATGACCTTCTTGATGCTGGTTTCAGGATGTGCGTCAAGAAATTCCCTGACTGTTGCTACTGCGATCTTTGCCGCTTCTTCTGCCGGAAACATGAACACTCCCGTAGATATGCAGCAGAAAGCGATGCTTTCAATGCTGTTTTCTGCCGCCAGCTCAAGACATGACAGGTAGCTTGACCGCAGCAGTCTTCGATGTTCATCCTTAAGGACTCCGTACTCAACTATCGGACCCACAGTATGGAGCACATACTTCGCAGGCAGATTGAAGCCCGGTGTGATCTTTGCCTGCCCGGTCGGCTCCTCATGACCCTGTCTCCTCATAATATCTGCACAGCATTGCCTTAGTTCAAGTCCCGCAGCGCTGTGGATACAGTTATCGATACAGTTATGCAGCGGTATATAGCAGCCTGTCATGGCGCTGTTTGCAGCATTCGTGATAGCGTCAACGCTGAGCCTTGTTATATCTCCCTGCCAGATCGCCAGTCTGCTGTCAGACTCGCAAGTCGGGATAGTCTTTGAATCCACTATGCCCCTGATAAAGTTCTCCCTTCTGAGATATGCGTCCTGGATCTCCAGAAACTCTCTGCCCAGCGGTGCCGGCATCCTTACGTTCATAAGTATCCGCAGTAGGTCTTTCTGCCCCTGTTCATCTTTCGGGACAGGTATCCTGCTGTATCCCGGGTTCCCGGCTTTCAGCTTTCTTATCAGCCATAGTCTCTGTTCTTCGTGTGTCATGATTCTCCTGTCCTCTACTTCTTCAGTGCTGAAAGAACTTCTCCGATATCGCCGTCTATTATTATTGACTGTTCTGTGATCTGCTTTGGCGCATATGCCTCCCTGTAATTGAGACATGCGTATACTGAATCAGGGTTATCAGATACCATTGTCCAGAACGGGAACTTGATTATCACAGGTGTGTTCGCACCAACACCGAGTTCCAGATACAGAACATGCCCTTTCTCATGTTCTTTGAGGAATCTTGCGTACTTGGCTGATGCCTCGTACCACCCCTCATCCTGAACGAAGGTGTCATCCGCTCTGAGGTTCATAGTAATGGCTATCCCGTCCGGACTTCTCGGGATCATGTCAGATGGGATCCTCATGGACAGCCTCCCATCTGCGGGCTTTTGGAATACACCTGCTTCATCCTTGATGAAGCCCTGTGCTTCCATCGCCTTCATGACCCATTCTTCGTTGTCATAGGTCCTGCCGTCCCGGCCATCGACAATCTGAAAGAGTCCGTAATCTCCCTGTGTGTAGAACAGTCTGGTCTTGCCGAAGCCGGCTTTCTGGAACTGATGGTCCACGTTCGTAGTGATGACGAAGTAGTCTTTGTCTTTCACCAGATCAAGCAGATCCTTGTATACTGGCTTTGGTGCATCGATGTATCGATTGTAGTAGATGTGTCTAGCCCACCACGCCCAGCGTGTTTCGCTATCCGGAAATGGATAGAATCCGCCGGAATACATGTCTTCTATCCCGAACTTTGCAGCGAAGTCCGAAAAGTAACGCATGAACCGCTCACCGCTGTAGGTCAATCCGGCTGATGTCGAGAGTCCTGCTCCCGCACCGATGATGATCGCATCGGCTGTTTCTATTTCTTTCCTGAGTCTATCAATTTCAGCGTTTCTGTCCCTGCTGCCATAATACACTCCGCCGCGGAACCTGCTGACTCCTGCAGAACCTTTTCGTATGCTTTCTATATAGCCATCCGGCATGTCATTAAACGATCTCATTTTGCACCATCACTTTCTGATCACTGCACTCACAGGGCAGGCCGAAAGGCAGTTCCCGCAGTACAGGCAGTGTTCCTTTTCTATTTCATAAGGGATCTTATCTGCCAGGATGCAGTTCTGCGGACACACCGCGATGCAGCTGCCGCAGCCTATGCACGCATCCGTAATAAAGTATCCTTCTTCTTTTATTTCTGTTTTACCGAATGCGAAGTTTGCTCTTTCGATAGGTTTCTTCGAAAGATCAAACCATTCTCCGGATCCCTCATATATATGGAATACAGTAAGCGTTTTTCTGGACTCATTGCTTGGGTATATCTCTTTCATATATGGATTCTTCTCAAAGAGTTCAGGGATCCTTTCGGGTCCAAGTTCCCTGACCCTGCCCCTTACAGAGACTGCAACACTTGTCATCGTAGTCTCACCTTTCAATGCAGTCAGCGCGATGTATCCTCTCTTGTTGAGACGGTCATATAGACTTTTGCCTCTGGCAGTTAGGAAATACAGACCGCTCTCATCGCTGTCCATCATGTCTATCGCTGCTGTGACGGGATGACCTTCGTCATCAACGGTCGCAACTATCGTTGTGTGTATCACTTCACTTATATATTTCAGATATTCTTTCGCTAACATGTCCGGATCTCCATTATTGGTAATGATCTTTATTTATGATGAGATCAGGCACTCTCGAGCCTGATCTCCTTCCTGATATCCTCTGCTATATCTGCTATTGTTATTTTTTTGAGTTCATTCTCCATGGACCGCTGGACTTCTTTCAGTCTCTCATCCATGGCCTTATGGATATTTCTGCCGACCGGACAATTCGGATTCGGCTGCTCATGGAAGTGAAATAGTCCCTCCTCTTTGTCCACGCTGTCAACTGCCTTATACACATCATAGAATGTGATCTGATCAAGCGGCTTTGCGAGCACCGCCCCGCTCGAGCCTCTCTGGGTCTTCAGTATACCCGCTTCTCTCAGCTTCGAGATCACAGTCCTTACGATGACCGGATTAACTCCTACGCTACCTGCAAGGAACTCGCTGTTTACTCTGTCCATGTCCTTGAAATATTCTATTGCCGTTATTACATGTACGGCTATTGTAAATCTGCTTGTTATCTGCATGATATTATCTCCTGTCTGCCATATGTTTATAGTTGTAATATATGGCATGACATCCGCTGTGTCAACGCTGTACTCCCTTGAGCACAGGGCTGAGACTTTTGTATGTGAACATAGCCAGCATTGTGATCGCAAGTCCTTTCAGTACGTTGAACGGGAATGCATTGTACAGCACGACATCCAGCTTTGTCTTTATGAAAGGCATGAATTCGCTGAACGCTGCGATAAGCTGATCTACCGGCATGAATTGCGAAAATAGAGGCAACAGTATGAAGTAATTTGTAAGTATCGCAGCTATCCCCATCACTACGCTTCCGATGATCCCTGCTACCAAAGCGCCTTTCTTTGTCTTATGCCTCTTATATATGAATCCTGCAGTCCATACAAATGAGCTTCCCATCAGGAAATTGGCAAGCTCACCTATACCTCCGGTTGCTGATGACATGAGCTGGAGCAGATTCTTGATGAGTTCGATCATCACGCCTGCAGCCGGTCCGAAAGCGAATGCTCCTATGAGCGCCGGAAAGTCCGAAATGTCCATTCTGGCAAAAGACGGAGAAAGAGGCACCGGAAATTCGAAGAATGCCAGGATGAATGAGACAGCGGACAACACCGCTATTGATGTAAGTGTTCTTACGGAAAACTTCATAACTATGCGAGCAGCCAGTCTGCGAACTCATCAGCGACCCTGAGGTCTGCTTCCTTACTCATGATGCTGCCCGGAACGTTGGCATCACCGGCAACATGAGCTTTGTAATCTGTGAAGCCCGCTGTAGCGAAGCTCTTGAGATTTGTCTCTACCATATTGGTATATGCATCTACAGGGCCGAAGCCTGCGAAGAAGTAACCTGCAGCCTTTTTGTCCTTTCTTCCTGCCATCGAGAAGTCAGGCTGTGTGAAGTCCATGAATGAGTATGTTCTGTCAAGGAACGCCTTGAGCTGTGCAGGGAACTGATCCCAGTGTACAGGCGCCAGAATGAGCATCGCATCGCAGGAATCGATTTCAGGGATCAGCGCTGTGAAATCATCCTTCTGGATGCAGTTAGGTGTGTGCTGCCTCTTGCAGCCATCACACGCGAGGCATGCATTCACTGTCTGCTGACCGATATTGAATACTGTCACTTCCGCTTTGCCTTCGAACTGCTCTTCAAATCTCTTTGCCAGCGTAGAGGAATTACCGTTTCTTCTCTTGCTTGCGTTTACGATAAGGATCTTCTTCATAATTCTTTCCTCCCTGGATTTTGCTTTTCTCTTACAATGTTTTTCGAGCGGATCTCCCTGAACTATTGATTACGCTCTTCACAGTTGTAATATTAATCATTACATCTCTACTTGTCAATACTTTTATTACAACTTTTTCATATTAATAAAATGATTTCACGGCTTTTGAAACGAAGCACAATATTCTATACCCCCCCTCAGCCTCGTTGATTGCAACGAAAAACGGGGTTGCTATCGAACTTGGGGGTTCGTATAGCATACCCCGGTGCATTTGGCGGAGGACATGGGACTCGAAAGAAGTCAGAATAGTACAAACGTTGAAATTCCAAGGGAGGAAACACGCCGTCCACGTTTGTACCCGGATTTTGTACCCAGACATTTCCCATTATCACCATTCTCAATCATCCATAACAAATCTATCTACCATGATCTGTGCGTATGCCCATCAGATAATAATGGTTATCTCCAAAGTCGAATGTCCCTATCGTAGTCATGTGTGCTTTATTGGTATGTGCATTCTCGGATCGCTTGTTTATTTGATTGACAAACGTCAGCATGATCGGAAATCTGTCCCTGAATTGTTTTAGACTTGCGAAAAACAGGTCTTCAAACGCTCCTGTGCGACGTATCGACCTGTCCACACACATCGGACCGTACTGATAAGTCTCTTCAAGCACCAGCTTCTTCCCTTCAAACTCATAGTCAGGGATGATATCCATCATATGTCTGAAGAGTGGCCATGGTTCCCAGAATTCCCACGGGGCAGCAAAGCAGAAGCCTAAGACTCTGTCAGGTTCTCCCGCTGCATCCGAAGGTTCAGCGATTATCATGACACCATTCTCTTTTTCTATGAGGTCTCCAAGCTGTTTATCTGTGATAGCAGTCGTGACAAAACCGTCCGGTCTGTCCTCATCCGAGATAGTATCCCTGTGATACCTCCTCAAAAGCGCTTTGACCCCTTCTATATCTTCTGCCGTTGCATTTCTTATAGTCATTGATCATACTCCTTTATTTTCATCACTATACCCATTTCCCGAACGGTCACTTCTCAAGAATCACTCCTTCGGAATAAAGTACTGCTTTCCCCGCAACCTTTATCCTGTCATCATTAATTCCTGTGTACAATATTCCGGATCGCTTTGATGCCTGATAACATTTGAGTTCAGCTTTTCCAAGTCTATTGCACCAGTATGGCGTGATCATACAGTGAGCACTTCCTGTAACAGGGTCCTCTGCTATATTTAATTTTGGAGCAAAGATTCTACTTACACAGTCAAAATCTCTGTCGTCGGATGGTGCTGTTACTGCAATGAGTAATCCTTCAAGGTCTTTCATCTTATCATGATCTGGAACAAGATTCCTTACAGCTGCTGCGTCAGGAAGTACAAAAAGCAAGTCTCTATCCATATATGCCTCTAGTGGTCTGATACCGATTGCTTCTTCCATCTGATCAGTAACTTCGATGCTGTTCAGTTGATATGCAGGGAAATCCATCTCTAAGATGTCTCCTTTACACGCTACAGTCAGTATGCCCACCTGTGTCTGAAATGTGATCTCTGAGACCTCTTTTTCATAATAATTGAATATGACAAAAGATGTTCCGAGGGTTGCATGGCCGCAGAAGTCTATCTCTCCGCCCGGAGTGAACCAGCGCAGGTGATATGCATCCCCCTCTTTTACAGTAAATGCCGTTTCAGAGAAGTTGTTTTCTATTGCAATGCTCTGCATAAGCGCATCTTCAGGCCACTCGTCAAGCACACATACTGCAGCCTGATTTCCGCTGAACACTTTATCGGTGAAAGCATCAACTATGTACTGTTTCATTTTTACCCTCTTCCAATATAATTATCTTTTATGTATGAGATTTTCATGTAGATCCAACCCTTGAATCAGTAGTTTCTAATATACTTTGAACCTCTGGATGCTCCTATGCGTTTTATTTGCCCTTCTCTTACCATTTTGCCAAGCACAGCTTCAACTGTAGTCGGACTAATATCCGGATGAATCGCGCAAATATCCGCCTTCGACAGAGGCGTCAGGCTCCCGAGCACTGTTGCCTCGATACGGGCAGTCTTGGTAACTTTTTTCCCTTGCACTACTGCAAAACGTTTATCCAGCTCTTTGTAGCAAATATACAGCATTGTAAGAAAGTTTTCGATAAACGGGAAATAATCATTCTGATTGGTGTCCCATCCCGTAGATGAACGCTTCAGTGCATCGTAGTATAGGTCTTTATACTTGTTGATCTGCTCTTCAAACGATATATACTTTCCGGCATCAAATCCGTTTTTATAAAGAAGCAGCAATGACAGCAACCGTGACATTCTCCCATTTCCATCTCTGAAAGGATGGATGCACAGAAAGTCCAGGATCACGCATGGGATCAGCAGCAGCTGGTTTACATGAGAGTTTGAGCAGGCGGACAGATATGCCAGTTCCAACTGCTCCATTGCCTCTTTTGTCTCACTCGCAGGAGTCGGACGGAATCTTACGCTTCTGTTTCCGTTTGCATCTATTTCTACGATGACATTGTCAGTCTGCTTATACTGCCCTGCTAGATCATCACCGGCAAGCGTCATCATTGTCTCATGCAGCAGGAGGATATCTCTTTCAGAGAATGTGAGATGATCATAATCTGTATGTATTCTGTTCAGAGCATCTCTGTAACCGGCGATTTCTGCTTCATCATGATTTAAAGGCGCACTGCTCCGGTTAACTATTTCCGCGATCCTCTGGTCACTTGTTATTATGCCCTCAATGGCATTCGAACTCTTTACAGACTGTACCTTTGCAATCGACTCAAGCTCGGTAAACACTCTCGGATACTCTTCTTTACGAACACCGGCAGCCGTCTGAAGAGCATATATGCCTCCTGTCGTGTTCACCAGATTGGCTGGAAGCATTCCATTATCAAGAAATGAATAGTCAAACTTTCTCATACTCGACCTCCTTTTCTGCATATATTTTATCAACTTATATGCAGTAAATCAAGGCAATAAGGGTGTTATCTGCACATAGTTTATTGATTATTATGCAGTAGTTTTGCGCTTGACTATCATGTAGTACCAGGATGTACCCAAATGCCGAGCACTAAAAACGCCTTGGAACAGTTGAAATTCCAAGGCTCACTCTGGCGGAGGACATGGGGCTCGAAGAAGTCAGAATAGTACAAACGTTGAAATTCCAAGGAGGAGAACACGCCGTCCCGTTTGTACCCGGAGTTGTACCCAGTTTTATGGAGTCATGCCTTTTCTCCACGTAATCTTTCTGCGGCCTCTTCTCTTTGCCTGCAGAGTTCGGCCCAGCTCGGGGCCTTGTCGAGCATCTCCGCGAATTCGCTCATGACTGATGGTATATCTATCTGCTGAGGACAGACTGCCGCACAGGCTCCACAGCCGATACAATTATGAGGCCACTTCTCTTTCGGTGTACCATCCATCTGCATCCTGACTGTAAATGATGACTGGAACTTCATATCGTTGTATCCCGCAAGCAGCATCGGTATGTCGAGCTCCATCGGGCAGCCCTCACAGCAGTATCTGCAGGCCGTGCAAGGCACTCCCTGTTTGAGGGATTCCGCGATCTCCATCAGCATATATTTTTCTTCACCAGTAAGAGGTTTCTCTTCGCTGAAGGTCTTAACATTGTCGACCATCTGCTCGAAGCTTGACATGCCCGAAAGTACTGTCGCGACCTCAGGTACCTCCATGAGCCATCTGAAAGCCCATGCTGCTATAGACTCATCAGGTCTCGCGGACTTCAGACGGGCGTTGTTCTCCTCACCCAGGTCAGCCAGCTTGCCGCCCCTGACCGGCTCCATCACCATGACCGGGATTCCTCGGCTTCCGAGCAGTTCTACCTTGGACTTCGCATCCTGAAGCGTCCAGTCCATGTAGTTCAGCTGGATCTGGCAGAAATCCGGTTTGCCCCCGAACTTGCTTTCAAGATAATCGAGTATGTCTTCGAGATTCTCCGCCCTTGCGTGGGTCGAGAAACCGAGATGTCTTATCCTGCCCTGTCTTTTCTGCTCAACGAAATAGTCGATTATCCCGTATTCTTCGTTCTTATATGTCGGCAGGCTGTTCTCATAAATATTGTGCAGCAGATAGAAATCGAAGTAATCGACCCTGCACTTGGCAAGCTGTTCTTCGAATATGCCTTTGCAATCGTATTTCTTCATGAACTGATGACCCGGGAACTTGTCCGCCAGAAAGAAACTGTCTCTCGGATACTTTGAGAGTGCTTCCCCTATGGCAAGCTCCGATCTGCCGTCGTGATACGGATAAGCAGTATCGAAGTAGTTGACGCCATTCGCTATGGCGTAGTCGGTCATCGCATTGACCTGTTCCTGATCGATGGCCCCGTCCTTCTGCGGCAGCCTCATAGTGCCAAACGCGAGCCTCGACAGCCTGTCACCGCATGCTTCCCTGTATAACATAGGCTTTCCTCCTGTCATTTCTTTATGAAGCGTTCATCAGCAGCATTCTCTTCTGCCGGGATGAAGCGCTCCACTTCCATGTGCAGATCATACTTGTTGCGAAGGTCCATTATCCTTCCCATGATGTCCGAAGCATGATGAGCATCCAGGGCTTCCTGGTCGCGCCACTGATCGATCAGCAGCACCGTCTCCGCATCGTCCATCGGGAAATAGTACTCGTATCTCTGATTCCCTTCTTTTGCGCGGATCTCTTCCACTATACCCGAAGAAACCATTTCTTCAGCAAACCGTCTTGCGCTTCCGTTTTCGCCTTTGTAATAGATATTGATTGTCAGACTCATAGTTTCTCCCTGTTTTTTGCCCTCAAAGAATGGGTCCTATGCAAAAACAATTTATGTATACCATATGTCAAAGCTGCGATAAACACCATGACTGCTGCGTAGTCCAGCATGAACAGCAGTTTCGATTCAGACGGATCGAAATAAGCGAACTGCACCCTGAACAGCAGATAATCCGCAATGCCGCGTCTTACAAATGCATACAAGCCATATGCCGATATGATCACGGCAAGGACTGACGGCACCTTATTCTTATTGTCCCCTGCGCTTTTCTTAGGACTTGCAACAGACGATACTGCGTGCAGCCCTACATGTATGCTTAGCAGAGCGAAGCCCCAGTACGCAAAACTCATGTGAATGGATCTGAGGTCAGACGAAGCTCCACTCAGTGCCACTCCCGTCAGGATGTGTTTTGACATAAGCACGCCCGATACGGGCTGCATAATCATGTAAACAGCAAGAAGAACATCAACCGCTGTCCTGAATGCTCTCAAAGGAGAATACCTGCCTTTGAATATGGCGACCCACCATCTTCTGTTTATGATATGGTGGGCTGCAAAAAGCGCAAACATACACAGCCCGATCAGCTCATGATTCCTCTCTCCTATGAGAGAATAAGCCATGAGCATCGGAAGAAGTATCAGCATGCAGATATCAACGACCGTTCTTACCTTCTTCATTGCTTACTTTAGTCCCAGCCCGCTGAGCCAGTCTGTTATTTGCTGCCGTGTATCATCAGAGCCTGCGGAAGACCCGCTGATCGCGATGCCCTCGAGCACTGTAGCGCCTGGTTCTCTTTCCTGTATGACGCTGTATGTGCCGCCATCCCTGCTGCCCGCATGGGTATTGAACGGTACTATTGTCTTTCCCGACAGGTCATATGTGTCAAAGAATGTCTCGAGCACCATCGGTATCGTATACCACCACATCGGATAGCCAATGTAGATGACGTCATACGACTCCGGATCAACGCTGAGCGCCTCGAATGCAGGCCTCGCGTCAGTGTCTGTCTCCTGCTTTGCGTAATCAGCGCATTCGTCGTATCCGAGCGGATAGTCAACTGACGGTATTATTCCCTCTATGTCTCCGCCTATCTCTTCATGGATGACTTCTGCGATCCACTGCGTTGATGAAACGTCTCCAACCATAGGTGTCGCTGAAGAAACCGCGTCGACTTCCTTTGTGTTATCTGCGCTGAAATACAACACCAGTACTTTGCCTGTATCTGACGCTTCATCAGAAGCAGGTTCTTCTGCCTGCTCTTCAGCTAAAGTCTCTTCTGCTGCAGGTTCCTCGTTCTTCGTCTGTCCGCTGCCGCACGCTGCCAGCGAAAGCACCATGACAAGCGCCAGACTCACCGCAAGAAGTTTTCTCATCGTCATATATTTCCCCCTGTATCACATGCTTTCTCTCAAGATGGCTTTTACATCATCTTTTGTGAGAACTTTGTAGCCTCCTTCAAGAATGAAAGTGCCGTCTGCGATACCGTCTATCATGTCCTCCGTGGTACCGAGTTCGGTCAAGTTCATCGCTACCCCGAGTTTCTTCATCCAGTCTTCCATTGCGGAAAGCCCTTCCTCAGCAACCTGTTCATCAGTCTTGCCTTCAGGACATACGCCCCATACTTCCTCAGCAAATCTTTTAAACTTCTTCAAACCGTAAGGCATTATGAAACGATAGTATGGAAGCGATACTGCGGAGAGCGTCATTCCATGAGTGGCATCCGTGTATGCGCCTACTGACTGTCCTATCATGTGGACCATCCAGTCGGTTGATTTGCCTCTTGAGATGAGTGTATTGAGTGCCCATGTCGCCGTCCACATGATGTTGGATCTGGCCTCATAATCCTGCGGATCCTCTTTGGCTATCAGGGAGCTGTGGACTACTGACTTCATCAGCGCTTCTGAGATATAGTCACTGGTGTTGTCATCTTCACCGGAGAAATACTGCTCGCAAATGTGGTTGAAGATGTCATAAATACCCGATACCATCTGTCTCTCAGGCAGTGTCATTGTATAAAGCGGATTCAAGATGGAGAACTTCGGCATCACCTCGTCACCGAATACGTGACCAATCTTGAGCTTTTGTTCATGATTGGTGATGACAGCGCCGGCATTCATCTCCGAGCCTGTCCCCACCATCGTGAGCACGCAGCCTACAGGGACGATCTCGCATGTCGGCTCTTCAAAGCGGATATAATACTTGTCCCACGGATCCTCGTCACAGTTGACAGATACTGAAACAGCCTTAGCATAGTCACAGCACGATCCGCCGCCTACCGCCAACAGAAGATCAACATTATTTTTCCTGGCGATCTTCACACCCTCGTACAGTTTCTCTACTGTAGGATTCGGCATGACACCCGGATCCTCGAACACTTCTTTTCCATTTTCTTTAAGTATCTTTATGATCTCATCGTACAGTCCTGTCCTTTTGATCGAACCGCCGCCATATATCAGCTGTACGTTCTTTCCGTACTTTGGCAGTTCCTCATTCAGGTACTTCAGTGAATCATCTCCGAAATACAGTTTTGTAGCATTCTTATAGCTGAAATTTCCTAACATTGTTTCTCTCCTCCGTTTTATACATCAGGCAGCATAAGCCTGAGCGCTTTGCTTATCAGCTCTGCTATTGTTGATTCGTCATTCGGCATATCCGCCATTTTCATGGCTTCGATCTGCTTTTCCGTATGGAATGCAAACGGGTATATTCCGAGCAGAAGAGCTGCGAATGTCACGCCGACATTACTGACCCATTCCTCTGAAGTGCCCGGATAAGACTTTTTTAGAATATCTCTGATAATCTCGGTCGTTCTTTTATAACGCAGCTTGAAGTCAGCAAGGCGCTCCACCCTGCTGTTGATCTCTATCTCATAAAGGTTCATGTTCTGGATGCGGAGCAGTACTTCTCTTTCAGAAAGCGAGTCTGCAAGCGCTTCCGCAAGGCTTCCGGTGCCCATGCCTGTCGCATTTTCTGCGATCTTTTCAAGATCACTGATCCACTTCTCGTACTCCCTTATAAGAAGATCTAGCAGGATCTCGTCCTTGGTCTCATAATAGTTATATATCGCGGGGCGGGTGAAGCTGGTCTCACTGCTTATCTCCTTTATTGTGACTCCGCAGAACCCCTTCTCGCGATAGATCTTCTCACATGCGTCCACTATCTCATTTTTTCTTTTTTCAATGAGTTCAGGTGTTGCTTTTGGCATTTTGGCCTCCTACATGATATCTCCGGTGACGCGTCCATTCAGCAGTTTGCCTCCGACTATGCTGAGCTCAGGGTACTGTGCAGTAAGATCGCTTACTGCCTTGCTGATGGTGCTGCCGCCCGAAGTCGCAAACAGCGCTATCCTTTTTCCTTTCAGATCGACCGACTCAATGAAAGAATTAATGATAGTAGGAGCTGTGTACCACCAGATCGGGAATCCGATGTAAACATCATCGTATCCGCCGAGATCCTGATCCGACTTTGCAAGTGCCGGCCTGGATGATTTGTCATTCATTTCGATCGAGCTTCTGCTCTTCTTGTTCATCCAGTTGAGGTCCGCACTTGTATATGGCACTTCCGGTCTGATCTCAAACAAGTCTGCTCCTACTGCGTCGGCAAGCTGCTTTGCTTTTCCTGCAGTCACTCCGGATGCCGAAAAATATGCTACTATTTTGCTCATAATGCATCTCCTTATTCCTAACTATATTGATGTCTTTTTTTATTCTGACATGATGTCAGTTACACTGTGTCAGAATAATAACATTTCAGTGACACAGTGTCAATACTCTTTCATGAAAAAAACGACTGTATATTTCAACAGTCGTTTCTGGCGGAGGACACAGATTGCATTTGTTCTAAACATTGATTTTTCAGGCTTTTGTACCTATACGCCACTTACTTTCACCATTTGCATCCCCAATTATAGGTTCTTCAAATAATTGTCTAACAAGTTGACGGACCCATCGTTTAGTTCTGAATACACATCTGTATAAGTGTCTAAAGTGATATGGATGTCAGAATGCCCCAACCATTTTTTCAATACAACTGGCGGTATACCAGCTTCGATACATCTGGTCGCAAATGTGTGTCTCAGGGCATGCTGCCCTCTTGGTTCTATATGTGCCTTTTTACATATTCTACCGAAGTAATTAGACACATCTGAAGTGCGGAGAGGCTTGCCGGAATAGCGATCGCAAAACAACAGATCCAGCTTATTTGGTTTCTGCCTTTCCAGTGCCTCTCGTAGATATGGTTCAAGTGCCCTACTTATCGGGACATCTCTGTTCCCGTTTTGTGTTTTTGCGCCTTCCTTTATGAAAGGCTTGTTGTCTGTACCAATCGATATAGTTGAATGAACGCGAATTATATTCTTCTCAAGATCTATATCATCCGGTTTTAGTGCGTTGATCTCGCCCATTCTCATACCACTGTACAACTCGATGAATAACTGAAGTCTGAAATCATTACGTCCATATGGAGGTTCAGTGGTATTCATAGTATCTATAAGTCTGCTTTGTTCATTTCTGGTCAAAGCTCTGACTTTCTTATCTCTTCTGTCAGATAAAGGTTTCCGGACTCTTTTTGATTTCATTGGATTATTTGTAATGAGCGCTTCCTCCTCAGCGATAGCAAATGCTGTCTTCAGACACTGATGCAGAGCTTCAATCACACTGTTAGAGTAGTGTTTTACTGATACTCCGAATTCATCTATTTCATTTATTCCAACCATTGATATCGGGATAGCTCCAATGACATTCTTCCCTATAATTCTAAGTAGCTCCCTCTTGCTTCGAAGAGTAGACTCTCCAATATGATTCGCTTTGTAATCACCTTCGTACTTTCGCTGCAAAATATCTGTAATAGTAGAACTCTGGTCAAGGGGCTTGATTGACTCCATATACTTTTGAAGCCATTCATCTGCTCTTCGATAGCATTCTTCTCTGCTGCCACCACTTATTGACTTTCTCTTCTTTTGTCCGTATTCATCTATATAGAAGAATCTGTACTCGAGCCTTCCATTATTCCTTACAACGAAACATCCTTCGCTCTTCCTCGGCGACATAAAAACCTCCCTGTTTCTGATTTCTTGTAATGTAGCTGTTACAAAAATCATAGAAACAAGAAGGCTCCCGGTCACAACTGCGAATTCAGCCATGATATTTAATATAGATTTTTACCTTTTCCTTATACAAACTTGAATTTGTCAATCTGCAAGATAAAAAGATGGTACCAAATCATGGGTGATGTACTTGTCGCCCAGAATAAGGCCATGCTCTCTAGTTTCATAAATATAAGCCTTTATATCTGCAAGGGATTTTTCTTCAAATCCATCTTCATGAAACCAGGTCTCAGAATACATCCATTCCCCATCATCTGGATCGGAATAACCACCGTATCCATGCTGAAAATTCTTTTTACAGTGCTCCCACCAAAGGATGGACGAAACGCGACCACCTTCTTCATAGATAAAATCCAGGAACGCTTCCCAATCTTTGAAGAGGTATTCTGAGCAGAAAGAATGATCATTTACATATTTCTGTATTCTTTCATTTATCATTGTTTTCCTCACAAATCCCGATTTGTTATCATCTTTATGATACCACATTGACATATATCATATTGTAGCATTACATGCAGTGATTATTATTTAGCCTTCTTGTCATGGATATTATCATAGTGCTTGAGTAAAACCTTTTCATTCACCAAAGGAGGTATTATCAATGCAAAGAAAGCACTATACAGAAGAAGAAAAAAACGCAGTTATGTCTCAGTATGCTGCATGCGGCGGAGAGGTCAAAGCTATGCTGGCTGAATTAGGTATTCCTAAGAGCACCTTCAATCAATGGCTTCGTGAGTACGATCTTCGCTATGGATGTAAGAGCAAATATGATTTTAGTCCGAGAAATTTCCGCAACATCCTACAGCGAAATGACCATTTAGAGGATCTGCTTGCCGTTCT
>JAFRCS010000004.1 GCA_017404265.1 Mogibacterium sp. | reverse complement strand
TTCTCTCTCTTCAGGTGCCTTGTCGATCTGATCGAATGCTACGTCAGAGCCGAGTCCGTACTTTCTGTTAAGTACTGATGTGATCGCTGCTGTAAGAGTCGTTTTGCCGTGGTCAACGTGGCCGATCGTGCCGATGTTGATGTGCGGCTTGGTTCTTTCATATTTCTGCTTAGCCATTTTTTACTCCTTAAACTTGAATACTACTTGATTATCTTTTCTGCCAGACTTTCCGGCAATTTTTCAAAGTGATCGAATTGCATTGTGTACACTCCGCGTCCCTGTGTCTTTGAACGCAGGTCGGTCGCGTAACCGAACATCTCGGAGAGCGGCACGTAGCCTCTTACGACGGCCGCGCCGTTCTCGATGTCCGAGCCCTCGATCCTGCCGCGTCTTGAACTGATATCTCCGATGATATCGCCCATGTATCCGTCAGGCACGGTGACCTCTACCTTGAAAACAGGTTCCAGAAGCACCGGATTCGCCTTCATAACGGCTTCCTTGAACGCCTTGGATCCCGCGACCTTGAATGCCATCTCCGATGAGTCGACTTCGTGGAACGAGCCGTCATACAGCTCGACTCCGACATCAACCACGTTGTAGCCCGCGAGCGGTCCGGCCTGCATGGCCTCTTCTATGCCGCTCTGGACTGCCGGGATGTATTCCCTCGGGATCGCTCCGCCGACGATGGAGTTCTTGAATTCGAATCCCTCGCCCGGCTCTCTCGGATACAGTTTGATCTTGACGTGAGCGTACTGGCCGCTTCCTCCCGTCTGCTTGGCATGCTTGCAGTCCACATCCGCGTTGCGGGTGACGGTCTCCTTGTAGGATACCTGCGGCCTGCCGACGTTGGCCTCGACCTTGAACTCTCTGAGGAGCCTGTCCACGATGATCTCCAGATGGAGCTCTCCCATGCCGGCAATGATCGTCTGACCTGTTTCAGGGTTCGTGTACGTCCTGAATGTCGGGTCCTCCTCTGCCAGCTTAGCGAGCGCGATGCCCATCTTTTCCTGACCGATCTTGGTCTTAGGCTCGATAGCGATCTCAATGACAGGATCAGGGAAGTCCATCGACTCAAGCACTATAGGTGCTTTCTGGTCGCAGAGCGTGTCACCTGTGGTGGTGAACTTGAGTCCTACCGCCGCAGCGATGTCGCCCGAGTAGACTGTCTCGATCTCGCTTCTGTGATTGGCGTGCATCTGCAGGATGCGGCCGAATCTCTCCTTGCGGTCCTTCGTGGCGTTGTACACATGCTTGCCCGTATCTATCGTTCCCGAATAAACTCTGAAGAACGCGAGCTTGCCCACGAACGGGTCGGTCATGATCTTGAACGCCAGAGCTGAGAACGGGCCGTTATCGTCGGCCGGTCTCTCCTCTTCCTTCTTGGTGTAAGGATTGACGCCCTTGATCGCCGGGATGTCCAGAGGCGACGGCATGTAGTCGACTACTCCGTCAAGCATCAGCTGAACGCCCTTGTTTCTGTAAGCCGATCCGCAGAACACCGGATACATGTTGCCCTTTATGGTCTCGCGGCGGATGACTCTCTTGATATCCTCTACCGGCATCTCTTCGCCTTCGAGGTACATCATCATGAGGTCTTCGTCGCATTCCGCCACGGCTTCAAGCATCCTGTCTCTCCACGCCTTTGCCTCGTCCAGCATGTTTTCAGGGATCTCTTTCTCCTCATACACCTTTCCGAGGTCATCATCGTGATAGAGCTCTGCCTTCATCTTGATAAGGTCGATGATACCGACAAAGTCAGCTTCCGACCCGATAGGCAGCTGTACCGCGACCGCGTTGGCCTTGAGCCTGTCATGGATCATATCCAGTACGTGGAAGTAATTGGCACCCATGATATCCATCTTGTTGACGAATATCATGCGAGGAACTCCGTATTTCTCTGCCTGTCTCCAGACGGTCTCGCTCTGAGGCTCGACTCCGCCCTTGGCGCAAAGCACCATAACGGCTCCGTCCAGGACTCTCAGGGATCTTTCTACCTCGACCGTGAAGTCGACGTGTCCCGGAGTGTCGATGATGTTGATCCTGGTGTCCTTCCACTGAGCAGTCGTAGCGGCGGAAGTGATGGTGATTCCGCGTTCCTGTTCCTGCTCCATCCAGTCCATGGTGGCTGCGCCCTCATGGGTCTCCCCCAGCTTGTGGGTGCGTCCTGTATAGAAAAGGATCCTCTCGGTCGTCGTTGTCTTGCCGGCATCGATGTGAGCCATGATACCGATATTACGTGTTTTCTCAAGAGAAAACGCTCTTCCCATAACTTCCTCCTTTCTTACTGCTTAACTGTTGAAACAACTTTTTCACTTTCAGACTAGAATCTGAAGTGTGCGAATGCCTTGTTGGCTTCTGCCATCTTGTGGGTATCTTCCTTCTTCTTTACGGACGATCCTGTGTTGTTGGCAGCATCCATCAGCTCACCGGCGAGTCTGTCTGACATCTTTCTTTCACCTCTTGCTCTGGTGTATCTTGTCAGCCATCTCAGACCGAGTGTCTGTCTTCTCTCAGGTCTTACTTCGATTGGAACCTGGTAGTTTGCACCACCGATTCTTCTTGCTTTAACTTCGAGAACCGGCATGATGTTGTTCATTGCCTTCTCGAATACTTCGAGAGGTTCCTCGCCTGTCTTCTCTCTGATCGTATCGAACGCATCATAGACGATAGTCTGGGCAACGCCCTTCTTGCCGTCCAGCATAATGCTGTTGATCAGCTTAGCGACTACTACGCTGTTGTAGACAGGATCAGGAAGAACGTCTCTCTTTGGTGTGTTACCTTTTCTTGGCACTTCTCTTCCCTCCTTTGGAAAATAAGTCGGTACTCGTTGACTGTATCATGTTCTTCTTCAGATGGCTCATACCGCCAGCTTACTCATGCTGCAGCCCCCGCGGCGCTCTTTATAGAATAAAGAATGCCATAGTACAGTGTTAACTTTTGTTACTTCTTTTTAGGCCTCTTTGCTCCATACTTGGAACGACCCTGTCCACGATTTGCAACGCCGGAAGCGTCGAGTGTACCTCTGATGATGTGATATCTGACACCCGGGAGGTCCTTTACTCTGCCGCCTCTGACCAGCACTACGCTGTGCTCCTGCAGATTGTGACCAATACCAGGAATGTAAGCTGTTACTTCCATTCCGTTGGTGAGACGAACTCTTGCGACTTTACGGAGAGCCGAATTCGGCTTCTTCGGAGTTACTGTCTTGACTGCTACGCATACGCCTCTCTTCTGAGGGGAGTTGACGTCGGTAAGAGTCTTACGAAGAGTGTTCATGTTCTTACCGAGCGCAGGAGCTGTCGACTTCTTTACCGAGCTCTGTCTGCCCTGACGTACTAACTGGTTGATTGTAGGCATTCTTTTCTCCTTTCTTCTAAGATTTTTTATCCAAACGCTTAAAAGAGCGCTCGAACTTTTAAATTTTACTGATAAAACGTTGAAATGTCAATCGTTTCATTAGTTTTTTATGAATTGCGAGACTAAGACCATCGGCGAACGTCCTCGAAAGCACGAAGCACAATCCGTTTCAACGGCCCTCCGATGGCCCGTGGGAAACGTTCCCACGGTTCCTTCTGCTGTCGGTCCGTTGCTCCGGTGTGCTTCTGCACTTTCTGCGGATTGTTCGCCTCCGGTGCTTATCCGCGCAAATTCCTATTCAACTATAGCTACCTCACCGTACACCTTGATCTCTTCTTCAGGCTCGGCAGCAGCCTCAGCTGCAGCTGCGGCTTCCTCCTCTTCGAGACCGGCGATGACCAGGTCTTCTTCGCGCTCGGCCTTTCCGTTCACGAATTCATCCCATTCACCGTAGTCGACCTCGACCTCGGAGTAGCGCTTCATGCCTGTTCCGGCAGGGATCAGCTTACCGATCATGACGTTCTCCTTGAGACCTTCGAGTCTGTCGGTCTTGCCCTTGATGGACGCGTCTGTCAGTACTCTCGTTGTCTCCTGGAAGGATGCCGCCGACAGGAACGAGCTTGTTGCCAGAGCAGCCTTTGTGATACCGAGGAGCTGTCTGTTGGCTGTGCATGGCTCGCCGCCTTCAGCCTCAGCAGCCTCGTTGGCCGCCTCGATGTCTCTTCTTGAGTACTGTCCGCCAGGCAGGAGTCTTGTATCTCCAGGCTTTTCGACTTTGTACTTGGAGAGCATCTGGCTTACGATGATCTCGATGTGCTTGTCGTTGATGTCTACACCCTGATTCTTGTACACTCTCTGCACTTCTCTCAGGAGGTATTCATAAACGCCCTGTACTCCGAGCAGTCTCATGATGTCGTGCGGATCGAGAGGTCCCTTGGTGATCTGGCTGCCCGCCTTGATCTCCTGTCCCACCTCGACGTTGATCCTCGCTCCGAACGGTATGACGTAGTTGCGCTCGCCGCCCTTTTCCTCAACGATGATGTCGGTCTTGTTGTCTTCTCTAGGCTCGATCGCGGTAACGACTCCGTCGCCCTCGCAGATCTCAGCAAGACCCTTAGGCTTACGCGCCTCGAAGAGCTCCTCTACTCTCGGGAGACCCTGAGTGATGTCGGAACCGGCAACGCCGCCCGTGTGGAACGTTCTCATGGTCAGCTGTGTACCCGGCTCACCGATGGACTGTGCGGCGATGATGCCTACAGCCTCACCCTGCTGCACGAGTCTGCCCGTGGCCATGTTCTTGCCGTAGCACTTAGCGCAGAGACCTGTCTTGGCCCTGCATGTCATGGCGGATCTGATCATTACGGACTCGATGCCGCGCTTTTCGATCTCGTCTGCCATGTCATCCGTGATGTACTCGTTGGCAGCCAGAACTACTTCGCCCGTAGCCGGATCGACTACGTCTTCGCTCGTGTATCTGCCCGCGATACGGAGGCTCAGCTTCTCGATCTCTTCCTTGCCGTCTCTGAACGCTCTGGCTTCGATGCCTTCGGTCGTTCCGCAGTCCTCTTCATTGATGATGATGCTGTGCGAGATATCTACAAGACGTCTTGTCAGATATCCGGAGTCGGCTGTTCTCAGAGCCGTATCGGTAAGTCCCTTACGGGCTCCGTTGGATGAGATGAAGTACTCCAGTATGGACAGTCCTTCACGGAAGTTGGCCTTGATAGGGATCTCTACCGTGTGACCTGTCGCGTTCGCCATCAGTCCTCTCATTCCGCCGATCTGGCTGATCTGAGATTTATTACCTCTGGCGCCGGATTTTGCCATGATGTAAAGGTTGTTCAGTGAACCAAGGTTGTCCATGAGAGCGTCAGCTGTATCGTCAGTCGCCTTTCTCCAGGTGCTGATGATGCTTTCGTATCTCTCCTTATCGGACATGAGACCCTTTCTGTAGAGAGCCTCGTACTGGTCTACCTTGTTCTCCGCTTCGGCAACGATGGTCGCCTTCGCCTCAGGGATCTCCATGTCGGAGATACTGATGGTGACTGCGGATACTGTCGAGTAGTGATAACCGGTATCCTTGATGTAGTCGAGCATGAGGGCTGTCTCGGTGTTGCCGTGAGCCTTGAAGCAAGCGGCGATGATCCTTCCGAGAGCCTTCTTGTCGCAGAGGAAGTCCACCTCGAGTGAGTACGGATCCTTCTCTCTGTCTACGAATCCGAGATCCTGCGGAAGTCCCTCGTTGAAGATGAATCTTCCGACTGTGGACTCTACGAGTTTTCCGGGATCGCCTTCGTAAGCGTAACGTCTTACCTTGACCTTCGCGTGGATGCCGACGACTCCGGCGTTGTAAGCCATGATCATCTCATCGTAATCCGCGAAGCTCTTGCCGTCTCCCTTTTCAGCAGGGCGGTCTCTCTCCTCTGTTCCCGGATGTGTCAGGTAGTACGATCCGAGGATCATGTCCTGTGTAGGAACAGTGATAGGCGATCCGTCCTTAGGAGCCAGGATGTTGTTGACCGACAGCATGAGGAATCTTGCCTCTGCCTGCGCCTCTACTGAAAGAGGTACGTGAACGGCCATCTGGTCTCCGTCGAAGTCGGCGTTGAAAGCGGTACATACGAGCGGGTGCAGCTTGATGGCCTTGCCCTCTACCAGTACCGGCTCAAATGCCTGGATACCGAGTCTGTGCAGTGTAGGGGCACGGTTGAGCAGAACAGGGTGATCCTTGATGATGTAATCAAGAACGTCCCATACTTCAGGCTCCGCTCTTTCTACCATGACTCTCGCCTGCTTTGTATTCTGAGCAAGCTCTCTGTTAGCAAGCTCTTTCATGATGAACGGCTTGAAGAGCTCAAGCGCCATCGTCTTAGGAAGTCCGCACTGATAGAACTTCAGGTCCGGTCCTACTACGATTACGGAACGTCCGGAGAAGTCTACTCTCTTACCGAGCAGGTTCTGACGGAACCTTCCCTGCTTGCCCTTGAGCATGTCGGACAGGGACTTGAGCTTACGTCCGCCCGCTCCCTGTACGGCTCTGCCTCTTCTGCCGTTGTCGATGAGCGCGTCGACGGATTCCTGGAGCATCCTCTTCTCGTTACGGATGATGATGTCCGGAGCGCCGAGCTCACCGAGCTTTTTGAGTCTGTTGTTTCTGTTGATGACTCTTCTGTACAGATCATTGAGGTCCGAAGTAGCGAATCTGCCTCCGTCGAGCTGGACCATAGGTCTCAGATCAGGCGGGATGACAGGGATAACGTCGAGGATCATCCAGTCAGGCTTGTTGCCGGACTGCTTGAAGGCCTCGATGACTTCAAGGATCTTGACCAGTCTGATCTTCTTCTGGCCGGAAGCCTTCTTGAGCTGATCTCTGAGTTCTTCCGCCTTCTGATCGACATCGATGTCCTTGAGGAGTTTCTTGATGGCCTCAGCGCCCATGCCGGCTTCAAAGTTCTTGCCGTAGATCTCGCGCGCTTCGTTGTACTCTTCTTCCTCGATTATCTGCTTATACTGGAACGGTGTGTCGCCCGGGTCAGTCACGACGTAGGACGCGAAGTACAGCACCTTCTCGAGTTCCTTCGGTGTCATGTCCAGTACAAGGCCGATCCTTGAAGGGATGCCCTTGAAGTACCAGATGTGGGATACCGGGGATACGAGAGCGATGTGTCCCATCCTCTCTCTTCTGACCTTGGCCTTTGTGACCTCAACTCCGCAGTACGGGCAGATCAGTCCTCTGTAACGGATCTTGTTGTACTTGCCGCAGCCGCAGACCCAGTCCTTTGTAGGTCCGAAGATCCTTTCGCAGAACAGGCCGTCAAATTCAGGCTTGAGCGATCTGTAGTTGATGGTCTCAGGCTTCGTTACTTCACCGTGCGACCAGTTGAGCATCTCCTCTGTGGATGCGAGTTTGATCTGCAGGGATTCGATGTTTCTGAGATCCTGGTTGTTATCTGTGATCATTATCTTTTCCCCCCTTTCCTACTCTTCATCCTCGAACGCCTCTGCGGCCTCAGCTTCCGCCAGGTCCTCAAGGCTGTCCATCTCAACTGCTTCCGTAAGGTCGATGTCAGGCTCCGGTGCGGATACGCCTGCCATGGCCAGTGCTTCGATCATCGAAGACAGCTTGTCGGAATCGAGGTCGTCTTCAGCCTCGGCAGCATTGATCTCGGCTGCTGCTTCAGCAGCGTCGGCATCCTGCTCGTGCTCTCTTCTCTCGCGCTCGACTCTTCTGTCGTTCTCACTGATCATTCTGTCGAATGTCAGCGCGCCTTCATATTCCGAAGTCTCTCTGATCTTGATCTCGCTGTCATCGCCTGCCTTTGTTCTGATGTCAAGAGCAAGTGCCTGCAGTTCCTTGATGAGCACCTTGAACGATTCAGGGATACCCGGCTCAGGGATGTTGACTCCGTTGATGATCGATTCATATGTCTTTGTACGTCCGATGATATCGTCGGACTTGACTGTCAGGATCTCCTGCAGAGTGTATGCCGCGCCGTAAGCTTCGAGCGCCCATACTTCCATCTCTCCGAATCTCTGGCCACCGAACTGGGCCTTGCCGCCCAGAGGCTGCTGTGTTACCAGCGAGTACGGGCCCGTTGATCTGGCGTGGATCTTGTCGTCTACCAGATGGTGGAGCTTCAGCATGTACATGTAACCGACAGTTACAGGGCTGTCGAAGTACTCGCCCGTACGTCCGTCTCTGAGTCTCAGCTTGCCTGTCTCAGGATAGCCTTCCTCCTTGAGCATCTGGATAACGTCGCTCTCATGCGCTCCGTCGAATACAGGCGTGGAAATGTACCAGCCCTTCGACTTCGCGGCGAGTCCCAGATGAACCTCGAGTACCTGTCCTACGTTCATACGGGACGGTACGCCCAGAGGGTTCAGCATGACCTGCAGCGGCTCGCCGTCTTCCTTGAACGGCATGTCTTCCTGCGGCAGGATCCTGGAGATAACGCCCTTGTTACCGTGACGTCCGGCCATCTTGTCGCCTACGTTGATCTTTCTCTTTGTAGCGACATAGACTCTGACGATCTTGTTGACTCCCGGTGGGAGTTCCTGGCTGTTTGTTTTATCGAAGACTCTTACGTCGATGACGATACCCTCTTCGCCGTGAGGCAGCTTGAGGGACGAGTCTCTGACTTCCTTGGACTTCTCGCCGAAGATGGCGCGCAGCATCCTGGCTTCCGGAGTGAGGTCTGTCTCGCTCTTCGGAGTCAGCTTGCCGACCAGGATGTCGTTCGACTTGACCTCAGCGCCGATCCTGACGATACCCTCTTCATCCAGCTCCTTGAGCATGTCGCCCGGGAGGTTAGGAATGTCTCTGGTGATCTCTTCAGGTCCGAGCTTGGTGTCTCTGGCCTCGCACTCATGCTTCTCGATGTGCAGCGATGTCAGCACGTCGTCCATGAGGAGTCTTTCATTAAGGATGATAGCGTCCTCGTAGTTGTATCCTTCCCATGTCATGAACCCGATCAGGAGGTTCTTGCCGAGCGAGATCTCGCCCATGCTTGTGGAAGGACCGTCAGCTACTACTTCGCCTGCCTCGAGGTGCTCGCCGAATGCGACGATAGGCCTCTGGTTGATGCAGGTTCCCTGGTTGGAACGCTTGAATTTGAGCATCTTGTACTCATCGACTGTGCCGTCGTCATCTCTTGTGACTCTGACATAGTTGGCGTCGACGTATGTGACTACGCCGGCGTGCTTGCACAGTACTACAGCGCCTGAGTCGCAGGCTGCCTTGTACTCGATACCTGTGCCGATGTAAGGCGACTCGGTAACGAGCAGAGGAACTGCCTGCCTCTGCATGTTGGATCCCATCAGCGCACGGTTAGCGTCGTCGTTCTCAAGGAACGGGATCATTGCCGTGGCTACGGAAACTACCTGCTTAGGCGATACGTCCATGTAGTCGACTTCGGTCTTAGGCACCATTGTGATCTCACCCTTGATGCCTCTTACGGCGACCTTGTTGTTGACGAAGTGTCCCTCTTCATCGAGAGGCTCATTCGCCTGTGCAACTATCATGAGGTCTTCGTCAGCGGCTGCGAGGTACTGAACCTCTTTCGTGACGATGCCCTTCTCTTTGTCGACTCTGCGGTACGGAGTCTCGATGAATCCGTACTGGTTGATGATGCCGTATGTTGTCAGCGAACCGATGAGTCCGATGTTAGGACCTTCAGGAGTCTCGATCGGGCACATTCTTCCGTAGTGGGAGTAGTGTACGTCTCTGACTTCCATGCCGGCTCTTTCTCTCGAAAGTCCGCCAGGTCCGAGTGCCGACAGTCTTCTCTTGTGAGTGAGCTCTGCCAGCGGGTTGTTCTGATCCATGAACTGCGACAGCTGTGAAGATCCGAAGAACTCCTTGATGGCCGCGGTCACAGGCCTGATGTTTATCAGCTGCTGAGGAGTCGAGTTCTCTGTCGTCATCCTCTCTCTGATCGTCTTCTCCATCCTTGCGAATCCGATCCTGCACTGGTTCTGCAGCAGCTCTCCGACCGTCTTGAGACGTCTGTTGCTCAGGTGGTCGATGTCGTCGGTCTCGCCGACGCCGTGGCTGAGGTTGATCAGATAGCTTATGGAAGCGACGATGTCCTCAAGGATGATGTGCTTAGGGCTCAGCTCTTTTCTTCTGTTGGCGATTCCCGCCTTCAGCTTGTCTTCGTCGCCCTCTGCCTTCTCGATGATGTCCATGAGTGCAGGATAGAACACCTTCTCGGACAGCCTGTATGGAGTGAGATCGATATTGACGTACTGTGCAGGGTCTACGAAATTGTTTCCGATGACCTTTGTCACTACGTCCTGCTCATCCTCGTTCTTGCTGTGTACGAGTACGGACTTGACACCTGCGTCCTCGATGACCATAGCCATGCTTCTGGAGATCTCACCGCCATCTTCTACCAGGACTTCTCCGGTGTTAGGGTCGATGATGTCCTCGGCTGCTACAGTGTCAACGAGTCTGTTTGCGAGTCCCAGCTTGCGGTTGTACTTGAATCTTCCGACCTTTGCCAGGTCATAGCGTCTCTCGTCAAAGAGTAGCGCCATCAGCATTGATCTTGCGTTCTCAACTGTAGGCGGCTCTCCCGGTCTCAGTCTTCTGTAGAGTTCTCTGAGTCCGTCCGCGCTGTTCTTGGTGGTGTCCTTCTCAAGTGTGTTCTGCAGTCTCTGGTCGTCTCCGAAGAGAGCGATGATGTCCTCGTTGCTGCTGAGCTGCAGGGCTTCAGGATCGATGATGCCGAGCGCTCTGAGGAACGATGTCAGCGGCTGCTTTCTTGTTCTGTCAACTCTGACGTAAAGGATGCCCTGGGAGTCCGTCTCATACTCAAGCCATGCGCCTCTGTTAGGGATGACCTGCGAGCTGTACAGCCTCTGGTTGGACTTGTCCGTCGTTACGTCATAGTACGGTCCCGGGGAACGCACCATCTGTGTGACGATGGCTCTCTCGGCTCCGTTGTAAACGAATGTGCCCTTCTCAGTCATGAGAGGGAAGTCGCCCATGAATACGTCCTGCTCCTTGATCTCACCGGTCTCGCGGTTGATCAGTCTTACCTTGACGGTCAGAGCAGTAGCGTATGTGGCGTCTCTCTCCTTGCACTCCTCCTGATCGTATTTAGGAGTGTCGGAGAAATGATAATCCGCAAACTCAAGACTAAGAGTGTTGGTCGTGTCGCGGATTGGCGATACGTCGTCAAGAACCTCTCCGAGGCCCTCTTCGACGAACCATTTGTACGACTTTGTCTGTACATCGATGAGGTTAGGCATCTCGCAGACCTCATGGATCTTGGCAAAGCTCATACGCTCTTTTCTTCCAACTTTGATTGGGGTTGGCATTGTGTTATGCTCCTTCTGTTGTTTCTTAAAAAGTGCAGAATTTTGTCTGTTTTTTGCCGTATTTTACGGCTCTTAATACGCACGAAATGAGCCTCGAAAGCCGGGGCTCATTTTATTGCGTGGGTCGGACTAATATCTCATAGTCCAATTTGTAATGGGTTCCGCTGCCATACACTCCTCGCGTCGACCGGGCTCTCGCCCGCTCCGGCCTGCAGCGGTACTAAGCTCTGACTTCGTCTTGCGACTCGTCAATCGCTAAGTGCCGGCGGCCTGCGAGTCTCCTCTCGGAGTGTATGTCATCGGCAATTTCAATTATTGGTTACTGAAGTTCAACTACAGCGCCAACTGCCTCGAGGGCTTCCTTAAGAGCGTTAGCTTCGTCAGGCAGCGCACCTTCCTTGATTGTTGCAGGGGCGGAGTCTACGAGTTCCTTTGCTTCCTTCAGGCCGAGTCCTGTAGCTTCTCTGACAGCCTTGATAACCTTGATCTTTTCCTGTCCGATCTCCTTCAGTACGACGTTGAAGTCGCTCTTCTCTTCCTCTTCAGCTGCTGCTGCACCGCCTGCTGCAGGTGCTGCTACTGCTACTGCGCTTACGCCGAATTCTTCCTCAAGAGCCTTAACGAGCTCGTTGATCTCAAGAATAGTCATGCTCTTCAGAGCCTCAATGATCTGAGTCTTATCCATTGTTTTTCTCCTTTTCCAAAATGTTCGTTACGCGGCTTTGCCGCCTTGTTTGTAGATTAGTGTAATTATGCTTCTTTTTCTGCGATCGCTTTGAGAGTGAGCGCCAGCTTTGTCATCGGGCTCTGGATGCTTCCCATGAAACGTGCGATGAGAACTTCTCTTCCCGGAATGCTTGCGAACTCTTCTGTCTGGGCCTTGTCCATTACGTTGCCTTCAACGTATCCGCCCTTGAATGCCATCTTCTTGAATTCCTTGATGGCCTTGGCCAGAACTCTTGCGCCGGCTGTAGCGTCCTCGCCGCTGAATGCGAGTGCTGTTGAGCCTTTCAGGATGTCGCCTTCTGCGAGTCCTGCGAATTCCGTACCGTCGATCGCTCTTTTGATCAGCGTGTTCTTATATACTGTGAAGTCGACGCCTTCCTTTCTGAGATCTGCTCTCATCTTGTCAGCCTCGGCTACAGTGAGTCCCAGATAGTCAACTGCGACGATGGATCCGGCCTTTTCGAATTTTTCCTTGATCTCGTCGATGACGACCTGTTTAGCTTGCTTTGCTTCTACAGACATTTTTTCTCCTTTCCGGCGATATCCCTTCGCCTTATTTTGTCATGTAGGTACAAATACCCCGCGGTCATGGAGACAGCGGGGTTCAAATCTATGAATTGTACCTCGGCGGGAAATTAAGCTTTCGCACCCGCTGTCTTAGGTTGGATATTCGCTTTTCTTTTTGTCTTTTCAGACTAGAGTACAACTGTTGCAGGGTTGATCTTTACTCCAGGGCTCATCGTTGCTGCGATGCTGATGCTCTTGAAGTACTGTCCCTTTGCTGCTGCCGGCTTAGCCTTTGCGATAGCCTGGATGAGTGCGTTAGCGTTCTCTACCAGCTGCTCTTCTGTGAAGGACTTCTTGCCGATGATGCAGTGAATGATGTTGGACTTGTCGAGTCTGTACTCAACCTTACCGGCCTTGATGTCTGCCAGGGCCTTTGTGAGGTCCATCGTAACTGTTCCCGACTTAGGGTTTGGCATCATTCCTCTAGGTCCGAGGATCTTACCGAGGCGTCCTACGACTCCCATCATGTCAGGTGTCGCAACGACTGCGTCGAAGTCGAACCAGTTCTCTTTCTGGATCTTCTCTGCCATGTCCTCAGCGCCTACGAAGTCAGCGCCTGCTGCCTGAGCTTCCTCTGCCTTAGGGCCCTTAGCGAAAACCAGGACTTTCTTGGTCTTGCCTGTGCCGTGAGGGAGAACCATAGCTCCTCTTACCTGCTGATCTGCGTGTCTGCCGTCTACTCCGAGGCGGAAGTGCATCTCAACTGTTTCGTCGAACTTTGCGTTGTCAAAGCTCTTGATCTGCTTAACTGCAGTTGCTACGTCTACGAGCTCGTGCTTGTCATAAGACTTCGCAAGCTCTGCGTATCTCTTTGATCTTTTCATTTTTTCCTCCTTGTGGTTCAAGCGGCTTTCAGCCTCCCACTTCATTACTCAACTACCGTGACTCCCATGCTGCGGGCTGTTCCCTTGATCATGTCTACTGCTGCCTCGAGGGATGCTGCATTGAGATCCGGCATCTTTGTCTTTGCGATCTCTTCTGCCTGTGCGAGCGTGATTGATGCGACCTTTTCCTTGTTAGGGGTTCCGGAAGCGTGCTCGATGCCGGCTGCCTTCTTAATGAGGACTGCGGCTGGCGGAGTCTTGCACACGAAGTCGAATGATCTGTCTGTGTAGACTGTGATGACTACTGGGATGATCATTCCTGCCTGGTCCTGTGTCCTTGCATTGAACTGCTTACAGAAGTCCATGATGTTGACGCTCTTCTGTCCGAGAGCCGGACCAACCGGTGGTGCAGGAGTGGCTCCTCCGGCAGGGATCTGCAGCTTGATATAGCCGTCGATCTTCTTTGCCATTGCTGTCTCCTTTCTTAAGTTTTTAGCAGGCCGCTAACGCAGCTTGCTGACCTGGGAGAATTCGATCTCCGCAGGGGTATCTCTACCGAACATCGAGATGCGGACCTTTACGATCTGCTTCTCCGGATTGATGGCTTCGACTATGCCGAGCTGGCCTTCGAAGACTCCTCCGATGATGCGGATCGTGTCGCCGACCTCGATATCCAGGTCGATCCTGAGTTTCTCGATTCCCATCCTTACGATCTCCTCCTTTGTCAGAGGAATAGGATCGGAACCGTGTCCAACGAAACCTGTAACGCCTTCGGTGTTACGCACCAGGTACCATGTCTCGTTGTTTACCACCATCTTGATGACAACGTATCCCGGGAACAGCTTGCGGGTCTTTACCTTCTTGACTCCGTCCTTGATCTCGATCCTGTCTTCTGTCGGGATCACGACTTCCTGGATGAGGTCCTGCATGCCGCGGTACTCAACCATCCTGTCGATGCTGTTCTTTACCTTGTTCTCATAGCCGGAATATGTGTGCACCACATACCACTTCGCGGTACCGTCGCCTCTGAGGCCCTCGCCTTCGAGCGGGGACACGCTGGACTTTACCGGTTCTTTGGTTTCGGCAGTTTCGATATTTTCGATGTTATCGATCTTATCTGTCATTTAAATCTCCTTGGGTCAGGACAGGGTTATTCCGAGGATGCCCTTGAGAGCAGCCAGGAAGCCCGTATCGATCAGCCAGAATGCTACTGCGAAGAAAATAACGCAGGCGAACACAACAACGGTATCAGTTACGAGTTCTTCTCTTGTAGGCCATACGACCTTCTTGAACTCCTGTCTGACGCCCTTGAGGTATGCGATGAGTCCTGTTCTCTTCTTGCCCTGACTCTTACCCTTATTCTGAGCCTGTTTATTTGCGGAAGCCTTAGCTGCTGCTTTTGCGAGATCTTCCTTGCTTCCGTTGTTATTGCTGTTAGCCATTTTAAGTCTCCGTGATTACCCTGGTGATTACTTGGTCTCTTTGTGGAGAGTCTCCTTGTTGCAGAACTTGCAATACTTCATGAGTTCGATCCTGTCAGGATTGTTTCTCTTATTCTTCATGGTATTGTAGTTTCTCTGCTTGCACTCTGTGCATGCCAGGATGACTTTCTGTCTTACGCCTGCTGCCATCTCTTTTCTCCTTATGTATAAAGCTTGAATTTACTGTCTTTTCAATCGAAAACTCGAAGCCCGGTTGCCCAGTGCTCCGATTTTCTTCTTAAAGTCGCTCAATGAGTATACTTTGCAAGGGTTACAAAGTCAAGCGGTTTCTTGTTCGTTTTGGAACCTTTTTTGAAAAAATACGCAGATAGTACCGCCGGCTCACGTCCTCAAAAGCACGAAGCACATGCCGCATCACCGGTCCTCCATGGGCCCACGGGAATGAGCCCGCTTCGCGCGCTCTAGTTCCCGTGGTTCCTTTCGCTGTCAGACCGCTGCTGCGGTGTGCTTCTGCACTTTCTGCGGAGTGTTCTCCGTCGTTACTATCTGCGTACTCTGCTAACCTCTGGCTCTCCTTATGCCATACATCAAAACAGCGGCCGCGTTGGATGCATTCAGCGAGTTGATCTTTCCGTACATAGGAATGGAAAGGACAAAATCGCACTTCTCCTTTACCAGGCGGCCGACGCCTTTGCCCTCGTTGCCTATGACAATGGCTATAGGGCCCGTAAGGTTTGCTTCATAATATGTCTGGCCGTCCATGTCGGCTGCTCCTACCCAGATGCCCTTATCCTTGAGATCCTCTATCGCGCGTCCGAGGTTGGTGACCTGCACCACGGGCATGTTCTCTATCGCTCCGGCTGCGGACAGGGCTACGGTCTGTGTGAGAGACGCGGCCCTGCGCTTTGGGATGATGACTCCATGAGCTCCCGCGCACTCGGCAGTCCTGATGATGGCTCCGAGGTTATGAGGATCTGTGATCTCGTCCAATATGATGATAAAAGGATCTTCACCGGATGCTTCCGCCTTGGCAAAGACATCATCCATCTCAGCATATTTATACTCGCTTACCTTCGCGACAACGCCCTGGTGCTTAACGCCCGGCGCCATCGCGTCTATCTTCTCCTTAGGAACGAAGTCGACTATGACTCCCTTTTCTCTGGCAAGAGCTACTATCTTGGATACCGAGCCTTCCGAACCGTCAGCGATGAAGACACGCTCAACATCACGTTCGCCCGAGAGGACTTCGACTACAGGATTGCGGCCGGCCACCACCTCGAGGCCGTCGTTTCCTATCTGAGGACGCCGATCTTCGAATGATTCTCCCGCATCAAAGCCAAGCACCCTGCGGGCGTCGCTGCGCGCCTTGCCCGATGTCCTTCTCTTTGGCTCATAACTGTCGCCGTAGTCGCGGCGGTTTTTGCCTCCCCTCTTAGGAGCACTCTTTCTTTCCTTGTCGTTGAATCTCTTGTTATCTCTTTTGCTCATGATTGTCTTTCCTGTATATATGATCTTAACCGGCCTTTTTCTCATACACCACAAATCTGTATGTGATGCCGTTCTCCGTTACCGGCTCGCTCTCCGATATGATCTCGAAGTCCGGGTCCTCATCGAAATTGGTAATGAAAGTGTCAGCTCCGAGGTCAGCGTCCATCTTCGTGACATAGAGCCTGTCGCACATGTTGTAGAACCAGTTGTAGAGCGTAGCTCCGCCTATGAGCCAGACATTTTCCGGGTCATATCTTGAAATGGCATCCCAAAGCTCGTCCTCGGTGTGGACCGCTATGCAGCGCTCCGCCTTGAAGTCCGGATTCTTTGTCAGCACATAATTTACCCTTTTAGGCAGACCTTTTTTGCCCGGGAGCGACTCCAGGGTCTTGCGTCCCATGACGACAGCCTTGCCTTCGGTGTGCTCTCTGAAGTACTTCATGTCGGCCGGAAGGTGCGCAAGAAGCCCGCCGTCCTTTCCTATGCCCCACTTTTTGTCCGCTGCGACTATCAGATTCATATCACTTCTCCCAATGATTCACCAGCATGGCCACCTGCTCGTTCTCGAGTCTGCGGCCGCGATATGAGTAGAACGTATCGACGTTGCACATCGTGCATATGTTGGATACGGCTATGTGATCTTCAGGTATCCCCGACCTGAGAAGGGTCATCTTATTTGCTTCCCTGAGATCCAGATGATACTTGCCGCCAGGTATCTCTCTGCCGTCTTTATCTTTTGCAGGATAGCGGCTAAGCAGATGATCCGCGTCTTCACGGCTCCACTGCTCAGCGAAAGCGTCATATACTTCGTCACCCATCTCATAGCAGTCCTTGCATACGCCCGGGCCTATGGCTGCGTACATGTCAGACGGATCGCAGCCCAGTTTCACTATCATCTGGGCTATTGCCACCTGCGGTATCTTCGCCAGAGTGCCCTTCCATCCTGCGTGGACCAGGCCCATGGCCTTTCTGACCGGATCGACTATATACACCGGCGGGCAGTCCCCACCGAACGCTGTAAGAAGCGCGTCCGGAATGTCGGTAACTATGCCGTCCACGAACTGCCTGTGCAGAGCTGCCGGACCGACAGGCGCGACTCCGAGGTCTTCTCTGCGGGTCGCCACATACACATTGTTGGTATGCTTCTGGTCAGTGGCAAGTTCCATCGAGATGGTTGAGCCAAGCTGACGAGCCAGCAGTTCTCTGTTGGCCCTGCAGACCGGCGCCGCCTCTGCCATGTCGTCCTTTTTCATGATGGCCGTCCTGAGCCCTTCGACGCCTCTTCCGCTCTCCTCATCCCATCTTACGAATCTGGTGCTGTAGAGATTCGGTATGCCCATCCTGTCGAGCATGTCAAAGGAGACGTACGGTATGCCGTCCGTGTGTTCGTTGAATATCTTTTTGTCATTTGAGAATAGGATTTTCATCGCGTCTCATTATACCATAGCTTGTATCCGCGCAAAGCAAAAGAGGATGACATTTCTGCCATCCTCTGTCACTATTGTTTTTTCCCGTCGACTATGCGGACGGCTTCAGCCGCGATCTCGCGGAGCCTCTGCCTGTCGTCCGACAGGTAGAGGTAGCCCAGCAGGGCTTCGAAGCCGGTAGCTATCTTATACTCGCGCGGATCCGCGTTCTGCGGTCTCGACATGGATCGGTGATTTCGCGCCCTCTTATATATGTGCTCCTCTTCTTCAGTCAGAAATCCTTCGGCAACCATGGCCTTTGCGGCCTTGGCCTGGCCCGCCGCGGACACATATCTGACGGCCGTATGATGGGCCCTGTCCACGTCTCCCGGCTTCTCGGTCACTATCTTCTCGCGCACTATGACCTCAAAGACAGCGTCCCCAAGGTACGCAAGAGTGCTCGTATTCATTTTGTTGATGTCTTTTTTATCCATTAGATTGCCACAGGAATATTGCGTATCTGCTCCCCGTGCTGATAATTCTCTACCTTTATGTCATCTGTGGTGAAGGCGTAGAAGTCCTTCACATCCGGATTGAGCGTGACCTTAGGCGCAGGATACTGAGGCCTGGAGATCAGCTCCTCTATCAGAGGCACATGCCTGTCGTAGATGTGAGCGTCCGATATGACATGTACAAGTTCTCCGGCCTTGAGATCCGACACCTGTGCCAGCATCATCAGCAGCATCGCGTACTGAACGACGTTCCAGTTGTTGGCCGCCAGTATGTCCTGTGATCTCTGGTTGAGAATTCCGTTCAGCGTGTCCCCTTTGACGTTGAATGTCATCGAATAAGCGCAAGGCTCGAGCCTCATCTCCGAGAGGTCCTCAAAGTTGTAGAGATTGGTCATGATTCGGCGGCTGTATCTGTCGTTCTTAAGACACCACAGCACATTGTCCACCTGGTCCATCTCGCCCTGCTTGAACTTGTACTTCTTGGCCATCTGGTAGCCGTAGGCCTTTCCGATGGTACCCTCTTCATCGGCCCACTCGTCCCAGACATGGCTCTTCAGGTCTGCCAGTCTGTTGGACTTCTTCTGCCAGATCCAGAGCATCTCATCGGTCGCCAGCTTGATGGCCGTCGGCCTCAGCGTGAGCGCAGGAAACTCTTCGGAAAGGTCATAGCGATTGACCACTCCAAAGTTCTTGATAGTGTGCGCAGGAGTACCGTCCTCCCAGTGAGGGCGGACCGGCATGCCTTCAGTACTGAATCCGTTGTCCAATATGTCGCGGCACATATTCACGAATAATACGTCTGCCTTGCTCATTAGTTCCTTATTACCTGTACGCCCTGTGGTGTATCCTTGAGCGTGATTCCCATTGCTGCCAGCTGGTCTCTGATCTCATCAGCGCGGGCCCAGTTCTTTTCCTTGCGGGCCGCCTGTCTCTCGTCGATCAGTGCCTGGATGTCATCTCCGAGTCCTTCCTCTTCATCCTCTCCGCCAAAGATACCCAGAACGTCGGTGAGTTCCTTTATCCTCCTGAGAGCCTCCTCAGCGAACGACTTCGAAGCGCCGTCCTTGACATCGAGGTTGATCTCCGATACGAGTTCAAAGATGGCAGCTATGCCGTCAGCAGTATTGAGGTCGTCATCCATCACCTCGACGAACTTGTCTCTGTACTGATCGAGCGAAGCGATCTTTGCAGCTTCATCCGCCATAGGCTCATCCGTTCCGTTAGTTTTGAGGAACTCCAGAGTCTCAATGGCAGTCGCGATCCTCTCATAGCCCTGCTTGGATTGCTCCATGAGAGCATCCGAGAAGTTGATAGGGCTTCTGTAGTGGCCGCTGAGCAGGAAGAACCTGATGACATCGCCGCTGTACTGCTCACGGATGTCCCTTACCGTGAAGAAGTTGTTGAGCGATTTGGACATCTTCTTTCCGTCTACATTTATATATCCGTTGTGCATCCAGTAGTGCGCGAACGGCACTCCGTTGCATGCCTCCGACTGCGCGATCTCGTTCTCATGGTGCGGGAACGTGAGGTCCTGTCCGCCTCCGTGGATGTCGATGGTCTCGCCAAGGTGCTTCTTGGCCATGGTGGAGCACTCGATGTGCCAGCCCGGTCTTCCCATGCCCCAAGGCGACTCCCACGCGATCTCGGATTCCTCTTTGCGGGCCTTCCAGAGCGCGAAGTCCAGCGGATCTTCCTTTACCTCGCCGATGGCGATACGAGCGCCGCTTTCAAGGTCATCTATGTTCTGGCCGGAAAGTTTGCCGTACTCAGGGAACTTACGCGTCGAATAATAGACGTCGCCGTCAGCCTCATAGGCATAGCCCTTGTCGATCAGCGTCTGTACAAAGTCGATGATCTCAGGGATGTGCTCAGATACCTTAGGGTGAACATCGGCCTTCAGCACGTTGAGCGCCTCCGCATCGTTGAAGTACTCCTTGATGTATTTCTCGGAGACCTCAGGAGCGCTGATGCCCTCCTCCTTGGCTCTGTTGATGATCTTGTCATCCACGTCGGTGAAGTTCTGCACAAACTTGACCTCATAGCCCCTGTATTTGAAGTACCTTCTGAGCGTGTCGAACACGACGAACGGCCTGGCGTTCCCTATATGGAAAAAGTTGTAGACCGTAGGGCCGCAGACATACATTCTGACCTTGCCCGGTTCGATCGGTACGAATTCTTCTTTTCTGTTGGTAAGTGTGTTATATACCTGCATTGTTTTCTCCTGAATGACTAAACTCCGAGCACCGCCCCAATGCATCCCATTATGATAAGCACCAGGAACGGACTCTTTTTATATTTTGCGATAAGCAATATTGTTACGACTAATATGATAACAGAAATGATGTCAACTGGCGAGCCGGAAATAAACGCAAGCAAGCCGCTGCCCGCGTCCGCGCCAAGCTTTGTGAGCAGACCCGTGCCGAGTCTCCCCTCGCCTGCCAGAGACGGCTTAACGAGCGTGGCCGCGGCCGCTCCTATGAGTCCCATCGTTGCCGGCCTTATGCCCGCGAGCATGCCGTTGACCACCTTGCTGTCTTTGAATTTCTGTATCGTCCTGCAGACCAGACTGACTATGCAGAATGCCGGCAGGATCACTCCGAACGTAGCCGCAAAGGCACCCGGGATCCCCGCAGCCTCATATCCGACATACGTCGCCGTGTTGACCGCCAGCGGTCCCGGTGTTATCTGCGAGATCGCGACTATGTTGGCGAATGTCTCCTGGCTCATATCCAGGAAAGGCTGTATGCTGTCATAAATGAGCCTTACTATGGCGAGGCCGCCGCCGAATCCGAGGAGCCCGACTTTGAAGAAGCTGAGGAAGAGTTTGAGTATTATCATTCGGACTCACCTCCCTCGTTATCGTCTGCTCCCGGTCCGTTTCCGTCCGAAACGCTGCCTTCCCCTGTTGCAGCTTCCATTGCTCTGCGGCTGTTGATCAGGGTGACGGTAATGCCCAGGACAGCAAACAGCAGGATTACATAAGCCGTGTTCACCTTCAGAATGGCTATGAGCACGAAAGCTGTCACCGCCGCCAGTATGGCCCATTTATTCTTCAGGGCCGACGGAGCCAGCTGTATCAAAGCCACAGCCACCATACCCAGAGCCGCAGCCCTGAGTCCTGCCATGGCTCCCATGACGACTCCGCTGTCGCCGAGGGCCGTGATCCCGCGCGCTATTATCAGTATCAGAACAAATGAAGGGATGGTGACGCCGAGTGTCGATACGATCGATCCAAGCAATCCCTTCTTTTTGTACCCCACGTATGTGGCCATGTTGATCGCCACCACGCCCGGAAGGCTCTGGCACACTGCAACTATGTCCACGAATTCCTCCCTGGTGAACCACTTCTTCTCTTCAGTCAGTGTGTTCTGCAGGAGCGGAAGCATGGCAATACCGCCGCCTATGGTGAAGGCTCCTAATTTGAAAAATACGATAAAAAGCTCAATCAGCATGTTCATAACCAATATATTATAACAGAGTTTCGCTTGTAATAAAAAGGCACCGGCCTTAGCCGGTGCCAGCATGCTTCGCTATTAGTGAGCGTTCAGTGTCTCCTCTGAAAGTCTCGAGAAGAAGTATCTTCCGTCGCCCTCGAGGTCGACAAGAGCCTTTGCCTTATCGATCGCTTCATCGACTGTCAGAAGCTCGTGATCGGACTCGCGGCGGAGCTTGTACTCTACCTTGCCCTCGCCCGCAAACTTGCCGACTGTGATCCTGATCGGAATACCGATGAGATCAGCGTCGTTGAACTTGACTCCAGGTCTCTCGTCACGGTCGTCTACCATGACCTCTACGCCCATGGCCTCGAGTCTCTTCTCGATGTCGTAAGCGACCTTGAGCTGTGTCTCATCGCTCGACTTGACGACAGTAACGATCACGTGGTAAGGAGCGACTGACAGCGGCCAGATGATTCCCTTGTCATCATGGTGCTGCTCAACTACAGCCTGCATCGATCTTGTGATACCTACGCCGTAGCAACCCATCCAGTACGGATGATCTTCGCCCTTTTCATCCTTGAAGGTGGTGTTCATGCTTTCGGAGTACTTGAGTCCCAGCTTGAAGATCTGGCCCACCTCGATGCCGCGTCTGAACTTGACCGGCTTTCCGCAGTGCGGGCAACGGTCGCCTTCCTGGAGAGTCTTGATGTCTGTGACGATGTCTCCTGTATAGTCTCTGCCGTAGCAAACGCCTGTCAGGTGGTGGTCCTCTTCATTGGCGCCCGCGCACATGTTTACTGTACCTACCAGCTCTGTATCTACTACTACGATGCAGTTCTTGAGTCCCATAGGGCCTGTGAATCCCGCAACGGATCCTGTGATAGGTCCTGTAACGTCTTCGTCAGCAAATTCGATGTAGTGCTCAGGCACGTTCAGAGCGTTGACCAGCTTGATCATGTTGAGCTGTCTGTCTCCCCTGATGAATGCAACGACGTTGTCCTTTGGCTGAAGGTCTGTGTCGTATGTCGTGAACATCAGAGCCTTGACCGACTTCTCTACAGGCAGTTTCAGATAGTTGCAGACGTCCTCGATGGTCTTTGTGCCAGGTGTGAACACCTTCTCGACCGGCTGCATCTCTTCTTTTGGAGGTTCGTCATCTACGCATTCAGCTCTTTCGACTGTAGCAGCCATTCCGCAGCTGTCGCAGTAGAGGATGTCGGACTCGCCCCAGTCTGAGAGTGCCGAGAATTCGTGAGACTTGCTTCCGCCGATAGGACCGTTGTCAGCCTCTACGATCCTGTAGTCGAGGTCCATACGTGTGAAGATCTTCTCATAAGCATGATACTGTCTCATGTATGCGGTGTGCAGATCTTCTTCTGTTGCGTCGAATGTATACGCGTCCTTCATGATGAACTCTCTTGTTCTCAGAAGTCCGTATCTTGGACGCGACTCGTCTCTGTACTTGAACTGGATGTGATAGAGCGAGAACGGAAGCTCCTTGTAGGATGACCACTCCTTGCGGACGAAGTCGGTAAAGATCTCCTCGCATGTAGGGTTGAGGATGAAGTCGTTTCCGTTTCTGTCCTGGATCCTCCATAGTTCAGGTCCGTAAGCATACCATCTGCCTGTCTCCTTCCAGAGTTCCGCAGGGTTGATATGCGGCATGTATATTTCCTGGCAGTCGATATAGTCCATCTCTTCACGGACGATCTGCTCTACTTTTCTTACTGTTCTCCAGCCAAGCTTCGGGAACATATAGACTCCCGCGGCTTCCTGTTTGATCATATTTGCTCTTACGAGCAGCTTATGGCTCTCAAGCACAGCATCGGATGGTGCTTCTCTGAGTGTCTTGAGGTGATTCTTCGATAATCTCATGGTTTAAAAACTCCCTTCTATTGAGACAGCGGCCATGGCTGCGATGCCTTCGCCCCTGCCGGTGAACCCAAGTCCCTCTTCTGTCGTGGCCTTCACATTTACTGACCATACAGGGATCCCGAGTACCCTCGATACGTTTTGCTTCATCTGATCTATGTAAGGCGCGAGCTTTGGCGCCTGCGCGATGATCGTGATGTCTACGTTGTTGATCACCGCCTCGCCAAGCATTCCCTTGACTTCCGCCAGCAGCTTCATTGAATCCGCGCCTTTATATTTGTCATCGGTATCCGGAAAATGTCTGCCGATGTCTCCCAGTCCTGCTGCCCCGAGCAGCGCGTCCATCAGCGCGTGTACAGCTACATCAGCGTCTGAATGGCCGTCCAGCCCGAGTTTGCTGGGGATCGGGGTCCCGCAGAGTATAAGGGGTCTCCCCGGGACAAGTCTGTGTACGTCATATCCGATACCTGTTCTGTTGCTCATCCGGATATCCTCTCTTGTGGTTATCTTATTGTTGGCGGAAGATCCCTCCACCAGCACCACCTTCATGCCGGCGCGTTCAGCGACCGAAGCGTCATCGGTGGCGGCGAATCCGTCCTTCAGAGCTTTCTCATGAGCTTTCAGTATATCCGACAGTCTGAAGGACTGCGGTGTCTGTGCTCTGTATACGAGGTCCCTCCGGACAGCGTCAGTGTTCATTATAGGATATGTTATTGATTGTTTCAATGCAAAACCGTCGGGATATTGCTCATTTTCAAGGTTTTTCATACGGATCGAGTCCGATGCCGGCAGAGCCGTGCATACAGCCCCGTATTCCGCGACCGCTTCAATATTGCGGCTGATGATGTCGGCACTCACTCCCGGGCGCGCGGCATCGTGGATCAGTACGGTCACTTCATCCGGATCGATGCCTTCCGCGACTACCTCATCCATTGCGGCTTTGAGGCCGGCTCTGACCGAACCCTGCCTGTCTTCAGCTCCGTTCGTGATCGAGATGCTGCCCTCAGGTATACCGGCCCTTTCTTCGCACACAGCGGCGATCTTGGCATAAATGTTGTCGAGCGATCCGTCGTCAGGTGAAACGATTATGGTCCTGTCCACGTCCTTATGGGACGCAAAAGCAAAGACCGCCGATTCAAGTACCGTCGATCTCCCATAAGCGAGCAGCTGCTTCGGCCTTTCAGTCCCGAAGCGGGCCCCTTTTCCGCCCGCCACTATTATCCCGTATACCTTGCTTGCTTTTTTCTCTTTCATTACCTCTTACAAAATGGAAATGGCCGATCCCCTCTTTAGCCATCCGCTATATGCTGGTTTCGACCATCTCGTCTGCTTCTTCCATTGTGTAGCCGCCCGAGTAGATGAGCTCACTCTCAAGTATCTGCTTGGCCGTGCTCAGGAGTTTTTTCTCCCCGGTGGAAAGCGGTTTCTTTCGGTCCGTTCTGACGAGATTCCTTACTACCGCCGCCACCTCCAGGATATCTCCTGTCTGCATCCTCTCGGTGTTCTCACGGTATCGTTTGTTCCAGTTAGGGTTCATCGGTTCTGTGTCCATTTTCAGGACCTCCAGAACCTCCCCTATGCGTCCGGGGTCAATAACCGGCCTGACCCCCAGTTTCTCGCAGTTGTCCACGGGGACAGAGGCTTCCATGCGGCAATAAGGAAGCGAGACATTATAATACATGCGCATCTCACCGAGAAAATCTTTTTCGACTATCTCAGTGATAATGCCTGCTCCGTACATCGGATATACAATGTGATCGCCGATATTGAACATGGACAGTTTTCTCCTTTTACACTGTGATTATAACCTTTCGTGTATCAAAAATCAAACAAAAAGAAAAACTGTAATATTATCACTCGTATATATACTTGTCAACCATATAATTCAACAATCAAAAAAGCCTGCCCGCATCGGGCAGGTCATGTTTCCTTTTTATCTGCTTTTACGACAGCCATGCGCGTATAGCGTCGCTCACATTTGCGGCGCCAAACACCCTGATATCCGCTCCCCCGCGATACTGCTTAGCGTTGTTCTCAGGAAGTATGACTGCCTCATATCCGAGCCTTACGGCCTCCTGGATTATCCTGTCGGCGTTCGGCACCGAACGGAGATTTCCGGTCAGTCCCACTTCTCCGACCGCCACAGCCCTTCTGCCTGAAGATCTGCTCTTGAACGAGCTGTAGATCGCAAGCGCTACAGCCAGGTCTGTGGACGTGCTTCCCGTGTTCATGCCTCCCACGACATTTACATATACATCGTAGTCCAGCAGATTGAGTCCGGCTTTCTTCTCAAGCACGGCAAGTATCATGCTGAGGCGGTTCTGGCTTATGCCTATGGCCGTCCTGCGTGCAAATCCCACGTTTGCGCGGCTCACCAGGGCCTGTATCTCAAAGAAGACCGGCCTGCTGCCCTCATAGACCGCGGAGATGACCGAGCCCTCTTCGCAGGTGCTGTTTTCTATCAGGCTTCCTGAAAGATCAGGAACTTCTATCATGCCTTCGGAAGTCATCCTGAAAGCGCCTATCTCATCAGTGGTGCCAAAGCGGTTTTTGAACGAACGCAGTATCCTGAGATCCCTGTCGCGCTCTCCGCTGAAGCTCAGCACGGTGTCCACCATATGCTCTATGGTCTTAGGGCCGGCGAGCTCACCGGACTTGGTGACGTGGGCCACTATGAATACCGGAACATGATTGTTCTTGGCATATCTTATCAGCTGGCCCGAGCACTCCCTTATCTGTGTCAGGCTGCCCGCTACCGAATCAGCCGATGCCGAGTACATGGTCTGTATGGAATCGACTATGAGCAGGCACGGCCTTATCTCATCGCAGGCACTCATGATGTTCTCGATGTTGGTCTCAGGATAGATGTACAGCCTGTCGCTGATGCTTCCAAGAACACGGTCGGCCCTCAGTTTTACCTGCTCACCGGACTCCTCTCCGCTGACGTAAAGTACAGGTCCTGTCGTCTCGGCTACCCTGCCTGCCATCTGAGCGATGAGCGTGGATTTTCCTATGCCCGGCTCGCCGGATATGAGAGTGAGAGATCCCGGCACTATGCCTCCGCCAAGCACGCGGTCAAGTTCCGAAAGGCCGGTGCTCATGCGCGCATGTTCTTCCGTGCCTATCCTACCCAATTTTACCGGACGGGCCTCTCCCCCGAGCCTTCTGCGTGTATCACCGGCGGCTTCTTCTGCCGGCGCCACCTTATGTTCGACTATCGTGTTCCACGAGCCGCAAAAAATACACTGGCCCTGCCAGGCCGTGTACTCGTTGCCGCACTCCGTGCACATAAATACTGTTTTTGCCTTCTTTGCCATTATGCCTTTTTATCTTCCCCGCCGGACTTCTTTACCGGCGGCTTTTTTACTGTCTCAATCTCGAACCAGAAATCCGAGCCCTTGCCTTCCTCGCTGTCCACACCGTACTTCGCGTTGTGCAGGTTCAGCAGGCCCTTCGCGATAGCAAGACCGAGTCCCGTGCCTTCGATGCCGCGCTCATGGTTGGCCGATGTCCTGTAGTACTTGTCCCAGACATGTCCGATCTCATCGGACGGGATGCCTACGCCGTGGTCTATGCAGTGGAATGCCACCTTCTTGCTTCCCTTGGTAAGTTTAATATCCACGTACTTGCTGTCGCCCGCGTACTTGACCGCGTTCGAAACGAAGTTGGTCATTACCTGCATCAGTCTGGTGCGGTCTCCGACCACATATGACGGCCTACACGGGTGGAAATGCATGTCGAAGCCCTCTGACTCGGCAAGCACTCTGAAGCTCTCATAGACGCTCTCAGCGGCTTCCACGAGGTCGAATGTCTCCATGTGCATCTCGACATTGTTGGACTGCAGATTGGATACCGAGAGCATGTCCGTTACCAGCGTGTTGAGGCGCTCGGTCTCGGAAATGATTATGTTGAGGTCGGCATTCCTCTTCTCGGGATTGTCTCCGGAGATGTCGATTATCTTCTCGGCGTATGAGCGTATCATGGTGAGAGGCGTCTTAAGATCGTGCGAGACGTTGGCGATGATCTCGCGCTGATAAAAGTCGGTCTTCTCCATCTCATACGATGCCATGTTCAGCGCCTTCGCCAGTTCCTTGGTCTCGGTGAATCCCGCCCCGTTGAACTTGACGTCATAGTTGCCCTTTGAAAGCTCCTTGGCTGACCGTGTCAGGTTCTCTATAGGCGATGACAGGCGCACCGAAAGCGCGAACGCCAGCAGGAACGAAACGACAAGGACGATGAACGAAATGTATATGAGCATCTTGCGCAGTATCCTTACAGTGGCTTCGTCAGGGTAGAGCGGCGCGACGATGCTAAGGACATTGTTGTGTCCGTACGCGTTTATATTAGCTGCGTAGACCAGCCTGGAAAGAGCTCCGGAAGGGTCACGCTTTGTCCTGGTGATGCTGTTCTGGCCGGACACGATAAGATCCGTTACGGCATCGCTGATATCAGCCTCGAAGTCGCCGGTATCCTTTACCGTGCGAGTGCCGTCGTAGATGAGACTGCCCTCCGCAGTGTCCATCCGGATGTAGATGCCGTTAGAACCGGCAGCCTGTACAGCAAAGGTGTCAAAGCTGTTGAGATCCTGTCTGAACTGCGTCTCGAGAGCATCGGCGGTACGGATGACGTCCTGCGACCTCACTCTTTCGTAATAACTGTTCATGAAGAAATTGGACAGGCCCCAGAGGACCGCGACCAGGAACAGCGCAAAAACGACGAACGATATAAGCGTCGTCATCTTGATGCTGTTGGTATCCACACCGCCCTGGTCAGGGCGGCTCTTGATCTTACCTGTATGGTCTGCCATCAGTCTCTTCTATTCCTCGTACTCGAATTTGTAACCGACACCTCTGAGTGTCACGATGAACTTGCGGTATGGCCCAAGGCAATTGCGCAGGTTCTTGACATGTGTGTCGATGGTCCTGTCATCACCGAAGAAATCATAGCCCCAGATGTCTTCAAGGAGCTTCTCTCTTGAGAGAGCGATGTTCTTGTTCTGGATCATGTAGAAGAGCAGGTCGTATTCCTTCGGCGTCAGGTCGACGCGCTTGCCATCCACCGAGATGGTGCGGGCCGCCATATTGACCTCGAGCCCCTCAAACTTCTGGATAGCGGACACCTTTCTGTCCGAAGAGTCCCTGCGGTTCAGGACGGCATTGACTCTCGCCATCAGCTCCTTAGGGCTGAATGGCTTCACGACATAGTCATCGATTCCCAGCTCAAATCCGAAGAGCTTGTCGTACTCTTCTCCTCTTGCCGAGAGCATGATCACAGGAATGTCCTTGATCTTCTGTATCTCCTTGACCGCGCTGAAGCCGTCGAGCTTCGGCATCATGATATCCATGATGATGAGGTCGTAGTCGTTCAGCTTCACCATGCCTATGGCGCTCATGCCGTCAGCCGCTTCTTCGGCCTCGTATCCGCTGAATTCCGCGTATTCTCTTATGACCTCGCGGATCTTATCTTCATCATCTACAATAAGTATCTTTTTCATACGGGTTCCTCCGTTTTTTGTTCTGTGCATATACATAGTTAGTATATCACATCGGGCGCTGTGGTTGTGCCATAAAAGAAGAGCCTGCTCTTTTGAGCAGGCCCATTTCTGATCAAGACTTTACTATCAGTTGCGGTAAAGCTCTACCGGATCCCAGCCGTAGTCCTGATAATAATTGATGTCCAGTCCGTTCATGTTAACGTAATCGGATACCGTGATCTTTCTGTCCTCATTGCGCTTGTCACTGTCGCTGTAGACAGCCATGAAGTCATCATAGTGTTCTCCGAAGAGTTCTTTTGCAGTAGGCTCAAACTCGCTGCCGTCACCGACCTGATCAAAGGCGGTCACCGTGTAATCGCTTTTGCTTACATGCATTACGCCAGGATGGTTGCCGCCCGAAATGCACTCAAGCACATCACCGTTGACGTTGTAATTCTCTACCCAGAAATCGCCATATACTACGACTTCATCTTCCGGTGTGTAGTCAACGTGAACGATCTCCACCGTCGGGATGCTGATCTCCGCCTCGGAGTACTGAGGAGCGATCTCTTCTGCCATGTACTTGTAGCAGGCAAGTTCTACCGGATCATCGCCGGCATAGCCATAAGCCGCTCCCGGAAAAACAGTCTCGCCGCTGCCCTCTTCTTCTCTTACGAAATGCAGTTCAACGCCCATGACTTTAGCCACGATCCCGTCTCCGTCATCTGTGAAATTCATTTTTGAATCACCCTTTGTCTTGAATCCCCCGTCTGTCAGCGACCAGGTGATATTCGAAACTTCCTCGGTCCCGTCTGCCTCAGTGCTTATTAATGTACCTGTACCGTCACCGTTCAGCGTCAGTTTGAACTCTCCCCCGTCGATATCTCCCGACTCACCGGCAAAGGACATCGAATCCGCTATCCATGTCCCTACATACTTGCTGTCGGAAAGATCTTCACCTCCACCGCCTCCGCATGACGCGAAAGCAAAAGTGAATATCATTGCAAGGCTGAGCATGATTACGAGTTTCTTTCTCATGATTCATTTCCTCCTTTAACATCGGAAAAAACCAATATCAACCATTTATAATATATACAAAACAGTTCTTCTGTGAAATAGATATGTATCTATTTTAAGGTGATCTGCGGAAAAGAAAACAGTTCTACTCCTTGAAGTGCTTTCCCGGAGCGCTTGCCTCATGAGCCCCCGCCTCTTCAGCTATTTCCACTGTCTTTCCGGCCTTAGCTGCCTTCTTCGCTTCCTTACGGGCAAGCTTTTCGTCTATCTTCTGATTCCACGCTGTAAGGTCATCACGTCTGATCCTGTTGAACCAGTTGTGCCTCCTGCTGGCGATGTAAATGAGAGCTATAAAGGCGGCTCCTGTGCAGATCTCAAATATAAGGTCACTGATCTTTGACTCGGTCGAGATCGTCGACAGGTTCATGCCCTGAAGATAGAAGATGGTCATGTTGTTGCATATGTGGAATGCCGAAGAGACCTCGATACCTCTGCCGATCCATGCTGTGGCCGCAAACACTATGCCTGAGACGAGTATTCCGGTCTTTCCTATCATGTCATACGGATGCATTGCCGCAAAAACGGCTGACGAGAGTATCACGGCTACTGCAGGCAGTCTGAACCAGGATCCGAATGTCTGCATGAGAAGTCCCCGGAACGCGTATTCCTCAGCGATACACTGCAAAGGGCCGAGGATGGTCACGACCAGAAAACTGAACCATGTGAACTTCATCTCGAAGTCTGAGATATCGTGTTCAAAGAACAGGTCTTTTATGATAATAGGGATGGATATGCATATGAGCGCAATCGGGAATGCCTTCCAGAACACTTTGCTGCTCCATCCTCCTCTTGCGGACGAGTATGAGGAAAACGGTCTGTCGCGCACTATGACCGAAGTAAGCCACAGCGCAGGTATCATCGCCGCGACTGATCCAAGGCTTAATACCGATTGCCATGCGTTGGCAAGGTCCATGTCGTCATAACTTTTCGTAAAGATTTTGTTGCTCAATAACCCGGCAAGATCAGGCGTGCCTCCGCCTATGATATAGGCCACTCCGAAAATCAGTATCACCGCAAGCACCAAATAAAAAAACATAAAAAGCATCCCGGCAATGATCGGTTTGAACCATCTGTAGGATCTGAACTGTCTTCCGTATGTCGGATATGTATGCTCTTTAGTATTTGAACTGTTTATTATGGACATTTTAGTCTCCTTTAATTAAAGAGAGCCTGCCCGGAAGGGCAGGCTCCTATTATTGGAATATTACTTCTCTTCCTGCTCTTTCTTGTAAGCAGCGATTACCTTGTCTGCCAGGTTGCTTGGCAGCTCAGCGTATCTCGCGAACTCTACCGTGAAAGATCCTCTTGCCTGAGTCATCGATCTGAGCGCGATAGCGTAGTCGAAGAGCTCAGCCTGTGGAGCCTCAGCGTGCAGAACTGTGCCGCTGTGTGTGGAATCCATTCCGAGAACCATTCCGCGTCTGTTAGGCATGTCGCCCATGACTGCTCCTACGAATGCTTCAGGAACTGTGATGTCGAGCTTCATGATAGGCTCGAGCAGGCACGGCTTAGCCTCAACGATACCCTTCTTGAACGCCAGCGATGCAGCGATCTTGAACGATACTTCGTTGGAGTCTACTTCGTGATAAGAACCGTCGTAGAGGACAGCCTTGATGTTCTGTACTTTGCATCCTGCCAGAGGGCCCTTCTCCATGCACTCGAGGAGTCCCTTCTCGACAGCCGGTACGTAGTTCTTAGGTACCGATCCGCCGAAGAGCTCTTCGCTGAACTCGAGGCCGTCTTCCTGGGATGGGGAGAATCTGATATGAACGTCTCCGTACTGTCCTGCGCCGCCGGACTGCTTCTTGTGCTTGCCCTGTACGTCGGAGTTGCCCTTGATGGTCTCTCTGTAAGCGATCTTCTGAGGAACAACGTTTACGCTGACACCATATCTGTCTTTCAGCTTAGCCTGGATGATACCGAGCTGGATGTCGCCCTGTCCGCCAAGCAGAGTCTGATGTGTCTCTGCGTTTCTCTCGAGAACGAATGTCGGATCCTCTTCCATGAGTCTGGAGAGACCCTGAGCCATCTTCTCATCCTCGTTCTTGTCTGCAGCCTCAACAGCTACGAAGTAGCAAGGTGTCGGGAATGCGGCAGGCTTTACTGTTACCTGCTTGTTCTTAGCGCAGAGTGTGTCGCCTGTCTTTGTGTTCTGCAGCTTGCCAAGCGCTACCATGTCGCCGGCAACTACAGTGTCTGTCATCTCCTGGGACTTGCCTCTTACGAAGAATACTGAACCGAGCTTCTCGGACTTCTCCGAACGAGGGTTGTAAACGTCAGCGCCGGACTTGAGTGTTCCGGAAACGACCTTCGCATAGGAGATCTTTCCGAGGAACGGGTCTGCCAGTGTCTTGAAGATGTAGAGTACCAGGTCTCCTGCAGGATCGCATGCGATCTCGATGTCATTTCCGTCAGCATCCTTGGCGGCAGTAACTACTGTCTCCGGCTTCGGAACGTACTTGCAGAGAGCGTCGAGTACTTCGTCTACTCCCTCACCTGTCAGAGCGCTCATCTTGAGGATAGGCATGATGTCTCCGTTGTGGATACCCATTGCCAGGCCGTGCGCGAACTCCTCGTCCGTGAAAGCCTCTCCCTCAAAGAACTTCTCCATGAGCTCCTCGTCAGCTGCAGCGACAGCCTCGTCAAGAGCGTCCTTATCTTCGAGAGTAACACATGCGCTGCCGAACTTGTCCTGGATCGAAGCGATGACTTCGTCAACGTTGATGTTGTCCTTGTCGATCTTGTTGATGATGAAGAATGTCGGCGAATTGAATTCCTTTACAAGATCCCATGCCTTCTCCGTACCGACCTGGATGCCGGACGAAGCGTCTACCATGATGATCGCTGTAGCGCCTGTCGAGAGGGCTGCTCTTGCTTCACCCGCGAAATCGAAGAATCCCGGTGTGTCGATGAAGTTGAGCTTTGTGCCATTGTACTCTACAGGTACGAGTGTCTGGTTGATGGTGTATCCCTTCTCGATCTCCATCTTCTCGTAGTCGGATACTGTGTTGCCCGACTCAACCTTTCCGAGTCTGCTGATCACTTTGGTGTTCAGCAGACCTGCTTCAAGGAAGGTGGTCTTGCCTGTGCTGCCGTGTCCGAGCAGCACGATGTTGCGGATCTTATCGCTCTTATAGCCTTTCATGTGTTCCTCCTGGTTATGTAGTTATATTTGACTTTCTTTAAATATCTTTGTTGTTATCAGAAAAAGTGTCTTCCGTCGGCCTTGCTCTCGCAAGTCCAGCTCGCAGCGGTACTAAACTCTGTCTGCGCCTGCGGCTTGCCAATCGTTAAGTGCCGGCGGCCTCCCAGCCTCCGGGCGGCACTTTTTCTGATCGCTTCTATTTGCTAGAATTCAGCGTTGCCCGGCGTACGCGGGAACATCTGAACGTCTCTTATGTTGCTCATGCCCGTGAGGTACATGAGGATGCGGTCGAATCCGAGACCGTAGCCTGAGTGGAATACGCCGCCGTATCTTCTGAGGTCGAGATACCAGTCGTATGTGTCCTCATCGAGGCCCAGTTCTCTGATCCTGCTGACCAGAACGTCGTAGCGCTCCTCTCTCTGGCTTCCGCCTATGATCTCGCCGACTCCCGGTACCAGCATGTCCATTGCCGCTACCGTCTTGCCGTCATCGTTCAGCCTCATGTAGAAGGCCTTGCAGTCCTTAGGGTAGTTGATGACGAACATAGGCTTCTTGAAGACCTCTTCAGTAAGGTAGCGCTCATGCTCTGTCTGCAGCTCGAGTCCCCACTCTACCGGATACTCGAACTTCTTGCCTGACTTCTGCAGGATGTCCACCGCCTCTGTGTATGTGATGCGGACGAAATCCGAATTGACGATGTGATCGAGTCTTTCAAGCAGGCCCTTGTCTACGAAGCTGTTGAAGAACTGCATCTCTTCAGGGCAATGCTCCAGGACGTAGCTGATGATGTATTTGATCATCTCTTCTGCCATGTCCATGTTGCCGTTGATGTCGCAGAACGCCATCTCAGGCTCCATCATCCAGAACTCGGAAGCGTGTCTCGCGGTGTTTGAGTTCTCTGCGCGGAATGTCGGTCCGAACGTATAGATGTTGCGGAACGCGAGCGCCATGATCTCTCCCTCAAGCTGTCCCGATACAGTCAGGTTTGCCTTCTTGCCGAAGAAGTCCTTGCTGTAGTCGATGTTTCCTTCAGCGTCTCTCGGCAGGTTGTCGAGGTCGAGTGTCGTTACCTGGAACATCTCGCCGGCGCCTTCAGCATCACTGCATGTGATCTCAGGCGAGTGCACGTAGATGAAGTTTTTCTCCTGGAAGAACTTGTGGATCGCGAATGCCGCGACGCTCCTTACTCTGAATACCGCGGAGAAAGTGTTGCTGCGCGGTCTCAGGTGAGCGATCTCCCTGAGGAACTCCATCGTGTGGCGTTTCTTCTGGAGCGGATAGTCCGGGTCGGAATCCGCTATTAGAGCGATCTCATCTGCCTTGATCTCAAACGGCTGCTTGGCCTCAGGTGTAAGCACCAGCGTACCTTTGACCTCTACGCCCGCGCTCAGTCTGAACTTCGCTACCTCGCTGAAGTTGGCAAGCTTGTCCGCCTCATAGACCACCTGTACAGGTGTGAAGAACGAGCCGTCGTTTACCGAGAGGAATCCGAACTGGTTACTGCTTCTGTTTCCCCTCACCCATCCGTATACCGTTATCTCTTTGCCGGCATATGCTTCTGTGTTTCTGAATAATTCTCTGATTTCGATATCTTTCATCAATAAAGTCCCTTTGATTTTTTGTCTGCCGTGCTGTCCGCACTAGCCGTAAGATTATATCACAGTCGCTGACGGGATGTCATCAAAATTCTATTGAAAAATGGGACATTTAGAGCTCCGCCCGAAACATCGAAAGAGCAGTTCTATATGCGTCTCCGTTTATGGTAAAATTGGCTTGTAATATAAAAGACAATACACAATGCAGAGAAAGGAGAATATCATGTCAATCCCTACTCCTCATATAAACGCTAAAGCAGGCGATTTTGCCGAAACAGTGCTGATGCCGGGCGATCCGCTCCGCAGCAAATTCATAGCCGAGACATTCCTTGAGAACCCTGTGCTCGTGAACAACGTACGCGGTGTCCAGGGCTACACAGGCACATACAAAGGCAAGAGAGTTTCAGTCATGGCATCCGGAATGGGCCAGCCTGCGATCGGAATCTATTCGTACGAGCTCTTCGCGTTCTATGATGTGAAGAACATCATCCGTATCGGATCCTGCGGTTCGATCGACCCTGAACTGCACGTCCGCGACATCATCATCGCTCAGGGAGCCTGCACCAACGGCAGCTACGCAAATCAGTATGAGCTTCCGGGTACATTCTGCCCTATCGCTTCTTTCGAACTGCTTGAGAAAGCAGTAGCGGCCACAAGAAAAGCCGGCGCCAGGTTCAAGGTCGGCAACATCCTTTCTTCGGATATGTTCTACGATGACGCCGCTTCAGCAATGAGATGGTCCAAGATGGGCGTTCTCGGAGTCGAGATGGAATCCGCCGCGCTTTACTGCAACGCGGCAAGGCTCGGCAAGAACGGCCTCTGCATCTGCACGGTATCCGACTCCTTCAACTATCCTGAAGAAAACACGACAGCAGAAGAGCGCCAGAACTCCTTCACAAAGATGATGGAGATCGCACTCGAGATCGCATAACTGTTTAAGATAATTAAAAAACCGGCGCCTCCGTGGCGCCGGTTTTTTTCTTAATCCTCAAGCATCAGGCGGATGATTTCCTCGTCCGTCTCCTTCATGCCGAATCTGGCCAGTTTTCCGACTGCGTCTATGGTGCTTTCAACACCGTTCTTGACGAGGCCGTCGCCTCCGAAGAACTGGTTGCCTTTATTGTACATCGAAAGACCCATCAGGCCCGCCTCTACGGATACAGCAATCTTTGCCGCGCAGCTTGCCTTAGCCCCGTCGCATACTATTCCGGAATTGACCGCCAGAGCGTTTACGACCGTGTGCGCTACGCCATCGACTCCCTTCTCCTGCAGATAGGCCAGGCCTGCGCCGGCTCCGCAGCCCGCGCTTACGGCTCCGCAGTACGCGGAGAGAGTCCCGATGCCTGTCTTGAGGTGGATGGTCACCAGATTTGACACGCAGAGGGCTTTGAAAAGATCTTCAGTCGATTTGTTCTTGGCTCTCGCGTATACGATGACAGGGACACTGTTTGTTATGCCCTGGTTGCCGCTTCCGGAATTGATGACTACCGGGAGTTCGCAGCCGTTCATACGCGCGTCGCTTGCCGCGGCCGCGTATCCTCTCATCACGTATTTGAGGTCATATTCATGGCCCAGCATGATGGTGCTGCCTATGTTGGCGCCGTAGTCTCCTGCCAAGCCTTCTTCAGCTATCGCCATGTTGTACCTGATCTGTCTGTCAAGGATCTCCCGGACTTCCTCTACATCCACAGCATCTGCGAATTCGACTATGCCTTCTATGGTAAGGCAGCTCCTGTCAGTCTTGCCGCCGGACTTTGGCTCGTTCACATCCTTGCTGAGGATGATGCTGTCGTTCAGGCGGATGGTCACGATGTTTGTGTGATGATCGACTATCCTTACATACGCGGAGTCTTCTCCCCTGAAGGCCCTCACGGCAATGTCGAAGATATGGCCGTTGTCCACGTGTTTTACCGTGATCTCAGCCTCTTCAAGATACTTGCCTATCTCCTTTATCTGATCCGGTGTCACATTGGAGATGACCTCGAGCTCTGCTGAAGCGTCCCCGGCCACGGCTCCCGCAGCCGCTGCCGCCTGTATGCCTCTGAGGCCGCCCGTATGCGGCACCACTACGCTTTTCACGTTCTTGATGATATTGCCGCTCACCTCAGCAACCAGTCTGTCAGGCCTGGTCCCGAGTACTTCCGTAGCCTTTGCCGCCGCGTAGGCGATGGCGATAGGCTCTGTACATCCCATCGCGGGTACGAGTTCCTCTTTGAGGATCTGAATATAAGCCGCATAACGGCTGTCAGTTCTTTCCATTTCTGCTCCTTTTCCCCTCAGGGTTTTTTCTTGAGATAGTGCTGTTTCTTAAGGTGCAGTTAACATATGGTGCAATTGATATATTTAGTTGTTTATTTCTTTTTATGGTCGCGGCGCCACTTTTTGATGGCCTCGTAGCGCTCCCTGAAGCGAGGCTCAAAGCCCTGGTCACCCGGGTGATAGTACTCTCTGCCGCGCAGATTGTCAGGCATGCACTCCATGTCGGCTATCTTGTCCTCGGTATCGTGGGCGTAGACATAGCCCTTTCCGTAATCGAGTTCCTTCATCAGTTTTGTAGGGGCGTTTCTGATCTGGAGCGGAACAGGTTCGGCTATGTGCTCATTGGCGTCGCGGGCGGCCTCCATGTAGGCCACGTCCATGGCGTTGGACTTAGGCGCGAGCGCGTTGTATATGACGGCCTCGGTGAGGTGCACGCTGCACTCCGGCATTCCTATCAGATGGCAGGCCTGGAATGCCGCGACCGAGAGCTCCAGGGCTCTCGGATCGGCGAGGCCGACGTCCTCTGCCGCGAAGCGCGTTACGCGCCTTGCGATGTAGATAGGATCCTCGCCCGACTCCAGCATGCGCGCCAGCCAGTAGACCGCAGCGTCCGCGTCTGAGTTCCTCATCGATTTATGCAGAGCGGAGATAAGGTTGTAGTGCTCCTCGCCCTGCTTGTCATACAGCAGCGACTTACGGGAAGTGCATTGCTCAAAATCTTCTGTAGTGACTGTGATCACCTCATGCCCGTCAGCCGGGTCATTCGAGTGGTCCGCGTTCAGCACCATCATCTCGAGAGTCGAGAGCGCTGTCCTGGCATCACCGTTTGCGAAAGAGGCGAGCGCGCTGATGACGTCATCGCTGATCCTGAGATCCTGGTCGCCGAATCCCCTCGGGTCCCTGATCGCGTTTCTTATAAGCTGCGCGATATCCTCAGGACTAAGCTGGTGCAACACAAATACCTTGCACCTTGACAGCAAAGCGCCGTTCACCTCGAATGAAGGATTCTCTGTCGTAGCGCCTATCAGGATGATGCTGCCCTTCTCCACGAAAGGCAGAAACGCGTCCTGCTGCGCCTTGTTGAACCTGTGGATCTCATCCACGAAAACGATGGTGCGCGCGCCTATGGCGGTCATCTTGTCCGCCTGCTGCATCACCGTCTTGATATCCTTTATGCCGCTCGTTACCGCGCTGAACGTGATGAACTGAGCGTCAGTCTTCGCGGCGATTATCTGAGCCAGGGTCGTCTTTCCCACGCCCGGAGGCCCCCAGAATATCATGGAAGAGACGCTGTCGCGTTCAATAAGATTGCGGAGCACCTTGCCCTCTCCCACCAGATGCTGCTGACCGACGAACTCATCGAAGTTCCTCGGGCGCATCCTTGCCGCGAGCGGCTGATTATCGTTTTTAGCGTTGTCAAAAATACTTATCTGACTCATCTATATCTTTTTCTCCATCAGCACCAGATCCACTCCGGCGATGCCGTTGAATACCGTCGGTACTATGTCAGTCTCGGTGTAACCGAGCTTCGCGTACATCTTCCGTGCAGCAGCATTCCTCGCATTGGTGTCTATCCTCAGCACCTCGCAGTCCCATTCTCCGGCGAGCTTCTCATAGAACCTCACAAAGGCCGGCCCTATGCCAAAGCCTCTCGCGTCCGGATCGACTGCCAGAGTATGAAGCACGCACACCTTGTCATCCGGCGCCTTGTACTCCCAGTCGCAGTCCAGATATACGTTTACCTGGATCTTATTGATGATCCCTGTCGCAGCCACCACACCGTCGTGTTCGGCAACATACATGTCGCCGCGTACCAGTGACGCCTCGGCCACTTCCCTTACCGGATAGATCCCCCTGACCCATCCGGTCGTCGTGAGCCCGGCCTCTTCCACGTCGTGCGTACGCTCGTATATCCGCTCTATTGCGTCCAGGTCATCCCCTGTCGCCTTTCTGAATCTCAGTGCCCCGTCCATTCTAAATATCTCTGTCCATCACGTAGACTTCATATCCGTCCGTGCTGACAGACTCCTTTTTTACCTTAAAGCCCTGATCCTTCCAGAATTTTAGGGCCTCTTCATTCTCTTTCACCACAGCGAGCGCCATGTAATCGTAGCCCGCTGCCTTCATGGCAGCTCTCACGTCTGCGAAGATGCCTGATCCTATGCCTCTTCCCTGCATCTCACCGTCGACCATCAGCCAGCCGATGAACGCATCATCGCTCTCCGGGTACCCCGTAATAAGGTCCATGACCGCCACGAGAACATCGTCTTCATTATAGAATCCCACGAAATGCTTGCAGCTTCGCGATACTCCTTCCGGTACCTCAGAGATGATTTCCGTAAGGCTCTCTCTTGTAGGGATCCTTCCCAGATACCTGTAGTATCTTCTGTTTGACTTAGCCAGTCTGTATACCGCCGATATGTCAGACTCTGTGATCTTCCTGACCCCGAACTGTGTCGACAGAGTCGCGATGTCCAGACCATCGCTTTCCCCGGCCGCCTCAGCATTGCTCCTCGCAGCCTCGCTGTCGATCGCCTGGCGGAACTGTGTCTCATACAGCTCCTTATATGTGCCGCCCTTCTCCAGCAACTCTTCATGTGTACCCTGCTCGGCGATGACACCGTCCTTCACAACAAGTATGCGGTCGGCCTTCAGTATCGTAGAAAGCCTGTGGGCTATTACGATGCTTGTGCGCCCCACCATCATCTGCTCCAGAGCGTCCTGTATCGAATTCTCGGATATTGAGTCAAGAGCGGATGTCGCCTCATCAAGGATCAGTATCTTAGGGTCTTTCAGTATGACTCTGGCAAGCGACAGTCTCTGCTTCTCGCCGCCTGAGAGCTTCAGTCCGCGGTTGCCTACCTGTGTATCATAACCGTCAGGCTGATTGCTTATAAATTCATGGATGTTGGCGATGCGGCAGGCTTCTTCTATTCCCTCCATCGTCGCGTCGTTCTTAGCATACCTGAGGTTCTCAAGTATGGTGCCATTGAAGAGATACGACTCCTGAGTCACCACGCCTATCTGCTCTCTCAGATATGTGAGGTCGAAATCGCGCACATCCACCCCGGCGATCTTCACAGATCCTCCGCATACATCATAAAGCCTCGGTATGAGGTTCACCACGGTCGATTTGCCGGAGCCTGAAGGCCCCACGATCGCGTACATGCTGCCGCCCGGCACCTCGAAGTCAACATCCGTGAGAATAGGGTTCTCCGGATTGTAGCTGAACGCGACATGCTCGTAAGTGATCGGCTTGTTGTCGACATCAGGTTTTTGCCCGTTCTCCGGCGAAACGATGGTGTTTTCCCTGTCAAAGTAGTCAAATATGCGGGTGAACAGCGCCAGAGATCTTGTGAAATCTACAGAGATGTTCATCAGCTGCTCGATAGGCCTGTACAGCCTGTTTATGAGCGCCACGGTCGCCGTGATGACACCGACAGTCAGCGAAGTATCTATCTGTCTGATAATGAAATATCCGCCCGCGAAGTAGATCAGCAGCGGTCCCAGCTGAGTGAACATTCCCATCACCACGCGGAAGAGCTGGCCGGATCTCTGTTCCTTCAGGTTGAGATCGGTGACCTCCTTGTTGACCTTTACGAAGTCGTCATATTCCTTCTGCTCGCGGGTGAATATCTTTACCAGCATAGAGCCGCTGACCGAAAGCGTCTCATCGATCTTCTGGTTTAGCTCATCGCTCTTGGCCTGGCTCTGCGTCAGGTATTTCCAGCGCGTGCGGCCGGCTGTCCTTGTAGGAAGCACCAAAAGCGGGATGACAGCGATTCCCACCAGCGCCAGAGGAGCGCTCATGCTGAAGAGCGCCACCAGAGTCGTGATGACTGTCGCTACATTGCTGACGATATTGGAAAGCGTGCCGCTGATGACAGAACTGACGCCGCTTATATCCGTGTTCATGCGCGTGATGATGTCGCCCTGCTTCTCAGTCGTGAAGAACGAATGCGGCATGTACTGCAGGTGTTTATACATCTGATTGCGCATGTCAAAGATGATGCGCTGCGAGATCCACGCGTTGATGTAGTTCTCAAGCACACCAACAAGCTGGCTCACGGTGAGCGCTGCGAACGCGGCAAGGAGCAGCTTTATGAGAAGCTCCATGTTCTTTCCCACCAGCGCCTCGTCCACGATGCGGCCTGTGATGATCGACGGAAAGAGCCCGACGGTCGCCGACAGCAGTATCGCTATGAACACGAAGATGAACTGCAGCCAGTATGGCTTGAGATAGCTCATTATCCTGGCCAGAAGTTCCTTCGTCACCTTCGGCATATTCTGTTTTTCTTCCTCAGTGAGGAAGTGCATCGGGCCCATGCGGCCGCCCGGTCCTGCCATCTATACCCCTTTTATCTTTATCTGCTTACGGTCTGAGTACTCCATCCGGCTTGCTGCCTTCGAAGTAGAGATGATCTGTATAAACATCTTCAAATTTATCCTTCGATACACCGTAATCGAAATATGCATTCTTATACTTTGTAGTCCTTGTGCCGTCGGCAGCGATCGTGATGATGGTAGCTCCTCTCTGCAGACCGGAATTGTCGATCTCCGTATACGCGAGGTTGTCGATCGAATAACCGTAAAGCAGGTCGACGCCCTTGTAGTTGACCCATGCGTTGTTCACGTGGTCGTGTCCGCAGTAGCAGGCCTCCAGCACGTTCATGCCGTCCGGTCCAAGCGTCTCAAAGAACCTGTCGATATCCGCGAGAGGTCCTTCCTTCGTGATGCCTCCGTGCCAGATGCGGCTGCCCGTCGTTCCGTCGAGGAGCTCATCCCAGACTCCGGAGATGTATTTAGTGTTTTCGGTATCCTTCCAGCCGTTAGCGTCGAGCTCTTCGTATGCGATCCTGAACTCGCTGGTCGGGATGTGGAAGAACGCCACGGTCTTAGGGTTTCCGAGAGCCTTTATCGACTCAGCCGCCCAGTCTACAGTACCATCCCTGATGATATCGTAATTCCAGTCGAGAACGGCCTTGATCGAATTGTCCACGTAAGCGTTGCTGTCCACCAGCAGAAGCGCCTTGGTGGTCTCTCCCTTGGTGTTTTTCACCAGGATTATCTGGTTGGTGACAGTCGGCAGATCGCCGCCGTCTGTGTAGTTCTGATCGAATATGCAGTACTCGAACCTGTCCTTCATGTACAGTTCGCCCAGTTTCTGCCTGCCGGTATAATCAAACACTTCAGTGTCGTGATTGCCGAATACGGTCGAGAAGTACACTCCCTCATGGTTGAAGATCTGTATCACGTCGCGCGCGGCCATGTAGTTGTTAAGCGTTCCGCCGCCATTGTAAATAGGGCCAGGCACCGCGAAGGTGTTGTCGCCGTCCAGTATGACCAGATCCGGCTTCTCCTTCTGCAGCATCGTAATGATCTCATATACCGTCTTGCGGTCTTTCTCGGCACTCCAGAAGCCTCCGCCCAGATGGATGTCGGTGAGCATCATTATCTTCAGCTCCCTGTCAGTCGTGAATGTGTAATACCCTGTCTCCGGATCGATCTCAGGCACCAGCCTGTCCGCATCGTTATATTCGACCGGATCGAAGCTGTTGATGTAGTGCCTCAGGTGAAGCGAGAATCCGAGGTTCACCGCCAGCGCGGATACGACACAGAAAACGGCAATGATGACGATCCACATAGGGATCTTCCACCATAATCCGCGTTTTTTTGTCTTCTCCTTCTTCTCTTTTTTCTTCTTTTCCGGTTCAGGAGCCATATGCTTGTTGGCTCTCTTCTCTCTGCTCATGTATTCTTCGCTCATCACAGTGTCCTCTCGTTATCCTTAAAGCTCGACCGGCACAGGTTTGCTGATCGGCTCATTCATCACATCAGGATGCTCCAGCATGTATTTGGCTATGCGCAGCGACTTGGCGAAGTAGAATCCGTCAGCTATCCTCTCATCGAGAGTCAGCGTCATGTCTATCACGTCGCGCTCCTGCCATGTGCCGTCGTACATCTGCTTCATCTCCTTGTGCAAAGTACCTATAGTTATCATGATGGAACATGTACCATAGTTGCTCAGGTGATGATATGGCGCGCCGGCCTTGATCGAGCCGAGGTTGGCCAGAAGCACCGTCGAATAGTTAGGATCGTCCGCAGTAAGAGCGGCAGGCATCATGCCGTGGTACTCAAGCACCTTCAGCACTCCGAAGAATCCCTCCAGCACGAATCTCGGCATGCTTCCCACGAGTTTCATCAGCTTGTCAAGGTCATTGCCGTCGCTTGACTTTCGCACCTTGTCAACGTCGCCGATTATCATCTTCGAGATGGAATCGAGGTTCATGTCAGGCTCTACCTTGAGGAACATCAGCGACTCCTCGGCCTCGTCATCGAATTGTCTCTTGACCACGAACGAGAGAGTGATGTCCTTTCTCTGGTAATACGTGCGGCCCGAGATGAAGATGTTGAGCTTTGGCCTGTGGTAAATGGTGCGCGCCACTGCCGTGCATATCGCGTGGAATATCTTGAGCTGAGTGCCCTCGTTCTTGTTGCGCTCCGCCATCCATGCGACCAGATCGGTCACGTCGAACTGCTCCGTCATGGAGACCTCGGCCTCCGTCCTCTTTGGCATGATGTAAGGCACTATCGAATGGAATCCGTCTACATCCTTTATCCTTACTCCGTCTCTTCTCTTGTTTCTCATATGAACCTCTCTTTATTTGATCTCAAGCTGTTTCAATCTTCTTTCAGTGTATTCTTCTATCTGTTTCCAGAGCTTGTGGAGCTGCTTCTTATGCACGCAGAGCTTTTCCGTGCAGTTGCTGCATTTCAGATAAGCGTTGGTGTGTTCCGAGAACCTCTCGGGATGCCTGTAGAACGTGATCTCCCATCTCACCAGCAGAGCTACCGACAGCACCAGTAGGCTCCATGTGTATGTCTTCTCAACGAAGAACAGCGGAGTGAACATCATCGCGAAGTCCCAGTTGTAGATGCGGCACGCGCTGCAGCATTTGTTCTTCAGGAACCATGACTGGAACGGGCAGAAGAACATGATACATATCATGTCGCATACCGAATACGCTCCGCAGAGCAGTATCATGATTCCGTCGTCGATCACTCCCAGCATGTGAAGCGCTCCGAATATGCCGTTGAACACAATCCATATGAGCGCCACCAGCATCGTGGCATTGTTGTCGTGAACGATCACATCAGTTTCGCCTGTCTTTATGTAATTCTTCGCAAACTGTTTCTGGCAGCCCGGGCTCTCTATCTTAGCCGGAAAGAAGCGGAATATCATCTCTATAACATATACAGTCCATACGAAGATGATGATAGCCGGCATCTTCTCTATGCCCATGATGAACGGCTTATGGTAGACGAACCTGAACCTGATGTATGAATATACCAGAAGCAGGAACAGTATCGACCTGTATATCAGCCGCGTCCAGTGCCATACCCCTACGGGTGTCAGTTTTATCTTCTTCTTTGAAGTCCCCATCTTTTATAAACCCAATTCTTTCCTTAGCGCTTAAGGCTCTCAAGTTCATCCGGTGTTATCTGCTCAAATATCGGGATGCATCCCGTGCTTAACGCCGCCTTGTATTCATCTACAGTCTTTATTGTCCATACTACAGGCACGATGCCTTTCTTTCCGAGCCATCTCTTCCAGGCTCCCCACTTCCTGTCCTGAAATCTGTACGCCAGGAAGTCCGGCTGAACGAATCTGTTGAACGCGAGATTCGTGAGCAGAGCCGCCTGGTAAAGAGGAACTCCGTCAGGGGTCTTGTAAAAATCCTGCACCAGCTGTCCCCTCGTCCATTCAGGTCTCATCTTCTTCACGACCATCAGGGCCCTTGGATCGAAGCTCTCTACGGCAAACGGTCCTTTGTATCTTTCCAGCCGTCTGACTACTGCCTCGGCCAGTTTGTAATGATTGCCTCCCGCAGGCTTTATCTCAACCATCAGCGGGAGTCCCGTATCTTCGAACAGGTCCAGCAATTCATCAAAGGTCGGTATCATCTCGTCCGTGCCGGACAGCCTCAGTTTCCTTAAATTCGTTATGTCGTAATCTTCTATCTGTCCTTTGACCCCGGTCATCCTTTCCAGCTCGTCATCGTGGAAAATGACCAGACTGCCGTCAGCTATCATGTGTACGTCGAATTCAACGCCCACACCGTGCTCTACCGCGCGGCGGAAGGCTGCCATAGAGTTTTCAGGGATCAGAGGCGGATCGTAATAGCCTCTGTGAGCGTAAGTTTTACCTAATATGAGTTCTTTCATCAGTCCTCCATATCCTCGAATGCCTCGAGTCCTTTTTTGACCTCAGGAGCCGCGTCACCATGTTTCACCTGAGTCATTGTCAGGAAACTGAAGAACACGAAGATCGCAGCGTATGGGAAGAGCACCTTATAGCTGATGCTCCTCATAAGAGTACCGGCGAGGATAGGTGTCACGACTTGCGCCGCCATGGACGCGGTATAGTAATAACCTGTAAATTTACCTATGTCCGAGCCTCTGCACATCTCGACCACCATAGGCAGCGAGTTGACGTTGATGGCCGCCCATGCGAATCCGACCAGCGCAAACACGATGAACATTATGGCGTTGATGCTGTGGAATGCCGTCGTCAGGAAGAATCCCGAGAGGAAGCATGCCGATAGCAAAATGACGCCTATCATTATGGTCTTCTTGCGGCCTATCTTATGCGCAAGGCTTCCGATAGGTATGTATGAAACGATGGCGCCGCCCGTAGCGATAAGCAGGCATGTGGATGCCCCGCCGAGGCCCTGCCCCATCACCTTGTCTACGTATGTGGTGAACCATGTGGTGATCCCGTTGTAGCCTATGAACCAGAGAGCTATGGATGCCAGCAGGAATCCCAGGCTTCTCTTTACGTTGGCCGGCAGTACTTCGTTGCCGCTCCCGTCATCCTGAGCAAGATTCCACTCAGGATGCTCCGCCTCCAGTGCCTGATTCTCCGCGGCCAGCTTAGGCTCGTTGATGGTCAGGCGCAGCGCTATTATGGCGACCGCCATGATAGCGGAAACTACTATGAACAGCGGCGCGTAGTTGACGTGCTCGAGTCCCAGCACCTTCGAATTAGGATAGAGCACAGCCGCTACAGCCAGATATATGATGCCGCCGACAGCTCCCATCAGATTGATGATGGCGTTTGCGCGCGAGCGGAGCGGCTTAGGTGTGACGTCAGGCATCAGCGCGACCGCAGGCGACCTGTATGTGCCCATCGATACCAGCAGCAGACCCAGCACGATGACAAATGCGACCATCTTTCCCCTGCTTGCTGCCGCATAATATGAATTGTCGAGTACCGGCAGTATGTTGAGCAGTATGATGGCGGCTATGGTTCCAGCCAAAATATATGGTGTCCTCTTTCCCAGCCTGGTATTCGTCCTGTCTGACAACGTCCCGAAGAACGGCAACAGGAAGAGCGCCAGCACATTGTCGGCTGCCATGATAGCGCCCGAGAACGTCTCATTCATGTGGAACGTCTTGGTCAGGATCAGCGGAATGACGTTGTCGTACATCTGCCAGAAAGAGCAGATCGACAGGAACGCGAGTCCTACAAGGACCGTCCTCTTGTTGTTGAGTTTCATTTCAGGATGTTCTCCTTATAAATATCCCAGTTCCTTCAGCACAGCCGGAAGATCGGAGAAAGTTTCGATAGTGCCCTCCGCGTCGGTGATATCGCCAAAGCCGTAAGCCGCGTCGATACATGGAACACCCGCCTCATGAGCGGAATCCGAGTCCTTCTGGATGTCTCCTACATAGATGCCCTTGTCTTCATTGTTGCGGTCCATCACCAGCCTGATATTCTCCGCCTTGGACAGGTGCGTGCGTCCCCACTCCTCGTAATCGACGAAATACTTCCACATATCCTTCGAGTCCAGGAATGCCTTGATGTATCCTTCCTGACAATTGCTCACGACCGCCATTTTTACGCCCATGTCCTTCAGCTTCGCGAGAGTCTCTTCGACGCCGTCAAAGAGCGTGCCGCTCTTTTCCTCTACAAGGTACTCATTCTCGAAGACCTCGCACTTGTGAGCCAGGTCATAGCGCTCATCCGGCGGCAGATACCCGAACAGTTTGTCCGCGATCACATCCATTGTAAGGCCCTGAATGCTCATGATCATCTCCGGGGTAAGCCCCTCATCGCGGCCTGTTTCACGCTTTACAAGCATGTTCCATGATTCTGTTATCGGTACCGTCGCATTCCAGAGAGTGCCGTCCAGATCAAAAATAACCATACAGTTCTCCACTTCTGCTTTTATATACTTTTATATAACATAATCATAATAAGTCATATGTATCCAATCATAATAAGTATACCATTTTCCGCACACTTAATTGGTCCATTTTCGCAATTAGTCCATTTTGGAATCTGTCTATTTTCGCAATTAGTATGAAAGCTCCGCTCTTTCTGAGGCAATGAATAAACACACAAGCGATGCCTTGGTGCCCCTGCCCCCAATTCGCACTTGAAGCACCAACAAATTGGTGCTTGATCCCCCTTTTCGACCATTTGTGCACCAACACTTACCTCAAGAATACGGAGTTGCCCGGCGAAAAAAGGCTATGTTTAATGCATTAATCCGGGCCTGATGTTTCAATCTCTCATTTCAGACGCATGATCATTCGTCGTGTTTAATAAGTATGCGGAATTGGTCTTTTATGAATGTTTTGTCAGATCCTCATTGGTACACAAAACGGCAAATCAGGACTTTGTGCACCAAATAATTGGTGCCTGCTTTGTCAAATAGCTTTTTGTGCACCAACGCCTCTGCTAAAAAAGCATCCGGAAAGCGATGAGAGGCATGCAAGATATCAGTTTTGTGCCATGTGTCCTGGCTGCCCCGGAAAGCCCGCGCTGTACCGTGGGAACTACTACGCCCGCGGGACAGCTATAGGGCGAGGCTTGCCGGTTGGCAGCCACCGCGAGCCAGAGGAGGCGAGCGGTATTTCAGAAAAATGCAGACAACTAAGCTTTTCTTTAGCGGCCTCCAAACAAAGTGCTTTTAATGTTGAAAAGAGTGCTATTTTTGTTTGCTGTTTTTCCGGGATGACTGTAGAATCGTATCCCCTGAAAAAACGAAATTGCCTAACTATGAAACGTCAAGGGTGATCGGCTTTGAATCAGCGAAGGTAACAGGTAATGAATTTGATGGACGCGGAACTGAATCACAGACTTAATTACGAAATGGAGATGCTGGAGCGTGTGAGGAAAGAATACTCCGCACGTCTTGAGCGTCTCGATGATTGCAGGGATGCTTTTCTTCGCCGGACAGTGCGCAGCAACGGAAAGCACTATTACTATGTAAAAAAGCAGGACAAAAGGTATCGTTATCTTGGCGATCAGGATGACCGGACAGTGCGGCGTATACGCGAAGCCCGTTTTATGAAGGAAGCGATCCGGCGTATCGATCATGACATTGATCTTATAAATGCTCTTCAGAATGGTTTCGAGTCTTATGAACCGGTATTTATCAACGAAGGCCTTCCCGAAGTATATCGATGCAACATGTATCCTGTATCGGAAGCATATAAGCGCAAGAGCACTGAGTGGCTGTCGTGCAAGCTGGATTACCAGAAGACATTTCCGGAAAACTATCCGCAGAACAAGAGGCACCGGACATCCGACGGAGTCATGGTCAAGACGATAAGCGAGCTCACTATATATGAGAGGTTCAGGGCTGCCGGCTTAGCCCAGGTTTACGAACTGCCACTACCAATGAAAGACTACGGGCCTCCTTTATATCCCGACTTCACCCTTTTGTCCCCGGTCGATATGACGACAGAAATAATCGTAGAGTTTGTGGGACGTCTTGATCAGCGCGGATACCGCGAGGACTTTGCCAGAAAAGTCGGGAGATATATCGCGAGCGGCTATATCCCCGGGGTCAATCTCTTTTTTATTTACAGCGACAGTGAAGGCAATATAGATTCCATGCAGATCACAAAAGTGATTGCCGATATCCTCGGATCAAAGAGCGTATTATAGATTTTATCTATAGTTCAGCGCATTAAAAACGGAGTATATTAATTGTGTATGGTCATTGCATATTGCATTGACAGACATCTTTAACAGCGATATACAATTGCTGCACACTATCCTGCAGCAACACTGTCAGAAACAGCACAACGGAGGTAATACAATGAGAATCGACGCAGGCGGCAAGCAGTGCCCTATCCCTGTAATTATGGCAAAGAAGGAGCTCGAAGCTGGCGAGCAGGATGTAGAGATCATCGTTGACGGCCCTACTCAGGTAGGAAACCTCGAGAGACTCGGAGACGCTCTCGGAAGACCGGCAACAAGCGAGCCATTCGGCGACAAGTTCCTCGTCAAGTTTGCTAACGGCGAGACCGTCAAAGGCGCAAGCGTGGAATGTGCTGACACATACGCGGTCTTCTTCAACACAAACGCTATCGGAACAAACAACAGCGAGCTGGGCGGCAACCTTGCCAAGATGGCCATCTTCACACTCAGCGAGTCCGAGAAGATCCCGGCTTACGTGCTCTTCATGAACGAAGGCGTAAAACTGCCGGCAGGCGATGAGCCGCAGATCATTGAGAATCTGCAGACCCTCATCGACAAGGGCAGCCAGGTCCTGGTATGCGGCACATGCCTCAACTTCTACGGCATCAAGGATGACCTGAAGGTTGGCACAGTCAGCAACATGTATGATATACTCGGCGCAATGCAGGAAGTCAGCAAGGTTATCAAGCTGTAAGCGCAACTCAAGTCAACTGTAAATGAACGAATATTATCTTCTCACTTTTGAATCCACACACGCGGCCATCTCAACTGAAAAGCTGTTGAAGCCGGCCGGAGTCACAATAATGCCGGTACCGAGGTTCATCTCGGCAAGCTGCGGCATTTCTGTGCGCATAAGTCCGGATAGGAGGAACACAGCCGAGAAGATATTCCGCGAAAGCAGTAACCTGACGCCGGATGAATACGCTTACTATCACATAAATACAGGCGGAAGCGAAACGGTCTGTGACAGATTGGAAGATATCAAGTAGCAGAAGCAGGCGGGATAAGCGGACGAAACAAAACTAAAGGAGACAGCGATCATTCGCTGTCTCCTTTCATTATGGCCCGGATATTCGGTCCGGCCCTTGCATTAATCAGTACGCGCCTTCCTCTTCAGTTTTCTCGTCACTGTCCTTTTTGCCATTGATGATGAACACTATAGCGGCTATCAGCATGACTGCCATCAGCAATGTGTACTTGTCGAACAGTGCCGGCGTGTTGGTCAGGTCTTCAGTTATGAAGAATACTACCGGGGCTATGATCGCAAGCGCGACAGTTACTATTACTGAAAGCCCTCTCTTGCGGCGTCTGTTCTGTTCAGTATCATCGGCTGCCGCATCCTGTCCTTCATAATCGTCGGAGTCGTCGTCCTCATCCCTGTACCTTCTGAAGATCATATAGAGGCCTCCAAGGACGTTCGCGATCATCATGATCAGGTTGAGGATAGCCCAGTAGCCCGAAGGAGCCGCTGCGACAGGTACTCCGTTCTCGATGATCGTGTCGATATCAAGTCCGGAACCGGTCGTGCCTGCACCGGAGCCGCTGCCGCCGCTTCCGTCAGGACCGCTGCCAGGGTTGCCGCTATCGCCCGTAGGCGTCTCACCACTTTCGACTGCGGTGATCGTGAGCGATCCGCTCTCGTAGGATACTGCGAATTGCTCGGTCACATCGTTGCCGCCTGCATCGCTGACCTTAGCTGTGCCGTTTATATCTGTCGAGTAGACGCCCGCTTCGGTTCCCCTAGCCTCTGCTTCGACATCCTCTACAGTGTACTTGCTGCCTTCGACCTCGAACTCGTTCTTTTCGAATCCGTTGACGCTGTGCTCTTCGCCGTCGTATTCAACGGTGTCGCTGTTGGCCTTCATCCTGATCTCATACTGTGCCTCGCGGTTCACAATGCTCAGGAGTCCGTATGCGGTCTCAACATTGTAGTTGCCTGCCTTAGTACCTGCGCTGAATGACCAGTCGAAGGTGTTCGGTGTTGCTCCTACCAGAGTCCTGCTGGCTGTCGGTGTAATGACCACTCCGTCATTGCCGGCGAAGCCGTCGCCCTCTACCGTGATCTTGCCGCTGCCCGTATGAGCTTTTCCGTCGTACTCGGCGCTTTCATCAGCCGATCTCAACAGCACAGATCTTGGTGTGATCGTAAGTGTCGCATTTTCAGAGACTACCGAGAACTGATCTGTGACGTCGTTGCCGTCTTTGTCCTTGACGACCGCGGTGCCTGTGACGCTGACATCGTATGTGCCTGCATCCGTTCCCGCCGCGCCGGCCGTGAGTCCGCTGATCTCATATGTCTCGCCTTCCACCACAGCCTTGGTGCTGATGAATCCGCTCACCGAGTGCTCCTCGCCGTCGTACATCTCAGTAGCGAAGTTAGGGCTCATCGTGAGCACGTACTTGGCATCACGGTTGGTGACGTTCAGCTTGCCGTAGACCTTGCTGATATCATAGTTGCCTGCGAGTGTTCCGTCATTGAGCGTGTACTCAAATGTGTTGTCAGCGACGCCCACAAGGGTCTTTGTTCCGGTGAACTCGTATGCTGCTCCTTCGCCGTCAGCGAAGCCGTCGCCCGTCACAGTCATGTCGCTGTTTGTGAGAGGCTTGCCGTTGTATGCGTGTGTCGCCGAACCGGATGTCATGATCACGCTGCGCTTTCCTATATTCAGGGTGCCAGGGACCATCTTGACCATGAATTCGGACGAGACATCGTTGCCGCCCTCGTCGGATACGACCGGTGTTCCCGTGATGCCGACCTTGTAGCTGCCGGCATTCGTGGCTGACGCCGATGCGCTCAGACCGCTGACAGTATACTTATGGCCGTTGACCATGACTTCTATGCTGTCTGTTACGGTCTTGCCGCTTATGCCGTCTATGAGTCCGCTCACGCTGTGCTCTGATCCGTCATACACGGCCGAGCCGCTCGCTGCCTTTACCTTCACCTCATACTTCGCATCATCAGGTCTGTTTGTGACCGTCAGTGTTCCGAATACGGTGCCGATATCGTAATCGCCTTCCGCTGTGCCTTCATTCAGCGCATATGTGAATGTGTTGAATGATGCGCCAGGGAGGATCCTGCTTCCGCTGACCGTATAGCTCGCGCCTTCACCCTCAGCGAAGCCGTCGCCGCTGACTGTTACCTCAGTGGCTGTGAGCGCCGATCCGTCATAAGCCTTCTCAGCGTCTGCGGATGTAAGTGTCACAGAGCGCTTTCCTATCGAGAGGTTCGCGGCCATCGAAGTCACCTCGAACTGGCTCGTCACGTCGTTGCCCGCCGCATCGCGGACTACAGCATTGCCTGTAACATTGACAGGGTATGTGCCTGCGTGCGTCGCTGTTCTTTCCGCGCTCACGCCTTCTACTGTGTATACGCTGCCGTCAACAGTGAAGCTGAGGCTCTCGAAGCCGGAGACTGTCTTCTCAGCGCCGTCGTACATGGTCTCCATGCCGGACGGTCTGAGAACGATGCTGTATCTGGCATCTCTCGATGTGACTGTCAGCTGGCCTTCAACCGTTTCAAAATTGTAGTTGTTTTCAGACGTTCCCTCGTTGAGTGTGTAGCTGAACGTATTCGGACTCATTCCAGGTATCGTCTGGCTGCCTGTTACGTTGTAGCTCGCGCCTTCGCCGCTTGCGAATCCGTTGCCCGTTACTTCAACGTTGCTGTTCGTGAGAGGCTTGCCGTTGTATTTCTGCGTCGCCGAGCCTGATGTCATGATCACGCTGCGCTTGCTTATCTCGAGGCTTCCCGGGATCGGTTTGACGATGAATTCTGATGTGACATCATTGCCGTTCTCGTCTTTCACGACCGCCTTGCCGGTTACGCCGACCGTGTAGCTGCCCGCGTCTGTTGCCGATGCTGAAGCTTCGAGTCCGCTGACAGTATACTTATGGCCGCCGGCTTTGACGCCGATGTTTCCTGTCACGATCTCACCGCTGATACCGTCGACGAATCCGTTCACGCTGTGCTCCGATCCGTCATACAGGGCCTTTCCGCTCGCTGCCTGCACCGTCACCTCGAACTTCGCGTCATCAGGTCTGCTTGTGACCGTCAGCATTCCAAGCGCTGTGGTGATGATGTAGTTGTCCGCGCTGACACCCTGAGCGAGTGTGTAAGCGAACTCGTTACGGCTTGCTCCCGGTACAGTCTGGCTGCCGGTGAAGCTGTACATCGCGCCCTCGCCATCGGCGAAGCCGTCGCCCGTCACGCTTATCTCATGCTTTGTGAGCGGGATGCCGTCGTAGACTTTCTCGCCCGACTCGGAGTTTATCGACAGCGATCTCTTTCCGATCTGCAGGGTGCCGTCGTTGATCACGAACGCGACATTGGTGAAGTTCTTGCTCGTATTCGTGAAGTCTTCAGGCTTCAGCTCCATGTCGTAGCTGCCTGCCGAGGTACCGCTTACGGTATCGTTGCCGCTGAATCCGAAGTCGCCTGCCATGTACAGAGCGTTGTCGGCTGCCGCGTCGTAACCCTTCACGGTCTTGATCGATCCGTCATACTTCTCGCTTCCAGAATGCTCAGTGACTGTTACCGTCACCTTGTCGTTTATGGCCGTGACCGTGAGCGTTCCCTCAGCCGTTGTGACTTCATAGTTGTCAGCCTTTGTTCCGCCGTCCAGGATGTAGGTGAACGCGTTCGCGCTGCTGCCTGCGTCTTTCTGTGAACCCGTCACGCTGAACGAAGCTCCTTCGCCGGATGCAAACCCGTCGCCGCCTGTCACTACGCTGTTGTTTATGAGCGCTGTGCCGTCATAGACCTTCTCATCATCAGCAGATGTGAATGTTACCTTTCTCTTGCTGACCGTCAGTGTTCCGTCAGCCGTTTTCACGTTCGTGAAGAAGGCTGTCCTGTTCACGCTGCCGGAGTCAAGGATCGCATAACCTTCGTTGACTGTGCTTGCGCTTGATCCCGCGTCTGTCTGGCTGCCGCTCGCGGTGGCCGCAACAGTAAATCCGTTTGGCAGACCGCTTGCAGTGACCTCACCGTCCGCGTTGAGCGGAGTTCCGTCATAAGCCTTTTCCGCGTTAGGCGCTGTGAGAACGATCTCGTCGTTATTGGCCGTCACTTCCAGAGTTCCGAGCTTCTCTTCGATCTGATAATTGTTTTCATTCGTGAAGAGCCCGAAGATACCCCAGTCGATCGAGTAAGTGTTGCTGCTCGTTCCGACGTCTGTCTGCGATCCTGTCGCAGTGACCTTGGCGCGGTCATTGCCGACCAGACCCTCGACGCTTGCCTCGCTGCTTGTGAGAGCAGTGCCGTCGTATGCCTTTTTACCGCTTCCTGTAGTGATCGTGAGCGGAGCCTTGGTTACTGTCAGAAGACCGTCAACCTTCTTTATGTTAGTGAAGTTGGACGTCTTGTTCTCGCCCGCAGCATTCTTGATAACGTAGTTGTCTTTTACCACATTGGCGCTCGCTCCGGCATCCTTCTGGCCGCCCTTTGCTGTCGCCTCTGCAGTGAAGCCTGCAGGCAGGCCTGTCACGTTGACCTTAGGGTTGGTCAGCTCGCTTCCGTCATAGACCTTTTCTCCGCTCTCAGCTGTCAGAGTTATCTCCGCGCCGCTCGTGGTAACGGTCAATGTGCCGATATTCTCTGCCACTGTGTAGTTGCCGGCCTTGGCAGTGTAGGCATTATCCTCACCTGCCCAGGTCATGCTGTAGCTGTTAGGCTCGCTGCCGACCTCAGTGACTGATCCTGTCGCTTCAAGCTTATATGTCTCGCCTGCGGCAAGACCTTCGATCCTTGCGTCAGCATTCGTCAGAGCAGTGCCGTCGTATGCCTTGCTCGCGTCTCCGGTAGTGATCGTGACAGACTTAGGGTTGACTGTCAGAGTTCCGTCAACCTTCATCACGTTCTTGAAGTTGGATGTCTTGTCCTCGCCTGCCGCGTTCTTGATCACATAGCCGTCATTGACGACATTGGCGCTTGATCCGGCATCCGTCTGGCTGCCGCTTGCCGTCGCCTCGACCGTGAAGCCCTTAGGCAGTCCGGCTGCGATAACTTTATTGTTTTCATCAGTACCGTCAGCAGTCAGAGCCTGTCCGTCATATGTCTTGTGAGCGCTTGGCGCTGTCAGTGTGACCTCCACATTGCTGTCCGTGATGGTCAGCGTTCCGAGGTTCTCTGTGACAGTGTAGTTGGCCTTTTTGGCGCTGAACTCATTGCCGTTCGCAGCCCAAGTGATCTTATAGCTGTTCGGCTTGCTGCCCTTCTCCTTTATGGAGCCGGTAGCCTCAAGCCCGACAGTCTCTTCGCCGGCAAGACCTTCTATACTTACAACATCGCTTTTAAGAGGCTCACCGTCATACGGCTTGCTTGCGCTGCCGGTCGAGATCGTGACCGCTTTAGGCGTGACTGTAAGTGTTCCGTCGGCCTTGGTCACGTTCGTGAAGAGCGATGTCTTGTCCTCGCCTGCAGCGTTCCTGATGACATAACCGTCATTGACAGTATTCTTGCTGTCGCCGGCATCCGTCTGCTCGCCGCTTGCCGTCGCCTCGGCTGTGAAGCCTTCAGGCAGTCCGCTCGCGATGACCTTCTTCTCTCCGCTGCCGTCCGCAGTCAGAGCTGCACCGTCATAGACCTTGCTGTCGCTTGGAGCTGTCAGTGTGACCTTAGCGCTGTTCTCTGTAACTGTCAGCGTTCCGAGGGCTTCTGTGATCGTGTAGTTATCCGCGTTCACGCTGCCCCATGTAATATCGTATGTGTTCGGCTCCGTGCCAGGCTCAGTGATCGTTCCGCTGGCTACAGCTGTTGCTGTCTCGCCTGTAACGAGTCCTTCGATGGCTGCCTCGGCATTCGTCAGAGCTGTACCGTCGTACTGCTTTGTGGCGCTGCCGGTCGTGACCTTGACTTCCTTAGGAGTGACTGTCAGTTCGCCGTTCACCGTCTTCACGTTGGTGAAGCATGCTGTCTTGTCAGCTCCGGCAGAATTCCTGATCGCATAGCCTTCGCCGATCGCGTTCACGGAAGTTCCCGCATCTGTCTGAGTACCTGTCGCGACTGCGTCGACTACGAAGCCTTCTGGCAGTCCGCTTACAGCGATCTTCTTCTCGCCTGTGCCATCTGCCGTCAGTGCAGTGCCGTCATATACCTTGCTGTCGCTTGGTGCTGTGATCGTGACCTCAGCATCGTTCTCGGTTATGAGCAGTGTGCCGAGCACCTCGCTTACCGAGTAGTTGCCGGCCTTCGCGCTGCCCCATTCGATGCTGTATGTGTTGTCGCCGGATCCCGGTTCAGTCTGCGATCCTGTCGCTGTAACTGTTGCAGTCTCACCGTTCACAAGGCCTTCGATCGAAGCATCGCCGTTTGTAAGAGCTGTTCCGTCATATGCCTTGTTTGCGCTTCCTGTAGTTACCGTTACAGCAGCCTTACTGACTGTCAGGGTTCCCTCTGCCTTGATGACGTTCGTGAAGTTTGCAGTCCTGTCCTGACCGCCCGCGTTCCTGATCACATACTGATCATTCACGACGTTCGGGCTCGAACCGGCATCGGTCTGGCTTCCTGTTGCAGTCGCCTCGACTGTGAATCCTTCAGGCAGACCATCGGCTGTAACCTTCTTCTCTCCGCTGCCGTTTGCTGTCAGGGCGGTACCGTCATATACCTTGCTGTCGCTCGGCGCCGTCAGAGTGACCGCATTGTTGTTTGCCGTCACGGTCAGCGTTCCGAGGTTCTGTGTTACCTGATAGTTGTCAGGCTTCGCGGTTCCCCAGTTTATGTTCGCTGTGTTCTGACCCGTACCGACTTCTGTCTGCGATCCGGTCGGTGTGACTTCCGCAGTCTCATCGTTCACAAGACCTGTGATCGCTGCCTCATTGTCAGTGAGCGCGGATCCGTCATATGCCTTGCTTGCGCTTCCGGTCGTTACGGTGACAGGTGCCTTGTTGACCGTCAGAGTACCGTTGATCAGCGCTATGTTTTTGAAGTTTGAAGTCTTGTCTTCACCCGCAGCATTCCTGATCACGTAGCCTTTGTTGATGACATTGTCGCTTGTACCGGCGTCTGTACGGCTGCCCGAGGCAGTCGCTTCCACCGTGAAGCCTGCAGGCAGACCGCTTGCGGTCACCTTAGCATCGCCCGTGCCGTCTGCAGTCAGAGGAGCGCCGTCATATGTCTTGCTTGCGCTAGGCGCTGTCAATGTTACCTCTGCGCTGTTCTCCGTGACTGTCAGTGTGCCAGGGGTCTCAGTAATATAGTAATTTGCTGCATTTGTATTGCCCCAGTCGATGCTGTACGTGTTGCTGCTGGAACCCGGATCAGTCTGCGATCCAGTCGCTGCAACTGCTGCAGTCTCGCCGTTTACAAGGCCTTCGATCTTAGCTTCGTCATTTGTAAGAGGCTTGCCGTCGTATGGCTTGCTGGCGCTGCCCGTCGTTATGTTAAGCGGCGCTCTGTTGACTGTCAGTGTGCCGTCGATCCTTTCGGTGACCGTGAACATATCCGTGACATCCTTGCCTTCAGCATTCCTGATGACATATGTCTCATCAACGACGTTGGCGCTCGATCCCGCGTCTGTCTGGCTGCCTGTTGCGCTTGCTTCCGCCTTGAAGCCCTCAGGCAGACCGCTTGCTGTGACTGCTGCGTTCGTCAGGGCTTTTCCGTCATAAGTCTTGCTGCCGCTGGCGGCTGTCAGTACCACCGCGCCAGGTGTGACTGTGAGTGTTCCAAGCTGCTCGCTTACTATATTGTAGTTGCCCGCAGCGACTGTTCCCCAGTCGATGCTGTATGTGTTCTTGCTGGATCCCGGCTCAGTCTGTGATCCGGTTCCCTTAGCAGAGACCTTTCCTTCGTCATCGGCTACAAGGCCTGTGATGGAAGCGTCCTCCTGTGTGAGCGCCGTGCCATCGTATCCCTTTGAAGCGCTGCCTGTTGACACAGAAGCATCCTTAGGCAGGATATGCAGGCGTCCCGGACGGACGAACAGTCCAACGCTGTAGTTATCGTCTTCAGGGAGATCCGCAAGTGTCACGTCGATGCCGTACGAGTAGTCTCCGGCATTCTTCTCGGATATGCCGTAGTACTTCAGTCCCTTTCCGTTCTCATCGTATGTCGCCTTTGCCGTGATGGCATCCCAGACTTTATCAAGATATGCCTCGCTGTATCCGGAGTGGCTTATGATCACGTAGTCTGCGGCTTTCTTATTAGGGTTCGTAAATCCTGCCCTGTACTCTTCTCCGGTATAAGCGGCTCCTGTCCAGCGGTCAGGCTCGATACGGATCGTTACATTGATCTTCGATACTTCAAGCGTGCCGCTTATGTAGCGTATCGAGTAGTAGTCATCCGATGGAGCTCCCGCTATGACAGCATCCTTAGGAGTGACTGTGGCGATGCCGGCTGCAAGACGTCCGTCTCCGCTGTCAGCATCTGCATTCTCATATGTAAAGTCTATAGATCCCAGAGTATGGCCGTCCTTGAGTCCTTCTACTTTCACCTGCTCTTCAGGCAGCTTGAGTACTTTACCGTCATACTGCTTGCTCGCGCTGAGAGCTGTGATGGTAGCCTTCTTCTGATAGAACAGAGTGAACTCGAGTCCGTTCGCCGTGGTCTCTTCAGTGATCTTATAGTCTGAACCTGCCTCATCGCCTGTGATGGCGTTGCCGCTCACGGCCTTGTAGAGATCCCAGCCCTCATTGACCGCGCGGTTCAATGTGAAGGTCTTGCCTACCTTGAGTTTCTCCACGTGATCGGCTGCGATCTTGCTGCCGGCCATGTCGACATAATGTACTGTTACATCCGCATGCTTGAATCCTGAATAGTAGAACGTGAGCACGCTGCCTGCCGAATCAGCGCTGAGGACCAGTGTCTTCTGCGCTGCATCCGGATGGAATTCGATTCCGTCAAGAGCAGGAACTGCTGCGTACAGCTTGCCGTAATCTACCGCAGCCGCTGTCTCGATGACTGATGAAGTCTCGCCCGGAACATCGTCCACGATCTTCTCATCCGCTACAGCGACTTCGCTTCCGTATCCTTCTTCAGGATCGATCAGGTAGCGCACCTTGTAGCTTGTTACATCGGACTTCGCGCTGTAAACGAATTCGATCACGTTGTTCTCGTCAGCGAGGACAAGAGTCTTGCTGCTTTCCGCAGGTCTGTATCCGGCGACCGCGACAGGGAGCTCAGTTACCGTCTGACCTGTCACGAGGTTCGGATTTGAGACTTCCTTGTCCGAAGCCAGAGCGTTGCCTTCCTCATCCACATAACGAACAATGTACTTGAGGTTCTTTCTTACCCAGCAGGCATATACCGTAGTATCCTTTGTGATCTGGGTGTTCCAGTCAAACAGAGTATTGCCGTCAGCATCCGCGTACCATCCGTCGAACGCGTAACCGCTCTTGGCAGGATTCGCAGGCTTTTCAGCCTTTTTATACTTCTCGACAGTCTGGCTCTTAGCCGGCTGCAGTGAAGCATCGTCGGCATCCACAAAGCTTACTGTGTATGTCGGTGCTGTCCACTTCGCATAGAGCGCCAGATTGCTCGCCGGCATCCTGTCAAAGCTGTACGGATCACCCTGGCAACTTGGATTGTCATACCATCCGGCAAAGGTGTAATCGTTGTCCACATCGCACTGAGCAGCTGACGGAGTCCAGTTGAGTGTGCTGATGTGAGCATCAAACTTGACATCGCTGTTGGTTTTCAGCAGGTTGCCTCCAAAGAAATAGTCGACTTTATACGTATCTCTGTTGTAATAGAAATTGTATGTATTGCCCTGCTGAGTATTCTTGGACTCGACGTTCGTGTAGCCCTTTATGGTTTTTGCAGAAAAGCTTGCATTGCTCTGCGCATTCAGTGTCTGGCTGTATTCCGAAGAGAGCGTGTAGTCATTGTTATCTGCATTCTGAAGGTAATAGTTGATCGTATATGTCGTTGTCTTTGACTGCCAGTTTGCATAGTACGTCTTTGAGGTGCCGCTTGTAGGCAGCAGATCACTTGTAACAAATGTCTGCTTGGTTACATAAGTCGTACCGCTGCTGCTTGCCGTCCTCCATCCTACAAAGCTGTAGCCGCTGCGGCTGAACGTCGCATTGTCTGTCGTCGGCCACAGGCCGTCCAGGCTCTGGCCAAGTTTGACTGAGATGGAATATCTGGTGCTGGAATTACCCTTGTAGGTAGTCCCGTCTTTTTTCATGGTCGTACTGCTGCTGTTATTATTAAGGTTATAATCCAGCTTGTACTCCTTCAGTTTATAGTAAACCCTGAGCACAGATGATCCGTCGGCGGCTATGATGACATTTGATGCAGCGTTCTGCGCATTGTCAGCTTCATAATGTGCCTTACTGTATGCCGGAGCGGATGTCGCACTCACTGTGCTGCCTACAACAGCTTCTGCAGTCTTTGAATTGTCGTACACGAAGGATGAGGAAGTACCGTTATCGTTGTACTTCTCGCACATGTAGACTATGGTGTAGTTGACGCTCCGGCCCGTCCACTTTGCGTAAAGTGTGGTGTCGCCGTTCAGCGTCACCGAGCCTGTCACTTTCTGCGACAATTCCGGATCGGCATACCATCCGGCGAATGTGTATCCTTCTCTTTCCGGATTTGCAGCAGGCAGGTTTTCTTCTGACCCGTAAGGCGCCGTCACTCCTGCAACATAGCTACCGCCGTTGGTCTCGAATGTAAGCTGCACGTTCTTGCGTTCATAGAGTACCGGGACCTCCTGACCGGACGCCTTAGTGATCTTGGTGCTTTCGGCCAGCTCGAGTGTATAGTAATCATATACCTTGACCGGAGGAGTCACGTAGCTGTTGAGAACGCCCTGTACTCCCTTTACTCTTTCGATCTCTGTATATCCATCGTCATTGAGGTTCTTCAGCTTGTATACAACGTCATATGTCGCTGTTCTCTTGACAAATTTGATCCTGACTGCAGCATGGCGGTTGCCGTCAAAGTCATTCTGATTCAGTGTGACCGAAGGTGTCTCCGGGAAGTAGACCGGAGAGCCGGATACCTGGCTCGGATCTGTCTGTATGGAAGCAGGAGCCGTCAAAGTATAAGGCAGCTGACTGCTCTCCACCTGTATAAGGTCGGTGCTGAATGTGACCTCTTTTCCGCTGTCATTAACGTAGTAGTATTCAGATGTGACGCTGTATACGCCTACGTCACGGAAGGAAGCCACAGCTGTGATGTTTCCGTTGACTATAGTTGCTGCAGTGATCTCTTCGCCTGTATCCTGGTTGACCCACTTGTCAAACACCTTTCCGGCAACGAACGGATCCTGAGGCATTGTACCTATCTTCTGGCCGTCAGTCCTGAAGTACTGCGAAAGCCTCTCTGTATTGCCCTCGCCGTCATCGATCACGAAGACCACGCGGTACTGATCAGTGAATGCCGCATCCAGAGTCAGGTCGGAAGTTACGTTTTCTCCTCCCTTGTATTCGGTGTCTCCGGAGAACCATCCGGCAAATGTGCGGCCCTCTGCTGCCGGTTCTGAAGGCAGGTCAAGCTTGTCGCCACTGAAATATGTATCTGTCCTGTAGGTCTCATCGCCTACCTTGAATGTAACTGTAAATACGTTCTGGTCGTACACGGCCCACACGCTCATGTCCTGCGTGACCTGCACGGAATTTGTGAAAGCTCCGCCGGAATATACCCATCTGCCTGCGTAGCCGTCTCTGGCAGGAGGCTGCGGGATGTCATTCAGGCAGTAGCTGGTATCTGCTGTTACCTTTTTCACGCCGCCTTCTATGACATTGCCGCCCTCACGATCATAGAAAGTGACCGTGCGTGTGACCTTGTCATAGTCAGGAACTATAACGGTATCTTCAGAAGGCGTAAATTTTCCGGTGATCCTGTTTCCGGTGACCTTTATCTCATTGCCCTGGCCGCCCTGCACGATCTTTCCTATAGCCCAGTGAGCCTCGTAGTCCTCACGCGGAATAGCAGGCGGGATCTTGTCTCCGATAGCCTTGCCCTTCTCTACTTCGACCTTTTTGTAGAGTTCTGCGTCTCTGTCATAGAAAGACACGACCCGGAATTCCTCAGCCGGCTCTTCGGTCTCTTCAGCAGGCTTGCTTTCGATAACCAGTTCCTCATCAGCAGGCTGAGCCTGAGCCTCTCCGCCATTCTCTTCGGCTGCCTGCGCGGCACCGGAGTCGCCTCCCGTCTCACCGCCGGATCCTTCGTCTGCATCCATGGATACTTCTACCGGAGCAGGCTCTTCCTTCTTCTCTTCCTGAGCAGGTGCAGGCGCCGGCGTCTCTACAGTTTTTGTTTCCGTGACCACGTTATCCTGCTGCATGTCTTCAGCAGTGATCTCCTCGGCTCTCAGAAGCCTGTCAGAAGAATAAGAAAGACCCACTCCCGCGACCAGCACGAATGCCAGTACCAGGGCCAGAGCCCTGCGAAGAATGCGTCTTGTCTTCATGTCTATCTTTCCTATTGGTTTCATCGTTTGCCTCCCGCGGTATCACCGCTGCGGTCACCGGCCGTCCCGGCCTTCATTAGTCTGCGAGCTTTTCTGCGTCTCATTCCTGAAAGTACGAATATTGCATAGGCAATAACCACCACAGCCAAGGTCCATACCATGACCATGCGTCTTGTGTTGTCGAAAGCCTCAGAACCTACGGTAGCCGCGAGCGGCACCTCTGATTCCTCGATATCCGCTGCCGGTATGTCCTCAACAACCTCTATGGTGATATCCGGCTTATCGCCGTCATTTTCTTCGTCATTCTCCTCGGCAAGCGTAGTCTGTGCAGATAATGCCAAAACCATGAGCATCATTACGCCCGCCGCAAGCACAAGTGCAAGGAGTCTTCTGAATTTCAAATTGCGCGTGTCCATACGCGTACCTCCAATGAGATCTATAATGTCTTCTTATATCTGGATTATAAATGAAAAAGCGTCATTATTGCCGTCAATCAAAGCGGCGAATGGCTTGAAATAAGGGCTTTTTAGTTGATTTTTACCGCTAAATGAAGCGTGTTCCCGATATGATCGGGTATATATATGTCCCATGATTCCTTCGGGTATTCAAAGAGCACACCGTCTTCACCGGCACTTACAGGATGGTACGTCTTACCGGAAGCCGATACAGCATATATATCTCTGTAGTCCACCCCGATGCCGGCATCAGATACCTTAAGAAGGAAACCGTCATTGAGAGTCTTGCTCTCCAGGAGTTGCGGTCCCTCAGAGTCCACGGCAGTTACGTCATAGCTGTTGCTCACTCTCTGATGATTGATCAGCTCTACGCAGATATCCAGGCTGCCGTTACGCGTCGGCTCAACGGTAAACTCTTTAGCCCCTGCTTCGTATACAGGCAGGCTGTGCTCCTTAATTGTGGCCAGCACCTTGCCCACAGGCAGGATAGAATCGACTTCGACGGTATACACCGGAAGCCCGCGCTCGCCTGCTTCATCCACCTTTACCGTATAGCCCGGCAGCACGAACATAAGCGGGAGCATCATGAACACAAGCAGCGCCATAGCGATGATGACTCTCTGCAGCGTGAACCTTTCCTTCCTGTATACAGCATATGAAGAAATGGTATCCATAGGGACCGTGTTTGCGTCGCTTCCGCAGGTGCTGAAGACGTGGTCGAGTATCTCTGAAGTCTCAAGAGTCGTGAGTTCAGAGAACGATGCTGCCAGCCTGCTCTTTCGGGAAGAAGCCCTGCGGGCAGTTTTTGCTGCGCTTCCCGCCGCATGCTTCGCGAGATGCCGTCTTCCCATCCTTACGAATCTCGTGATGGTGCGCCTGCCGACGTTCATGAGTTCTGCTATTTCGCTGTCCGACAGTCCCTGTTCAAGGCTCATCAGCATGATCTGTGATTCCGCGAGAGGCAGATTCAGTATCTGCGACAGTGTGTAGTCCGAATTTCCGACAGACCTCATCCCGGCCTTTCCCATGTATTTCAGAGCCGAGATACGGCATATCCACGGCATGAAAAGATCCGCCTTGGCAAGTGACGGGAGTGACCTGTGAACTGCCGTGAACACCTCAGGCAGGACCTCTATCGCTTCCTCCCTGCTTCCGAACAGGTGCGTCAGATAGCAGAGCTGACGGTCGGCAACGGACGCGAAAAGCTCGGCAAAAGCATTGCTGTTGCCCTGCTTTGCCCTTGTCACCAGTCCGTTGAGGTAGGACTGGTCAAGCCTGTCGAATGTGCGTCCCGCTTTTTTCATCCCTACTTACTGTTTGCCTGTCTTGCCCTTTTATCCGAAAGTGCAACGAGTTCTGTTACTGTTTTTATATCTTCACCTTCATTGAATGCCGTACCGGCGCTGTATCTGATACGCGCGTCTTCATGCAATGCGTTTCTCTCATCAGTCAGAGATTCCACCGAATCGAGGAACCTCTCCAGACGCGTCTCTGTGCAATCCCTGAATATGGCCACAAACTTATTGCCTCCATTTCTTCCGATGAAGCAGGCTCTGCCCGCGGCAGTCTGAAGTATGGACGCGAATTCCTGTATGGCCATATCGCCTCCGCTGTGGCCATGAGCCTTGTTTATCTCGCTGAGGTTCGTCATATCTATCGTCACGACACCCATATCCTCAGGCAGCGGTCTTCCGTGAAACTGCCCGATATACGCGTCCACGCTGTATCTGTTTGCTATGCCTGTCAGCGCATCCGAATAGACCGCGTTGTCCAGCTCGCTGTTCTCGCGCCTCATGTCCGCGTATGAACTGAAGTCATAGAGCAGGAAAAGGAACGACAGCCCGAGCGTCAGCCACAGCAGAACGCTGATGGTCCTGGCCGCCATATTTGTCGCTATGAGCGCATAGAGCTCGCTGTTACGCAGTATGACCACGAGCGAGGCCGCCGTGATCGCTATGAGCAGCAGGAGCTGTATCGTCTTTATTCTGTCAAATTTTTTCATGTCTCAGAACCTCGTGATCCCGTCTCTGTTAATCTTAAGCACTACCTTGCCTTTTATCTGCCGCAGATTGACCTCGCCGAACATCCTAGAGTCCTTCGAGACCATCCTGTTGTCGCCAAGTACGAACACGTTGCCGTCGCGTACCTTGTACGGATATATGACAGCACCTGTCTCCTCTTCCGTGATTCCATTGGCGTGTTCATCAGCAATCTCCGTGCCGTCCACAAAGACCTTTCCGTCATATATGTCCACGCTGCTGCCTCCGGTCGCCATGACCCTTTTGATATAGAAGTCGCCTGACGGGACCCTCATGGAGACAATGTCTCCTTCCTTGTAGGTATGTGTCATTCTGTAATATACGACAAAATCCCCGTCCTTCAGAGTCGGATCCATCGAGGCTCCGCTTACCACGGAAAACCCTATCACGAATCTGAATACGATAATGCACGCCACGATCGCCGCAACGAAAAACAGCGAGTCACGCAGCCAGCCAAGCTTGAGCCCGTCAAACCGGCCTAAAACCCTTCTGTCGCCTTTTTTACTCATATATATATATTAGTCGATTACGGCCCTTTTTAAAATGTTTTTTAACGAAACAAGAGACAGCGAATTACGCTGTCTCTTGTCTTTTTGTTTTAGTCAGGCGTTATGCCTTACATGTTTTAGTTAGCTGCTTCCTCAGCTGTTTCCTGATCGTCTTCAGCTTCAGCTGCCTTCTTGTTGAAGACTGCTGCGACAATCTGTACTGCCAGCATTGCTACCATCAGTACTGTCCACTTGTCGATCATTGCCATCGGCAGGCTCATGTCCTCAGTGAGGAAGAATGTGATCGGTGCAGCAACTCCTGCGAGTGCTCCGGCGATCTTAGCAGCGAGCATCTTCTTGCCCCTGTTATCGTCTTCATCCTCTTCCTTATACATGTTGTCCTCGTCCTCGTCTTCATCCTCTTTCTTGCGGAAGAGTGCGATGACTGCGCCGAGTGCTGTAACGATTGCCGAGATCAGGTTGATCAGCGCCCATGTGCCTTCAGCCATAGGTGTAGGCTCATCAGGGATGATTGTCTCAGGCTCAGCAGCAGGAACAGGTGCATCAGGAACAACTGCAGGTGTTACCGGTCCAGCAGGTGTTACAGCAGGACCACCAGGTGTCGGTGTAGGAGTCGGTGTTGGTGTAGGAGTCGGCTCATTCTGAGTCCAGCTTCCTGTAATCTCGACATCCGCATCCGGCATTTCAAATGATCCCGTTCTGCTCCAGCCACTGAAGGTGTAGCCGGTCATTGTAGGTGCGCTGGCAACAGTTACGTTTGCACCTGTCGTATAGCTTGCAGGTGCAGGAACTGCCGGCGCGTTGGCCGGAATATTGCCTATGTATCTGTATGTAACAGTGTACTCGACCGGCTTATCTTTGGACCATGTACCTGTGATCGTAACGTCTTCGTCAGGCATGCTGAATGATTCAGGCTTGTCCCAGCCTTCGAATGTGTAGCCTTCAACTGCCTCAGGTGTAGGCGCTGCTTCTACTGTTGAGCCGTACTTAACATCCGTCTTCTCTGCAGGAGGGGTCGCTCCGCTCGGAACATCTCCTTCATAGACGTATGTTACTTTGTGCTTGTTGGCTGTCCATGTACCTGTGATTATGACGTCCTCGTCAGGCATCTCGAACGACTCGGCATTGTCCCAGCCTTCAAATGTGTAGCCTGTGACTGCCTCAGGTGTAGGCGCTGCTTCTACTGTTGAGCCGTACTTAACATCCGTCTTCTCTGCAGGAGGGTTAACTCCGCTCGGAACGTCTCCTTCATAGACGTATGTTACAGTGTGCTTGTTGGCAGACCATGTACCTGTGATCGTCACATCTTCATCAGGCATGCTGAACGATACAGCATTGTCCCAACCATCGAATGTGTAGCCTTCAACTGCCGCAGGTGTCGGTGCAGCCTCTACTGTCTCACCGTACTCAACATCCGTCTTCGCTTCAGGAGGGTTAACTCCGCTCGGAACGTCTCCTTCATAGACGTATGTTACAGTGTGCTTGTTGAGCGACCATGTACCTGTGATCGTGACGTCCTCGTCAGGCATGCTGAACGATTCAGGCTCGTCCCATCCTTCGAATGTGTAGCCTTCAACTGCCTCAGGTGTAGGCGCCGCCTCTACTGTCTCACCGTACTCAACATCCGTCTTCGCTTCAGGAGGGTTAACTCCGCTCGGAACATCTCCGTCATAGACGTATGTTACAGTGTGCTTGTTGGCTGTCCACTGTGCGTACAGGATATCATCACCATCTGTCAGTGTGTAGTCGTCACCCGGATCATATGATGTTCCTGATCCATCAATAGCGGTGTTCCATTCAACGAAGGTATATCCTTCTTTTTCGTACTCGTTGGCGCTGACCTCGACATCCTGTCCGGTCTTTCCGGATGTAGGATCCATCGGATCTCCTGTTCCGCCGTTGGCGTCGTAGTTCAGTTCGTCAAGCTTGCACCATACCGCGAACATCGCTTCATACTTTCTGTCGTTGTCCGCAGCTACTTCGGTTGCTTCCTTTGTGCAGGCTTCATCTGAGTAGAATGTGCCGTCCTTGTAGTAGATGAGAATGTCATCCTCATCGAGATCCTGCTCGAGTGCGAGGTCATCAGACTCCTCTACCTTTGCCCAGCCGAGGAATTCGTATCCTTCGCGCTCAGGAGCTGCCTGGATAGGAACCGGTTCGTTGACCAGCAGCGTGCTATCCTCAACATCACCCGTTGGGACTTCAAGAGTATCGGTATGGAAGCACTCGCTGCCATCGTTCTTGAACCAGCGGATATAAGTCTTCTCGAACGGGCCTTCATTAGTCTTGTTGTAGACTGCTACGACATGTATTTCTCCGGTCTTGGTAGCCTCAACATAGTTCTGGATGAGGTCTTCCGTTATGTCGAACGTATTGCCAGGATAGTATACTGTGTCGAGAAGTGTTCCCTCACTGTCTTCAAGCTTCCATCCGACAAAGATGAATCCTTCGTTGACCGTTGGAGGCGCCGCGAGTACTACAGCTGAATCTGTAGCATACTTATAGTTGTCAGGCTGTTCATCGAGCGTTCCGCCTTCGCCCGCATCGTAGATGATGCTGACCTGTCCAGGCATACGCCACTTAGCGATCAGACTGACATCTGCCTCGATCTTTCCGAAGTCATATACGTTTCCTGCCGAGCCGTCTTCGTTCTTATAGAACCAACCTACAAGCTCATGCTTGTTATCGTAGCTGACATTCTGGAACAGGGAAGCTTTGTCGAGTACTGTATCCAGAGGAACATTGAACTCTGCATCCTGTGTACCGCTGAGAGTACCGCCGTTCGGATCAAGGCTTACATGGTACTGCTTAGGTTCCCACTTAGCATATACCACCTTGTTAGCGGCAGGCATCTTTGAGCTCCAGTCAAACGGAGCTACTCCCTCAGGATCCTCGCACCAGCCTACGAAATTGTAGTGCTCTTTAGTAGGATCAGCGATCTTGTATCCTTCCAGAACATCCTCATACGGGATATTGGTCTTTGTGCCGACCGTCTCTCCTTCAGAAACGAATGTCAGAGTATACTTCTGCCTCTCGAACCTGATGCTCAAGTTGGTCGAGTTTACACGTGATCCTGCCTGTGTATTGGTCCAACCGGTTCCGTTGCTGTACGAAACAGCTTTGAAGCCTTCGTACTTCTCGGTGATCGTAAATGTACCGCCGGCTGTCGTCGTTACAGTATTAGTAGGAGTGCTCGGCCAGCTTCCGTCGATATTCTGCTTGTAGAATCTGATCGTATTGCTGCCTGAAGGGTTCGCGCCATACTGTGTAAGGACTGTATTGCCCTCAGATACACCACTCAGTCCCTCAAATTTGAACGCATCGAGGAACGTAAGATGTGTACCTCCGGCGTTCGGGTTCTGATACCACGCTCTGTCACTCGGCCATTCATAACCATTCGACTCGAGAGTCGAACCATAAAGACCGGTGTATTCAGCAACATCAGGCTCCTGCTCTGCTACGTATCTTGTTCCGGTATATTCCTTGTTTGTAGTGTAGAACCAGCCTTCATCATTGTGGCTTATTCCTACGACTGCTCCGTTAACGACACCGTATCCGGAGTTGCCCTGGGCGCCCTCGAAATAACGAGTACCGTAATAACGCTGATTGCCATAACGCCACGCGCCGTTACGGTAAGTCAACTGAACCATCTGCCCGTCGACAAAGCCATACTGTGTACCTGTAGTACCGGAAGCCTGTCTGTAGGTAGTCCCGGAGTATGCATTCGGTGCCTGATAATAATAGTGATAATCAGGGTTCCAATAAGATCCCTCATTTTCACGGCTCAGGGAAATATACTCGCCATCTACAAGGCCATACTGCTGCCCAGAGTCTGATGTCGTCTCTTCATATACTGTATGCGTTCCGTCAACAAATCTGATGGTAAGCAGATTCCTGTCATAGTACACGTTTACAACTGTTGTTCCGTCAGCCCTTACAGTCTCAGGTTCGATCACGATCCTGTTGCCGTAATGGAAACCCGTGAAATTGTAAGTCGTATACGACGTAAAGGCATCCGCGCTCAGTTTCTCACCGGTGGTGCCGGTCAGCTGCTCACTTGTTTCAAAGTCGTATGTCTTTGCGCTATCAGCTGCGTCCTTAGCGTCAGTTACTTTCTGCTTCCAGATGATAACTGTGTATTTTGCCTCGCCAGGGACCCACTTCGCGTACAGCGTGATATCTTTCTCGAGGCCTGTTCCGGACCATGCGAACGCTTCCGTGCAATCCTCGTCTTTGTACCAGCCGCCGAAGCTGTATCCAGGTCTCGTCGGATCTGCCGGTTTCTTTGTGGACAGGTCGTCATTATTTTTTACGAATACAGGACCTGTATATGTAGCGTCGCTGTCAGATGTCTCCCAATCAATGTTTTCATCGAAATGGATCCAGTGAGCATCAACTACACTCGCGTACAGTTTCTTGTTTTCTGTAACCGTGATCGTTGTTTCGGTGATCAGTTCGCCGCCATCTGTTTCCGACCATCCCTCGAAAGCGCTTGTGTCAGCCTTTGGGATAACGGTCCTGGAAGAAATGTCCAGAGTTCCTTCTGTTCCCGGAGGGCCGTCAACGGTAACTGTATCTACAGCAACGATACCGCGCTCATCATTCAGCTTCTCGCCGAGGAATGTGACGTAGTAAGTTGTTTCGATCTTGGCTACAACCTTGATGGTCTCAGTCTTTGGAACCGTGCTCTTCACTCCGAATGTCAGCTTCTCTCCCGGTGTTTCGCCTGATATCGTCTGATCTTCAGCGACATACCAGCCCTTGAAAGTCGAAGCTGCTCCGTCTCCGGCACCGAGTGTTCCAGGATCAAGAAGAGTATCACCAGACTTTATGTTCTGGGTTCCCTTCAGCTCGTCACCGACATAGAACTCGTAAGTTGCTACCGCATTGATGTCAGCGCTTGGGTCTTCCTCTTCAACAACGATATAGACCGAGAACTCATCCGATTTGAATGTAGCCTCTCCGTTGTTGACGTTCTGGGTAACTACAGACGCGTCACCGTTATCAGCAATGTGGACTACACTCTGATTTGCCTGATTGTCCATGCCGCTCGCATTCATGTGAACAGACACAGCCTTCTTAGGCTCGATCTCTTTGCCCTCATAGCTGAAACTGATGTCTACAGCCTTGATCTTTGCAGCCTCTCCGCCGATCGCCTCTTCGACCGCGTCCTTGACTTCATCTGCACTGACGGCCTTTACGGACATCTTTGTGCCTTCAGGAAGTGCGCCTTCAGGTGCGTCTACGGACACCGAAACACCACCTGCGCTGCCCGAAAAGCTTTTAGCAGGATACTTTGTCTCTTCCTCAGCCTCATCTTTGAGGCTTTCTTCCGGCCCTTCGACCGCTGCAGGCTCCTCAGCTACCGGATCTTCCGACTCTTCCGCCGAGGCCGGCTCCGTTGCTTCCGGGGCTTCCAGTTCTGCTGTTGTCTCAGCGTCTGTTGCCGGCTCCTCTGCTGCTGGAGCAGGTTCCGGTGCTGGTGCAGGCTCCGAGACCTTTTCGGGTGCAGGTGCCGGTGCAGGTTCTTCCTGTACAACCGCAACATCATCACTACTTTCATCAGCAAATGCCATTCTAGGCGATGGCATATAAGTGATGATCATTGCCGCGCACAGAAGAAAAGCCAGGAATCGTTTAATAGATTTGTTGCTTTTCATATTGCCCTTCTCCTTCACTTGATATAGTAAATTATTGTTATATTGAGTTAAAAAGTTAGCATTGTTAACTGCAATAGTGCAATTTTACTTGGTATAAAATTCTATCACACAACCTACACAAAATGCTCGCCTTTTCTTAATATTTCTTTATTTTCTTCAATAATGTATGAGTTTTGTGTAGAAAGCGTCATTTTGTTCGTCAACAATGTGTTGGTCCGGTGACTTGACAAAGTCTTTCCCATACTCCTTTAATTTACCAAATACTATCACCAAAAGCGTCATTAGTTCCGTCAGTATTTTCAAGGCTTTTTGGTTTTTTTGAGCTTTTTCAACGTTTTAAAAATGTGTATGACAAACCTGCTGAAGCCAATGGCTCCGCCTCTTCTCACATATACACATTACATTACATGGCGTCATTTTATCCGTCATATTAAAGCGTCATTGTGCTTTGACTTAATGTCAAAACCCAGGGTTTCCAGCATGTTTATCAAAAAGCAAAAGTGAGGCGGCTTTTCAGCCGCCTCACTGAGTGTTACTGTGCCCTATTCTTAGTTAGCTGCCTCCTCAGCTGTCTCCATGCCGTCCTCTTCGATTTCAGAAGCCTTCTTGTTGAGTGCTGCTGCCAGGATCTGGACCGCCAGCATGATTACCATCAGTACTGTCCACTTGTCGAACATTGCCATCGGCAGGCTCATGTCTTCTGTCAGGAAGAATGTGATCGGTGCTGCAACTCCCGCAAGAGCTCCTGTGATTTTGGCCGCGAGCATTTTCTTAGCTCTGTTGTCGTCCTCATCCTTAGCTCTGTACATATCATCTTCGTCTTCCTCTTCTTTTCTGCGAAGGATCGCGATCACTGCGCCGAGTGCTGTGACGATAGCTGCGATCAGGTTGACCAGTGCCCATGTACCCTCCGCGAGAGGAGTCTTGTCGTCTGCAATGTTGACCATTTCTGCTGTAGGTGCTGTTGTAGGTACAGTATCCTCAACGATAGTTGTTTCCTCTGCAACTTTTGCTACAGTCTTAGTATTCTTGCCCTTGTCAGGTGTTGTCTTAGGGGCTTCCGGCTGCTCAACAACAGGCTCGTCCTTCTTGATTTCTGCGAATCCTGCGTAAAGGTTGATTACCTTCTGATCTACAGCATCTCTTGTGATGGCAGGTGCCTCATATTCCGTTCCCTCAGCTACTTTTTCAGAATCTTTCTCGCTGCCTGCATACCATCCTGTGAAGTCATAGCCTTCAATCTTTTCAGGCTCGAATCCGTATGCTGCGATCTTTTCATCAAAGCTCTCCTTGGACTCTACCAGCTCACCATTTACGAAGTAGTTGACTGTGACCGATGGCTGCCACCATGCGTGGAAGCTTACTTTTTTTATGCCCTCACCCGCAGTGATAGTGACCTTCTCGCCTGCATCGTACTGTGCCCCTGTATCGTCATCTTCCCAGTAGAGGAATATGTAGTGCTTCGAGAGTTCCGGAGATTTTACCGACGGATCTCTGAACTCGTGCGTGAGCGATGTGAATGCGGAACGGATACCGTTTGCGTTCTTGTTGGACCATGATCCGGATCCTGTCGAAACGTTGTCTATGTAATTCAGATCAAGTCCCGGAAGTTCTGTGATCTCGTATATCGGTGAGAATGTGAATGTGAGATCCTTCTCGAGCTTATAATTGGTCCCTTCGGATCCGCCTGCTGCGGCCTTTATCGAAATACTTGTGGCGGAATCTACTGTGAAGCTGTTTCCGTTGCTGTCTTTTGCTTCCCACTCGCCGGTGTATACATAGCGCCTGCCGTTGTATGTGAAGTTGGCATACATCGAATTGCCTTTGACAACTCCCGTGCTGCTTTCAAGCTTCTTGAGTTTAATCGTGGAGCCGTTTCCCCAGCCGACAGATGAAGTCGATTCCTTATCTGCAACTGCGCCAGTCGAGCTCATGATGTCCGAGTATCTGATGGTCAGATTTACCGAAGCCGGGTGGGATACATACTCAGCATAGAGGTTTACATCAACGTTCTTGCCGTCTTCTGTGATGCCGCCCGCTTCCTCGTAGCTCATTGTGAGCGGAAATGCCGGAGCATTTCCCTTTGCATCTTTCCAGGTCTTTGCGAACTCGGTAACCATGTTGCCATCTCCGCTCAGCTTTGTGTTCTTAACATATGTGTTTGCTGTTGCGAGAGTGATGCTTGTAGTGCTGTTGCCGGATGTTACGCTTCTTTTGATGCTTCTTGCTTCTACATAGTTACCATCAGCATTCTTCTGATAGAAGTGATATGTAACATATATAGTCTTTGCCAGAGTCACAGCAGGCTTTACAGGCTCCTGTTCTACTGCAATTTCTTCTACGGCTTTCTCCTCTTCAGCCTCGTCCTTAGCTGCTTCAGCTTCGTTGACTGCAGCGGACTCTTCCTTTACGAGCTGCTGCATCTCAGCGGCCTCAAGCTTCTCTTCTGACTTGGTTTCTTCTTTCCTCTCAGGCTCTGCGACCTTTTCTTCTGTCTTAGCTGTTTCCTTGATATCTTCCTTCTTTTCTTCTACGATCTGCTCTGCCTGCTTCTCAGGCTCTGCAGCAGCTTCCTCACCATCCTGCGCAAATGCGTAGAATGAAGCCGGCATATATGACAGTGTCATTGCCATGCACATGAGGAATACTACGATTCTTCTAAGTAAGTTGTTGCTTTTCATTTTATTTCTCCTTCCAACTTTTATTATTTATCTCGCTTTTTCTTACAGTTTTAGTTTACGGTTTTAACCGTCATTTTGATCGTCATTTTGTTATCAGGCTTGCAACTTGACAGATCCTTCGGACACGGTTTTCCGGCCCAGATGATCCTATTGCCACTGTTTTCTCAAACCCAGTGTTTCCAACGGGTTGGCTGTTATGACCACCCCTCTGTCAGTGGTGCTGAGCGCACTAATGCTGTCGAAACCGCATACTTTGCGCCTTCATCCATATACATATTAATTATCGAAGCGTCATTTTAACCGTCATTTATAAGCGTCATCTTGCTTTTATTGAAGGTCGTGAACAAGCTGTTTCAACGATTTTTCAAAAAGCAAAAAAGAGGCAGCCTTTCAGTCGCCTCTTAGTTTTCTACTATAATAATATCGTTTTCGCACAACTAATAAAACGGGAGATAGCCATTTAGGCTATCTCCCGTATTGTTTGGTTTGGTTCAGCGATTAACGCTTATCCGTTTTTAGTTAGCTGCTTCCTCAGCTGTCTCCTCGTCGTCATCGAGTTCCGATGCCTTCTTGTTGAAGACCGCTGCGACAACCTGAACTGCCAGCATAACCAGCATCAGGACTGTCCACTTATCGATCATAGCCATCGGCAGGCTCATGTCCTCGGTAAGGAAGAATGTGATCGGTGCAGCAACTCCTGCGAGTGCTCCGGCGATCTTAGCAGCGAGCATTTTCTTGCCCCTGTTGTCGTCTTCATCCTCTTCCTTGTACATGTTGTCCTCGTCCTCATCTTCATCCTCTTTCTTGCGGAAGAGTGCGATGACTGCGCCGAGTGCTGTGACGATTGCCGAGATCAAGTTGATCAGAGCCCATGTGCCTTCAGCCATAGGTGTCGGCTCATCAGGGATGACTGTCTCAGGCTCAGCTGCCGGTGCCGGCTCATCAGGTACTACGGTCGGAGCTGCTGGAGTAACTCCAGGGCCAGGACCAGGGCCAGGGCCAGGGCCAGGACCTCCTGCTGCTGTGACTGTCAGAATACCAAGGTTCTCCTTAATGTCGTAGTTGGACGCAGAACCTGAAGTCCAGTTGATCGAATATGTATTCTGGCTGGACCCTACTGCTGTACGAGAGCCTGTAGCTGTAACCGTTGCCTTATCTCCATTCACCAGACCGCTGATAGTAGCTCCTGTAGCTGTAAGCGGATTACCGTTGTAAGCTCTTGTAGCACTTGGAGTTGTAATTGTCAGCGGAGCCTTTGTGATAGTGAACGTTCCATTCTCGAAGGTTATGTCATAGTTGCCCTTTGTCAGCTTGAGGGCCTTCAGAATGAAGTTTGTGCCATCCTTGAGCTCGATAGTGTACTTGCCAACATTTTCTCCGGCTTCTCTTGAGATATCGTATTTGATCTCATCTTCGCCGTAGAGCTGTCCGGATACTATCGATACTGTGAGTTCAGGATCGGCCTGTCCATAGACCTTACTCTTATCGTCCGCCTTGATTGTTATAGGCGCCGGTGTAATCTTGTAGGTCCTTGTGAAGCTTCCGGTGTAGTTGCCGTTTTCAACTGCGGTAATAGTTACTGTAACTGTTCCGACGTTCTTGACATCATTGCTGTATTCAACAGTGACATCAGCGCTTGTAAGCTCTTTACCGGATGTAGTGTCTGTTATTGTAACAGGCTGCTTCTGATCCTGTCCGTTGTAAGGAACATCCTTAGGCTGCGATACATCGAATCTCTTGTTCGCAGGATCGTCCGGATCATCCGGATCGTCCGGCAGCTTAGCCGGTGTGATCGTCAGCGTTCCAGGCTCTACTGTTACCTTGATGTTGGTGTAGTTGACCGATGTCGCTGTAAAGTCAACATTAGTCATCGGCATTGTGTAGGTGCCCGCGTTGGTTCCCTTAGCTGTCGCCTTGGCGTCGTTCTGTGCCGGACCGTTAAGTGTGATCGTCGAATCGTATTCGCTTACTGTGTAGCCGCTTACGCTCTGCTCAGATCCGTTGTAGACCTTCGAGTCGGAGTTTCCGGTTACTGTGATCTCATACTCATCGGTGATCGGTGTGATCGTCAGCGTTCCAGGTTCAACATTGATCTTGATGTTCGTGTAGTTGACCGATGTCGCGCTGAAGTCATCCTTGGTCATCGTCATCGTGTAGGTGCCCGCGTTGGTTCCCTTTGCGGTCGCCTTGGCGTCGTCCTGACCGATGCCTGTGAAGTTGATCGTCGAATCGTATTCGCTTACTGTGTAGCCGTTTACGCTCTGCTCAGATCCGTTGTAGACCTTCGAGTCGGAGTTTCCGGTTACTGTGATCACATACTCATCCGTGATCGGGGTGATCGTCAGCGTTCCAGGTACTACAGTTACCTTGATGTTCGTGTAGTTGACCGATGTCGCTGTGAAGTCATCCTTGGTCATCGTCATATTGTATGTGCCGGCGTTGGTTCCCTTTGCGGTCGCCTTAGCGTCGTTCTGCGCCGGACCGTTGAGCGTGATCGTCGAGTCGTATTCGCTCACGTCGTATCCGCTTACGCTCTGCTCAGATCCGTTGTAGACCTTCGAGTCGGAGTGTCCGGTTACTGTGATCTCATACTCATCAGTGATCGGGGTGATCGTCAGCGTTCCAGGTACTACATTGATCGTGATCGACTCATAGTTCTCAGAAGTCGCGCTGAAGTCTGACGATGTCATCGTCATCGTGTAGGTGCCCGCGTTGGTTCCCTTTGCGGTCGCCTTAGCGTCGTTCTGCGCGATGCCTGTGAACGTGATCGAAGGATCATGCTCGCTCACCGTGTAGCCGCTTACGCTCTGCTCAGATCCGTTGTAGATCTGCGTGCCGGAGTTTCCTGTAACTGTGATCACATAAGGCTCTGTCTTCTTTGTGATCGTCAGTTTTCCAGGTACTACGTTGATCTTGATGTTGCTGTAGTTGTCCGATGTAGCTGTGAAGTCAGCTGCTGCCATCGTCATCGTGTACTCGCCCGCGTTGGTTCCCTTTGCGGTCGCCTTAGCGTCGTTCTGCGCGATGCCTGTGAACGTGATCGTCGGATCGTAATCGCTTACTGTGTAGCCGTTTACGCTCTGCTCAGATCCATTGTACTGATAGCTTGCGTTATTTCCGGTTACTGTGATCACGTACTCGGTCGTTACCGGTGTGATCTCAAGCGTTCCAGGTACTACGTTGATCGTGATCGACTCGTAGTTGTTCGATGTAGCGCTGAAGTCAGCAGATGTCATCGTCATCGTGTAGGTGCCAACGTTGGTTCCCTTAGCGGTCGCCTTGGCGTCGTCCTGCGCGATGCCTGTGAACGTGATCGACGAATCGTAGTCGCTGACCGTGTAGCCGCTTACACTCTGCTCGGCTCTGTTATAGACCTTCGAGTCGGAGTTTCCGGTTACTGTGATCACGTATGGTTCTGTATCCTTTGTGATCGTCAGCGTTCCAGGTGCTACTGTGATCTTGATGTTGGTGTAGTTGACCGATGTAGCGCTGAAGTCATCCTTGGTCATCGTCATCGTATAGTTGCCGGCGTTGGTTCCCTTTGCGGTCGCCTTCGCGTCGTCCTGTGCGATGCCTGTGAAGTTGATCGTGGAATCGTACTCGCTTACTGTGTAGCCGCTTACGCTCTGCTCAGATCCGTTGTAGGTTCTTGTCGCGGAGTTACCGGTTACTGTGATCTCATACTCATCAGTGATCGGTGTGATCGTCAGCGTTCCAGGTACTACAGTGATCTTGATGTTGCTGTAGTTGACCGATGTAGCGCTGAAGTCAGATGCTGCCATCGTCATCGTGTAGGTGCCGGCGTTGGTTCCCTTTGCGGTCGCCTTAGCGTCATCCTGATCGATGCCTGTGAAGTTGATCGTCGAGTCGTATTCGCTTACCGTGTATCCGTTTACGCTCTGCTCGGATCCGTTGTAGACCTTCGAGTCGGAGTTTCCGGTTACTGTGATCTCGTACTCATCGGTGACCGGTGTGATCGTCAGCGTTCCAGGTACTACTGTGATCTTGATGTTGGTGTAGTTGACCGATGATGCACTGAAGTCATCCTTGGTCATCGTCATCGTGTAGGTGCCGACATTGGTTCCCTTTGCGGTAGCCTTAGCGTCGTTCTGCTCAAGACCCTCGAACGTGATCGACGAGTCGTATGTGCTTACTGTGTAGCCGTTTACGCTCTGCTCGGATCCGTTATAGACCTTCGAGTCGGAGTTTCCGGTTACTGTGATCACATACTCATCTTCGATCGGTGTGATCGTAAGCGTTCCAGGTACTACCACGATCCTGATGTTGTCGTAGTTGGCTGATGTCGCTGTGAAGTCAGCCTCAGACATCGTCATCGTGTAGGTGCCGGCGTTGGTTCCCTTTGCGGTAACCTTAGCGTCGTCCTGTGCCGGACCGTTAAGAGTGATCGACGAATCGTATTGACTTGTTGTGTAACCGCTTACGCTCCACTCAGAACCCTTGTAGATCTGTGTCGCGGAGTTACCGGTTACTGTGATCACGTACTCATCTGTCTTCTTGCTGATCGTCAGCGTTCCAGGTACTACTGTGATCTTGATGTTTGTGTAGTTGACCGACGAAGCGTTGAAGTCGCTCTGCGTCATCGTCATCGTGTAGGTGCCGACGTTGGTTCCCTTTGCGGTAGCCTTCGCGTCGTCCTGATCGATGCCCGTGAACGTGATCGTCGGATCGAACTCGCTTACTGTGTAGCCGTTTACGCTCTGCTCAGATGCGTTGTAGATCTTTGTCGCGGAGTTTCCGGTTACTGTGATCTCGTACTCGGATGTGATCGGTGTGATCGTCAGTGTTCCAGGTACTACAGTGATCTTGATGTTAGTGTAGTTGACCGATGAAGCGCTGAAGTCATCCTTGGTCATCGTCATCGTGTATGTGCCTGCGTTGGTTCCCTTTGCGGTCGCCTTAGCGTCATCCTGATCGATGCCGTTGAACGTGATCGTCGGATCGTATTCACTTGTTGTGTAGCCGTTTACGCTCTGCTCCTCAGTGTTATAGACCTTGGTATCAGAGTTACCGGTTACTGTGATCTCGTACTCGGTTGTGACAGGTGTGATCGTCAGTGTTCCAGGAACTACTGTGATTTTGATGTTGCTGTAGTTGTCCGATGTAGCCGTGAAGTCAGCTGCTGACATCGTCATGTTGTAGGTGCCCGCGTTGGTTCCCTTTGCGGTCGCCTTCGCGTCATCCTGCGCGATGCCGTTGAACGTGATCGTCGAATCGAAGCTGCTGACTGTGTAGCCGCTTACACTCTGCTCAGATCCGTTGTAGACCTTAGTGTCAGAGTTTCCGGTTACTGTGATCTCGTACTCATCGGTGATCGGTGTGATCTCCAGTGTTCCAGGAACTACAGTTACCTTGATGTTGGTGTAGTTGACCGATGTCGCTGTGAAGTCAGCATCAGCCATCGTCATCGTGTAAGTGCCGACGTTGGTTCCCTTTGCGGTCGCCTTAGCGCTATCCTGTGCCGGACCGTTAAGTGTGATCGTCGAGTCGTAGTCGCTTACATCGTAACCGCTTACGCTCTGCTCGGCTCTGTTGTAGACCTTTGTATCAGAGTGTCCGGTCACTGTGATCTCATACTCTTCTTCGATCGGTGTGATCGTCAGCGTTCCAGGTACTACAGTGATCTTGATATTAGTGTAGTTGTTCGATGTAGCGCTGAAGTCATCCTTGGTCATCGCCATCGTGTAGGTGCCTGCGTTGGTTCCCTTTGCGGTCGCCTTAGCGTCGTTCTGCGCGATGCCTGAGAAGTTGATCGTCGAATCGTATGTGCTTACTGTGTAGCCGTTTACGCTCTGCTCCTCAGTGTTATAGACCTTTGTATCAGAGTTACCTGTTACCGTGATCTCATACTCATCGGTGATCGGTGTGATCTCCAGTGTTCCAGGTACTACCTCGATCTGGATGTTATCGTAGTTGGCTGATGTCGCTGTAAAGTCGGATTCAGACAGCGTCATCGTGTATGTGCCTGCGTTGGTTCCCTTTGCAGTCGCCTTAGCGCTATCCTGCGCCGGACCTGTTACCGTGATCGAAGGATCGTGTTCGCTCACCGTGTAGCCGCTTACACTCTGCTCAGAACCGTTGTAGATCTTTGTTGTCGAATTACCGGTTACCGTGATCTTATAAGGTTCTGTCTTCTTTGTGATCGTCAGTTTTCCAGGTACTACCACGATCTTGATGTTCGTGTAGTACTCTGATGTCGCGCTGAAGTCAGCCTCAGACATCGTCATCGTGTATGTGCCGGCGTTGGTTCCCTTAGCGGTCGCCTTAGCGTCGTCCTGATCGATGCCCGTGAACGTGATCTTAGGATCGTAATCGCTTACTGTGTAGCCGTTTACGCTCTGCTCAGAACCATTGTACTGATAGCTTGCGTTATTTCCGGTTACCGTGATCACGTACTCGGTCGTGACCGGTGTAACTGTCAGAGTTCCGTCTTCTTTAACAATAGTATAGTTGTCTGTTACATTTTTAGCGTCATCGCCTTCTCCTCTTGTGATCGTGACAGCTCCCACGGTTGCAGGGGAGCTTCCGAGATCAGTCTGAGATCCGGAGAGCGGTACATTTATTGCATCTCCGTCAGCGAGAGAGCCTGATGTGATGGTGTAGCCTGTTCCTTCTGCCGTGATCGGCGTACCATCATACGGCTTGCTGCCGCCATTTGCCTTTACTGTGATCGCCTTAGGCAGGATCTGCAGTCTTCCCGGACGGACATACAGGCTTACGCTGTAGTTGTCGTTCTGAGGCAGATCAGCTGTCGTCAGCTCCAGATTCCATGTGTAATCTCCGACATCGCTCTCAGCGAGCCCGTAGTATCCCAGACCGGCAGCAGATGAATCGTGTTGCGCCTTTGCCTTTACAGCATTCCATACGGCAGTCAGGTATTGATTGCGGTAACCTTCGTGGCTGATGATTACGTAATCTGAAATCTCCTTGCCAGGATTGGTAAATCCGGCCTTGTATACCTCACCGTTGTATTCCGCTCCGGTCCAGCGGTCAGGCTCGATACGGATGGTGACGTTGATCTTTGTTACTTCTAATGATCCGCTTAAAACGCGTATCTTATAATAATTTGTATTATGTACGCCGCTGATCTGCGGAGCAACAGGTGTAACGGTCGCTGTACCTGCGTTGATCCTTCCGTTCTGAGTAGGATTGTCAGCGCCCGTATATCCGAACGAGATGCCGGTAAGCGAGTCTCCATCTGCCAGACCTTCGACCGTTACCTGATCAGCCAGAGTTGTAGGCATCATGAGCGCGGTTCCGTCATACTGCTTCGAGAAGCTGTTCGCGGTGATCGTCAGTCTCTTCTGATAGAAGAGCGTGTACACAAGACCATCCGGGTTAGCCTCAATGACCGCTTCTGTGATCTTTAAGGAATCTTCAGCAGCATCTCCACTGAATGCCGTGCCCTTGACCGCCTTATTGAGATCCCATCCCGCGATAGGTGTACGGCTCAGGGTAAATGTATTTCCTACCTTCAGCGTCTTTGTGTCCGGATCAGCAATAGGCTGTCCTGCCATGTCAACGAAATTGACCGTGACATTTATGCTCTTATATTTTGAATAATAGAAGGTGATAATGTTGTTTGCCGGGTCTGATCCAAGCGTATAGGTTATTTCCTCAACGTTAGGATAAAGACCATCGATTTCAACAGCGAACTCAACAACAGAGGCTGTGTCGCCAGGAACGTTTTCAACTACTTTCGGGTCATGTACCGGTTCATTTGTTCCTTCTTCCAGATACCTTACTGTATAACCTGTTGTTTCGCTCTTTACGTTATATATGAAGTAGATATCATTGGTCGATCCAATGCTGAGCGTAACGCTCTTTTCACCTGCGTCAGGGCGGTATCCGGCTATGGCGAGCGCCTTTTCAGTGATCACTTCGCCTACTGTCCAGTTCGGATTGCTGACAGTCTTGACCGGGGCTACTTCCTCACCGGTTTCGGAACCCTTTACATAGTGAACAGTATAGCTCAGCGGCTCCTGCGTCCAGTGCGCGTAGATAGTAGTATCAGCTGTGATCTGGTTGTTCCAGTCATACATCTGACCGCCTTCGGCAGCTGTGTACCAGCCATCGAATGTGTATCCGACCTTTGTCGGGTTCGCAGGCTTCTCAACTTTCTTGTACTTCTCTACAGTCTGGCTGTCCGCAAGCTGAGTCGTGCCGTCAGTATCAACAAAGCTGACTGTATATGAAGGAGCGGTCCACTTAGCGTACAGTACAAGGTTCGATGCCGGCATTGTGCTGAACGTATACGGAGTAGTCAGACCTGAGTCAGAATACCAACCCGCGAACGTATAGTCGCTGTCCACACCGCACTGCGCGGCAGTCGGCGTCCAGTTATATGTGCTGCCGGTGATCGTCGCGTCAAACTTGATGTTTTCGATCGTATTCAGCTTTGTGCTGCCGTAGTAGTAGTCGATCTTGAACGTGTCACGGTCATAATAGAAAGTTGTCGTATTACCGCTGTCAGTTCTGCGGACATAAGTGTAGCCAGGGATATCCTTCGGGCTAAGGGATGCGCCGGAAGAATAATTATATGTCTGGCTATAAGCCTCAGATTTTGTGTACTGGTCATTATCAGCATTCTGCAGCATGTAATTTACAGTATATGTGACAGTGCTGTACAGCCAATAACCGCTATATGTAATGCTTGTACCACTGCTTGGAAGCATGTCTTCAGTAAGTGTCAGACGTTTTGTTACATATACTGTATCGCCACCAACAGCAGTCCAGCCGCTGAAGTTGACATTGTAATTCGACCCGTAAATTCTAACTCTACCATTTCCTGCACTGATCCACTTTGAAGAAATATCCTGACCGAGCTTCGCAGTAAATGTATATGACCAGTTGGTATTACCTGTTTGTGACTCTCCGTTTAGAGGCGCAGTAACATTATAATCATCATAGTTGTAGGAGAATGTACCAGGTCTGAAATGGAATGTATACTCTGTAAGTTTATAGTACACATACAGAACTGAAGATCCGTCCGCCGCGATCACAACGCTGGATTCTGCGTTCTTTTCAGTATCTTTCTCCCATCCGGTTCTGGTTATATTAGGCGCGTTGGCTGCCTGTACTGTGCTCCCTACAGTACCCGTTGCGTCTCTGGAGTTGTCGTACACATAGCTGCTGCTTGTGCCGGCGTCATTATACTTCTCGAACAGATAAACGACCGTATAGTGAACGGTAGCGCCGTTCCACTTCGCGTATACCGTGGTATTGTCATTCAGCGTAACGCTGGCGCCTGCAGGCTGTGTGAGTGCCTCATCGAGATACCAGCCACCGAATGTGTAACCCGCCCTTGTCGGAACCGTTGACGAAAGAGTCACGTTTGTGCCGTAAGGCGCGGTCGTGCCGCCAACATAAGAACCGCCATTGGTCTCATATGTGAGCTGATAGTTCTTTCTGACGTACTTGACCTCAAGTTCCTGTCCGGATACCTGATTGATCGTTGCTCCTTCAGCAACCTCAAGAGTAGCGTACGGGAATTCCTTAACGGTCGGAGTAACATAAGTACCAAGTACTCCCTTGACATTCGACTCGCGGTCGATCTCTGTATATCCATTACCATTAAGGTCTTTCAGGAGATATACGAAGTCATACTGCGCTGTGTAGGCGACATACTCTACATCTGTTGTGTACGCATGGTTTGCATCAAAATGAGATTTCTCGATTTCAATAGAAGACCTGCTGGCGTAGTACCTAGGACCATCTTCTACATGTTCTGAATCTGTCTGTGTGGAAGCCGGAGGCGTAATGATGTACTTGCCTTCTGAGTTGAAATCGCCGGAAGCGATCTCAGTTATTACAGTATCGAACGTATGGTGAGAACCGTTGTCGGTCTTATACCAGTAATCGACCGTGATCGTATACGATTCAACCTCTTCGAAAACTGCTACCGCTCTGAAGTTTCCGGTGACTACTGTATTCGCTGTAACTTCAGTTTCAGTGCCTTCGACGACCCATTTTACGAACTTCTTGCCGGATACAAATGGCGCCTGCGGCATAGTCTCGATCCTGTCGCCCTCAGTTCTGAAGTACTGGGAGAGTGTCTCCTTTACAGTTCCGTCATCGTTCAGCACGACGAACTTTACGGAGTACATGTCAGTGAATCTTCCCTGAAGTTCTACATTTCCATTGACTACTTCGCCGCCGGTGTACTGTGTCTCTCCGGAATACCAGCCGATAAACTCATGACCTTCCTCTACAGGAGCTGTTGGAAGTTCAATCGTAGCTCCCTTGGAGTATTCATCAGTCTGATATGTTTTCTCTGTGCCGTCGAGCATGTATTTGTAGGTCACAGTAAAGTTTGTAGCCTCATACTCGGCCCAGACTCTCATATCGCCGCTGGCCGCAACGCTGTTGGTGAAGTCTCCGCCGCTGTATACCCATTTCCCGGAGTATCCGTTCCTGACCGGTACCTGCGGGATATCGTTCAGGCAATAGCTGGTGTCGACGTCGACCGTCCTCGTCGCGAACGCCGTTGTAGCACTTTCATCCTCATAGAAAGTGATGGTGTAGGAGATCTTGGAATAGTCAGGAACTACAACAGTATCAGCAGTCGGTACATAGCTGCTGGTGATCCTGTCTCCTGTGACCTTGATCTCCGGGCCCTGTGTTCCCTCGATGATCTCGCCGAGAGCCCAGTAAGCGTTATAGTCCTCACGGGCAATAGGATCAGGCATCTCGCTGCCGATCGCTTCACCCTTGGTGACTTCTACTGTTTTGTAGACTTCCGCGTCTCTGTCGTAGAAAGTCACGGTCCAGGTGGTATCTGTTGCCCTGGTCGGTTCTTCAACGCCTTCTTCGAGAGGTTCTTGTCCATCTCCTTCTGGCGGTCCGTTAATGTTTACATCGTCAGGCTCAGTTCCGCCTTCAACGATCTGGCCCTCCGTGTCTACGTCAGACACACCTTCATCTCCCTCATTCGTAGAAGCAGATTCAGCCTCTATTCCTGCAGGAGCAGAATCAGTGTCCTTTGTTTCTCCTATTTCTCCCTGTGAAGATCCTGTACTTACAGTAGCTTCACTTGTTTGCGGTTCGTCACCATCACCGCTCCCGTCAGCAAGTGTATATACTGACGATGGCATATAGGTGATCATCATTGCCGCACACAGAAGAAATGCAAGAAATCTCTTAAGTGTTTTGTTGCGTTTCATGGTTTTCCTCCCAAAAAACAAAGATTTTTAAAATTATTTGTTGTTATTAATAATTGTTAGCTATAGCGCCTGTTGTCGCTAGGCACATCTAATGAATTATACCATTTTTCAAACCTTTTAGCGCTATTATCTATTAATTAACAGAATTGTTTTGTGTATGTGACTATGACTCAATTTGTTTTTCTGATCCTCTATCTGTCCCCTTGAGACGTCTTCCGACCTCCATGAGGAGCCATGCTTCAAGAAGGATCAGTGCTGCTATCAGCTTGCCCAGTTTTGATGTGAACATGGCTGCAGTAAAGCCTATGCGCGGAACATGGTTGACTACCTTGCCAATAACACTGTCGTATGTCACCGGATTTACATCCTGGTTTTCATTGGCATCGCCTTTTGTAATGATAGTGCCTGTAAACGGATTGTTCGAAACCACCCTGTGCGTTATAGGCGTGGTGCCGCGCAGCTCGTCCACAAAGACGATCACATCTCCCGTGCGGAGCAACGCCGGATCCGTCTTCTCGGAGTAGACTATGCTGCCAACCGGTATGTTAGGTTCCATGCTTCCGCTGACAACTACATAGCCGTCATATCCCACCAGCTTAGGGATTGCAAGAGTGAGACACGCAGCAACAACGATGGACATAAGAATGATGCCGGCGCCGTGCATAATGCGGCCGGTGGTTTTCATCCCGCCGCCTGACGGCTTCGTTTTATTCTCCTCATATATCGATGTATTGCGTTCTACTCTGCTCATGTCTATCGCTCCGGCGATATCTACAATTCGTATCATAGTCTTATCCTTTCTATTATCCGCCTTGATAACATTTATTTCAAGGCGTCATTGCGGCTGTCGCTATGAATATTCCCTTGCAACTTGACAGAGTTTTCCCCACCCATATCTTTTCGTCAAGATACTATCACCAAAAGCGTCATCGCTTCCGTCAGTATTTTCAAGACTTTTGGGATTTTTCGTGCTTTTGGGGCCTCTGAAAGTGGCTACGACAAACCGTCTGAAGATGCACGAATTGCGCCTTCATCCATATACATGTTACATTTTGAAGCGTCATTTTAACCGTCATTTTTATGCGTCATCTTGCTTTAGGTTTTCAGTACGGTCTTTGCGTTTCAAGGGCTTTCAAAAAAGCAAAAAGGAAGGCCTTGGGTATTGACCCAAGGCCGGTTTTCAGGTGTTTTTCCTGTTATTTGTTCTGTATTTTGCCGTTAACGGGCTATTCCCAGCCCATTACCTTTGCGAAAACTTCTCCGATCTTGTCGTGTATAACCAGATCCGCGCGACTGTCTGCGCTGGTCGCGCTCATGTTTATGAGCACCAGCTTCTTGCCGTGGAAGTAATGGATCAGTCCCGCTGCCGGGTACACGATGAGCGTTGTGCCGCCCACTATGAGTGTATCAGCATTGGAGATGGCTCTGATGGCTCCGTCTATAACGTCGCTGTCGAGTCCCTCTTCATAAAGCACAACGTCAGGCTTTACCCTGCCGCCGCACTTGTCGCACGTCGGCACACCTTTGGACTCCAGAACTTTCTCAAGGCCGTAGTAAGCGTGACAGTTCTCGCAGTAGTTTCTGAGGGTCGAGCCGTGGAGCTCCCACACAACCTTGCTGCCCGCCTTCTGATGCAGGCCGTCGATGTTCTGTGTCACGACCGCTTTTACCTTGCCCTGTTTCTCGAGCTCGGCAAGAGCCTTGTGGCAGTTGTTAGGCTCAGCGTTCTCATAGATGAGCTTGTCCCTGTAGAACTCAAAGAAGTCCTCCGGGTGTCTCATGTAGAAAGTATGCGAGATCATCTCTTCAGGCGAGACGGTCCTGCCCAGGTCCTGGTTATAGATGCCGTTGGCGCTCCTGAAGTCAGGAATGCCGCTCTCTGTGGATACGCCGGCGCCGCCAAAGAAAACTATGTTCTTGCTCTCGTCGATTATCTTCTTTAATTCCTTGATCTTGTCGTCCATAACTGCCTCCCTTCTTTTCCGTGGTCGCCGGTCTATTTAAGGCCCGAGGCCATCATGTAGATGTTGAATATGTCTTCTGTGTTCAGCACTTTGAAGTTGCCGATAGTGCGGGCATCCTGGAATGTGACGCCGAGGGCCGCCTTGCGGCAGGCTGCCTCATCAAAGTCGAGGCCAAGCCCCTGTATGTTAACAGGCATGTCGATCGACTTAAAGAATGTTTCGAAGTTCTCGATGGTCTTTACAGGATCACTTTCGCCGAATACTCCCTCGCCCAGCTTGACGAATCTTTCAGGATCCACGCTGAGCACATATCTTGCCCAGGATCCCCAGATGGCTGCCAGGCCAGCGCCGTGCGCTACGTCGTATTCTGCGGAGAGTTCGTGCTCTATCTGATGGCAGGCCCAGTCGCCCTTGTTGGAATTGCCTGCTGCCATAAGGCCGTTATGTGAGAGTGTACCGCACCACATGAGGTTGGCGCGGGCATCGTAGTCGTCCGGCTTCTCGAGAGCTACAGGAGCCCACTTCATGACTTCCTTCAGAAGCGTAAACGACAGCTCATCTGTGAAGTCGAGAGCGTAGCCCTGATGGAAGTATCTCTCCAGTGTGTGCATCATGATGTCAGTGGCGCCGCAGGCCGTCTGATATTTTGAGACGGTCGCTGTGAGCATAGGATCAAGCATTGAGAACTTCAGTCTGCCGAAGTCGGTATTGACGCCTCTCTTGTATGTCGGGTCTGTCTCGTCGTTTGTGATGACTGAGGAGTCGCTCATCTCGGAGCCTGTCGCTGAAAGTGTAAGCACGCAGCCGACCGGAGCAGTCCCTTCCACCTTGCGTTTTCCGCAGTAGAAATCCCAGACGTCTCCGCCGCCAAATACTCCGTAGCCGATCGCCTTGGCGCTGTCCAGAACGGAGCCGCCGCCGACTGCCAGAATGAAGTCGCAGCCTTCGCTGTTGTAAAGCTCGATTCCCTTTCTGACGAGCGAAACTCTCGGGTTCGGTACTACTCCGCCGAGCTCCACATATTCAATCCCGGCTTCGTCAAGCTTTTCCTCTATGTTGTCGAGCAGGCCGGTCCTTCTGACCGAGCCGCCACCGAAGTGCAACAGCACCTTGACTGCGCCGTAGCCCTTTAGTACATTACCGATCTCGTCCTCAGCCCCTACGCCAAAATACACATGAGTCGGCGTATAGTATTCCATGATTGCCATGATCTTTCTCCTTTACTGATCTTTGCCTGTTTTGTTCTGCTGTCAGATGCGTCCCATTTCCTTGTCTATTTTGCGGTTCCTTATATAAAGACAAACATCTGTCGTCACCAGCAATATATCGATGAGATAGAACCAGAATGAATACTGGAGTTCTCCTGTCTCGCGGAAAATGATAAGTTTTGCAGCCACTCCGAAGAGATAGCTTATGATCACTATGATCTCAAAATACACGCTCTTGCCCAGAGTCGTTTTGCTCTTTATCGACTTGGCTATGTTGAAAGGCCATGAGCAGCCAAAGCCGATGAGCATGATTGTTTCAAAAAGTACTGCTGTTTTCATTTATCTTCTTTCTTTTAAAGTGCCGTTATTTTCTGATTTCTTCGAAGAGTATCGCCTCGTAAGGCTTCATCTGTATTATCTCTTCTACCTCTGCATCCGTGCGTCCCTGATTTGTCATGCGTATCTTCATCTCATCTAGCTCAAAGTCGCCCGGCATTATGAAGTCCGCTCGGGTGCCGGAGAAGTTGCCGACTATCAGGAAGCGTTTGCCGTCCATGCTTCTGCTGTATGAGATGACCTGTCTGTCGTCCGGATAGTACTCTATCGTTTTGCCGGAAAGCAGTACAGGCTCGCTCTTTCTCAGCGCGAGCAGCTTCTGATAAAACCTGTATATCGACTTGTCGGACGCGAGATCCTTTTCTACGTTTATGTCGCGGTAGTCCGGGTTGACGCACTGCCACGGCTTTTCGCCTCTGTTGAAGCCCGCATTTGAAGTGCCGTCCCACTGCATCGGCGTCCTGGCGTTGTCGCGTACGGCCCATCTTATCAGGCGGAGGATAGCCTTTTCCGGGATGCGCATGCCCTTCATCATATCGAAGATGAAGTGCGATACAGGGTCTTTCATCTGGTCCATGCTGCTGAAACGGGTATTTGTCATACCAATCTCTTCGCCCTGGAAGATGAACGGTGTGCCCCAGCCAAGGAAGGTGATCATCGCCAGGAAGGTGGCCGCCTCATAGCGGTATTTCTTTGTGTTAATGCCAAAGCGGCTGACACTGCGCGCCTGGTCGTGGTTCTCAAGCACCAGAGTGTTCCAGCCTGTCCCGTGATATCTCAGCTGCGGGTCCAGCAGTCCGCGTTTGAACTGCCTGAGATTGAATGGCTTGGCTACCATCTTGAGGCCAAACATATTGTCTGCCATAAGATGTTCGAAGTGGAATATGCTGTCCAGCTCACCGGACTCCTCGTGTATGTATCTGTGCGCGTGTTGTTCGTCCGGTGTGTAGGACTCGCCCACCGTGAATGTGTCGTAAAGTGAGAGCGCATTGTCATTCAGTTCCTTGAGAAACTCATGCATGCGCGGTCCGTCGACGTAATACTGAACGCCCTTCTGGAAGTGCAGAGGGTTCCTGTCGTCCCTGAGCGGATACACCTTTGAGATCATGTTGAACACGTCGAAGCGGAATCCGTCCACGCCCTTCTCGAGCCAGAAGCGGAGCGTGTCCGACATCTCTCTCCTGACTGCCGGATTCTCCCAGTTGAGGTCAGGCTGTTCAGGAGCAAAAAGATGCAGGTAGTATTCATCAGTGCCCTCGACGCGTTCCCAAGCCGAGCCCGTGAACGACGAGGTCCAGTTGTTAGGCGGCATGAGTTCGCCGTTCTTGTCGCGCTTGCCTTCCCTGAATATGTACCAGTCACGGTACGGGGAGTTCTTGTCGGCAAGCGCCGCCTTGAACCACTCGTGCTGATCGCTGGTGTGATTGAACACTGCGTCCATCATCACCTTGAGCCCGCGCTTGTGGCACTCAGCCAACAGCTCTTCAAAGTCCGCCATCGTGCCGAAGGCCGGATGTATCGACTTGTAGTCGGCGATATCGTATCCGTAATCCTTCCACGGTGACTTGTAGAGCGGCGAGAACCATATCGCGGTCGCTCCAAGATCTTTGATGTAGTCGAGCTTGGAGATGATGCCGCGGATATCGCCGATGCCGTCGTTGTTGGCATCCATAAAGCTGAGCGGGTAGATCTGGTAGACTACCGCGTCTTTATACCAATTGGTTTTTTTTGCCATATTTAAGGCCCTTTCGTATTTGTAACGGCCGCGCGTCGGGATATGTCCCGAGGTAGCTGCGGCTGCCTTTTAAGCGTTTGTAACAGAGAGCAGCACAGGCAGCAACTGCTTTTTGCGGCTCATCACGCCCGGCATATCGTATGCCTGCTTAGCTATCTTCGTGTAAGGCAGGTCGCGGTTCGACCTGCAGTCAGATACCAGCAGCACGCTGTTCTCACTGAGCACGTCGGTGATCATGAGAAGCGTCCAGTCCAGTCCCTGCGTATCAGCGATCTTCTGCAGCGCTTCGATGTATGTCGAAGCATACTCCTTTACATCCGTAAGTGTCGTGACTTCGCACTGGCCGACGCCCATCTTTGTGCCGCTGTTCTCGTACTTCTTGAAATCCGAGAGTATGGCTTCGTTCGGATCCTGCGTCTTGAGGTTGTCGGTGATACTGAAGAGCTTCTCGCCGAATTCCTGAACGCTCGGCACCTTTGCGAGCCTTGCAAGCATCTCCACCGCCTGCATGTCCTGCACCGTAGTCGTAGGGCTGCGGAGGATAAGCGTGTCGGCGATGATACCGGTGAGCATGGTCCTTGCCGCGTACTCGTCCGGCATGATACCGTGTCTCATATAGAGCTGATAGATTATCGTGTTGGCACTGCCTAGAGGTTCGGCCGCGATGAATATCGGCGTCGCTGTCGAGAGCGAGTCGAGCCTGTGGTGGTCGATGATCTCCACTACCTCCGCCGTCTCTATGCCTTCCACGCTCTGCGCCGGTTCGTTGTGGTCCACCATGATAACTTTTTTGACCGGCTTGTCGAGGAAGCATCGCCTGGTGACGAAGCCCCTGAACTCGCCGTTCTCCATAACGGCAAGTCCCCTGATGTGAGAGTTGGTGAATATCCTTTTGCCCTCTACGAACAGGTCGTCTATGTCGATGGTCTCCGTCGCCAGCTCCATCATGGATTCGACTGACTCTGCCAGCCTGATCCTTCTGAGCGTCTCCGCTGTGCCGAGGTCCGTTATAAATACAGAACCATCATATCCGCTGTAGTTCACATCAGGCGCTTCATCGGATGCCGTGATGATGATTGCCGGTACCTGCTTCTTTATGGCGTACTCGATGTGATCCGCCCGTGCTCCCAGCACCACGATGCAGTCGCCGATCTCCTCAAGCAGTCCGCTGAACGCCTCATATGAAGCAGCGCCTACAAGCAGGGATCCTTCGATCGTTTCACTCTTTCCCCTGTGCAGCAGATTCCCCGGTATTACCCGGAGTATGTTATCTACCGTGAGTCTGTAAGTAGGTATCTCTTCTTTGTTGTCCGACAGGAACCATCTGGTGATGTCGTCCACGCTGAGCAGGCCTTTGAATTTTTCGCCGTCATAGATAGGAACGACCGATGGATTCTCCGCGCTGTAAGCGTTGACGAGGGCAAAGATCGGCGCGCCTGCCTGGATGTGTGTCTGAGGCGTAAGCATGACATCTCTCACCTTCGGATAGACATCCTTTCTGTAAGGCGGGATCTCGATCCCCATCGCTTCCATCTGGTCCTTCACCTGGTCGGATACAGGGCTGCAGTGGATCGCGATGTATTCGTTTTCCGGATCAGTCAGGTTCTTGAGGTTGGCATAGGCCGACGCAGCGCAGAGGCTGTCGATGTCCGGATTCCTGTGTCCCGTGATATAGACTTTGCTCATTGTATTTATCCCTTTTCAAATATGTTTTTAGCCCGGTAGAGCACCGCTACGATGCTCCACACGTATGCAACTGTAACGAATATATTAAGGCGCATGTTTTCCCTGAAGACTATCATCAGCGCCGCGAATAAAGCCGCAAGGCCGGCCATCTTCAGCATGAACGGCAGGTCCATTCCGCACCTTTGTTTGGCGTATTTGCCGGTGCAGAACAGGAATGCATAATAAGCGATGATCGCCGATGTGATCAGTATGATCTTAGGCAGCAACGCCACCTCTTCTTCACGCATGAACTCCAGCGATACTGTTATGAGGCCAAGCGCGAATATGATGAATATGTGGATGATCATGTACAGCATGCCGCTGTCTTCCGTCTCCCTGTCCAGGAGATGATCGTATATGAGTTCGTACGAGACGAACAGCCCTGCAACTATGAGAAATCCCATAAGCGAGAAATAGATGACACTCCAGTCAAAACCGCCGTCGCTCACGAAGTATGCGGAGATCACGATTATCATCTCGCCGAATGTGAATACCACATAGAGCATGGCGCGTTCTGTCAGGTGCGAAAAGTCGATGACCCCTCCCGGGCTCCTGTTTCTGTTGACGGCTGTCAGGATGATGCCGGCAAATATCGCGGCCAGTGAAACCCAGCCTGTCAGCGCCGGCGGGACGAATGCGGCCACGAGGGCTATCGCCGCTTCTATGAACAGTATCCAGATCATGCGCTTTATCAGGTCACGGTTCCAGACATCCGCCTGATGGTTCCGCAGCTCAATGACGTACTGCAGTCCTATGTTGATCAGTATGAGCGCCCAGGCGATGTGATACTGCGCCTGGTATGCAAACCAGTCGGTACGCGTGCTCTGACCTATGAAGTACATCAGATACATGTTGACCAGCAGAAAGACATGGTCACGCACGCCGTTACGGCCAAACATGTTTATATAGAACGTCGTGAAGTTCCAGATCTGGATGATGGTCAGCGTGCACACTATGTACGCGAAGAAGGCGGCGCCGGAAACAAAGCCGTTCTCAAAGGTGCTGAGAAGAGCGTTGTTGCGGCCCACCATGTATACGAAAACAAGGTCGTATATGAGCTCGAGGTATTCTACTTTCTTTTCTTCGTTCTTCAGCTGGAACATTCTATGTCAAATGCTTCTCTGCCCAACGGGTTACGGTTTCTCTGGCCGCAGGGCACTTGCTCCCCTGTATCGCCAGAGTCTTCCCGACCTTTGCGCCGGTACAGAACTTCTTAAGGTCGCTTCTGCTCTTTGCCTCGCCGCTTCCCTCATGGGTCATGACAGGCCATACATGCTTGCCTCTGAAATGCAGCTTCTCCAGCTGTCCGAAAACGGCGCACGGATATGTGCCCCACCAGCAAGGCCCGGCGATCACGATGTTGTCGTACTCGCTGATGTCATGCAGATATTCCTTAAGCTTCGGGCGGGCATTGTCACGCTGCTCCTGCTTCGCGACCTCGGTGCACTCCATGTAGTCAGCCGGATATTCCTTGACCGTTTCTATCTCAAAGAGATCCGCGCCTACCGCGTCGCGAATGTATTGGGCGATAAGCTCAGTATTGCCTACTTCAAGATCTACCAGCTTGCCGTCCACATAATTCTGTCCCTTGCGGGAGTAATATATGACCAGATTGTTTGCCATTATCCTCTTCCTTTTCCGTTCTTTGGATATCAATTGTATTGTACCACACCTTGCGCACAAAAAAGGCATGGACGCTCATTCGTTCCATGCCTGTTCTGCGTTTTTTCGTGACCGGATCACTTCTTTCCCATCATGCTGAGCGGCAGCTCCATGCGGTTTGCTTCCAGCAGATCTTTGTTGCTGAGTATCTCCTTTGCCGGACCGTCCGCGGCTATGCGGCCGCCTGAGATGAGGATCACCCTGTCGCAGGTGTCGAGTATCATGTCGAGGTCGTGCGACGCTATCAGCTTGGTCTGATCCAGCTCGCGTATCGTGTTTATGACGAGGCGGCGGTTGAAAGGATCGAGAGCGGAAGTCGGCTCATCCATGAGGATGGCCTGCGGCTCCATCGCAAGAATAGTGGCAATGGCACCCATGCGCTTCTCACCGCCGGAGATCTTGTGGTTGTAGCGGTGTTTGAGGTATTCGAGGTCCAGCCTCTTCAGCACTTCATCGACACGCTGATCCACTACCTCCCGGCTGAGCCCGTAGTTGAGCGGACCGAAGATCATGTCCTCGTAAACTGTCGGCATGAACATCTGGTTGTCCGAGTTCTGCAGCACAAAGCCTAGCTTTGCGCGGATCTCGCCCAAAGTATCCTTCTTTACCTCGATGCCGTCTATAAGGATCTTGCCCTCGCCCTGCAGCAGGCCAAGGAGCAGTTTCATTATCGTGGACTTGCCGGCGCCGTTGGCTCCTATAAGGCCCACCGATTCTCCCTTTTCGATCCTGAATGACATGTCGTGCAGCACATATTCTTTCTTTTCGTATGCGAAGCTCACATTCTGAAATTCGATCATATTTTTACCTCACAAACAGCCCGCCAATGAGCTGTGCTATATCTGCGTATCTCAGCAGGAAGAAGAACGCGATGCAAAGCCCCATGAACAATGCGTCTTTGATATTGAACGGCCTTATGTCCGCGTAATGGAAATGCTCGTGGTAGCCGCGCAGCATCATGCTTGAAAAGAGCTCCTGAGCGCGGTCCATGCTTCTGAGAAGCAGCTGGCCCAGGAAGGATCCCCATGCTGAGACGTGTATGCCCTTCTGTCCGGGGGCGCGCAGAGAATACGCTTCTGTCATGACTGCAAGTTCCTCTGTCATTACGCCCACGTAGCGGTAGGTCAGCTGAAGCAGCGACACCAGCATCGCCGGTACATGCAGCTTCCTCAGGGCTGCGCACAGACTGTCGATCTTTGTGGTCGCCATCAGCAGGAACGACATCATCAGGCAGAAGACTCCCTTGAGCATCAGCGTGATCATCGAGATCACTCCGCCGGATATCCCCACTCCGCCTATGGTCACCATTATCTCTTTGTCAAAGAACGGGTTGAACAGGCCTACCGCCATGACCAGAGGCAGCACGATGCGCAGCTTGTAGAAGCAAGTATGCACATCAACACCACTGACCTGGAACATGATGACCGGCCACAGCACCATAGGTACCAGGCCGCTCAGATCATACTTGTCGAAGGACAGTGTGATGAGGATATATACGATTGTGGTGATCAGCTTTGCTGCGGGATGCAGAGAATGTATGGGGGACTGACGCGCCGCCAGTTCATCCATCTCCGAAAGCTCATGCAAAGCCTTCTGCATTTTGTTCATTAAGAGATTCCTGTATTAGCAGTAATAAGGGGCACCCTGCGATGCCCCTAACAATATACCATATTCCGAGAGAGAATAGAGTATGGCCTATTCAGTTTGTGTTTTCCTTTTACGGAAGAAGCCTCCGATGAAGCATATCAGTATAGCGACTCCTGCCACTATGGCGGATCCGACTATACCGGATACGGTCGTGCCCGCAGGCGATTCGCTGCCAGGGAATGCGTAATCAGGCAGGAACGAAGTCTTCTCCTGTATAGATCCCGCTGTATCCGCAGCTCCGCTGGATACACCGAAGTTCTCTTCATCGAGTCCCATATTTGTGGAATATCCGCCGTCCTCATTTCCGAAGAGTGCCCATTCCAGACCGTCAGGGTTCGAGCTGGCCAGCAGGCTGAGTCCGCCGCCTACTACGAGCGCAACGATGGCGAGTATGGTAACGACTGACTTGAGAGAACGCTTAGGCTCTCCTTCACCGCTGAGATCTACACCCTGCAGAAGCTCCGGACGTGAATTATAGACGAATACCAGTACTGCGGCAGTGATCAGACCCTCAACCAGTCCAATAGCCAGGTGGATCGGCTGCATCAGGGCACAGAACGCGCCAAACGGCAATTCCGTTATGCCTGACAAGCTGGTCTCAAGCACCACCGAAAAAGCTCCCAATTGCAAGGTTATTATGCAGCCTATTATCGACGCCGCGATTATGCGTCCGCGCTCGGCGCTCTTGCCCTCGCCGAACCACTTGCCGTTCATTATAGGACGCCAGATCAGGAAGTAGCCGACGAAGCACCCGTAGAAAGCCATGTTCCAGCAATTGGCCCCCAGGGCCATTAGCCCCCCGTCGGCAAAGAAAAGACATTGTATAGCCAGGATCACGATCATGGATAAGAACCCGGCGTACGGCCCAAGCAAGGCCGATAACATCATACCTCCGCACATATGTCCCGATGAACCTGTTCCCGGGATAGTGTAGTTGATCATCTGTCCGGCAAATACCAGAGCAGACGTTACTGCCATTACAGGCAGCTTCTGTGGCTCATCATCTTTTTTAAGCTGATGGATGGAAACGCCGGCTGCTGACGCTGACGCGACATACATGGTCGCAGCTACTGCAGGAGCCAGTAAAGCATCTGCCATATGCATAAAATGCACCTCCCTTTTTCCTTTGATACTGAAATTATATTGTCAGTTTCCATGGCCCACAAGCCCCCGCAGGGGATACAAATTTCTTAAAAAGCATAAAAAAACGGCCCGGATTCGGGCCGGGTCATCAGGATTTCTCATAGTTCTTAAGAATAGTCCATATAGCACAGCAGGGGCTCGTTATTGCCAAAGTCCCATGTGTGCGTCGAGTCGCCTCCGCAGATGAATCGTTCCTGGCATTCAGTGCATTTTGAGCAGCTTGCTGTACGGTCTCCCCTGAACACTTCGAATCGGTTAAGCCAGACTTCCATGAAATTATCTTTATGGATGTTTCCCTGCACCAGCTCCGGTCTGTTTTCTATGTCCAGGCAGGCGCAGATATCACCGTTGCTTCTCACGCTCGCAGTGAGTATCCCGGCTCCGCAGAGGAAGTAGTGGTCACGCACCATGCGCTCGTGTTCTACGCCAAGATAATGCGAACAGCCGAAGGTCACTTCCATCAGATTGTCCGGATCAAATCTCTTTTCGCTGATGTATGACAGCAGTTGTCTGAACTGATCAGCTGTCAGTAAGAGATCCGATGACTCGCAGGCGCGGCCTATAGGCTCGACGTTGATAGGGCGCCAGCTGGTGATACCCATGCCGCGAAGCAGTTTATACATTGGTTCAAGTTCATCGAAGTTGCCCTGATGCAATACGGTCGTCACCTGTGGTTCAAAGCCGGCCTTCTGCAGCGACTCGATACCGCGCAAGGCAAGACACCACGCGCCTTCCTTCTGTCTAAGGGAATCATGCGACTTCTCCATTCCATCCAGGCTGACGGATACGGTGGACATTCCTGCCTTCCTGAGCTTTTCTGCGGCAATGTCATCTATAAGGGTGGCATTGGTCGTCATGCCCCAGTTGAAGCCCATCTCCTTAACGCGACATGCGATCCCGAAAAAGTCCGGATGCATCATTGGTTCTCCGCCGGTCAGACAGATAGTAGGTTTGTACAGGCTCTGCTGAACAGTCTTAAGCGTCCTTTCGACATCATCGATCGTCAGCGCCTGCCCTTCCGCTGTGCAGCTGCTGCCGCAATGTCTGCATCTCAGATTGCAGCGGTCGGTTATCTCAAAAAACAGCCACCGCAAATGCGGAGACTGTTTTAAGTCCTCTCTGTGCCTTGCAACTGTTTCAAGCTGTGAGCGTTTAAGATCTTCTATGGACATTATTCGGCTGATTCTACGACTGGTGCCGCGCTGCCGCATTCAGGGCAGTATTTCTCGTCATCGATCATCAGTGTGGTCTTCCACGTGTACCCACATTTTCCGCACTTGTGTGTCCTTGAGACCGGAGGCGGTCCGTAGATGCACGCGATTTCTTCAACGATAAATTTTGGTGTGCCCATAGGGGCTCCGCAGTAGCGGCAGTATTTGTCGCCCTCTCTGTAAGAGTTGCCGCAGTTAGCGCATACCTTGCGCTTCTCTCCCAGTTCTACCATTGCTCCCTCCTCTTCAAACCTGTTCAAGTATTTCATTCATCTTTTGCGCGAATGCCGCGTGACCTTCCGGAGAGAAATGCACCCCGTCAAAGGTCATCCCGATATCCCATTCCGCCGCGTCAGCAAACAGGCAGCCTTTTCTCTCCGCGACTTCCCTGTAGGCCTCTCCGAGGTCCTGTGATTCTTCAATGATCTCATCATCCATTACCCACTCGCCGAATTGCAGAAGCGGCGGGGAGATCAGCAGGACCGGCTTTCCCGCATCGATGATCGTATCAAGAAAGCTCTCCATACTGCCTGCGATCTGTCCGGCGCCAAGGCCGCTGCACAGATCGTTCGTGCCAAGCATGACCGTGACCAGATCCGGGTCGTTCAGCCTGATCAGGCCCGCATACCTCGACTGCCCGCGCGGTACTGTCATGCCATTGGTTCCGCAGTTGATGACTTCGCAGCCCTCCAGGCGGTCAGTCCACGGGATCCCTTCCGGGTACCTTGATCCGATGTAGGACCGGGGATCGTAGCCGTACGTATTCGAATCGCCTATACAAAGTATTTTCATTTTTTTCAGTGTCTGCCTTTTCTTTCGAGGACATATCTGAACCAGGCCTCAAACTCGGCTCCAAGCCTCTTTACAAGTTCTGCGGCTTCTTCCGGTTTAGCGGAAGCTGCGTACAGGCACTGCTGCGCTATCTGGTACTTTCTGGCAACAGACATGCGCGCCAGCTCCGCATCGGTATATTTCACTATGTCGACCATTTCCTCCTGCGCGCGGAAGAACCTTATGAAGGCCTCCGCGGTCTCATGGCCAACGATCGGCTCGAGAAGCGAGAAATCATTGCCGGAACTGTCGAGTACGCGCGACACCATCTCCCAGCGGCGCGGATCGGCATAGCCCTCTGTTCCCGTGAATGAGGTCCTGAGATAGAGGTCGTTGTTAGCCAGGAACTCCATGACATATGGATTGATGTTCTTCCTGACCGCCCAAGGCATCCAGTTCTCCACCGTCGTTCGTATGTATATGTGAGCGAACCTTCCAAAGAGCGGCTCCGCCAGGTCGTGCGCTACGCTTGACTCCGCCCTGTCGTTTCCTGCCGCGACTATACGGGCGTTCTCCGGAAGCGGCCAGCGGTTGTTGACGAAGCGTTCCAGCACTATCTTGAATATGACAGCCTGCGTCTGCTTTGTGGCATTAGTCAGTTCGTCAAAGAACAGGATATGAGGCTTGCCGTCTTCGCAGAGACGCTCCAGCTTTACCAGCCATACCGGCTTGATGTCTATGATCGTGTCAGTCGACTCGTTGTAGACAGCGCGGCCGTTTATGGTCTCAGGTGTCTCGTTTACCAGCTCTATGTCGAGGACATCCGGGTCGATCTCCTTTACGCGGTCGCTCTTTCCGTCGCCGGTCAGCCCGTGGATGAACACCGGTATGTCCGCCTCGATAAAGGATCTTATCAGATCCAGTTCGTCATGCTCTTCGATGTGATACGATGTCCCCGCAGCGACGGAAGCGATCTCCTTGTCGTCTTCCGCGAGCAGTTCCTCTATGAATCCGTCCGTGAGATAGGCTGCGGCGTCCTCGCGGCCAAGTCCCGCAAACAGGGCTCTGCCGGATATGAGCAGCTTGTTGATCTCATCGTAATACCAGCGCACAGGGCGAACTTCGATGAATATCTCCTCGCCTGCGGTTACAGCGCTTCCGTCAGACAGCTGAACATATCCGCTCGGTGTCTCTTCTGTGACAGCAACCCTTATGATCTGCTTGGCGCCCAGTCTGTATACATCTCTTTTTTCCCCGGCTATGGTATAGCTCATCCCGGTCTTTTTCAGAGTGCCGTCGCGGTATTGCTTCTCTGCCATTTCGCGCATGGACGACTCAAGTATGACTGACGGGAAGGTCCCGAGCTCTGCCGTAACGATGCCGCCCGATTCACGTACCTGGCTGAGCAGTTTTTCATCGCCCGGCTCCATCAGAAGCACAGGCCTTACGGCGCAGTTACTGTCTATATGGTCGCGTCCGAATCTGTCAGCGCAGTCTCCTCCGGAAAGGAAGTAATTGACACGATCACCGCTCAGCGTGAACCCGTCGTCCGGTATGGTGACCAGCACCAGATCGCTTGCGTGGACCGAGGTGCCTGCCGCGCGGAAAAGCGGGAGCGGGTTCTCGAACAGCTGCTTATGTGATAAGAAAATCGACTTCATATCTGTTTATCTCCTCCGGTTTTTTAACGTAGATCACTTTTCCGCCGGGTGGATCGACCGGCATATCGCTGTACACGAGCCAGATGGCGTCGCTTCTGGTTTCCGGCATGTCCGCGTATCCGTCTGTGAATATTATCTTTGTCTCGGCGTCGCCTGTAAAGGCTCTGACGGCAGTCTCGAAATTGGTTCCGCCTGATCCCTTTATCTCAAGTTTCGAAATGTCTTTCTCGGAGTGTATCTCCTGGAATCCGTAAAACTCGGTATCAAAGCAGCCGACCTTTACGACAGCATCCTCCTGCAGTATCTCCCTGACTCCTCTGACGAAAGCTCTCAGTAGATCCTCATCTATCGACGCGCTCGTGTCCAGAAGTATCTCTGCGTGCGGCACCGGATACGGCCTGAACTGCTCTATGAGTATTCCATCTCTGATCCTGTCCGCAGGGAACCAGTCGTAATCGAGCTGCATGCTCGGCTCCAGCAGGTCCGCGAGACCTGCCACAGCTTTCGCGAGACCCGGGTCTTCTATGTCACGGTTCTGCGCGCCCTGAAGATCTCCTGCCTGATTGTTCTTTTCGCCCTTTTTCAATATAGCGACATATTGGGTGTCGGACTGTTTGTCCGGCTTTTCCTCTTCCGAGATCCTGAAGTCATCTCTTTCGGCTTTCTCGTACAGGATGTCATATACTTCTTCCGCGCTCAGGCTCTTTGCGTCCTTCTGGCGGAAGATGTTGACCGGCGGCTCAAAGCCGTCAGCCAGAAGCATCTCATTGACAACTGCCGCGCAGGCAAGGTCCCAGATCCTTGGCTCTTTTCCCTCTCCTCTCTGCTGATGGGCGAGCTGTATATGCATCAGCTGCTGAGCGATCAGATACGTCTGCGCGTCACGCGGGAACTGTCTCAGGTTGCGGCTGTTGTAATAAACGGTCCTTCCGCTGTATCCCGTCGGATCCGCTGCCGGGGTGTTTTTGAATTCCACCGCGGCCATCAGATCACGCCATTCAGGGTACTTCTCAAGAATATTCGATTGTGCTTCATTCAAGTCGAATCTTATATCCATATCCATCCGGTTTCCGTGGACCGGGCTTTTTAGCTCCTGTTATTCCTGTATCCATAATAACACAATCACTGCATAATAAATCCCCGGAGTTATTTCCGGGGACATAAGAAAAGAACGGTCTGCGGACTCATAAAAAACAGCCACCGCAGACGCTGAACTAGTCAACAGAAAGTAGACAGTTTAAAAAAGCTATACAAAGCCCATTTCAGTCTTGTACTGGACTGGGCTTTTGTAGTTCAGCGCATATGCCGGTCGTTCATTGTTGTAGTATTTAATGTACTCGCTGATCATT
>JAFRCS010000003.1 GCA_017404265.1 Mogibacterium sp. | reverse complement strand
ACAACGTTTCAAATCCACCATTCGTTCCTGATAGGTACTCTTTGACTACGCTAAGTCTAAACTCATCTGAATACTTTCTTTTTCTTGACATAACAAAACCCCTTTCGTCAGATTCTGTCTAACAAAAGGGGTTCACTTCAAGTTCCGGGCTATTATATTTCATCTATATCGTCAGATTGTACAGGTCGGCGTATATGCCGCCTTTTTCAAGAAGCTCATCATGTGTGCCTTCCTCGGCTATACCGCCCTCAGTCAGCACGATTATCCTGCCGGCGTTCTTTACCGTAGAAAGCCTGTGGGCTATCGTGATGGTGGTACGGCCTTTTGCAAGCTCGGCGAGAGACTCCTGTATGTAACGTTCGCTCTCGTTGTCGAGAGAGGATGTGGCTTCATCGAGTATCAGGATAGGAGGGTTCTTCAGGAAGACCCTTGCTATGCTGATCCGCTGCTTCTGCCCGCCGGACAATCTTGCCCCGCGCTCGCCCACATAGGTGTCGTAGCCGTCAGGCAGTTCCATTATGAATTCGTGGGCTCCCGCGAGCTTTGCCGCCTCTATTATTTCCTCGCGGCTCGCTCCCGGCTTTCCGTATTCGATGTTTCCCGCGACAGTATCCGAGAACAGATATACCTCCTGCTGCATCATGCCTATCCTTGTACGCAGAGAGCGCACCTTGTAGCCGCGTATGTCCTTGCCGTCGACAAGGATGGCTCCGCCGCTCACATCGTAGAAGCGCGGTATCAGATTGCAGAAGGTGGTCTTGCCCGCGCCGCTCGGACCAACTATGGCGACGTTCTCGCCGCTGCTTATCTTAAGGGACAGCCCCTTCAGTACGAAGGTCTCTCCCTGTTCATCTACAACATCATCAGGGTCGCTTACCTCGGTGTAAGAGAATGAAACATTATCGAACTCGATATCTCCGCGCACCTCGTCCGGCATGTCGACTGCGTCAGGAGAGTCCTCGATTTCGATCTCCGTATCCATTATTTCAATGAATCTCTCGATGCCGGTTATTCCGCGCTGGAACTGTTCCGTGAATTCGACGACCCGGCGTACTGATTCAAGCAGCACCGCCACATACATCAGATATGCTATGAAATCACCGGCAGTGATCGCTCCCTTAATAAGCGCGACGGAACCGAAGAACACGATGGATATGTACATCAGACCATCAAAGAGTCGGGTGACCCCTCTGAATCCGGCCATGTTCCTGTAAGCGTATTTCTTTGTGCTGAGGAATCTCTCATTTCCTTCCTCAAACCTGGCTTCTTCCACGTCTTCATTGGCAAAGGACTTGGATACGCGTATGCCAAGCAGACTGTCCTCTACGTGCGAGTTGATCTCGCCGAGTTCGGATCTCTGCCACTTGAAAGCGTTGCGCATGCGTACCCTGAACTTCATGGCGCAGAGAAGCATGAGCGGTATGAGAGCAAAGAGCAGCAGCGTCAGAGGCACGTTTACCTGAATAAGTACGGTGAACGACACAACTATCTTTACTGCTGCGATGAAGTATTCTTCCGGGCAGTGATGCGCAAATTCTGTTATGTCGAAGAGGTCCGTGGTTATGCGGGATATAAGCTGGCCTGTCTTGTTGCTGCTGTAGTAGCCGTAGGAGAGCTCCTGGAACTTTCCGAAGAGATCCTTTCTCATGTCCTTCTCTATGCGGGCGCCCATTATGTGACCGCGGTTCTGCATGTAGTAGTTGGCCGACACGTCGATTATCCTGAGAGCCAGGTACAGTAGGGTCAGCCTGACGACGAGATTTACAGTCAGGTCGGAAGGCGAGGTCGTAATGGTGTTGGTGATAAACCTCACTATAAGAGGCAGCACAAGATCGCATACACTTGTGAGCGACGCGCAGAACAGGTCGAACAAAAGTATGTGCAGATACGGCTTGAAGTACGGGTAGAAACGCTTCAGCAGATATTTATTTGACATCTGTTTCTGCTCCATAATGTGATTATTATACACTTAATCTTGAAGAATAAGACTGTTTCTAATAAAATTAATCAGTTAGAAAACCGCGCGTTCCTATCGGCGGCATACGGAGTGAAAACACATGACAACGATCATTTTCAAAATATTGCTTATAATACTGATCGCGGCACCGGTGATTGCGTTCTCGCTTTACATCTACAACAAGATGCTGGCTTTTATTCGCGAAAGGAATAATGTTGAAAAGGCCAGGCTCGCCAGAGACAGGATCGAGACGGGCAAGGAGGCAAAGGCCAGGACAGAGGAGCGAAAAGCCAGGAAACGCAATGACGAAAACCGCAGAAAGAACAGGAAAGAGAGGCGCAAATGAGAGGCCTTTTCATCACACTTGAAGGCGGCGACGGAGCCGGCAAGTCGACTCAGATCAGAAATATAGAGAAGTTCTTTGCTGAAAAGGGCATGACCGTGACACATACCAGGGAGCCGGGCGGACCGCCTATAGCAGAGAAACTCAGAGCGATACTGCTCGATCCGGCAAACAAAGAGATGCATGCCGTGACCGAGATGCTCATCTATGCCGCGGGAAGAGCTCAGAACGTAAGAGAAATAGTTGAGCCTGCCCTCGAACGTGGAGAGATCGTTATCTGCGACAGATACGTGGATTCCTCTATCGCTTATCAGGCATATGGCAGGGGCCTGGGAGAAATGGTAGCGGAGGTGAATCACCGCGCGACCGGAGGCCTCAGACCTGACCTGACCATCTGGCTCGACATAGATCCGGAGACAGGCAAGGCAAGAGCCACACATGACAAAGATCCGGACAGACTTGAGCAGGAGTCGACGGCATTCCACACGAGAGTCCGCGAGGGCTATGCTTCCATAGCCAAGGCGGAGCCTGAAAGGTTCAAGAGGATAGACGCGACCGGTACGGTGGACGAGATAAAAGACGAGATATATCGCTTCCTGGAGGAGCTGTGCAAAGCAAGAGGACTGTAAACGCTATCATCGAGAATATAACGGGCGGAGCAAGCTCGGCCCACGCGTACATAGTCGAGGGAAGAGCAGGCGCGGCAAGGGATGCTTTCATTAAAGACCTGGCGATGGGTCTTGAATGCCTTGATCCCGATGTAAGCGCAAGGCCCTGCGGCCGCTGCGCTGCCTGCAGGCAGGTCGCGGCAGGTTCCTCGATGGACATAGTCCGCATGCAGATGAGCGGCAAGACAGGCTACAAGACTGAGGACGCGGCCGCCTTTGCCGAGAGACTCGACATGGGCGCTTACGGAAGGTTCCTTATCGGCGTGATCGATGACGCCGACAGCCTGAGCGAGACCGTTCAGAACAAGCTGCTCAAGACACTTGAGGAGCCGCGTGGCAACGTCATACTTCTGCTTGGTTCATCGAACCCGGACCACCTGCTCAGTACGGTAAGATCGCGCTGCAGCTCTGTCAGAGTGCAGGATGATTTCGAGGAAGAAGAGGAGAGCGCAAAAGCGGAAGTTCTCAGGGAAACCGCGCGGATGCTCTACGGGGGCAGAGCATTCCATGAATTCAGGGACGCTCTGGAAAAAAGCGTGAAAACACGGGCCGACTCGCTGATGCTTATACAGCTTGCGGAAGACATCTCAAGAGACCGCATGACAGCCGGTGAAGATCCGGCGCTCATGGCAGTAAGGCTTGAGCTTTGCGAGAAAGCACGCGCGGATATGGAACAGGGTATGGACAGATCGAGAGCGCTCAAGAGACTGTATCTTGAGCTGAAAGATTCGAATACAAGGAGATAAACATAATGGTTGAAATAGTCGGAGTCGGTTTCGCCAAGACCGGCAAAACATATTATTTTGATCCTCAGGGACAGACATTTGCAGCAGGAGACATGGTCATAGTAGAGACCGCAAGAGGCATGGAGCTGGGGCACATCCTCATCCCTAACCGGGAGATCGATGAATCCGATCTCGTCGCGGAACTCAAGCCTGTTGAACGCTTGGCGACTGCAGAGGATCTGAAAAAATATAAGGAAAACCTCGGAAAGAGAGAGGACGCGCTCAAGGTGTGCGCAGAAAAGATAGAGAAGCACGGCCTTGACATGAAGCTCATCGATGTTGAGTACATGATAGACGGATCCAAGATAGTCTTCTATTTCTCGGCAGACGGTAGAGTGGACTTCAGAGAACTCGCGAAGGACCTCGCGGGCCACTTCAAGAACAGGATAGAACTGAGACAGATAGGCGTCAGGGATGAAGCCAGGATGCTGGGCGGCATCGGCATATGCGGAAGACCGCTTTGCTGCAGCAAGTGGCTCTCGGATTTCCATCCGGTCTCGATCAAAATGGCAAAGCAGCAGAATCTATCGCTCAATCCGACCAAGATATCCGGCACCTGCGGCAGGCTCATGTGCTGCCTCAACTTCGAGGACAAGACTTACAAGGAGCTACGTAAGGGCATGCCAAAGGACAACGAGAGAGTCGAGACGCCTGAGGGCCTCGCCAAGGTAGTCAACGTCGACTACTTCAACGGCAAGATCAACACGCGCGCCATCGACAGAGATCCTGAGACGGGCGAAGAAGTCTTTGCTCAGGAGATACGCTCTTATACCAAGGATGAGATCAAGCGCATCGGCAAGGGCAAGGACCGCAGCGATGAAGTGCCTCTTGAGGTCATGTTCGATGACGTGGACGCGGAAGAGATCCGTGAGCTCGAAGAACTTATGAAGGAGTTTTGGTGGAGCGTGTAGATGATACCGGTTTTGGCGGCATCAGAGTGATACAGACCAGGGGATTGGGCTACGGAGTGGATGCCGTGCTGCTGGCGGCTTTCGCTGCGGGCGAGACAGGCGCGAAAGGCCTTCAGAAAAATGCGGCAAAGCAACTTCGCATAGCGGATCTGGGCACAGGGAGCGGTGTGATAGCCTTTATCATTCATCACAAGCTGGGCGGTGCAAGGCTGACGGGTTACGACATCAGCCCGGCAGCGGTAGAAAGGGCACAGAGAGCCTGCGAAATGAACGGCCTGACGGATGACATAGACTTCATCTGCTGCGACATCAATGACATAGACGCGGCAGCTGAGTTCGATGCTGTGCTCACAAACCCTCCGTACTTCAGGAGAACTCCGGATGAGCCCGGCGCGGCTGATCCTGATGAGCGTTACATTGCCAGACATGAGACCACGGCAGACATCACGGATTTTGCCAGAGTGTCTGCGGCGATGCTGAAGGAGGGCGGCAGTCTGTACATGGTCCACAGACCTGACAGACTGGCGGACATCATCAGTGAAATGAGAGCAGCCGGCATAGAGCCGAAAGAGATGCAGCCGGTAGTACCTCATGCCGGGAAGGCTGCTAACATGGTCTTGATACACGGTATAAAAGGAGCCAGCCCGGAGCTTCGCATGCTGCCTGAGATAGCGGTCCATACAGCTGACGGCGGCTATACGGCTGAGATACTCAGATACTACGGGAGAGAGGCCTGAAAAGCCTCTTTTTTCTTGTTTATTATTCAGTTAATGGCCTTGCTTTGCTTGAATAGAAGGGCCTCAGATTATATAATATTATCAATAATTGCGGGCTTTTAACGGACTGTCCGCAAAGCTGTGAAGCAAAGGAGAAATCAAATGATAACAGTAAGCATCAAGGGCGTATTGATCGGAGTGCTTCTGATCGCTTTGATCGTACTGGTCGTATTTCTGATCGTACTGGTCGCAAACGTCACAGACACCATCAAGAAGACCAATGCCATCATCGACGGCGGCACCAACGCAGCAGCAGGCGCAGCGGAGAAGGTACACAATGCATCCGAGAAGGTCAAGGAAGGAGCTTCGAAGGTCACGGGTATCGCTTCAATGGGAGCGCAGACTGCCGGCAAGATACTCGACAAGGTCATCAAGTAGGGAATAAGGAGAAACAAAATGACTATCAATCAGATAATCGCATTCTGCCTTGTAGCCGTGCTGGTAGCGTTCGTAGTTGTGCTGGCTATCATGGCGGTCCATGCAATAGAACTGCTCAAGAAGACAAAGGTCCTTGTAGGCAAGGGCAATGACGCAGTCGACGACGTAAAGGGCAGATTCGACAGGCTCAGCGATAATGCCATGGGAGCTGTCAATTCTGTAGTAGCCGATACATCCGGCGCCGTCAAGGCGGTATCCGCTGTGGGAGTCGGGCTTGCCGCATTCGGGATCCTGAAGACGCTGCTCAGAATACTTACCGGCAGCAGCGTATTCTCAGCCGTGTCTGCAGGAAGAGAGCGCAGAAGGGCAAAGAAGGAAATCAAGCTTTCCAAGAAGACCATAAAGCAGCTCAACAAGCAGTCAAAGAAAGAGAAAAAAGTCCGCAGAAAAGCAGACAAGGCGGCAAAGAAGTACGCAAAGAAAGACGCGGCAGAAGCCGCTAAGGCAGCTGCAGCCGCCAAGGCTTTGAAGAAGGCTGAAGACAAGAAGGCAAAAAAAGCTGCCAAGGTCGAGAAGAAAAAAGCCGCTAAAGCCGCAAAGGTAGCTGCCGCGGCAGCTGCGGTTCTTGTGAAGAAAGAGAAAGAAGCCAAAAAGGCTGCCGAGAAGAAAGCTGCAGCCGCAGCCGCCGCTATCCTGAAGAAAGAACAGGAGGCCAAAAAACTGGCTGAAAAGGCGGAGAAGGCATTCAAAAAAGAAGCTCTCAAGAAAGCAGCCCTCGCGAAGAAGGTTGAGATCGCTGATGTAAAGGCGGCAAAGAGAGCCAGAGTAAAGGCAGAAAAGGCCACTGCCAGTGCTGCGAGAAAGGCCAACAGAGCTGCGAAGAAGGCAGCTAAAAAGGCAAAAAAGAAAGCAGCGAAAGCAGCCAGAAAGGCAGCCGCGAAGGCCGCCAGACTGATGGCTAAAAAGGCTAAAGCAGCAGAAAAGAAAGCGGCAAAGGCCGCAGCAAAAAAAGCTGCATAAAAACTAAAACTTAGGAGGCCGTTAATGGCGAAGATCCTTGTAAATAACAGCGGCCCTCTCCACGGAGAGGTATGGATAAGCGGCGCCAAGAATTCGGTGCTGCCTCTCCTTGCCGCGACATTACTGACAACAGACACCTGCGTGATCGAGGATGTTCCCGATCTCGCAGATGTCAGCGTTATGAAGAAGATGCTCCTCAAGTACGGCGCGAAGATAGATGACGCAGATGAAGGCGTCATCAGGATCTCCACGCCTGAAATCGTTTCTTGCGAAGGTGACAGAGACATGGTGCAGGAAATGAGAGCGTCTCTTTTTACTATGGGACCGATGCTCGCGAGGCACGGTAAGATCATAATGCCTATGCCGGGCGGATGCACAATAGGAAAAAGACCGATAGACCTTCATCTGAAGGGCTTCAGGGCGCTGGGCGCGGAAGTCGTAGAGGATGAAGTGAATGAGATGGTCACAGTCACCGCGGGGCCTGAGGGCCTTACGGGCGACGTCATCTACCTGGACTTCCCGAGTGTAGGCGCAACTGAGAACATTCTCATGGCCGCGACACTGGCAAAGGGAACGACCATCATCGAGAATGCCGCCAAGGAGCCGGAGATAATCGATCTCGCGAACCAGCTCAATAAGATGGGAGCGAGGATCAAATACGCCGGCACCGACATGATCAGGATAGAGGGCGTTGATAAACTTTCGGGCTGCATACATGAGGCGATCCCTGACAGGATAGAGACCGGCACATTCATGCTGGCCGCCGCGATCACCCACGGAGACATCCTCATCAGAAACGCGCTGCCCGGTCATGTCAGACCTATCATGGCCAAGCTCAAGGAGTGCAATGTGGATGTCGAAGTCACAGCAGACGGCATCTACGTTGACGCAAGAGACAGAGAACTGAACTCGACCGATATCAAGACACTGCCTTACCCGGGCTTCCCTACCGACATACAGTCGCCTTTCATGGCGTTCCTGTCGACTGTCAACGGAAGCAGCGTCGTAAGGGAGACGGTGTTCGAGAACAGGTTCATGCATGTCGTTGAGCTCAACAGAATGGGCGCGGACATTTTGATAGAAAACAGAGAAGCCTTAGTGCCGGGAGGAAAGACTCTCAAGGGAGCCAAGGTAAGAGCGACCGACCTCAGAGCCGGCGCTGCCATGGTGCTTGCAGGTCTTGCCGCCAAGGGTACTACTGAGATAAGCGAGATATACCACATAGAAAGAGGCTACGAGAATCTTGTAGGAAAGTTCAAGTCGCTCGGAGCCGATATCATGAAGATCGATGACTGATCAGTGAACGGAGGACGATATGCCTGACATCAACTATCTTAAGCTGCTGGCGGAAAAGTATCCGAACCGCAGAAGGGTAAGGACAGAGATCATCAATCTTAGGGCCATACTGGCGCTCCCTAAGGCTACGGAGTTCTTCCTGAGCGACATCCATGGCGAATACGACGCTTTCCACTACTTCGTCAGGAGCGGATCCGGAATGATCCGCATGAGGATAGACGAAGTATTCGGAAACATCCTGACCGAGAGCGAGTGCGATGACCTCGCGTCGCTCATCTACAATCCGGAAGCCGAGATGGCCAGAAGGGAGAAGAGCGAGAGCGACTTTGATGCCTGGAGCAAGGTAGCGATCAGAAGGCTCATCGCGATCTGCCGCGTAGTATCCAACAAATACACAAGATCGAAGGTGAAGAGACGTCTGCCTGAACTGTCATCGTACATCATGGATGAACTCCTTTTCATGGATGACGTTCCGGACAGACACAAATACTATGATGAGATCATAGACACCATCATCGAGTACGACGCGGCCAGAGAGTTCATCATCGACCTCACAGAGACCATAGCAAACATGGTCGTCGACAGGCTCCATATCATCGGAGACATATTCGACAGAGGCCCAAAGTCACATGTGGTCATGGATTATCTCATGGCAAACAGGGGCATAGACATCCAGTGGGGCAACCACGACATCCTGTGGATGGGCGCGGCATGCGGAAACAGAGCGTGCATCGCCACCATGATCCGTATCAACGTCCGCTACAACAACTTCGATATGCTTGAGGTAGGCTATGGATTCAACCTGCGTCCGCTGGCATCGCTGGCAGCGCAGATCTACAAAGACGATCCTTGCGAATACTTCAAGCCTAACGTTCTTGAAACAAATAAATATGACCCTATCCCGCCTGAACTGGCTGCGAAGATGCACAAGATGATCTCGATCATCCAGTTCAAGATCGAGGGACAGGAGATAAGGAAACACCCTGAATACCATCTGGAACACAGGAACCTCCTCGAGACCGTCGATTTCGAGAAGGGAACGGTCAGGGTGGACGGCGTCGAGTACCCGATGAGGGACATGAACCTTCCGACTGTCGATCCTAAGGATCCGTACAGACTGACCGAAGAGGAAGAAGAGGTCATGATAGCCCTCGAGTCATCGATCATCAACTCGGATAAGCTGCAGAAACATATCAATTACATGTTCACACGCGGCTCGCTCTTCAAGATCATGAACAACAACCTGCTGTATCACGGCTGCATGATCTTCAACGAAAGAGGCAATTTCAAGAATGTCGAGATCGAAGGAAAGAAGTATAAAGGCGCGGCGTACATGCGCAAGCTCGATCAGATGATCAGAGACGCCCGCGGCAAGCAGCCTGAAGGCAGGACGTCAGCCGAGGCCGCGGCTATCATGTGGTATCTGTGGCTTTCCGAGGATTCGCCGCTGTTCGGCAAGGACAAGATGACGACTTTCGAGAGATACTTCATCGAAGACAAGGCAACTCATAAAGAGAACAAGGTGCCTTATTACAAACTGATCGATAAGGAAGAGACAGCCGTCAAGATCCTTAAGGATTTCGGGCTCGATCCTGTGAACGGACGCATCCTTAACGGACATGTTCCGGTCAAACTTGTAAAGGGAGAAACGCCTATAAAGGCTAACGGCAAGATTTTCATCATAGACGGAGGCATATCGAAGGCATATCACAAAACAACCGGAATTGCCGGCTACACGGCAATCATGACTTCGAAGCACATGTATCTGGCTGAGCATCAGGCTTACGAGCCTCTGCGCGAGGACGGTACACAGACCTTCCACAGACCTGTGATGCACCTTGTACATACCGCGCCTGTCAGACTCAGGATCAGGGATACGGATATCGGTGCTGAGATACGTGAGAAGATCGCGAACCTCGAGGCTCTGTACGACCAGTTCGTGGGCGGCGGCATCAGAGAGATCTACTGACACAGAAAGGCGGAGGACCATGGAGATATTGACAAGAGTACTGGGAGGAGTACTGTTTGCGTTCAGCATCTGGTACATACTTGTGCTTTATAAGAACAACAGAGATAAATTTTAAGGGGGACTGAAATGTATATGAGTTCCGATTTGATGGCTCTGGCAATAATACCGGGCTTGCTCCTGATAGCTTATGTATATAAAAAGGACAGAGTAGAGAAAGAACCGCCTGCGCTGCTTATGAAGCTGGTGCTGTTCGGCATCTTCTCATGCATAGCCGCTGGCTATCTCGAACAGCTCGAGAGCCAGTTCCTGCCCGCTTATCCTAAGGGCTCGGTCCAGTACGCCGTGCAGACCTCGTTCCTCATGGCGGCGCTGGTAGAAGAGACAGTGAAGTTTCTGGCCATGAGAATTGCATCCTGGAACAACAGGGCGTTCAACTACCGCTTTGACGGCGTGATTTACGGCCTTACAGCAGCTGTCGGATTCGCGATCTATGAAAACATCATGTATGTCGCCATGTACGGCATGCAGACGGCCATTGTCAGAGCATTCACGGCCATTCCGCTGCATGCGTTCTGCGGAGCGTTTATGGGAGCAATCTACTCATACTCCAAGAAAGCCAGCATCCTGGGCAACGGCGGAGCGTCAGTGATGTACACGATACTCGCTCTTCTGGTGCCGATGCTCATACACGGGACGTATGATACATTCGCGTTCCTCGGACAGAACGGGACCGGTCCGCTTCTTGTTTTCGTAGTGATCCTGTATGCTGCGGCCATCACGATGATCAAGAAGCTGTCGGCTTCTGACTATAGAGCGGGATTCTATCCGGAAGCGAGACCTATCGATTACAACGTTGAGATTTAAAAAAGGAAGCGGTTATGAGCAAGACAAGAGAAAAGCTCACTGATGAGCTGTTATTCCTCTATAATACAGGCAAACTCTACCATGCTTACCGTACCTTCGGTGCGCATATCGAAGACGGAGGAGTGCAGTTCACGCTGTGGGCGCCTGACGTAAGATCGGTCAGAGTGACCGGCGACTTCAACGGCTGGGACGCGTCCGCCGTGATGGAACACATCGGAGACACTGGTGTCTGGACATGCTTCGTGCCGGGCGCAAAAGCAGGCGACCATTACAAATATGAGATCGAGACGGCAGGCGGGAAGCACCTGTCAAAGGCGGATCCGTTCGCATTCATGAACGTGAAAAGGCCTGGAACGGACTCGATAGTGACCGAGCTCTTCTATGAGTGGAAGGACTCAAAGTGGATGAAAGACAGGGAAAAGAAAGACACCTTTTCTTCCCCTATGAACATCTACGAGTGCCATCTGGGCTCATGGAAGAAACCTGAAGGCGAAGACATTTTCTACACATACAGGGAGCTTGCTGAGATACTTGTTCCGTATGTTAAGGACATGGGATATACGCATGTCGAGTTTCTGCCTGTAATGGAGCATCCTCTGGATGCCTCGTGGGGATACCAGGTAACGGGATTCTTCGCGCCTACATCCAGATACGGATCGGCGCATGACCTCAAGTACCTCATCGAGACTTTCCATAAGGCAGGCATAGGAGTGATACTGGACTGGGTACCGGGACATTTCTGTCCGGATGACCAGGGCCTGAGAGACTTCAATGGAGACAAGCTTTACGAGAGCATCGTCCATCCTGACTGGGGCACATACAAGTTCGACTTCAGCAGACCTCAGGTAAGGAGTTTCCTGCTTTCGAACGCGATGTACTGGCTCGAGGAATATCACGCCGACGGTCTCAGAGTCGACGGAGTATCCAGCATGCTTTATCTGAACTTCGGCATCAGCGACAAGTCGAAGATGCGCTTTAACAAATACGGCGGAGAAGGCGATCTGGACGCGATAGAATTCCTTAAGGAGTTCAACTATATGATAGGGAACAACATTAAGGGGGCGGTCACTATCGCGGAAGAAAGTTCGGCATGGCCGCTTGTGACCAAACCTCCTAAGGACGGCGGTCTGGGCTTCCACTACAAGTGGAACATGGGCTGGATGAACGATACGCTCGATTATATGTCGACAGACTTCCCATGGAGAGAGGAAAACCATAATAAGCTGACATTCTCCATGGCGTACGCATACAGCGAGAACTACATATTGCCGCTCTCGCACGATGAAGTGGTGCATGGCAAGAAGAGCCTTATAGGCCGCATGCCGGGAGATATCTGGAGACAGTTTGCCGGCGCAAGGCTTCTGGCGATCTACCAGATGACTCACCCGGGAAAGAAACTCAACTTCATGGGACACGAGATAGCGCAGTTCATAGAATGGCGCGAGTACGAACCACTGGAATGGTTCCTGCTCGGCTATGAGAACCATGAGAAGTTCCAGGTCTTCATAAAGGACCTGAACCATATATATACGGAGCATCCGGCGCTTTGGTCGATAGACAACAGCTGGGACGGCTTCACCTGGATAGACCCTGATGACAGGCAGCAGAATGTGCTCACATACCTGAGACGGGGCAAGGCTTCTTCAAAGAAAGAAGAAGGCGAGCTGCTGATCTGTGCCGTCAATATGGGTGTCAAGGCATTCGATGAATTCGATATCGGAGTGCCTGAACCGGGATATTATAAAGAGATAATCAATTCCGACGACGCGAAGTACGCCGGAAGCGGCAGGGTCAACACCCGCCAGATACGCGCAAAGAAGAAACCTTCACACGGCATGCCGTATTCGATAACGATCAGGATGCCGGTAGTGGGCGGCGCGATATTCAGGAAGAGACCCGAAAAAGAAATTAAAAGGAAAGGCAAATAACGACTAGATGATTAGAAACAAAGACGATTTCAAGGCAGAATACAAACGTTTGGCAAACTCGATGTTCAGAAGAGATCCTGAATATCTGACAGATGACAGAGACAAGTTCGCCGTGCTGGCAAGACTCGTGGAACGCGAGGCTAATGAGAGAGCCAACGCGGTAGAGATACTGTCAGCTCAGAAAAAGAAGAAAGAGGACAAGAGAGTTTATTACTTCTCGATGGAATTCCTTATCGGAAAGCTGATGGAGAACTATCTCCTCAATCTCGGCATCCTCAATGAGGCAAAAGAAGCTTTTGCTGATTATGGAAAGGACCTTCAGAAGGTGCTGGATACGGAGCCTGATCCGGGCCTCGGAAACGGCGGCCTCGGAAGACTGGCGGCCTGTTTCCTCGACTCGATGGCTGCGCTCGGCATCAAGGGCGACGGCATGGGCCTTAGGTACAAGTTCGGACTCTTCAAACAGAGGATAGAGAGCGGCTACCAGATAGAGATCCCTGACGCATGGCTTGATGAAGGTTATGTATGGGAGCATGCAAAGCCTTACGACTCGGTAATGGTAAGATTCGGCGGCAAGGTCGAGAGATCGCTCAAGGATGGAGTGATGGAATACAAGCACGTCGACTACACCACCATCAGAGCGGTGCCTTATGATGTGCCTATCATCGGATTCGGCGGACAGACGATCAACACGCTCCACCTCTGGGACGCGCAGCCTGTACACGATACCATCGACATGGAAGCTTTCAACGCCGGCGACTACAGCAAGGCGATGAAGGAACGCAGCGAGATAGAGGCTATCACAAGCATACTCTATCCGGATGACACAAACGGAATAGGCAAACAGCTCCGTCTGAGACAGGAGTACTTCCTGGTAGCGGCAGGTATCGGAATGATAATCAACGAGTACAAGTCGCGTTACGGAACAGATGAATGGGACAGGCTGCCTGACAGGATACAGATCCACATCAACGATACGCATCCTACCATGTGCATCCCTGAACTCATGAGAGTGCTTATCGATGAAGAAGGTCTCGAATGGGTAGAAGCATGGGATATCACAAGAAGGACAATGTCGTTCACCAACCACACCGTACTGCCTGAAGCTCTTGAAAAATGGGGCATCCCTTATTTCCAGCAGCTTCTGCCGCGCATATACATGATAATTGACGAGATCAACAGGCGCTGGCAGGCAAGTCTCCCTACAGAAGTAGATGACTGGCACTCAGTGAGCCGCGGAACATCGCCTCTTTGGGACAACGAGGTAAAAATGGCTAATCTGTCCGTTGTCGGAAGCCACTCCGTAAACGGAGTATCGGCTCTTCACAGCGACATCCTTACCAAGACGGTGTTCAAGAAGTTCTACGGGCTTCAGCCGCACAAGTTCAACAACAAGACAAACGGCATCAGTCATAGAAGGTTCATGATGCAGTCGAATCCGGGACTTGCCTCACTTATAGACAGGACTATCGGTACCGACTGGCAGGTCGATTTCGATCAGATCAAGCAACTGGAAGAATACGCGATGGACAGCGCTTTCCTTGAAGACCTTATGGCTGTCAAGAGAGAGAACAAGCTGAGACTTGCCGCGTACATCAAAGAGAAGATGGAGATCGAGGTGGATCCTGACTCCGTATTCGATGTGCAGGTAAAACGTATCCACGCTTACAAGCGTCAGCTGCTCAACGGCTTCAAGATCCTTGACCTTTACAACAGACTCAAGGAGAATCCGGATCTGCCTATCCAGAACTACACGTTCATATTCGCCGGAAAGGCCGCGCAGGGCTATGCTTTCGCCAAGGAAGTCATCAAGTTCATCAACAGCCTGGCAGACATGATCAATTCCGATCCTGTGGTAAGCAAGCGCATCAAGGTGGTGTTCATTGAAAACTTCCGCGTATCCAACGCGCAGCTCATCTACCCGGCGGCTGACATAAGCGAGCAGATCTCTACCGCGGGCAAGGAAGCCAGCGGAACGGGCAACATGAAGTTCATGATGAACGGAGCTGTGACTCTCGGAACGATGGACGGAGCCAACGTTGAGATCAGCCAGCTTGCGGGCATGGACAACATTTGCATCTTCGGCTACTCATCGGAAGAGACAGACAACTTCTACAGGCACGGCGGTTATTCCGCACAGGGCTGTGTCGATGCGGATCCTAGACTCAGGCGTATGACCAGCCAGCTGGTCGACGGCACTTTCCTGCGCAGCGACTATGATTTCTGGGGCATTTACGACGCGCTGCTGAGAAGCAACGATGAGTACTTCGTCCTCGGAGACTTTGACTCTTACGTTAAGGCCTGGGAGGAGATGGATAAAATATACGCGGACAAGGAGCGCTGGGCGCGCATGTCGCTTGCCAATATCGCTAACTCCTCGTTCTTCTCAAGCGACCGTACGATCGCAGAATACGCAAAAGATATCTGGAATATATAACACATTTAAAACAGGAGGCTGATAAAGGATGAAAAAGAAAAAAATGCTGGCGATGCTCCTGGCCGGAGGTCAGGGAAGCAGACTCTACAGCCTGACGAACAACATAGCAAAACCTGCCGTGTCGTTCGGGGGCAAGTACCGCATAATAGACTTCGGTCTTTCCAACTGTGTCAATTCAGGTATAGATACCGTTGGAATCCTGGTACAGTACAAGCCGCTGGTTCTCAACCGCTATGTCGGCACGGGCGAGTCATGGGACATGGACGTTCCGGACGGCGGAGTACACATACTTCCGCCATATGCCGGTAAAAGCGGCGGAGAGTGGTATGAGGGCACAGCTGACGCGATCTATCACAATATCGACTTCATAGACATGTACAGCCCTGAAAACGTTCTCATCCTTTCAGGCGACCATATCTATAAGATGAACTACAACCTGATGCTTGAAGAGCATGTAGCTAATAATTCCGACCTTACGGTATCCGTCATCGAGGTTCCGTGGGAAGAAGCCAGCCGCTTCGGCATCATGACGGCCGACAACGAAGGCAACATCGTCAAGTTCTCAGAGAAACCGAAGGAACCGGACAGCAACCTCGCTTCGATGGGCATCTACATCTTCAAATGGGATACTCTGCGCAAGGCGCTGCTTGAGGATCATGAAAACAAGGATTCCTCGCACGACTTCGGAAACGACATCATACCTAAGCTCCTCGCGGAGGGCAGAAAGCTGACCGTCTACAGGTTCGCGGGATACTGGAGAGACGTCGGGACCGTTCAGAGTTACTACGACAGCCAGATGGACCTGATGGATGACGTCGAGAACATAGACGTGTTCACCGGAGACATGAAGGTATTCTCAAACTCCAATGTATTCCCTCCGCAGTATTTGGGACGCGAGGCCAATATCCGAAACTCCCTCGTATGCAACGGATGCACGGTATACGGAAGCATAAAGCATTCCATTCTCGGTTCGGGCTCGGTCGTGCTGGACGGCACGGTCATAGAGGATTCCATAATCCTGCCTAACGCCTGGGTAGGGCGCAACTGCCGTATCACAAGGGCGATCATAAATGAAGGAGCTGTAGTCGAGGACAATACCGTTATCGGCGATGCCGAAGGAGATATCCAGGTCTTCGGCGAGACTAAGCTGTCAATATAGGAAAGGAGGAGACGGATATGAAAACTATAGGACTTATTTCCGCAAACTACGGAAGCAGTGAATTCGGCGCACTGCTGAAGGACAGATCACTGGCCTCTCTTCCTTACGGAGGCAGATACAGACTCATTGACTTCGAGCTTTCCAACATGGCAAACGCGGGCATTACCACTGTGGGCGTCATCGCTCCGACAAACTCAGGATCCCTTGTAGACCACATTGGAGTCGGCAACCCTTGGTCGCTCGCCCGCAAGAAGGGCGGACTCTTCGTCATGCCGGGCTCGATATACGGCATGCAGAAGTCAGGCAGCAGGTTCCTCATGAGAGACCTTCTGATGTGCAGCAATTTTTTCATCAAAGATGACGCAGACTTTGTAATCATGTCGGGAAGCAGCGATGTCTGCAACATGGACTATGAGCCGATCATCAAGGCTCACGCTGAATCAGGCAAGCCTATAACAATGGTTTACAAGAAGGTGCCGAGGGGCGAGGAGTTCCACGGATACTTCCTTGATATCGATGAGAACGGCAAAGTCAACGGGATCAATACTGAGAGCTTCGGATGGTCCAACTACTTTGCGGACACGTTCATCATCAACAGAAAATACATGATCGACTTCATGAACTGGTACAGATCGCTCGAGTACATGGACATGATCGAGATCATCAAGGATAATATTTCGACCATCGATATCGGAACCTTCGAGTTCAGGGGCTACCTCGGAAAGATCAAGAATCCGTGGGAGTTCCTCAAAGTCAACCAGGCCATGACGGACTATGACATCAGAAACGAAGTATTCTGTAATCCTGAGAGACTGATCTACACCAAGGCTCAGGACGAAGCTCCGGTATTCCACTATCCGGATGCTGACGTAAGGAACTCAGTTATCTCTGCCGGCTGCCGCATCGAGGGCAGAGTAGAGAACAGCGTTATCTTCAGAAGCTGCCACATAGCCAAAGGCGCCGTGGTCAGGAATTCCGTGATAATGATGCACGGCACGATAGGCGAGGGCGCTGTCCTTGACAACGTGATCGCGGACAAGTACGTCACTATCAATCCGGGCGTAAAGATCTACGGTGGAGAAAGAGAGCCGGTCATCATCGGCAAGAATCAGTCTATCTAAGTGAAACACGGAGAAGACAATGGCTAAGAAAAACATTCTCTTCGCGGCTTTCGAGGCCTCGCCTTTCATAAAGACAGGCGGCCTCGGAGACGTCGCAGGGGCTCTTCCTTCGCATCTCAAATCAGACGAGTTTGACTGCAGGGTCATACTTCCGCTTCTAAGCTCCATACCTGAGGAGTACAGAAACAAGATGAAGTATGAGACAAACTATGATGTCCAGCTCGGATGGAGGAGCCAGTACTGCGGCCTCTTCACTCTTATGAGGGGAGGTGTCAAGTATTACTTCCTTGACAACGAGTACTACTTCAAGCGCGATCAGGTATACGGTGAATACGACGACGCGGAGAGAGTCGCCTTCTTCTCGAAGGCGGTTCTCGAGACCGTGAGGTATATCGCGAAGAATTTCAAACCTGACATCATCCACGTCAACGACTGGCATACCGCGTTAGTACCTGTATTCCTCAGAGAGACGTATAACGGCGATCCGCTGTATGATCCGATCAAGACGGTCTTCACGATCCACAACCTGAAATTCCAGGGGCAGTACAGCAGATTCGTAGCCGGCGATATATGCGGACTTCACGACACACCTGCTGAAGGACAGATGATCCACGATGACGCGGTCAACTTCCTTCAGGGCGCGGTCATCTATGCCGATGCTGTTACGACTGTCAGCCCGACTTATGCGAGAGAGATTTGTACAGTGGAATACGGTGAAGGGCTGGAGGGATTGTTCCAGTCCAGAAGCTACAAGCTGAGCGGACTCATAAACGGCATAGACCGCAAGAGTTTCGACCCTAAGACAGACAAGGCTTTAGCGGTCAATTACGGCCCGGGAAGCCTTGAAAAGAAGGTGAAGAACAAACTGGCCCTTCAGAGAGAGCTTGGCCTGGAAGAGGATCCGGATATCCCGCTGTTCGCGATGGTCAGCCGTCTGACTACTCAGAAAGGCGCTAACCTCATCGCAGACCTGCTGCCTGAATTCAGGGAGCGTAAGATGCAGCTTGCGGTACTTGGTACAGGCGAATACCTATACGAGCACGCGATAGCGGACTTTGCGTATCACAACCAGAGCAGGTTTGCCGCCAGGATAACCTTTGATGAGAAACTGTCCAGAAGGTTCTACGCGGGCGCTGATGTATTCCTGATGCCGTCCGGATTCGAGCCTTGCGGACTTGCTCAGATGATAGCGATGCGCTACGGCACGCTGCCTCTCGTCAGAGAGACGGGCGGCCTCAAAGATACCGTATCGGGATACTGGGATGCCGGCAATCTAGCCAACGGATTCTCGTTCAAGGACTTTGACGCAAACGGACTCCTCAGCGCGGTCGATCTGGCGCTGGGTCTCTGGTATGAGCAGAAGGATACCTGGAAAGAGCTGCAGAACAATGCTATAGGAATGCATTACGGATGGGAGGAATCGGCCGCGAAATACCGCGAGCTTTACAAAAGTCTGCTGTAAAAAATATGAAAATAATTCACGATTCAAGACTGAAACAATACAGAGAGCCCTTCGGGGCAGTGGAAGCAGGGACGAAAGTCTCTCTTTCACTTTATATAGAGGATGAACTGCCGGAAAGCGTTCAGCTGATGCTTTGGCGCGGTGAAGATGCCAATCCGCAGTTCATTGAAATGAGAGACAATGGCGAAGGCATGTTCTCTGTCGAGGTCGCCGTGCCGGATGAGGGATGCCTGCTCTGGTACGCTTTTGAGATAGAGACCGAAAACGAGGGTGACAGGCATGTCTTTTATTACGGCAATAATCCGGATGATCTGGGCGGCGAAGGAGCCGCCTGCGGAGATGATCCTCACCGCTACCAGATAACTGTGTTCAAGAAGGCTGAAGTGCCGGAGTGGTACAAGGACGGAATAATCTATCAGATATTCCCGGACAGGTTTGCCCGTGATAAGGACTGGCGAGAGAGATGCGAAGAAGCCATCAAAAGGGTCAACGACAGACGAACGGACACAAAGCGTGTCATCGAGGAGGAATGGACAAAGCCTGCCTACTATGTGCGCGGGGAGGGTAACAGCATCGCGGAGTGGCCTGTATACGGCGGAAGCCTGAAGGGAATCGAGGAAAAGCTCGATTACCTCAGATCGCTTGGTGTTACCGGCATATATCTCAACCCTGTATTCGAGGCGACGTCAAATCACCGCTACGATACCGCGGACTATATGCACATCGACCCGGCGCTGGGTACTGATGAGGACTTCGTGAACCTCGCAAAGGCCGCTCGCAAAAGGGGTATCCGCATCATACTTGACGGAGTGTTCAGCCACACGGGATCGGACAGCATCTACTTCGACAGATACGGCAATTATCCGGGCGCTGACGGCAAAGGCGCATATAACAATGAGGATTCGCCATACCGCGGCTGGTATAAGTTTGACATGAACGAAAGCTACGGCTACAGGTCGTGGTGGGGCGTCGAGGATCTGCCGGAAGTGATCGAAGAAAACGAGAGCTTCAGAAAGTTCATACTGGGCGAGGACGGTGTTGTCGCGCACTGGCTTAAGATGGGAGCGTCGGGATGGAGACTGGATGTGGCAGATGAACTGCCTGACTCGTTCATCGCCGAGACACGCGCCAGGATCAAGGCTACAGACCCGGAAGCCCTTCTCATAGGCGAGGTCTGGGAGGACGCCAGCAATAAGATAAGCTACGGCGAGAGGCGCAGGTACTTCATGGGCGATGAGCTCGACGGCACCATGCACTATCCACTGAGAGACATACTTCTCGACTATGTCAACTACACCATAAGCGCGGGCAAGGCATCAGACAATCTTATGAGCCTGGCCGAGAACTACCCGCCGGAGAACCTCTACGGAGCGCTTGCTCTTATAGGAAGCCATGACAGAGAACGTATCATTACCATGATGGCGGGCGAACAGGACTACAAGTCTGCGACCCGCAAGGTCAGGCTTCTTTCGACCCTTCAGTACTGCCTGCCGGGAGTCCCTTGCGTCTACTACGGTGATGAAGTAGGCCTGATGGGAGAAAAGGATCCTTCGAACAGAAGCTGCTATCCATGGGGCCATGAAAACCTGGACCTCGGATACCACTACAGGATGCTGGGTCTCATATACGATGAGCACCCGGCCCTGAAGAATGGCGGCTACAGGTATCTTTCCGGAAACTACGGTCTTAGCGAGGACATTTTCGCGTTCACCAGAAGCGGAAAGGATGTCTCGGGTACTGAAGAGACTGTTCTGGTGCTTGCCAACAGAAGCTACAGCCCTGCTGAGCTGGATCTCAGCAGCATCGATGAACTGAAGTGCGGATACGCGCTGGAACTCATGACGGGGGAGGAGATCCCTCTTGATGAAAACGGCAGCATCGGAAAGATAAAGATGGAAGAGCTGTCTTCCATGGTCATAAGCCTCAGAGCCGAAAAGCCGCAGACGGAAGATCTCGGAAGGAGCGCGGGGGTCATATGCCATATAAGCTCGCTTCCGGGCAGAAAACTGGGGAAAGGCGCGAGAGATTTTGTCGACTTCATAGCATCCGCGGGGTTCGGCATATGGCAGGTGCTTCCGCTGAATCCGGCAGGACTCGGAAGTTCGCCATACAGCAGCTATGCCGCTTTTGCCGGTGAGCCTGAGTTCATAGACAGGGACGAATTGCCGTCAGATGACGGATTCTCTGCATTCGTTGAAAAGAACAGCTACTGGCTGTACGACTATATAGCTTTTGAATTACTGAAGAACGTGAATGACGGCAAGCACTGGAATGAGTGGCCTGATGAATACAAAAAAGCAAAGGCTGCGGACTACCTCGCAGCGCTCAGCCCGGATCAGAAAAAGAAAGCAAGGGAACTTGCGGAAGAGCAATACCGGTTCGATGCCCAGTGGAATGATCTTAAGGCATACGCCAACTCAAAGGGCGTGCGCGTGATGGGAGACCTTCCTATGTACATGGCCCCTGATTCGGCGGATGTATGGGCAAACAAGGACGTTTTCAGGATAGATGAAGACGGGAGAAAGAAAGTGCACGCCGGAGTCCCTCCTGATATGTTCAGCAAGGACGGTCAGGACTGGGGCAATCCTCTGTATGACTGGGAAGCTCTGAAAGCCGATGGCTATAAATGGTGGCTAGGCCGCATAAGGCAGTGCGCTGAGAGATTTGATATCCTCAGATTTGACCATTTCAGAGGTCTGTCAGAATACTTTGCCATACCGGATGACGGCAAGCCGAAGGATGGCTTCTGGCAGCACAGCGCGGGACTGGCGTTCATCGCTGCTATGAGGGACATGCTGAAAACTGAGGGCTTTGGCCTCAAGCTGCTGATGGAAGATCTGGGATTCCTTGACGCGGGGGTCAAGAACCTTCTGAAGCTGACGGGACTTCCGGGCATGGATATATGGCAGTTCTCGTCGGATTATATGCTGAAAATGAGCGAAGAGGAGCCTCAGAAGGCTGAGAACCGCGCATTCTACACGGGCACCCATGACAATGAGACACTCATTGGCTGGCTCCTGAAGACAAAGGCTGCGGATTCCGAAGAATCCGGAAATCATGAGAAAACAGAGCCTGCGGACGAAGAACTTCTCAGAACGGAATGTGAGACCGAAGCGCTCAGCATGATCACAAAGATCTACGAGAGCAAGGCCGCTCTTGCCATGATGCAGCTTCAGGATGTGTTCCTGCTTGGGAACGAGGCGCGGATGAACGTGCCGGGCACCGTTGAAGGCAACTGGGACTGGAAAGTCGAAGGCGGTTCGATAGAAGAGGTATATCCGGACGCGAAAGCGCGTGCGGCATGGCTGAGAGAACTGGCTGAAAGTACAGGACGCATATAGACACGGAGACTGGTCATGATAAGAAACATAGTATTTGACATAGGCATGGTGCTTATAGGCTTTGAGCCTTTTGAATGGCTGCGGTCGATGTTCGATGAGGAGACGGCCGACAGGATAGCTTATGCTGTCTACGGCACCGGTCACTGGGAGGAGCTCGACAAAGCCATCCTCAGCGAAGAGGAGATACTTGGGCTGTTCATAAGCGAGGCTCCGGATCTCGAAGCGCAGATCAGAGAGGCATACGACAGGGTCGGAGAGTGCGTCAGAAAGAAGAACTGGCCTGTTTCGCTGATAGAACTCCTTAAGGAGAACGGTTACAGCGTATATTTCCTCTCCAATATGTCGGAGCATGTCATAAACTCCAACCATGACGCTTTCGCCTTTACGGAGCACATGGACGGGGGCATCTGGTCGTGCGACGTGCATATGATAAAGCCGGATCCGGGCATCTACAAAGCCCTCTTTGACAAATACGGACTAAACCCGGAAGAGTGCCTGTTTATCGATGACGTGCCTGAAAACATAGCCATGGCAAAGAAACTGGGGATGAAGGGCATAGTCTATGAGGACTACGGCCACTTCACGGCAGACCTTGACAAAGCACTCACCAAGGACGCTTCCCATGATAAGATCTCCGTGCTCTGCTACGGAGATTCCAACACCTACGGCTACGATCCGAACACGGGCGGAAGATATCCGAATGAAAAGCGCTGGACGACCATCCTCGGAGAGATGCTGGGCGACAGATACGAGGTTATCCCTGAAGGCTTAAACGGCAGGACTACCGCGTACGACAGACCGGGAGCAGCCTGGAAGAACGGCATTAGCAGCTTTACCGCGTGCCTCGGTACTCATAAGCCTGTCGACTATCTGATAATCATGCTTGGCACCAACGACTGCAACGCAAGCCTCGGCCTTTCGGCAGAAGACATAGCGGGCGGAATGGAGACTCTTGTAAGGATAGCGGAAGAGGAATCGCCGGGACTTCAGGGCTACGTGCCTGAGATAATAGTCGCGGCTCCTGCGGCGATACAGGGAGACTACGAAAAGTCGCCTTTCGCCTTTGAACTGACTCCTGAATCCATACAGAAATCGACAGACATAGGACCGCTCTACAGGAGTATCGCCGAGAAGCACAGGGTTAGATTCGCGGACGCCACAAGCGGCATCGAAGTATCGGCTGATTGCGAGCATCTGACGGAAGAAGGGCACAGGCAGATCGCAAGTCTGTTCCATGACATAATTGTGTCAAGACCATAAAATGAGTTAAGAAAATGTTGATATAGCAACAAAATCTGTTATAGAATAATCTGAAAACTTTAATTAAATGCACTTAGGGAGGTTTCGTGGCTAAATATCTATTGAAACGTGTCCTGCTGGCCATAGTAACGATATGGGCGGTAGCGACGATTACCTTCTGTCTGATGAACATGGTCCCGGGCGGACCGTTCCTTTCAGAGAAGGCCATCAGCCCTGCGGCAACGGCCGCGCTTGAAGCAAAGTACGGGCTGGACAAACCGTTCGCAGAACGGTATATCACATATCTTAGAGATGCATGTCACGGAGATTTCGGTCTGAGCCTCAAACAGAGAGGCCGTACCGTATCCGGCATCATTTCGACAAAGTTCCCTGTCTCCGCGAGAGTCGGGGGAGTTGCGGTGCTTGTATCGCTGCTTCTGGGCGTTCCGCTCGGTGTAATAGCCGCGTATAAGCGCGGCACGGCAGTCGACAGCACGCTCAGCGTACTGGCTACTCTGGGAATAGCCGTACCGAGTTTCGTTATCTGCACCGTACTCATGTACTTCTTCGGTGTAAAACTCGGCTGGCTTCCGACACTGGGACTGACAACGCCTAAGCACTATATCATGCCGGTATTCGCCCTCGCGGCATATCCGACATCATATATCACAAGGCTGATGAGATCATCCATGCTAGACGTGCTCGGACAGGACTACATGAGAACGGCCAAGGCAAAGGGCCTTTCTCAGAGAGTCTCGCTCTTTAAGCACGCCCTGCGTAACGCGATCCTGCCGGTCATCACATACCTGGGACCAATGATCGCTTACACGCTGGTCGGAAGCTTTATCGTAGAGAAAATCTTCACGATCCCGGGACTGGGCGGCGAGTTCATCAAGGCCATCAACGGACGTGACTATACGATGATCATGGGCACCACGATCTTCCTCGCTGTGTTCATGGTAATAATGCTGCTGATCGTCGACATCATCTACACGATAGTCGACCCTAGGATCAAGCTTAAGTAAGGGGAGGTGGAGACAATGACTACAAAGAATCCGCTGAGCCTTCAGAGGCTTTTCGATCCGGAAGACTTCATGCCGGCAACAAATGAAGAAAAAGAAAGCCTTGTCGTGATGAGAGAGAGCGTGGGTTTCTGGCGCGACGGCGCAAGGAGACTCCGCAAAAACAAGGTGGCAATGACATGCCTCTTTGTCATCATTATCATCATGATATTCGCGTTTATAGTGCCGTCGTTCTATCCGTACACCTACAGCCAGCAGATACAGGGCGCAAACAATATGAAGCCGTTCGAGTTTTCTGCTGAGGAGCAGGCAAGGATAGCCGCGGGCGAGCATTTATTCCCGCACATCTTCGGCACGGACAAGATGGGCCGTGACTATGCGATCCGCGTCATGATGGGAAGCCGCATTTCGCTGCTGGTAGGAATGGTGGCCGCGGTCATCATCCTTATCATCGGATCCATATACGGATCCATCGCCGCGTTTGCGGGAGGCTGGGTAGACCTTGTGATGATGCGTATCGTAGATATTATCTATACGATACCGGACATCCTGCTGATAGTACTTCTGTCGTTCGCGTTCAAGGCGCCGCTCAAAGCTCTGGCGCAGGTCAGGGGATTCCACTGGCTTGGCGTCATGGGTGAGAACCTAGTCAGTATCTTCGTTGTATTCGCACTGCTGTATTGGGTAGGAATGGCACGTATGGTAAGGTCACAGATCCTGCAGTTAAAGGAGAGTGAATACGTTACGGCTGCCAAGGCTCTGGGCGCGTCGAGCGGACGCATCATCAGAAAGCACCTGCTGACAAACTGCATAGGAACACTGATCGTTATAACGACACTGCAGATCCCGTCGTCGATCTTTACGGAGAGCTTCCTGTCCTTCCTCGGACTCGGAGTCGCTGTACCTATGCCTTCGCTGGGAAGCCTTGCGAGTGAGGCAATCAACGGCATCAATACTTATCCGCACTTGCTCTTTATACCGTCGATCGTAATATCTCTGATCATCCTGAGCTTCAACCTGCTTGGAGACGGTCTCAGAGACGCCTTCGACCCTAAGCTGAAGAACTAGAAAGGAGGGAAGATCATGGCAGAGAATACCAATAATGAAAAGATCCTGGTAGATATAGAACATGAACGTCTTTCCTTCTTCACTCCGGTAGGTGAGGTAAAGGCACTTAACGACGTATCGTTCAAAATGAAAGAGGGCGAGGTCCTCGGCATCGTAGGAGAGTCCGGATCCGGCAAGTCTGTAACAGCTTACAGTCTGATGGGACTTACCGCATATCCGGGCAGGCTCATCGGAGGAACGCTCGATTTCAACGGTCATAGGATAAATGACCTGACAGAGGCTGAGTTCCGCGAGATCAGAGGAAACGAGATATCGATCATCTTCCAGGACCCGATGACATCGCTCAACCCTGTATATACAGTAGGAAATCAGATCGAAGAGGTTATCAGATTACACACCGATAAGAATAAAGAAGAAGCCAGAGCGCGTGCGGTCGAACTCCTGACTCTGGTAGGAATCAACGAGCCTGAAAAAAGACTCAAGCAGTATCCGCACGAGCTTTCCGGGGGAATGCGTCAGCGTGTAATGATCGCCATTGCGCTCGCCTGCGAGCCTAAGCTGCTGATCGCTGACGAACCTACGACGGCGCTTGACGTTACCATCCAGGCGCAGATCCTCGAGCTCATGATGGAGCTGCGTGAGAAGCTGGGAATGGCCATTATCATGATCACGCACGATCTGGGTATCGTAGCCAGCATGTGCGAAAAGATCGCGGTAATGTATGCCGGCCGTATCGTCGAATACGGCACGACGGATGATATCTTCTACAATCCGAAGCATGAGTATACAAAGGGACTCATAAAGAGTATCCCAAGGCTTGACGCGAAGGATCACGAAAGACTGGTCCCTATCGAGGGTACACCGGTAGACATGCTCAATCCGCCGGCAGGCTGTCCGTTCGCTCCAAGATGCGACAGCTGCATGAAGATCTGCCTCAGAGAGATGCCTCCGGTCACGTTCTTCAGTGACGTGCACTATACACAGTGCTGGCTAAATCAGAAAGCAGAAGCAGAAGCTGCAGCAGCGACAGGAAAGGAGGCCGCGGATGAGTAATTATCTGTTAGAAGTTGAACATCTGCAGAAGCATTTCCCTATCAAAGGCGGCGGTTTCGGCAAGAACAGAAAAGTAGTACAGGCCCTCGATGATCTGACGTTCGGTATCAAAAAGGGAGAGACTCTCGGAATGGTAGGTGAGTCGGGCTGCGGAAAGACTACAGCCGGCAGGACCATACTGAGACTCCATGAGCCAACAGACGGCAAGATCATATACGACGGAGATGTTCTGTTCGATAAAGAGAAGAAGATCGCAGTCAATATGCTTCCGTACCGCAAGAAGATGCAGATAGTATTCCAGGACCCATATGCGAGTCTGGATCCTAGAATGACAGTAGGAGACATCGTAGGAGAGCCTATCGATATCCACAATCTCTGCTCAAGCAAGCAGGAAAGATATGACAGGATAATCAGCCTCCTTGAGAGAGTGGGACTGAATTCCGAGCACGCTAACCGTTATCCTCACGAATTCTCCGGTGGTCAGAGACAGCGTGTAGGTATCGCCAGAGCTCTTGCCGTAGACCCTGAATTCATCGTCTGCGACGAGCCTATTTCAGCTCTTGACGTATCCATTCAGGCCCAGGTCATCAACATGTTTGAAGATCTGCAGGATCAGATGGGACTCACATACCTGTTCATCGCTCATGACCTTTCGGTCGTCAAGCACATTTCGGACAGGATAGTGGTAATGTATCTCGGCAGGATGGTCGAGCTGGCCGACAGCTACGAGCTGACGATGCACAGCATGCATCCGTATACCCGCAGCCTGGTATCGGCCATACCTATCGCAGATCCGGTCACTGCGCGCAAGAGCAAGAGGATCATTCTTGAAGGCGACGTTCCGAGTCCTATCGACCCGCCGAGTGGCTGCCGTTTCCGCACCAGATGTCCGTACGCGGACGAGCGCTGCGCAGCCGAAGTACCTGAATTCAAGGAAGTGACTAGCGGACATTTTGTTGCATGTCACCACCTTGATAAGGTAAAATAACACTGTTATGCATTATGCTTTGCATATTGCCAATAAAAGATAGTTCAATATTATTGGAAAACAGCTATTGAATATGGAGGAATTATTATGAAGAAAAAATTAATCGTCCTTCTCGTTGCTATGGCTATGATCATCGTACCTCTCTCCGCATGCGGAGGCGGTGACAGCGGCACAGCAGATGCAGGCAAGCAGCTGGTTGTCCAGGTAGGACCTAACCCTGAGACTCTTGACCCTGCACTTAACAGCGCTGTTGATGGTGCCAACACCATTCTTCACCTCTATGAGGGACTTCTCGTAGTTGACGAGAACAGCCAGCTTGCCCCAGGACAGGCTGAGAGCTGGGAGACATCCGAGGATGGTCTCACATGGACATTCCATCTGAGAGATGGACTTAAGTGGTCTGACGGAAGTGACCTGACTGCAAACGACTTCGTTTACAGCTGGAAGCGTATCGCAGCTGCTGAGACTGCTGCTCCTTACGCAGCAACAGTACTCGGTCCTATCAAGGGATTTGAGGAAGCTGCCGGAACACCTGCAGAGACAGATGAAGAAGGAAACGTTATAGCTGAGGCTATCCCGGGCAACCTGGATGCACTTGCTGTAAGCGCTCCTGATGACAAGACATTCGTAGTCGAGCTCTCTGCTCCTTGCACATACTTCGGAAGCCTTGCTGCATTCGCAACAATGATGCCGGTACAGCAGGCTACGATCGATGCAAACGGTGACGCATGGGCTACTTCCCCTGATACTTATGTTTCCAACGGTCCTTTCTACATGACCGAGTGGGAGCAGGGTTCACACATCACAGTTGCTAAGAACCCTAACTACTGGAACGCTGACGCTATCAAGCTCGACTCCATCAAGTTCATGCTGATCGAGGATGCTAACGCGGCTTACAGCGCATACCAGAACGGCGAAGTTGACTTCATCAAGGACGTTCCTACAGAGGAGATCCCAAGCCTTGCAGGCAGTGAAGACTTCCACGTTGATCCGATCATCGGAACTTACTACCTCAACCTCAACTGCAACCTTGACCAGTTCAAGGATGCTAAGGTCCGTAAGGCTCTGTCCCTCGCTATCGACCGCAACTACGTTGCAAACACGATCATGCAGGGAACATACACAGCTGCCGGAAACTTCATGGGACCTGGCTGGGTAGATCCTGCAGGCGGAGAGTTCATTGCTAACTCCAACGGCGGAAAGACCTACATCGACAACGACAACTTCGAGGCTAACCTCGAAGAGGCTAAGGCTCTCCTGGCAGAGGCCGGATATCCTAACGGAGAAGGCTTCCCTGAGATCACATATTCGACAAACGACTCCGGTTATCACAAGGCTGTTGCTGAGTACCTGCAGCAGGCTTGGGGCGAGCTCGGACTCACAGTCAAGGTTGACATCGTTGAGTGGGCAAGCTTCACACCGATGAGACGTAACGGCGAATACGAAGCCGCTCGTAACGGCTGGGTAGGCGACTATGACGATCCTTCCAACATGCTTGAGCTCCTTGAGACAGGCAACGGAAACAACGACGGCAAGTACAGCAACCCTGAGTTTGACGCCGCTATGAAGGCTTCCAGAGAGACTACAGACCTCGCTGAGAGATCTGCTGCTCTCCACAAGGCAGAAGACATCCTCATGGAGGACGCCGGCTGCGTACCAGTTGCATACTACAATGACTTCTGGCTGCAGAGTGCTAAGATCGACGGAATGTGGCACTCGCCATACGGATACTGGTACTTCATGTATGCTGATATCGCTGAATAATTCAGAGGGTCGTATACAATAAGCAAACGGATACCGTAGAATTGAACTATCCTAATATAGCAAAGACCGGGTTCTTCCCGGTCTTTTGCTTTGCCTTTCAGAGCAGCCGGTGAAAACCCTGCCGTGTAAAAAAGTTTCTATACAATGGGCCTGTTGTGGTAAAATAATTTCGTATTTATGCATTTGAAAGGACAGTAAAAAAGAGCAATGATCAAGTTCAGTGAGATCCCGTATTCAAGACCGGATATGGGAGAAGTAAAAGATGAAATGATCCGCCTTACGAAGGAATTCGAAGAGGCTGATACATATGAAAAAGCAAGAGACGCGTTCATCCGCGAGGATGCTCTTTCGCGTCATATAATGTCTGTCTCTACAGTGGCGCAGATACGCCATTCAATAGATACAAGAGACAGCTTTTATGATGAAGAAGTAAAGTTCTGGAACAGGGCATACCCCGAACTCCAGGAGTATCTGGACCTGTGGACAAAGGCTCTTTGCGCTTCAAAGTTCCGCAGCGAGCTGTCGGCGGAATTCGGAGAAGTTGTTTTCCTGAACGCAGAACTTGAGCTCAAGTGCTTCGATGTCTCAATTATCCCTCTTCTTCAGGAAGAGAACGACCTTGTAATGGAATATGAGAAGCTGCTCGCGAGCGCGCAGATACCGTTCCGCGGCAAGGTATATACCATAGCTCAGATCGCGCCATTCAAGAACGATGCTGATGATGAGGTCAGACTTGCTGCATGGAAGGCAGAGGGCGGCTGGTATAAGGACAATCAGGACAAACTGGACGGCCTCTATGACAGGCTCGTCGCGATCCGCCATGAGATGAGTCAGAAACTGGGACTCAAAGACGGGGTAGAGCTTGGATACTACAGAATGACACGCAACTGCTATGACAGGAACGACGTTGAGAAGTTCCATGATGCAGTTATCAAATATATCGTGCCGGTTGCAGACAGCATCAGAAGAAAACAGGCAGAAAGGCTGGGGATGCAGTATCCTCTCAGCTTTGCTGACAATGCTCTTATGTTCCGCTCCGGCAATCCGAAACCTGCGGGTGACGCGGACTATATCGTCGATACAGCCGGCAGGTTTTATGATGCTCTCTCCCCGGAGACGAGCGAGTTCTTCAGGACCATGCGTGAAGGCGAGCTTATGGATCTGCTCTCAACAGAGGGCAAAGAGGGAGGCGGCTATTGCACAAGCATCCATGATTACGAGGTGCCGTTCATTTTTGCAAACTTCAACGGTACTCAGGGAGACGTAGAGACTGTGACTCATGAAGCCGGACATGCCTTTGCCGATTGGATGAACAAATCGAGGATCCCGGTGAGTACGGTATGGCCGAGCATGGAAGGCTGCGAGGTGCATTCGATGAGCATGGAATTCTTTGCCTGGAAAAGCACAGAAGAATTCTTCGGGAAGGATGCAGACAAATTCCGTTACAGCCACCTTGCAGGCTCGTTCATGTTCATACCTTATGGCACAATGGTAGACCACTTCCAGCACAGCGTGTACGATCATCCGGAGATGACACCGGCTGAACGCCATGCGGAGTGGAAGAGGCTGCTTGGGATATACATGCCTTGGCTGAGACTCGATGGAGACATTCCTTTCTACGCTGACGGCGAGGGCTGGCAGAGACAGCATCATATCTACGGCATGCCGTTCTATTACATCGACTATTGCCTGGCTCAGACCGTGGCTCTGGGATTCTGGGCTATGATACAGAACGACTACGATGATGCCTGGAAGCACTACATGGCATATACCAGGATGGGAGGCTCTGAAGTGTTCACAAAGCTCATTGAGGACGCGGGGCTTGATAGTCCGTTCGAAGAAGAAACCATCAAAAAGATGTGCCGCAAAGCCGAGGAATGGCTCAATGACTTTGACCTCAGCGGTATAGAGTAATGGCGTACGAGGACCGCAAGAAAAAGCGGGAGGCAAAGTTCCGCGATATAATACAGGATACCGAGGGCAATATCGTTTATACCGGCGACCTCTGGCGCATAGCAGACAGTGAAGAAGCCGGAAGCGGTAGAAGGCAGAGGATCACACTTATTGCGGTTATTGTCGTGATAGCGCTTGCGGTCATCGGATCCGGATTTATAGACTCAAAGAACGCCATAGGGTCTTTCTATGTGGTGCTCCCATACATAGGTGAGGTGTCCGCTCTCTTCGGGCTTGCATGGAACGCCGTAAAAGTTCTGCTGCCGTACGGTGGAGTGAGAACGTCCGTGCTTGAACATGCAAGGCCGATGATCCCGGGAGCCTGCCGCATACTGACAGTATTTGCCCTTGCGGGGCTGCTTTTCTCGGGGATCTACATGATACGTCACGGAGCCGGTGATAAGACGCTTGACGGCATAGCGTATCTCATGCTGAAGGCCGCCGCTGCTGCTCTTGCTGAGTGGCTCTGCAGGCGCTTCAACGCGACAGAATGGGAAAAGATCTGATATTTACCTGACACAGAGTCGACGTGTGTCAGATAGATATATACGTTATATCTATATGGGAATTGTTATGAAAGGAGAAACATTAACAATGAAGAAAAAGCTAGCACTACTTTTGGCGATGGTCATGGTATGCATCAGCGTACTTGCCGGATGCGGCGGTGGAGGCTCAGCTGACAAGCCACTGGTAGTTGGTTATTCCAACTTCTCAAGCAAGTTCTCGCCATTCTTCAGTGAGACTGCTTATGACCAGGACGTCTGGCTGATGACACAGATCAGCCTGCTCAACAATGACCGCCTCGGCGCTATCGTCGAGAAGGGCAAGACAGGTGAGGACCGTGAGTTCAATGGTACAAACTATCACTATGACGGCCCTGCTGACCTGACCGTCACAGAGAATGCCGACGGAACGATCGATTATGACTTCGATCTTCGCGACGACATCAAGTTCTCTGACGGTGAGCCCCTGACTGCTGACGACGTCATCTTCTCGATGTACGTACAGGCAGACCCTACCTATGATGGTTCCTACACACTCTACTCGATCCCTATCAAGGGCATGGAGGAATACCGTGCAGGAATGGCTCCGCTCATGTCACTGCTTTATGAGGCAGGCAAGGACAACACGGACTTCAGCCTCTGGGACGAGGAGACACAGACAAAGTTCTGGACAGACCTCGAGACTGCAGGTACTGCATTCGCTCAGGAGATCATCGACTACTGCAAAGAAGAAGGTCTCGGCGACACTGCCAAGGCAGCAGGAGAAGCATGGGGATTCGAAGGACTTGCTGATGATGCTACAGCAGCAGACCTGTTCTGGCTCATGGCTGAGAATTATGAAGGTGACTTCGCTTCGCTGTCCTCGACAGAGACTGCAGGTTCATCACTTGCTGACCTCGGATTCAATACTGAAGACTATGCTATCGGTGTAAAGACAGGCGAGTCCGCTCCTAACATCGAGGGAATCCAGAAGACCGGCGAGTACAGCTTAAAGGTCACGATGACAGAACCATCCGCACCGGCTATCTATCAGCTTGCTGTTCCAATCGCTCCGATGCACTACTATGGCGATGTAGAGAAGTATGATTATGACAACAACAAGTTCGGATTCGACAAGGGCGACCTTTCGGGAGTAAGAGCAAAGACGACCGAGCCTATGGGTGCGGGTCCTTACAAGTTCGTCAAGTTCGAGAACGGTGTTGTTTCGTTCGAAGCCAATGAGGACTTCTATCTCGGCGCTCCTAAGACAAAGAACGTGCAGTTCCTTGAGTCTCAGGATCAGGATAAGCTGAATGGTGTAATCACAGGCACTATCGACATCACAGATCCTTCGTACTCCGTTGACACAGTCAAGGCCATCCAGGCTGAGAACAGCAACGGCGAGGTATCCGGTGACAAGATCGTCACAAACACTGTTGACAACAACGGATACGGCTATCTCGGCATGAGCGCTAACGGCATCAATGTCGGCGGCGATCCGGGATCGGATGCTTCGAAGAACCTCAGAAAGGCATTCGCTACAGTATACTCAAGATACAGAGACGTAACAGTTGACTCCTACTACGGAGAGACGGCTTCCGTCATCAACTACCCGATCTCCAACACTTCCTGGGCTGCTCCTCAGAAGACAGATGCTGACTATGCTATCGCCTTCTCGAAGGACATCGACGGAAATGATATCTACACATCCGACATGGATGACGCTGCAAAGGACGAGGCAGCTCTGAACGCAGCTCTCGGATTCTTCGAGGCTGCAGGCTTCACCGTTGCTGATGGCAAGGTCACAGCTGCTCCTGCAGGCGCTTCGCTCGAGTACGAAGTATGGATTCCGGCTGACGGCGCAGGCGATCACCCTTCGTTCATGATGCTCAACCTTGCAAGCGACGCATTCAAGAAGATCGGAATCACACTTAATGTTAAGGACCTCGCCAACTCTGCAGACCTGTGGACAGGCATTGAGTCCGAAGACTGCCCGATGTGGTGCGCTGCATGGGGCGGATCTCTTGACCCGGATATGTATCAGGTATACTACTCCGGTGTTGAGAGCGGTCTGGAACCAGGCGGTTCCAACTACATGTACGATATCGCAGATCCTGAGCTCGACGCCATGATCCTCGATGCACGTACTAATATGGATCAGAGCTACAGAAAGACTGTCTACAAGTCCTGCCTTGACACAATCATCGACTGGGCTGTAGAAGTTCCTGTATATCAGAGACAGAACGCTATCATCTTCTCGCCGGAGAGAGTTGATGCTGATACATTCACACCGGATGTAACGACATTCTATCCATGGCTCAATGAGATCCAGAATGTTGTTGTTAAATAATACGGCAGCACATTAGGATCACCGGATGATTTAAGACGGGGCAGGCGCTTACGGCTGCCTGCCCCGTTGCGTTTACAAAAAGAGGAGATGAAGACGTGCGCAAATATATTCTGAAAAGATTGCTGCAGTCTGTGATCATATTGTTCTTCGTGGCTTTCATAATCTATGCGCTGATGAGATGCCTGCCGACCTCATTCATCGAGGCTGCGGCAAGACAGAAATCGATGCAGCCGGGATCAAAAAGCTACGAGGAATGGATGGAGCAGCTCACTGTCATGTATAACATGGACGGAAGTATCATTTCCGGATACTTCAAGTGGCTCGGCTCCATGCTCAGGGGCGATTTCGGAGACAGCTGGAAATACACTGTTCCGGTGCTCACAAAGTTCAATGACACCGTGTGGCTGTCATTTGCGATGGGCCTTATATCGTTCATTTTTGAACTCATCATCGCTATCCCTCTGGGCATAATTGCTGCAACAAAACAATACTCAAAAACAGACTACACCATATCTGTCATAGCACTGGCAGGTATTTCATTACCGACATTCTTCTTCGCATCGCTTCTCAAGCTGCTGTTCTCAGTCAAGCTGGGGTGGTTCGACCTCTACGGACTCATAGGGCGCAACTACGACCAGCTGTCTGCTTTCGGCCAGCTGATGGATAAGGCGAATCACCTTGTTATGCCTATCATCACGCTGGTAGTAGTCAGCATGGGAGCTCTTATGCGTTACACAAGGACAAACATGCTTGAGGTCCTCAACGCGGACTATATCCGTACCGCGAGAGCCAAGGGACTGTCCGAGAGAAGAGTCATATATCATCACGCATTCAGGAACACCCTTATACCGATAGTCACTATCGTAGGAGGAACGCTTCCGACACTGTTCTCGGGAGCGCTGATCACGGAGACGCTGTTCGCGATACCGGGCATAGGATACGCTTCCTACCAGGCCATGATCGCCGGAGACATACCGTTCTCCATGTTCTTCCTGGTGTTCACTGCGTTACTTACACTTATCGGCAATCTCATTGCTGACGTGCTTTATGCGGTCGTAGACCCGCGCGTCAGGATCGCTTAGAAAGGAGGGACGACATGGAAGACATGAAAGATAAGAAAGACATGCTTGAAACTGCCGCACCTTCTGAGGAATTCTCACTGAGCGATGACCGGAGAGTCAAGGTGCTCTCTCCGGGACAGCTGGTACTGAAGAGATTCTTCCGTAACAGACTTGCTGTTACCGGGATGGTGATACTTCTTGCCATGTTCATATTCTCATTCGTAGGGGGGTTGCTTTCGCCTTATGAAGAGGACCAGAAATTCTACAGAGTGGATGCTCAGGCCAAAGATTATGCCGGTATCGTCCACAATGAGGAATTCCGCTACACGGTTGGGGACAAAGAGCTTTTTAAGAGCACGGTACACGCTCAGGCACTCAAGGCTATCCTCCAGGGCAAAGACAGCTTCGAATACAAAGGCACCGGCTATACGCTCGAGAAGCTGACCGATGACGCTTATGTCGTCAGCAGCGGGGGCAGTCCGGTAGGAATAGCAAGCAAGGAACTTGTCAACCCGTCGGCACAGGACGGTTCCGTAAGCTTTGAGTTTTCACTTGCTGCTCTCAGGGCAAAGGCCTCCGGTGAAAAGACATTTACCGCTGAAGGCAATGAGTACGACATCGGTGAAGACGGCATAATCACAGACAAGTCGGGTACTGAGATAGCTTATGTCAGTCAGTACATAGTCCGGGCCGTAATGTCCGACGTATTCTTCTCAAGAGAACTGAAAAATCAGCTGATCGATGCTGTTGAAGCCGGACAGAAATCCTTCGAATACACCGATGAGAATGGTGTCACGGCTGAATACATACTTAAGTATGATGCAGCCAACAAGTCCTGGGACGTCAAGCAGGAAATCGACACAAAGGTGTTCGACACATATTCCGCTCCGTCGAAAGAGCACTGGCTGGGAACAGACCGTAACGGCATGGATATGCTTACAAGACTGATGTATGGCGGACGCATCTCGCTGATCATCGGATTCGTAGTAGTATTCATCGAAGCTCTTATCGGAGTAGTACTTGGCGGTATAGCCGGATACTTCGGAGGCTGGGTCGACGGACTCATTATGAGGATAGTAGATGTATTCTACTGCCTGCCGTTCCTGCCTATCATGATCATCCTCGGCGCTGCGATGGATGCTGCAAACGTACCGTCGTTCACACGTATGATGTACATGATGATAACCCTGGGAATACTGGGCTGGGCCGGAGTCGCAAGACTCGTCAGAGGTCAGATACTGTCCCTGAGAGAGCAGGAATTCATGACGGCGACCGAAGCCTGCGGTATCGCTCCTTCAAGGAGGATCTTCAGGCACCTGATACCTAACGTAATGCCGCAGCTCATCGTTTACATGACCATGGGTCTCGGTACTACTATCATCCTGGAGGCGACACTGTCGTTCCTTGGACTGGGAGTAAGATTCCCGTTCGCGTCATGGGGCAATATCATCAATGACGTAAACGACACATTCGTACTTACTAATTACTGGTTTATCTGGATACCGGCGGGCGTGCTGCTGCTGATAACCGTTCTTGCGTTTAATATCGTAGGCGACGGTCTCAGAGACGCGTTCGACCCTAAGATGAAGCGCTAAAGGAGGAAAGACAATGGCTAAGAAGAAAAAAGATACAGCCGGCTATCTTTCCAACAAGGAATCGCGCCGCATCGCAAAGGAAAACAGAAAGATAACCGACGAATTCGAAAAGAAGTATAAGAGAAAGAACGTGCCTGAGAGCGAGTATCTGACAAAGATGCACGACCCGGCCAACGTTCTTGAGATCGATGATCTGCATACCTACTTCTTCACCGATGTAGGTACGGCCAAGGCTGTCGATGGAGTTACATTCGAAGTCCCTCAGGGCAAGACAGTGGGTGTTGTAGGAGAATCCGGCTGCGGCAAGTCCGTAACGAGCCTCTCCGTAATGCAGCTGCTGCAGAGACCTCAGGGCCAGATAGTCAGCGGAGAGATCCGCATCAATCTCGGAGAAAAGGCTTATGACATAAAGAATACCCCGATCGAAGTCATGCAGAAACTGCGCGGAAACTTCGTTTCGATGGTATTCCAGGAGCCTATGACCTCGCTCAACCCTGTATTCAGGATAGGCGAGCAGATCGATGAGGTAATAGAACTCCACGATGGAGAGGGCAAGTCAAAAGAGGACATCAAGGCGAGATCCATAGAGATGCTCGAACTGGTAGGAATCGCGAACTCGGAGGGTGTCTATAAGATGTATCCTCACGAGCTCTCCGGCGGTATGAGACAGCGTGTAATGATCGCCATAGCTCTTGCGTGCAATCCTAAGCTGATCATTGCAGACGAACCGACAACCGCTCTGGACGTTACCATCCAGGCGCAGATCCTCGACCTGTTCAGACAGCTGAAGGACAGGATCAATTCATCCATTATGATCATCACGCACGACCTCGGAGTCATTGCCGAGATGGCCGATTACGTGGTGGTAATGTACGCCGGCCGTATAGTTGAAAAGGGTACGGCGGAGGAGATCTTCGCTCACCCGGCTCACCCTTACACCATAGGACTCATGGCATCAAAGCCGGTAGTAGGCAAGAAAGTCGACAAACTATACTCGATACCGGGCAAAGTGCCTAATCCTATCAACATGCCTGACTACTGCTACTTCAGAGACCGCTGCGAGATGAAATGCGGTCCTGAGTGTGACGGCGAGTATCCGCATGAGATAAGTCTGTCGCCGACCCACAAGGTCAGCTGCTACCGCTTCTACGACAATGCTGGAAAGGAGGGAGCTGAGAATGGCAAGTAATGACAATAACCAGAAAAGCTTCACCCAGCAGCAGGAGATGCATACCAGGAATCTCAGAGGGCCTCAGCACCTGAACGAGCATGCTGATTTCATTACCTCCCAGCCTGCGGAAAGCAAAGGCAAAGGGGCAGACAGGATGCCGTCAGAAGGGCCGAACAAGGAGCCGCTGGTTTATGATCCGCAGTACATACTTCAAGTAAGAGACCTGAAGAAACACTTCCCTATTAAGGACGGTATGCTGGGCAGAGTAACAGGCTATGTAAAAGCTGTTGATGGCGTAACGTTCAATCTGAAGCGCGGAACCACGATGGGACTGGTAGGCGAGTCCGGCTGCGGCAAAACCACCTGCGGACGTACCATCCTGAGGCTTTCGGGAGACAAAACGGCGGGCGATGTGCTCTTCAACGGCAAGGAAGTCTACGATCTTACCAAGAAAGAGCTTCACGACGCGCGCACAAAGATGCAGATCATCTTCCAGGATCCGTTCTCATCACTGTCTCCGAGAATGCCGGTAGGCGAAATAATCGGAGAAGCGGTCAGAGAGCACAAGCTGGTCCCGAAGGAAGAGTTTGATGATTACATTGATGACATCATGGACAAGTGCGGCCTGCAGCCTTTCCATAAGGACAGATATCCGCATGAGTTCTCCGGCGGTCAGAGGCAGCGTATCTGCATCGCGAGAGCACTGGCGCTGAACCCGGAATTCGTAGTCTGCGACGAGCCGGTATCCGCTCTGGACGTATCGATCCAGGCACAGATCATCAATCTGCTTGAGGATCTTCAGCAGCAGTTTGGTCTCACGTATCTGTTCATCTCTCACGACCTTTCGGTCGTAGAGCATATCTCGGATACTGTAGGCGTAATGTATCTGGGCAATCTGGTGGAATACGGAGAGACTGACGATATCTTCAGGAACCCGCTGCATCCTTACACAAAGGCGTTGTTCTCGGCTATCCCTGTTCCTGACCCGACGGTCAAGATGAAAAGGATAGTGCTTGAGGGATCGATACCTTCACCGGCGAATCCGCCTGAGGGATGCAAGTTCCACACAAGATGCGCGCAGTGCATGGAGAAGTGCAAACATGAAGTACCGGCGCAGAAAGAGATAGAACCGGGACACTATGTGGTATGCCATCTGTTTGATGACAGTCCGGAAGTGAGCAAATAATATGGATAACAGACGAAAGTATGACGATGATGACGGCCGTACCGTGGCCGATATGAGCGGCGTGGAGCCTCAGCCTATGCTTATGCCTTCGGCTTCTTCCATCAGGAAGCTCAAGGAGGGCAGGGCGGATTTTGAAGAGCCTCCGAAACCGGGAAATGCGTATGAGCATTACGGCCCGGAGCAGCTCGACCGAGAAGGCAGGCGCGCCATGATAGGCGGCGCCATGAGTGCCGTGCTTCTTGTGGGTGGCCTGCTCTTTGCGGCGTTCGCCGTCGTGATATTCATCATCGGACATCTGCTCTAAACAACAAAAGACCCGCCGGAGCGATCCTGAACTAGTCAACAGAAAGTAGACAGTTTAAAAAAGCTATACAAAGCCCATTTCAGTCTTGTACTGGACTGGGCTTTTGTAGTTCAGCGCATATGCCGGTCGTTCATTGTTGTAGTATTTAATGTACTCGCTGATCATT